>NZ_NOZG01000029.1:0-755974 GCF_002258575.1 Rhodococcus sp. 05-2254-5 | reverse complement strand
CAACCGCCCCAGAAAAACCCTGGGATGGGATACTCCACTCGAGGAGTACAACAAACGACTGCTCGTTGCGACGACCACGTGAACCCGTCACGAAGTTCCACTCACAAGGCTCAGCCGTTCCACCACGGACGCAGAGGTACGTCGGCCTGACCTTTCGGTCCCAGCTTGACCGCCAGAACCTGGTGCAGCTGAACGACATTGCGCTCGAATCCCAGACGGGACCCGGCCATGTACAGGCCCCAGACACGGGCTGTTCCCTCGCCGGCCTCGGCGACGCACGCATCCCAGTTGTCCACCAGGTTCTGACACCACCCGGCGAGGGTCAGCGCGTAGTGCTCGCGCAGGTTCTCCTCGTGCCGGACCTCGAGGCCGACGTCCTGGATCTCGGTGATGATGCGACCCGATCCGGTCAGCTCCCCGTCGGGAAAGACGTACCGGTCGATGAAGCTGCCTGCCTTGGCGTGCGCGCGGTTGTCGGGCCGGGTGATCGAGTGGTTCAGCAGTCGACCACCGTCACGCAGCTTGGACTGGATGAACGTGAAGTACGCCGGGTAGTTGCCGACTCCGATGTGCTCGGTCAGCCCGATCGACGAGATCGCGTCGAAATTCGTCTCGGGCACGTCGCGGTAATCGGAGAAGCGAACCTCGGCGAGATCCGACAGACCCTCGTCCTCGATGGCCTTCTGCGCCCACGAGGCCTGCTCCTGCGAGAGAGTCACACCGATGACCTGAACTCCGCGTCGCGCTGCGTAGCGCACCATCGAACCCCAGCCGCACCCGATGTCGAGCAGGCGATCACCGGGCTGCAGACCCAATTTGTCGAACACCAACCGATACTTGTTCTCCTGCGCGGCCTCCAGAGACTGCTCGACGTTCTCGAATGCCGCACAGGTGTACGTCATCGAGGGACCGAGGACCATCTCGTAGAACCTGTTGGACACGTCGTAGTGGTGGTGGATCGCTTCGGCATCGCGTGTCTTGGAATGCCGCAGACCTTCGGCGATGCGACGCCACCGCGGAATCGCCTCCTGGGGCGGAGGAGCGATGGGACGCAGCACGTCCCAGCCGAGCGACCGAGCGATCGAGGTCAAGGTCATGGCCGACGGGCGGCGGAAATGGAGCTCGTCGCCCATCAGCGCGAGCAGTTCGTAGGGATCACCGGGATGAACACCGGTGGCCTCCAGGTCGCCGGAGACATAGGCGCGGGCCATGCCGAGATCGCCGGGAGCTGTTGCGAGATAGGTGGTTCCGCGTGGGCTCTTGAGGTTGAGGCCGATCTTGGCATCCTCGGGGCCGGCCACGCTGCCGTCGTACGCGGTGAAACGCAGGGGAATGTTGCCGTCGGAGATCAGCTCGAGGATCTCGGAGATCTTGAGTTTCTGTGGCCCGTTCACCGTGCGATTGCCGGAGTCCTTGAACGTCGTCATTTGCGCTGCACCGCCTTCGAGTACAAATCCAGCAATCGGGATTCGGGATCGTATTTCTTCTTCAGTTCTCTGTATTTCTCGCCGCCGTAGAGAACGGCGAATTCATCCTCGGTGTAGTAAGCGTCCGAGTACAGCGATTTATGCCCCTCGAACTCGGTGACCTTCTTCTCGATGGCGCGGTTCGCGGCACCCTCGGGTCGACCGGGCACGATCGGCACCGACGACCAGAAGCCGATGTTGACGTAGGTGCGCTTGGGCTCGAGCGGGTACAGCGGCCACGGCCTGGACGGATCGGCTCCGGGGGCGGCCGGTTCGCGAAGACGCAAGGGGCACAACCACAACGGCTCGATCGGAATCTCGTCGAGAAACCAGCGTACGAAGCCGGCGGTGTGTTCGATGGGAACCTCGACGTCCTGTACGACGCGTTCGCGCGGCGGATTTCCCTTGCGCTTCTCGAGTCGATCGGCGATTTCGTACTTGCGATCGAGGCCGATCAACTTCCAGTAGAAGCTGCTGCGGCGGTACTTGCGCGGCCAGAAGCGTCGGATCCGGGGGTTCTGGGTTCCGAACGCACGCGAGCACCAGAACCAGTCGGTGTCCCAGCGCCACAGGTAATCGTGGATGGTGAGCCGATCGGTCTTCGGAGTGTCCGACGAATGCTGGATCGAGCGGTAGAAGATGTCGGCACCGGTGTAGTCGCTGACGGGTCCGGGCTCGTCGGTCTGAACCCCGAGAGTGAGGTAGCTTTCGTCGGCGCTGAAGACGACGCCGTCCAGGTACTGAACTTCGATGCCGTCGTACTCACGCCGAGCGACGATGGTGTCCATCGTCGTTTGAAGCGTGTCCAGATCGTGGAATCGCAAGTGGCGCAGAGCAACGAACGGAAGTACCGGCTCGAGTTCGATCTTCAGCCGCGTCGAGTAGCCGAGAGTGCCGTACGAGTTGGGAAAGCCCCAGTACAGGTCCGCGTGTTCGCCCTCGGGTGTTGCCGTGAGGATCTCACCGCTACCGGTGAGGACGTCGATCTCGAGTACCGACTCGTGCGGAAGCCCGCTGCGGAACGACGTCGACTCGATGCCGAGTCCGGTGACCGCGCCGCCGAGGGTGATCGTCTTGAGCTGCGGAACGACGAGAGGGGCGAGGCCGTAGGGCAGCGTCGCGTCGACCAGATCCTCGTACGTGCACATCCCCGCCACGTCGGCGGTGCGAGCCGCGGCATCGACGGTGACGACCTTGCTCAATCCCGAGACGTCGAGTCCCGGCGTCTTCGAGGTCGTCCTGGCCCGAAACAGGTTGGACGTCTTCTTAGCCAGACGCACCGTCGCGTCGGTCGGTATTGCGCGATAGCTGCGAAGCAACTTCTCGACACCCGACCGATGCGCTGCGTAACCGCTCTCCCTCGGTTCTGGCCGTCGTCCGAGAAGAGCATTCACTGAAGCCACGAGTAGACGCTATATCTCGTACTGCTCGGTATCCACCGAAGCTGCCGACGGTCCGGCGAAACTTCACGCAACTGTTGTCGAATCGGACGGCTCGAACAGAACTATTCGGACAAATGGTTGCATCATGCATGTGTTTTTCGATGACAACTGAACGTATGTGAACCACCTCACACACCCTCGGCGGCAGTGCCGACATCGGGAGCGACGCGAGGCAGGATGGAGATTGCAACCCCAATCGACTCGAAGGAGAACGTTCTCGTGGCTCAGGTCAGCGCATCCAGTTCCGCCACCATCGCCACCACACCCGATCAGGTGCTCGCCGCGCTCGCCGACTACGAAACCGTGCGGCCCCGCATCCTTCCTGAGCAGTATCGCGACTACCGGGTGGTGCAGGGCGGACAAGGCGACGGCACCGTGGCCGAATGGACCCTGCAGGCCACCGAGAAGCGAGTGCGCAACGTGAGCGCCTCCGTCACGGTCTCCGGCTCGACCATCACCGAACTCGACGCCAACTCCTCCATGGTCACCACCTGGACCGTCACCCCCGAAGGCAACGGCACCGTCGTCACCACGACGACCGAGTGGACGGGTGCCGGAGGAATCGGCGGATTCTTCGAGAAGACGTTCGCGCCCCTCGGATTGAGGAAGATCCAGGCCGCGACCCTCGACAACCTGCGCCGCGAGTTGATCTAGACCCGCTCGAAATCCGGCTCTTCGATCAACGCCAACGTGCCGACCACCACGGTGCGCATCGACCACAGAAACATCCCGTCGGGTCCACGGTCGATCGTGTCGTAGGCCCCCGGAAGGGTGTCGAGGTCGGTGCGCGCCGCGATCGCGTCGTCGTACTCACGGTCGCGGCGATCGGCGTTGTACACCATCTGCGCCAACGCCAGTGCATGTTCGCTGACGGTGATGACGGCCCACGTCGCCTGCTTGGAAGTCAGTTCGTAGCGCACTCGATATCGGGTCTGCACGGTGTCGGCCATGCGCAGCGCGTCGACGGAACTGGGAGTCAGTCCGATCAGGTACTCGGCGATGCCCGGGTTCTCGAGTACGAGCACCCGCAGTGCGGACGAGAGTCCCAGCAACGCGTCGTGCATCGACTCGTCGTCTCCGGGGAGCGGCGGCGACCACCGTCGCAGGATCTCCTCGGCGACCAGGGCCTTGAGCGCGGCCGGACCGTCGATGTTGTTGTAGATCGCGACTATCGACACGCCCAGCGCGTCGGCGACCGACTTCACCGTCACCTTGGGCAGCGTCAGCGCGATGCCCGCCTCGGCCATGGTTTCGGGAGTCACTCGACGCTTGCGAGAGGTCGAGCTCGCCGACGCGTTCATGCCCTCAGGCTACGTGGGCTCAGAACTGACGGAACGTCAGCCGAGTGTCGAACCCGATCGTGCGGCCGAACGTCGTCCGACACCGTGCGACTACGCTGGAGCTCGCTTCGACCCACGCGAGAGGACGGCATAGTGCAACCCGGTGAACAGCCCGACATGGCCTCGATTCTGCAGCAGGCTCAGCAGATGCAGCAGCAACTGATGGCGGCACAGGCGGAGATCGCCGAAACCGAGGTCACCGGTCAGGCCGGCGGCGGACTCGTCGTGGCGACCGTCAAGGGAACGGGCGAAGTGGTCGGACTGACCATCGACCCCAAGATCGTCGATCCCGACGACGTCGAGACACTGCAGGACCTGGTGATCGGTGCCATCGCCGACGCGTCCAAGGCAGCGCAGAACGTAGCGAGCGAGAAGCTCGGCCCCCTCGCAGGCGGTCTCGGCGGCGGCTCCCTCGGACTACCCGGCTTCTAGGCGAGACGAGTGTACGAAGGTCCCGTACAGGATCTGATCGACGAGCTGGGAAAGTTCCCCGGAGTCGGTCCGAAGAGCGCTCAGCGCATAGCGTTTCACCTCCTGGCCGTCGAGCCACCCGAGGTCGATCGCCTCATGCGCGCGCTGCAGCGCATCCGCGACGGCGTGCAGTTCTGCATCGTCTGCGGGACCGTATCGGACAAGGAACTGTGCCGAATCTGCGCCGACTCCCGACGCGACAGGTCCATGATCTGCGTCGTCGAAGAGCCCAAAGACGTTCAGGCCGTGGAACGTACGCGCGAATTCAAAGGCCGATACCACGTACTCGGCGGAGCGCTCGACCCACTCAACGGAGTGGGCCCCGACCAGCTGCGCATCCGAGAGTTGTTGACCCGCGTCGGAACTCAGGACGACGGCGTCGACGTCACCGAGGTCATCATTGCCACCGACCCCAACACCGAGGGCGAAGCAACGGCTACGTATTTGGTGCGGATGATGCGCGATTTCCCCGGTCTCGCCATCACCCGTCTCGCCTCCGGCCTGCCGATGGGCGGAGACCTCGAATTCGCCGACGAACTGACACTCGGCCGAGCTCTCACCGGCAGGCGTCGTATGTGAGAGCGGCTTCGCCGCACGTGCGTGGAAGTTCGTAGCAGGGGTCGAGTTTCCACTCACGACCCTTTCTATCCACAGCCTGTGGATAGATTCTGACGCGGTCACCGTAAACCGGCAATCCTGAGGTACATGAGGACGAGACCGGCGGGTGCCTGGCAGCGACTACTGGACGATCAGCACGGAATCATCACCACGAAGCAAATGCACGAGAACGGGGTCAACAAGGACTCCATCGACCACTGTGTGGAAACCGGGCAGTGGCTCCGGGTGTTTCGCGGAGTCATATCGGTGACCAACGGACCGCTGACTCGTGAGATGCAGCTGTCGGCGGCATTGTTGTTCGCGGGCCGGGGAGCGTTGCTCAGCCACACCACCGCCGCTGAGGAGTGGGGGTGGCGGCGGGTCAGTTCTGGGCCGGTTCATCTCACCGTTCCCTACGGGTGCTCGGCAATCAGCAGGCCGCCGACAATGCGACACGCCAAGCAGAACTTCACGTCGGAGAGCAATGAACAAATTCATCCCGGCGTGATCGTGCACCGTTCCCGAGCCATGAGCCACATCGGCGTCGAGACGAATCCGGCGCGAACGAGCGCTGCCGACACGGTGCTGGATCTGACAGTCGCAGAACCGTCGTCGAGGCAGGCGGTGATCACGCTGGTTTCAGCGATGTCATCGGGCGGCGTGAACGTCGCGGCAATGACGCGCAAGATCGAGGTCCGACGGCCGATGCGCTACCTGAAGGCGATTCTGCACACGTTGGCTCTCATGCGCGACGGGGTCCATTCTGCGCTGGAGCACCGCTACGTGCTCGATGTCGAACAGGCGCACGGACTTCCGGCCGGGAAGCGACAGGCACCGGTCTTCGTCGACTGCCGTCAGCTCTTCGAGGACATTCGCTACGAAATATGCGACCTCATCGTCAGGCTGGACGGCCAGGCTTTCCACTCCGCCAAGCAGCGGCGTTTTCGCGATCGACGACGCGACAATGCCGCGGAACTACGGAACCTGCCTCGGCTGATGTACGGCTGGCACGAAGTGACCGAAGACCCGTGCGGTGTGTACCGCGAAGTCCGCGAGGTGCTGGTCAGAGAGGGATGGAACGACTCGTCTTACCCCTGTGAACGGTGCACGTCGTGAGTGGAAAATCGTAGTGGGCTACGAAGTTTCACTCACGTGCGGCGGAGCCGCTCCCTGCGGAGTTGCGTGACCTCGGGGAGGTCGAGGGGAGCAAGGGTAGTGCCCAGCGCCCGTTCGAGTAGGTAGTCCGCCAACTCCGGGTTTCGGGCGAGTACCGGCCCGTGCATGTAGGTGCCCAGCACCGAACCCTGCACGACGCCTTCACGTCCGTCGCCGACACCGTTACCCACCCCGTGCGTGACCTTGGCGAGTGGTGCCGCGTCTAGACCGAGTGTCGTTCCGCCGCGGTGGTTCTCGAATCCACTGAGCTTCTGGGTGAGACCGTCGAGCGTGGGTTCGGTGACGACTTCACCGATGGATCGGGTGGCCTGGGGCGCGGTGGTCACGTCGAAGAGGGAGATACCGTCGACGCGTTCGCCTGCGGAGGTCTCGTACCAGTGCCCGAGCACCTGGATCGCGGCGCAGATAGCGAGTACCGGCACACCGCGAGCAGCTGCGTTCTGCAGGCCCGGGTATCGGGTGAGGTGACGCGTCGCGAGGCGCTGAGCCGAATCCTCTGCTCCACCAAGGGTGTACACGTCCAACGAATCCGGGACCGGATCGTTGAGCGTGATGTGCACGACCTCGGCGTCGATGTCTCGCATCCGCAGTCGCTGGCGGAGAACGAGGGCGTTGCCGTTGTCGCCGTACGTGCCCATGACGTCGGGCAGAACGAGGCCGATGCGAACGGTGGACTCAGACATCCTTGGTCTCCCGTGCCAGTGCGCGACCGAGATCGCGGAACGCGGTGTAGTTGGCCAGCACTTCGACGCGTCCCGGCGGGCAGGATGCGATGGCCTGCAACGGATCTGCGATGGTGGTGTGCTGCGAACCGGCGTACAGCAAGCGAACGCCCAGGTCGGTCGCGCGTTCACCGGCCGCGACGACGGCGACGTCCTCGAAGTGCTCGAAACGCACGTCCCACAGCCACGACAGGTCTTCACCGTCGGGAACCTGCCCGTTGACGGCGATGACGAGACCGTCGCACGTGGGGTCGATCATCGACAGCGCTTCCTGCCATCCGGCGGGATTCTTGGCCAGAAGCATTCGGACGGAATGCGATCCGTACTGGACGGTGGAGTAACGCCCGGCCACCTCGTCGACTCCCGATGCGGCAGCGACGGCGTCGGCTGGTGCTGCGCCGAGAGTGACGGCTGCGGCCACGGCCTGAGCTGCGTTGCCGCGGTTGGCCTTTCCCGGCAGCGCCAATGTCATCGGCAGAACGAGCCCATCGGGGCCGTAGAGATTCTCGTCGTCGAGCCACCAATCCGGCGTCGGACGCTTGAAATCGCTTCCGGTGCTGTACCAGTGCTCGCCGTCCCAGACGATGGGTTCGCCGGTACGCGGGCAACTGACGGAGTCGCCGGCCCAGCCGCCGCCCGCTGCGACCCACACGACGTTCGGCGCATCGAACGCCGCCGAGGTGACGAGGACGTCGTCGCAGTTCGCAATGACGACGGTGTCGGGATGACGGGCCAACCCGGCGCGCAGGGCTCGCTCGATCATGTTGATCTCGCCGACACGGTCGAGCTGGTCGCGACTGAGATTCAGCAGCACGATCGCCGCGGGATCGACGGCGTCGGATACGTGGGGGACGTGGAGTTCGTCGACCTCCAGGGCCGCCAGCTCCGCGTCGAAATGAGCGTGCAATGCCGCGACGATGCCGGCATCCATGTTGGCTCCGTCGGCCTGGGTGGCGACGTCGCCGAGAGTGGCCAATGCTGCGGCCGTCATCCGCGTCGTAGTCGATTTGCCGTTGGTGCCGGTGACGATGACGGTGCGTCGCCCACGGCCCAGGCCGCCCAGAATGGTCGGATCGATCTTGAGCGCGACCAGACCACCGATCATCGAGCCTTTGCCTCGGCCCGCCTTGCGGGACGCCCACGTCGCCAGCTCCGCCGCGCGTAATGCCACGCGGCCACGGGCGCCGATACGTCTGCGCTCACCCAGTTCAGCCATCCGCCGAGTCTGGCACAGAAGAGCGTGCAGTTTCACGTCGACGCTTGCTACCCCTCGCTCATTCCGCAGGCTCCACTCCCGCTACCCCTGGGTCATTCCGCAGGCTCCACTCCCGCTACCCCTGGGTCATTCCGCAGGCCCCACTCCCGCTACCCCTGGGTCATTCCGCAGGCTCCACTCCCGCCCTCATACCGGTACTTTCTCCAGAACTGGGGCAGGCTTCCTGGCCGCCATTCCGCCCAGGCAGCCGCCGATGACGATCGCTCCGCCGAGCAGGGCCAACAGCGACGGGGTTTCGTCGAGGAACGCCCAGGCACCCGCGATACCGACGACGGGAACCAGCAGCGAGAACGGTGCGACGAGACCGGCCGGGTTGCGGCTCATCAGGATGCTCCACAGGCCGCTGCCCACGATCGTGGCGGGAATCACGATGTACGCCAACGCGACCAGACCGGGCCAGCCCTGCGATCCGAACGAGTCGGCCAGCGCGTGCCAGCCCGTGCTCGGGCCCTCGACGACCGCCGACAGCGCCAACATCGGCACCGGCGGTACGACGGTCATCCACAGCATCAGTGTCATCGGGGAGTCGGATTTGGCCAGTCGGTTTCCGAGATTGCCGAAGGCCCAGCCCAGACCGGCGAGCAGGGTGAGGACGACAGGAAGCAGGGTGGCGTTCTGGGCCCGATCCCACCCGATGAGAACCATGCCGAGGACGGCCACGCCGATGCCGATCGCCTGCCTGCGGCTCACGTGTTCGCGTAGCAGCAGCGCGCCGAGAACGACGGTGAACGGGGCCGACGACTGCAGCACGAGCGACGCCAATCCCGTGGGCATGCCTGCCGCCATCGCCGCGAACAGGAAGGCGAACTGCAGGAAACCGAAGCCGAAGCCGTAGAGCAACAACCATTTCAGGGGCACCTTCGGTCGCGGAACGAACATCACGACCGGAACTGCGATGACCAGAAAGCGCAGTGCCGCGAAGAAGAAGGGCGGAAAGTGGTCGAGCCCGACGCGGATGGCGAGGAAGTTCAGTCCCCACAGAACGGCGACAGTCAGTCCGAGGAGGCGGTCGCGTGTGGTCATGCCATTTATCGTGACGGGTGCAAACAATCAGCACAATCGAATATATCCGCACCAACAGTTAAGATTTTCTGTATGAATGTGGAGCGGCTCCGGATCCTCGCTGAGCTTGCCGACCGCGGGACCGTTGCATCGGTCGCCGAGGCGATGTCGATGACTCCGTCGGCGGTGTCTCAACAGCTCAAGTTGCTGGCGCGCGAGGCCGGCGTGACATTGCTCGAACCGGACGGGCGCCGGCTGCGCCTCACCGACGCCGGGCGGGCACTGGTACTCAGAACCGACGAGGTTCTCGCTGCCCTCGCCCGCGCCACAGCAGAAATGGATCGTTATCGAGCGTCTCCGCGGGGACGCGTCCGAGTTGCCCTGTTCCCGTCGGGTGCGGCACTGCTGCTGCCCGGGGTCCTGACGCGGTTGGCGGACTCGGACGTCGACATCGATGCGCGCGACGAGGACCTGCCCGCATCCTCGGTGCCCGAGCTACTCGCCGATTACGACGTGGTGCTCACCCACCGAGACGACAGGGCTCCGTCGACGGCGGGTCCACGGATCGAGGTGACGACCCTGATGCGCGAGCCCATCGATCTGGTGTTGCCTCTCGATCACGCACTGGCGCAGCAAGGCTCGATCGATCTGCGAGACCTGATCGACGAGCGGTGGATCAGCGTTCGCGGCGGTTTTCCGGTCGACGACGTGTTGCTTTCCGTGGCCTCGGTGACCGGAGTTCAGCCGCGAGTTGTCCAACGCATCAACGACTTTCGAGTGACCGAAACACTCGTCGCGGCCGGGCACGGAGTGGCGTTGATGCCGCGCTACGCCGTTGTGCATCCGGGCCTGGTACGTCGAGAGCTCGCCGGCGTTCGAGCCGGGCGAATCTACGAACTCGCGACGAGGATGGATGCGCGGCGACTACCCGCGATCGCCGCTGTGCTCGATGCGTTCGGAGCGGAAGCGACGTTCAGGACAGCGCTTTGGCCTTCAGCGTCGTGAACTCGTCCTGATCGATGGTTCCGTTGTCCAGCAACGCCTTTGCGTGTGCGATCTCTTCGGACGCAGATCGACCGGCGACGTGCTTGATGTACTCCTCCTGCTGGTCCTGTGCGTGCTGCAGGGCGGCAACCTGACGCTTGGCCATGTTGCTGCCGTTCACGATGAGGTAGACCAGCGCGGTGAGGAACGGCGCAACGATGAGGAAGAGCACCCACAGGGCTTTGACGAACCCGGATGTCTTGTGGTCCCGAAAAAGATCTCCGATGATCGAGAACATCACCATGAGGTAGGCCACGAAGGCGAACCCGACGATGAGAAGCCAAAGAAAATCCCAGAAAGAATTAATGGCGAACTTCCATTCTCTAAGGTGCCCCGGCGGCTGATTCAGTGTGGCATTTGCGGCACCCCGTGCACACGGGTCTTTGGTCCCTTTCGTCGACCGGAAATCCCAGTGAGCCCCACGTCGACCGCGCCCGCTTTCGTTTCGTGAGGGCCCCACAACGCAACACGCCGCCCACCCCGAAAGGTGAGCGGCGTGTCGTCGAGCAGCGAAGTTACTTCAGCGCGCGGTTCACGGCCGAGACCACAGCGCGCAGTGACGCTGTGGTGATCGAGGTCGCGATGCCGACGCCCCAGACTGTGGTGGCGACACCTGCAGGCGAGGTGACCGAGGCTTCGACGTAGGCGGCGGCCTGGGCGTCGTCGCCTGCGGACAGTGCGTGCTCGGAGTAGTCGAGGACGCTGACGTCGTAACCGATGGTGGACAGCGCGTCGACGAACGAGGCGAGTGGTCCGTTGCCGGAGCCGGAGATTTCCTGCTCGACGCCGTCGACCTTGACCGTGGCGGTGATGGTGTCGGTTCCGCCGTCGATCTCGGCAGCCTGTACCGACTGCTTGATGCGCTCGAGCGGACGGATCGGCGTCAGGTACTCCTCGGCGAAGACGTCCCACATCTCCTTCGGCGAGACCTCGCCGCCCTCACCGTCGGTGATGCGCTGGACTGCCTGGGAGAACTCGATCTGCAGGCGACGCGGCAGGTTCAGCCCGTGATCGGACTTCATGATGTACGCGACGCCGCCCTTGCCGGACTGCGAGTTGACACGGATGACGGCCTCGTAGGTGCGGCCGACATCCTTGGGGTCGATGGGCAGGTACGGCACCTGCCAGGTGATGTCGCCGATGTCCGAACCCTGTTCGTCTGCCGTGACCTTCATGGCATCGAGGCCCTTGTTGATCGCGTCCTGATGGCTGCCCGAGAACGCGGTGTACACCAGATCACCGCCGTACGGATGACGCTCGGCGACGGGCAGCTGGTTGCAGTACTCGACCGTGCGGCGAATCTCGTCGATGTTGGAGAAGTCGATCTGCGGATCGACGCCGCGAGTGAACAGATTCAGGCCGAGCGTGACCAGGCAGACGTTGCCGGTGCGCTCACCGTTGCCGAACAGGCATCCCTCGATGCGATCGGCACCGGCCTGGTAGCCGAGTTCGGCTGCGGCAACACCGGTTCCGCGGTCGTTGTGCGGGTGCAGAGACAGCACGATGCTGTCGCGGCGATCGAGGTTGCGGCTCATCCACTCGATCGAGTCGGCGTAGACGTTCGGCGTCGCCATCTCGACGGTGGCCGGCAGGTTCAGGATCAGAGGCTTCTCGGGCGTCGGGTCGATGACCGCAGTGACTGCATCGCACACCTCTTTGGCGTAGCTGAGCTCGGTGCCGGTGTAGGACTCGGGGGAGTACTCGTAGCGCCAGTCGGTATCGGGGAACTTGGCCGCTTCTTCGAGAACCTTGCGAGCACCGTCGGTCGCGATCTTCTTGATGACGTCACGGTCGGCCCGGAACACCACTTTGCGCTGCAGGATCGACGTCGAGTTGTAGAAGTGGACGATGACGCTGCGAGCGCCCTCGCACGCGACGAACGTGCGCTCGATCAGCTCGGGACGGCACTGCGTCAGAACCTGGATGGTGACGTCGTCGGGAATCGCGCCGTCCTCGATGATCTCGCGGACGAAGTCGAAGTCGGTCTGGCTGGCGGACGGGAAGCCGACCTCGATCTGCTTGTAGCCCATCCGGACCAGCAGGTCGAACATCCGGCGCTTGCGCGCGGGACTCATCGGATCGATCAGCGCCTGGTTGCCGTCGCGCAGATCGACTGCACACCACTGTGGCGTCCGGTCGATGATCTTGTCCGGCCACGTGCGGTCGGGGAGGGTGACGGGCTCCACTTCCTCGGCGAACGGCCGATAACGGAACGTGGGCATCGAGGAGTTCTTCTGGGTGTTCCACGCTGGCTGGTCGCTGGGAGCGGGCCGCGAGGGCGGGGTGATGGTGCGAGATCCCGAGGTGAATGCGTCGGCTGGTGACATGGTCTTCGTCTCTCCGTACAGATCAGAGCAATGGTGTTCGACCGGCGCAACGAACCCCGCGACGGGAAGCCAGTCTGGTCTCAGACCCCGTCGCGGCTGTTAAGAAGGAGAGCTCGCAGCATGGGGTGAGTGTACTACCGCAGACCGACCGCCTACCCCAGGGTTCGGGAGTCGAATTTTCCGGTCACGGTGTCGTGCCTGCGTTGCCACTGATCGATGTCGTTCGGTCGTCCGACATCGTCCGCGGTCCAACACCGTGCGAGCAGTTCGTATCCGAGATGATCGACCTCTGCATGCCGATCCCAGACTCGATGCGCCCAGCGGCGATCGTTGTGCGCCGCTTCGGCTCCCGCGAGCGCGGCACCGACCAGCTCGAACTGGATATCTCGTCGTAGCTCCATAGTGGCGGCCGCCGAAGCGTTTTCGCTTCGGAGGACCGTCAACAATCGGTCGGTCAACTCCAGAACCCGCCGATCGGACCACAGCAGCGCGCGCCGGAAAGCGCCCGGTAACAACAACCACAGCGCCGCGAAGGCCAGGGCGACACCCACTGCGGTCTCCACCACCCGATCGACGACGATGCCGCCGAGCGGAGCGCCCGGATGCGAGATGGTGCCCATCAGCAACGCGAGTGGGGTGATGAACGTGACGGCGAGACCGTAATTGCGCGCCACACTGATCTCTATCGCGAACTGCAACACCATCAACACCACGATCACCGCGAGACCGGTCAGCGGCGAAAGATAGATCGCCGAGAACAGCACCACTCCGGCCAGCGTTCCGCCGAGCCGCTGCATGCCGCGGTACGTCCCGTGCACACGATCCGGCCCCTGCTGGAGAACCAGGACGGCACCGAGGATCGCCCAATCCGGCCTGCTCAAACCCATTGCCACACTGATCCCGCCGGCACCTGCCGCCGCACAGAACACTCGGATCGCCGTCGACGCCGCATGCGAATCTCGATGCAACGACCGCTTCAACCGATACCCGATGCCCGGACGAGCCAGCGGCAGCTGATCTCGTGGCGATTCCACCGCACTTTCCGGATCCGGGACTGCACCGGCGCGCGCCCTCGTGGCGGCCGCAAACGCGAGATGGGCGTCGAACAGGGTCTGTACCAGCGCGGGGCGCGAGGTCCCGCGCGTCGACCCGGCCTCGTACACCGCGGCCCACGCCGCGTGCAGACGCGAGGCGGCGGTGTGCCGATCGACGACGGACGCCGTCGGCGATGCCGTGTACTTCTCGATCGCCGTCACGGCCGCACCGACGGCCGCCCGTTCGGGACCCCTCGGGTCACGCACCACCCCGGACATCGCGACCACCAGCGCCGACGCCACCCCGATCGCCGCGCACACGGCACCGCGGGTCGCGCTGATGTCGGCGGCAGGGAGGTACGACGCCACCGCGCACACCAGCACGAAGAAGAAGGCTCCGGGCGGGCCGAGTCGCAGCGCTGCCACGACGTAGACCGCGACGAGAGCGAGAACGGACAACACGGTCACCGGGATCATCCGCGCCCACCCGGTCTCGCCGAAGTCGAGGGCGAGCCGACCGGCCGTCGCGCCCAGCCACACCGAGGCCACCAGGGCGGCCCCTGCGGTCAGCACCACCCACCACCGCGATCGGTAGGGACGGCCCTCGCCGTAGATCACCGCGAAACTGCCCGAGACCACCAGCAGTGCCTCGGTGTGGAAGCCGAGCAGCCACGCCAGGATCGCCGGAACACCGAACGCCAGCGCCGAACGCAGTCCACCGGGCCAGCGCCGGCCGACGGCGGGGAGCCCGAAGAGCACCTTCAGGCCTCGAGCCGGCGGTGGTGGGAGATGTTCGGGAACGGTCACTCGAACATGTTAAGGCAGGCGAGAGGCCCTAAAGTCCCAGCTCGGAGCTACCCGGCCCACTGCTCGGGGCATTCGCTCGGTAAGGTGACCCGCGGACAATCGAACGATTGTCGGCTATCCAGCGGAGGTAAAACGCGTGGCTCTCATCGTCCAGAAGTACGGTGGATCGTCGGTGGGGACCGCCGAACGTATCCGACGCGTCGCTGAACGAATCGTCGAGACCAAGAAGGCGGGCAACGACGTTGTCGTCGTCGTATCGGCGATGGGCGACACCACCGACGAACTGCTCGACCTGGCACAGCAGGTGTGCCCGGCCCCGCCTGCTCGCGAGATGGACATGCTGCTCACCTCGGGTGAACGCATCTCCAACGCACTGGTCGCGATGGCCATCCACTCGCTCGGCGCCGAGGCACGGTCGTTCACCGGTTCCCAGGCAGGCGTCGTCACCACCAGCGTGCACGGCAACGCCAAGATCATCGACGTCACCCCCGGCCGCGTCCGCAGCGCTCTCGACGAGGGCTCGATCGTGCTCGTCGCCGGCTTCCAGGGCGTCAGCCAGGACAGCAAGGACGTCACGACGCTCGGTCGTGGTGGGTCCGACACCACCGCCGTCGCGCTCGCCGCGGCATTGAACGCCGACGTCTGCGAGATCTACACCGACGTCGACGGCATCTTCACCGCAGACCCGCGCATCGTCCCCAACGCACGCCACCTCGAGACCGTCTCGTTCGAGGAGATGCTCGAAATGGCAGCCTGCGGCGCGAAGGTGCTCATGCTGCGCTGCGTCGAATATGCCCGTCGTTACAACGTTCCCGTTCACGTGCGCTCGTCGTACACCACCAAACCCGGAACGATCGTCTCCGGATCTATGGAGGACATTCCAGTGGAAGAAGCAATTCTCACCGGCGTCGCACACGATCGCAGCGAGGCGAAGGTCACCGTCGTCGGTCTGCCCGACACACCGGGCTACGCCGCCAAGGTCTTTCGCGCCGTGGCCGACTCCGAGATCAACATCGACATGGTGTTGCAGAACGTCTCCAAGATCGACACCGGCAAGACCGACATCACCTTCACCTGCCCCAAGGCCGACGGCCCGACGGCAGTGGAGAAGCTCACCAAGCTGCAGGCCGATATCGGCTTCGCGCAGGTGCTCTACGACGACCACATCGGCAAGGTCTCGCTCGTCGGTGCCGGTATGAAGAGCCACCCCGGCGTCACCGCGACGTTCTGTGAGGCCCTCGCCGACGCCGGCATCAACATCGATCTCATCAGCACCTCCGAAATCCGTATCTCGGTGCTGTGCAGCGACACTCAGCTCGACGACGCCGTACGCGCACTGCACGCCGCCTTCGATCTCGGCGGCGACGAAGAAGCCGTCGTGCACGCAGGAACAGGACGATAGCCATGACCACAGTTGCAGTCGTAGGAGCCACCGGCCAGGTCGGTGCCGTTATGCGAACCCTGTTGGAGGAGCGCAACTTTCCCGCCGACACCGTTCGATTCTTCGCCTCCGCACGCTCGGCGGGCAAGAAGCTGCCGTTCCGCGGCGAGGAGATCATCGTCGAGGACGCGTCCACCGCGGACCTCACCGGTATCGACATCGCACTGTTCTCGGCCGGTGCCACGCTTTCGCGTGAGCAGGCACCGCGATTCGCTGCCGCAGGTGCCACCGTCATCGACAACTCGTCGGCGTTCCGCAAGGACTCCGATGTGCCGCTGGTGGTCAGCGAGGTCAACCCCGAGTCCGCGAAGAACCCGCCCCGCGGCATCATCGCCAACCCCAACTGCACCACCATGGCCGCCATGCCGGTGCTCAAGGTGCTGCACGACGAAGCCGGCTTGCAGCGGTTGATCGTTTCGAGTTACCAGGCGGTGTCCGGTAGCGGCCTCGCCGGCGTCGACGAGCTCGCCACTCAGGCACGCGCCGTCATCGACGACGTCGAAAAACTGGTGCACGACGGTTCGTCGGTCGATTTCCCGGCCCCGAACAAGTACGTCGCGCCCATCGCTTTCAACGTCCTGCCGCTGGCCGGCGCGTTGGTCGACGACGGATCCGGCGAGACCGACGAGGACCAGAAGCTGCGCAACGAATCGCGCAAGATCCTCGGACTGCCCGACCTGCTGGTCAGCGGAACGTGCGTGCGCGTTCCGGTCTTCACCGGGCACTCGCTGTCGATCAACGCCGAGTTCGCTTTACCGCTGTCGGTGGAACGCGCTCGTGAACTGCTGGCCTCCGCACCGGGTGTCTCGCTGGTCGACGTGCCGACCCCGCTGGAAGCCGCAGGCAAGGACGACTCCCTCGTCGGCCGCATCCGCCAGGATCCGGGCGTCCCCGGGGGCCGCGGACTCGCGTTGTTCGTCTCGGGCGACAACCTGCGTAAGGGTGCCGCACTCAACACCATTCAGATCGCCGAGCTGCTGGTCTGAGGTCGTGCGCGTTGTGCGTCCCCAGGGGGACGCACAACGCGCACGACGGTCAGTTCAGGCGGTGACCTTCGGCGGAGGCGTCGAAGATGTGCGCATGGGCCTCGTCGATGCGGACGTGAACGCGGTCGCCCTTCTCGGGCGGGCTGCGCCAATCGGCCCGAGCGACAATGGTTTCGGTCCGGCCGTTTATGTCCGCGCGGCCGAACACGAAGGCCTCGGAGCCGAGTTCTTCGACGACATCGATCTCGAGAGCGATTCCGCTGTCGGCGATTTCGATGTGCTCGGGACGAATGCCGAACATCACCTCGGTGGCGGAACCGAGGGTCTGACGTGGGACCGGGACTACCTGATCGGCCAGGCGGACGCCGCCGTCGGTGACCGGAGCGCGGAACAGATTCATCGACGGTGAGCCCATGAACCCGGCGACGAATGCGTTGACCGGGGTTCGGTAGAGCTCACGCGGGGTGGCGCACTGTTGCAGCACACCACCTTTCAGTACGGCGACGCGATCACCCATCGTCATGGCCTCGACCTGATCGTGCGTGACATACACCGTTGTGGTGCCGAGCCGACGCTGCAACTGAGCGATCTGCGTCCGCGTCTGAACCCTCAATTTGGCGTCGAGATTGGACAGCGGCTCGTCCATCAAAAACACCTGGGGCTGCCGAACAATGGCGCGCCCCATGGCAACTCGCTGTCGCTGGCCGCCGGAGAGCGCCTTGGGCTTGCGGTCCAGGTACGGCTCGAGGTCGAGTAGCTTGGCGGCCTCCTCGACGCGAGTGCGAATGTCCTCCTTGTTCGCCTTCGCCAGCTTGAGCGCGAACCCCATATTCTCGGCGACGGTCATGTGTGGGTACAGCGCGTAGTTCTGGAACACCATCGCGATATCGCGATCCTTGGGTTCGGAGTTGGTGACGTCCTTGCCGCCGATGAGGATGCGTCCCGAGTTGACCTCCTCGAGCCCGGCGAGCATCCGGAGCGACGTCGACTTGCCGCACCCGGAGGGGCCGACCAGAACGAGGAACTCACCGTCCTCGATGTGCAGGTCGAGCTCGTTCACCGCGGGGGTGTCGGAGCCGGGAAAAAGCCTGGTCGTGCGCTCGAACGAGATTGTTGCCATGACGAAATAGATCCCTCCACCGGCAGGAACGTGCCGGACGATCCGAGTGTGGGGTGACGGCGGGAGCCGACCAGCACATAGTATGGGCCCCATCACAACCAGGAGGAAGGTGGCCGGGTGAGCGGCTCCGTGTCCAGACGCACCGCCCTACGTGGGCTGGCGGCGGCCGCAGTGGCAGCCGGAGCAGCAGCGATACCCGTGGCGTCGACGACGCGTCGAGCACTGGCCGACGACTTCCTCCGTGGGCAGAGCCCACTGCTGTTCCATTCGCCGCCGCTGACGCCGTTCCGTGACGAGCTACCTCGGTTGCCGCTGATCAGCGGTACCGAGATCTCCCTCGACGCGCACAGCGCCACCCACTCGTTCCACGCCGATCTCAGGCCCGCGCCTACGTTCGGCTACGGCCAGTGCGACTACCTCGGGCCCACCATCGAATCGCAGCAGGGCCAGCCGTGGACGCTGAAGTACTCCAACACCACCGCAGGCAACCCACTCGCCGCAGACGTCGACACCTCGCTGCACGGCATGAGCGAGATGGATCGCACGATGACGCCGACGGCGCTGCACTTCCACGGCAGTATCACCGAACCGGCCAGTGACGGGCACTCCGAGATGCTGGTGCGTCCGGGCGAGTCGATGACTCACAATTTTTCCGGGCTCAATGATGCTGCCGGGCTGTGGTACCACGACCACGCTATGTCGATGACGCGCATCAACGTCTACGCGGGCCTGCTCGGGATGAACCTCGTCCGTGATCGGTGGGACACCGGCACATCCGACAACGCCCTCGGTCTGCCCTCGGGCGAATTCGAGTTGCCGTTGGTGCTGCAGGAAAAGATCATGAATCCAGACGGCAGCATGAGTATCCGCTCCAATATCACTGTGCCGCAGGGTAAGTGGGAGGGCGGCGGTACCGGCGACGTCGGCGTCGTCAACGGCAAGATCTGGCCGACGATGGAAGTGGCCCGGGGCATGTACCGGCTGCGGCTCGTCAACGCCGGGTCGTACAGCGTGTGGAACCTCTTCTTCACCAACAAGTTACGATTCTGGGTCATCGGAAACGACGGTGGATTGCTCGACGCACCGGTGGAGACCACCAGCATCCGGCTCGCGCCCGCCGAGCGTGCCGACATCCTCGTCGACTTCGGAGCCGTCGAGGCAGGTGCCCTCGTCGAGCTGCTGAACGACGAGCCTCCGCCCGCGCAGGCCGCGTCCCTCGGAGCCGTCCCGATGCCGATGTTCTGCCAGTTCCGCGTCGCGTCCGCGGCGGGGTTCCGGGGCGGGATGCCGTCGTTGCTGCGCGGCGGAAAGGGGCAGCCGGATCTGTTGCCCGCGTTGCCGACACCCACCTTCACGCGCACCGTTACCGTCAACCAGCCCTCCGGTGGGCTGAACCTCGACATGACGCTGATGAACTTGAACAACCTGCGGTACTCCGACCCGGACATCGAGATGCCCAAGCAGGGCACCGTGGAGATGTGGAACATCGTCAACACGACGGTGGAGCCGCACCCAATTCACCTGCACCTGGCGCACTTCCGGACGCTGGGGCGTATCCCCATCGACCTCGCGGCGTACCAACGCGACTTCCCCCGGCCGACGTTCGGCACCAAATGGGCTCCGCCGGTGGAGAAGTTCCTCACCGGACCCTCGGTGCCGCCGGCCACCTGGGAAGCCGGGTGGAAAGACACCGTCAACACGTACCCGGGCACCGTTACCCAGATCCTCGTTCGATTCCCGACGGCCGACGAACTCGGCTTCGATCCCGACGCCACATTCGCGGGACCGGCCGCACACCACGGCGGTCACGACATGAGCGGTCACGACATGCCGGCTGCGGGTCCGTCCGAACTGCAGGGGTACATGTGGCACTGCCACATGCTCGACCACGAGGACCACGAAATGATGCTGCGGTACCGCACCGTCGCTCCGTGACGCACGACCCCGAACCTGTCCCGGGTCGAGAGTTGGTTGTATTCGCCGTCAGGTCGGCCCACACTGACCGTGCCGTGTAAGGCAATCACCGTGCTCGGTCGGTCTTTCTGCCCGTCGGCTGACTGCGACAACTGAACGGACCCAGGCCATGACCAGCGGAACGAAATCCGACCCGTGGGCTCTCACCACCGCCCCCGGCACCTCGGCGTACACCATGTACCGTGATCCCGACCACGAGCCACCTGCCCTCGTGTGCCAGGTGGGGTCGACGACTCTTCGATACCGCATCGAGGCAATCGAAGACCTGCACGGTTGGCTCACCGAACGTGGCGACTGGGTATTGCTCGGTGCCGCTGACGAGAAGAAGCCGGCTGCGCCGGACACGGTCGAAGCGTGGGGACGCTCGCCGGACAACCCGGTCGGTGGTTGGTACGGGCTCAGGAACGGATACCGCGGCCGCTTCGGCATGTATCTGCCACCGCTACTCGAAGAGCTCGGCCTTGCAGAGCTCACCCACAATGCGCGGAACAACAGCATGCGCGCGCTGTAGCGGAGTCATCGAAAAAGTCTGTCGGTGGGTGGGTATAGCTTTCGTGGGGTGAAGACATGGGGGGATGTGTTCGGGCTCGGGGACCAGGAGTTGGTCTCCGAGCTTGCTGACGTCATCTCACTCGAAAACGCTCTCGCAGCACAGAGATTGACGTTGCTCGCCGAGATCGACCGACGTGGCTTGGCGATGAAACTCGGGCACTCGTCCGTCACCCGCTGGTACGCCCGATCGATACGGATCACCGACGGATCCGCCGCCCGCCAGAACGCACTGGGGTACTGGCTGTTCGATCACCCCACCGTGCTCGACGCCCTCGCCGATGGTCGCATCCATGCCGCGCACGCCGCCGCCATCGCCGAGGGATACGACGTCGTGGTGGTGGCCGACCCGACGTTGGATCAGGTCCGCCGCGAAGGAATTGTCGACGAATTGCTCGACACCGCGATGCGCAGCACCGCCGGCCAGGTGACCTCCCGCGCGCAGGCTTTGGCGCATGCGGCCGCGGACGACGCCCGAGCGCGACACGCGAAAGCCGAGAAGCAACGCCGAGAGCAGGAACAGCGGGAACGAGAGCGTCACGATCAGGAGCGGCGCAGCGATGATGCTGCGACCTCTACCGGCAGGCTGCCAGATCCGGAACCGCCTGCGCCCGAGCCTGTTCCGCCGACGCCTGCACCGCGACCGGTGTCGGAAAACCCGGACCTGAACCGATTCGACCTGCATGCTCTGGCCAACGGCCGCTTCCAGTTCGGTGGCGACATCGACCGGTTGCTCGCCGAGAAGCTTCTCACCGCTCTGTCGCCGTTGACGGCACCGCGACCAGGTCCCGGTGGTGAACGCGATCCACGTAGCCCGTCGAAGCGCCGGGCCGATGCACTCGATCAGATCCTCGACCGACACCTCCGCGGCGGCACTCGTGGGTCGGCGGGCGGGTCGCGGGCGTCGGTACACCTGATCGTCCCCCTGCGGGACTTGCTCGCCCACGGCGGCAACAAGCAATCGGGTAGCACCGCAACCGAATCGGGCGACACCGGTACGGGCGCGGGGAGCTCCTCGAACGGCGGCGACAGCAACGGCTCGCGTCCGGATGGAGTGGCCCGAGGGGATATCGCTGCTCACGGCGAAGCGGCATCCGGATGTGGTGGTGCCGTGCAGAAATGTGTCCCCGAGCCGGGCGACGCGGACTGGCCGTTCCACCTCGACTGGACCGGGCCCATCAGTCGCTTCCTCGCCGAGCTGGTCACCTGCGACGCCGACCTGACCCCCGTCATCGTCGACCACCACGGCGTACCACTCGCGCTCGGACGAACCACCAGACTCGCCTCCGACGACCAACGCATCGCCCTGACCATCCGCGACACCTGCTGCGTCATGTGCGGCCGCCCCGCACAGTGGTGCCAAGCCCACCACATCAGATTCTGGGAACACGGCGGCCCCACCGACATCGACAACCTCGCGCTCGTCTGCGGAGAATGCCACCGCCTCGTCCACCACGGCGACTGGCAGCTCATCATGGGCGACGACGGACACCCGTACGCCATCCCACCCGAATCCGTCGACCCCAGACAGGAACCCCTCCCCAGCTACCACCGACGAAAACAACGAGCAGCCTGACTCCACGCCGACAGCGGTCCAGCCGATCTATCGGACGGGAGGTACAACCGTGCGGTAGTGCGCCGCGATGTCGCCGGGGGTGGTGAACCAGACGCCGTCGTTGTTGGCGGTCAGGTGCTCGAGTGCAGCACGGAACCGTCGCAGTCGGTAGGGCTGTCCCGTCAGGAAGGTGTGCACGGAGATCGCGAGCACCACCGGTTGCCTTGCCGAGTTCTCCTTCAGCTCGTCGAAGCTTCCGATGATGTTGTGCTCGAACGCTTCTGCGGTCTGATGGTGATGGACGAACATCGGCAGGTCGTTCATCTCATGGGGATACGGGACGCTGAGCAGCGGGCCGCCGCGGGTCTGTAGCCACACAGGTTGGTCGTCGACGGGCCAGTCCAAGGTGTACTGGTAACCGCGCTCCGCGAGGAGGTCCTCGGTGGCGCGGCTCGGGTTGGCGCCGGGGCTCATCCATCCTCGGGGCGGTGCTCCCTCGTGTCGTTCGATCGCGGCGGTGACATCCTCGATGGAGCGACGTTCGGTGTCCTCGTCTTGATCGTTCGGTTGCACTGCGTTCGTTCGGCCGTGTGCGACGACCTCGGCGTCGAGTGCTCGGAACGCCGCGGTCAGCTGCGGGGCGTGCTCGTACACCTCGGTGTTGACCAGCAGTGTCGGCCGAATTCCGCACTGCTGCAATGTCTCTGCGATGCGGAAGCCGCCGACGCGATTGCCGTATTCACGCCAGCCCCAGTTGTACGTGTTGGGTTGGTCCATCGCGGGCGTGTAACCAAGGCCGGGCTGCCCGTCGTCGTACGGAAAGTGCTCGCAGTTGACCGCGACGTACACCGCGAGACGTGCGCCGCCCGGCCACTCGAACCGAGGCCGATCGACGATGGGGGAGTACTCGAAGCGGCCGTGCGAGTGGAGAGCCATGGCCGGGGTATTGCCCGCGGCGAGTCGGCACAAACTGTCGGTCAGTCGGTGTGAGTCGCGACGTCCACCAGGTGGGCGATCTGCGGGTCCCGTGGCTCGAACACTCCGATTGCCGCCAGCTGCGGTGCCAGCTCTTTCAGCGTCGCGATCAGTTCGTCGTGAGCCTCGGTCCCGGGTTCCACGTCGCGGAGCGCGTGCGCATTCGCGACGAACGCCGCCACGGTGCCTTTCCTAATCCGGAGTCCGTCGAACGAGGATCATTCGTTTGAAGTGCGTCCTGGGGACGCACCGAATTGCCGGTCACGGTGGATCTCTTCCGTCGACGTGAGACGTGCCCGCCCCCCTGGAACGTGGGTGTGCCCGATATCCGCGCGACGATTGGCTCTCGCGATGGCGGGGTCTTCGTTCGAGATCGGAGTGATGAGCGCAGTTGTGACAAAACTTAAAGTCAGGCTGGACTGTTTGTTGTTTTGACGCTACTGTGCGAAGTGTGACTACCGACACAGAGCTCAGCGACGGCGGGCCGACCCCGCGCCGCACGCAGGCCGAACGCACCGCGGGGACCCGCGCAAAGTTGCTCGATGCAGCCATCGAGTGCCTCGTCGAGCTGGGTTTCTCGAAGACCAGCACGCAGGAGATCGCGCGGCGTGCCGGAGTATCCCGTGGAGCGCAGCTGCACCACTTCCCGACCAAGGAGACGTTGGTGACCGCTGCCGTCGAGCATCTCGTCGACCGCCGCCTGTCCGAAATCTTGGAAGCCGAGCCCGATCCGGAACGCGGACCCGAGATCCTCGTCGACGCGTTCTCGGGCCCGCTGTTCTATGCCGCGCTCGAGCTGTGGGTCGCGGCACGTACCGATCCGGCTCTGCACGAGGCAATGGTTCCGCTCGAGCGCCGCGTCGCCGAGGCCATCCAGAGCGGCGCTCAGATCGTCATGGGTAGCCGCATGTCCACCGAGTCCATCGAGCTCAGCGTCGAGCTGGCACGCGGGCTCGCTGTATCGGCTCTGTTCCGTACCCCCGAAGCCGACGCGCAGCTGCGCGGACGGCTCCTCCCCGTCTGGTCCGAAAAGGTGATGGACTCGTGAATTCTGCACTGCCCCAACAAGTCGACGTGCTCGTCGTCGGAGCCGGTTTTGCCGGCCTCGCCGCGGTGGCGAAGATCCTCGCCGCCGATCCGAGTGCCGACGTGACCGTCATCGAGCGAGCGTCGGAGGTGGGCGGCACATGGCGGGACAACACTTACCCCGGGTGTGCGTGCGATGTCCCGACGTCGCTGTACTCGTTCTCGTTCGCGCCGAGCCCGAAGTGGAGTCACACCTTCGCGCGCCAACCGGAGCTGTTCGACTACCTCCAATCGGTGGTCGAGCGGCTGAACCTGCGGGATCGCATCGTCACCGATTGCGAACTGCTGTCGGCCGATTGGAGTGACACGGACCAGCGGTGGACCGTGCAGACCTCGAAGGGCGCGGCGAGCGTCAGAGTTCTCATAGCTGCCACCGGCGCACTGTCGACGCCGAAGATCCCCGACGTGCCGGGCATCGACACATTCCAGGGAACGGTGTTCCACTCCGCGACGTGGATCCACGAGCACGATCTCACCGGGGAGCGCGTCGCCGTGATCGGCACTGGAGCGTCGGCGGTGCAGTTCGTGCCCGAGATCGTCGACAAGGCCCAGCGGCTCACCGTCTTTCAGCGCACACCCGCCTGGGTGATCCCACGTCTGGACCGCACCATCGGCCGGGTCGAGCGGACTCTGTACGAGAAGGTCCCCGCGGCTCATCGCGCGGTTCGCGGCATCATCTACGGGTACCGCGAGGCATACGTGACCGTGCTGGCCGACAACCCGTGGATGTTGCCCGCCGTCAAGGCATTCGCGAAGGCCAATCTGAAGCGTCAGGTCAAGAACCCGACGAAGAGGGCGGCCCTCACACCCGACTACGCACCCGGCTGCAAACGTCTTCTGCTGTCCAATGATTGGCTGCGGACGCTGGATCGACAAGACGTCGACTTGGTGACATCGGGCCTGACGTCGGTGACCGAGAACGGCGTCGTCGACGCGTCGGGCCGCAACTACGAGGTGGACACCATCATCTTCGCGACGGGGTTCACCCCGACCGAACCGCCGGTGTCGCACTTGTTGCGCGGCAGCGATGGTCGTACTCTCGCGGAGCGCTGGGGCGGTAGCCCGCAGGCCCACCTGGGCACCACCGTCGCCGGGTTCCCGAACCTCTTCCTGATGTACGGCCCCAACACCAATCTCGGGCACAGTTCGATCGTCTACATGCTCGAGTCGCAGGCCAATTACGTCGTCTCGGCGCTCAGTGAGATGCGGGACCACCGGGCAACCGCCGTCGAGGTGTCCGAATCCGCTCAGCAGCAGCACAACTCGTGGGTCGACTCTTCTCTCGACGGCACAGTCTGGAATGCCGGCGGCTGCTCGAGCTGGTACCTCGACGCCAACGGACGTAACTCGACGATGTGGCCCACGTACACGTTCCGGTTCCGCAACAAGACGCGAACGTTCGACACCTCGAATTACCGACTCGTCTCCGACACCCGTGAATCAGACAAGAAGGCGGTTTCCGCATGAGCGACTACGACGTACTGATCATCGGCTCCGGGTTCGGCGGAAGCGTTGCCGCGCTGCGGGCCGTCGAGAAGGGCTACCGGGTGGCGGTGCTGGAATCCGGCCGACGGTTCGCCGATCACGAATTGCCCAAGACCAGTTGGCGTTTGCGTAAGTACCTGTGGGCTCCGGCGCTCGGCTGCTACGGCGTCCAACGTATCCATCTGTTGCCCGACGTGCTGGTGATGGCGGGGGCAGGCGTCGGCGGAGGCTCGCTCAACTACGCCAACACGCTGTACCAGCCGCCGACGAAGTTCTTCGAGGACCCGCAGTGGGGTGCCATCACGGACTGGAAGCGTGAGCTGAATCCGTACTACGACCAGGCGCGTCGGATGCTCGGGGTCGAGACGAACCCGACGATCACTGCCTCGGACAAGGTCATGAAGGAGGTCGCCGAGGACATGGGCGTGGGCGACACGTTCACCTCGACTCCGGTGGGCGTCTACTTCGGTGACCGTGGCAAGACCGCACCCGACCCGTTCTTCGGTGGTGCCGGTCCCGAGCGGACCGGGTGCACCGAGTGTGGTTCGTGCATGACGGGTTGCCGCGTCGGCGCGAAGAACACCCTCGTCAAGAATTACCTGTATCTCGCCGAACGTGCAGGCGCACACATCCTTCCGCTGACGACCGTCGTGGACGTCCGCCCGAACGGCAGCGGCTACGACGTCGTGACGCGCCGCACCGGCGGCAAGCTGCGCCGCAAGGAGAAGACGATCACCGCCGATCAGGTGGTCTTCTCGGCCGGCACCTACGGAACGCAGAAGCTCATGCTCGCCGCGAAGGAGAAGGGCTCGTTGCCGCGGCTGTCGAACAAGATCGGTTCGTTGGTACGTACCAACTCCGAGGCCGTACTGGCCGCAACGGCGCGCGGACGCGAGGTCGACTACCACGAGGGAGTGGCGATCACCTCGTCGTTCCACCCGGACGATCACACGCACATCGAACCGGTGCGATACGGCAAGGGCAGCAACGCGATCGGGCTGCTGCAAACCGTTCTCAGTGACGGCGGCGGCAAGGTGCCGCGGATTCTCAAGACGCTCGGAGTGGCGCTGCGTCACCCCGGCGCGGCGGCCCGCAGTCTGTCGGTCCACAGGTGGTCCGAACGCACCGTCATCGCTCTGGTGATGCAGACCGACGACAACTCCCTCGAGCTGGGCTCGAAGAAGGGGCCGTTCGGGCGTCGACTGACGAGTCGGCCCGGGGCGGGCGATCCGCCGCCGCAGTGGATTCCGCAGGGGCACACGGCCATCAGGTTGCTCGCCGACAAGATCGGCGGCGATCCGGGCGGGTCGATCGCCGAGATCGTCAACATTCCGATGACCGCGCACTTCCTCGGCGGCTGCGCCATCGGTGATTCACCGAACACCGGTGTGATCGACGGCTACCAGCGGGTGTACGGGTACGAGGGCTTGCACGTGCTCGACGGGTCTGCCGTCAGCGCCAACCTCGGCGTCAATCCGTCTCTGACCATCACCGCGCAGGCCGAGCGGGCAATGGCGTTGTGGCCCAACAAGGGTGAGCCGGACCGTAGGCCTGCCGTCGGCTCGGGTTATGTCGAGGTGGCACCGGTTCAACCGTCCAACCCGGTGGTGCCGGTGACCGCGCCGGGCGCGCTGCGCCTGCCGCTGACCGTCGTGGGGAGGGACTCCTGATGTGGAGCGTCGCCGAGTCGGAGACCGAGCGCACCGATTGGCCGGTCAGCCCCGCAGCGCCGTGGCCGGCGAACGTCCGGGCCACGATCTGGTGGCATCGCGCCCGGTCGTCGGATTTCGCGCCTGCCGGCGCGAAGACGTTGCCGATCACGATGTGCATGGTCGTCGACTACATGACGTCACCCGTCGGTCCCTACCGCGAGATACTGGCGAGCCCGGTGTTGCGCCGGGACGTCGGAAAGATTCCGCGGATGTCGGTGCCGTTCATCGCCGTCGATTCGGCGACGTCGGTGCACGGCGGTAGGACCAACTGGCATCTGCCCAAGGTGCTGGCCGAGTTCGACGGCGACGTGCTGAACAAGGCCGGGGTCAGCGGTGGGGACTGGTCGGTGCGGACCGGCTCCCGCGGCTTCGGGCCCGCATTTCCGATGCGCGGATCGATCGGGTTCGCGCAGCCGGTGCCCGGCGGATCGGCTCTGGGCGTCGCGAGCTTGAAGGGGAAAGCCAGGTTGGCCCGGGTGGAGGTGGATGCGTCGGGGCCGACGCTCGATCGCTGGATGCCGTCGGGCACGTATTTCGGGTTGCAGATCGTGTCGGGTTCGATGCGGACGGGCGAAGCGCGGCTGGTGCCGTGACGGCAATCCTTTTCTTGACTTAGTACAGATTGATGGCATGCTGGTGGTCGAGCTCGAGGGTTTATGCCGCGTGAGTACGGGCATTCCCCATGAGAATCCGGCCGCGCCCTCGGCCGCACAGATTTCGTCCGGGACAGCCCTCTCGGACTCTCTACAGCCATCAGGAGGCTTCGTATGACCAAGCCGACCACCAGCAAGCCCACCACCAGCAACTCGGGAATCCCCGTAGCCAGCGACGATCAGTCGCTCACCGCCGGCGCACAGGGCCCGATCCTGCTGCACGATCACTACCTGATCGAAAAGATGGCGCAGTTCAACCGCGAGCGAGTCCCGGAGCGCGTCGTGCATGCCAAGGGCGCGGGCGCGTTCGGCGAGCTCGAGATCACCGGTGACATCAGCAAGTACACCAAGGCGAAGGCGTTGCAGCCCGGCGCGAAGACCGAGATGCTGGCACGGTTCTCCACCGTCGCCGGCGAGCAGGGTAGCCCCGACACCTGGCGTGATCCGCGCGGCTTCTCGTTGAAGTTCTACACCGAGGAAGGCAACTGGGACCTCGTCGGCAACAACACGCCGATCTTTTTCGTCAAGGATCCGATCAAGTTCCAGGACTTCATCCGCAGCCAGAAGCGCATGCCCGATTCCGGTCTGCGTGACAACAACATGCAGTGGGACTTCTGGACCCTCTCGCCCGAGTCGGCGCACCAGGTCACGTGGCTCATGGGTGACCGCGGCATCCCGAAGTCGTTCCGCCACATGGACGGTTTCGGTTCGCACACGTACCAGCTCATCGCCGAGGACGGCACGAAGACCTGGGTGAAGTTCCACTTCAAGACCGATCAGGGCATCGATTTCCTGACGCAGGACAAGGCCGACGAGGTTGCGGGTACGTCACCCGACCACCACCGTCAGGATCTGTTCGGGTCCATCAAAAACGGCGACTTCCCCAGTTGGACCCTCAAGGTCCAGCTCATGCCGTACGACGAGGCCGAGAACTACAAGTACAACCCGTTCGACCTCACCAAGGTCTGGTCGCAGAAGGACTACCCGCTCATCGAGGTCGGCAAGATGACCTTGAACCGCAACCCGGAGAACTTCTTCGCTCAGATCGAGCAGAGCTCGTTCGAGCCGTCCAACACCGTGCCCGGCATCGGCTTCAGCCCCGACAAGATGTTGCTCGGCCGCGTGTTCTCCTACGCGGACGCGCACCGGTACCGCATCGGAGCGAACTACGCGCAGTTGCCGGTCAACGCCCCGAAGTCCGAGGTCAACTCGTACTCCAAGGACGGCAACATGCGGTACTCGTTCAACTCTCCGGAGACGCCCGTCTACGCGCCGAACTCCTTCGGCGGTCCGTCGGCGGACACGAACAAGTACGGCGACGACGGAGCGTGGGATTTCGAGCCTCGCTTCGTCCGCACCGGCTACATCGAGCACCCCGAGGACGGCGACTTCGTGCAAGCGGGAGCCCTGGTCCGCGAGGTCATGGACGATGCGCAGCGCGAGCGTCTGGTCGGGAACATCGTCGGACACGTCCTCAACGGCGTCAGCGAGCCGGTTCTGAGCCGGGTATTCGAGTACTGGACCAACGTCGACCCCGAGCTCGGCAAGAAGGTCGAGGAAGGTGTTCGGTCGCAGCAGAACGAGACCGCTCCCACCACCGGTGCCGGCGCGATCGACGATCCTGCCGACGAGGCCGCCAAGGTCTGACTCGGTCGTTCCTGGGATCGGCGTCACAACGACGCCGATCCCGGAACAACCGGCGCAGTGCCGCCGTTGTGCAATACAGACGGAAGCACAATAATGGCGTGCGATGCACACCGTCGTACAACGGCAGGGAGGCCATATCATGACGAACCCCATCACCAGCACCCTCGACGCAGGTCAGCAGAAGATCGCGGGCGACGCTCTGCAGGGCACCGTCGTCGACCTGATCGATCTCTCGCTCATCGCGAAGCAGGCGCACTGGAACGTGATCGGCAAGAACTTCCGGTCCGTGCATCTCGAGCTCGACGAATTGGTCACTGCTGCACGTGAATTCACCGATCAGGCGGCCGAGCGCGCCACCGCGATCGGTGTCAGCCCGGACGGCCGGGCAGCCACCGTCTCCTCGACGGCAGGAACCAAGGGATTCGGTGCCGGGTGGACCCAGGACAGCGAAGTGGTGCCGGCCATCGTCGACAACATCGCTGCCGTCGTCGATCGGCTGCGTGGACGCGTTGCCGATACCGCGGAAGCCGACCCGGTGACGCAGGACCTGCTCATCGCCATCACTGCTCGGCTCGAGCAGCTGCACTGGATGTGGCAGGCCCAGGCCAGCTGAAAACCTGAATTCGATGCGGGCCCCTCACCGGTGGTGAGGGGCCCGTTTTGTTTGCGTGTACAGCCCATGGGTATTCGTACGCCCATGTCTGAAAGTGCTCCGAAGGTCGACGCGGTGTTGTTCGATATCGACGGCACGCTCGTCGATTCCAATTACGTCCACGTTGACGCGTGGTCCCGCGCGTTCCGCGATGCCGGGCACGAGGTGTCGTCGTGGCGCATTCATCGCAGTATCGGGATGGACGGGTCGAAGTTGCTGGAGGCGTTGGTCGGTTCGTCCGACAGCGCGCTCGCGCAGGAAGCAAAAACCCTGCACGGGGAGTATTACGCGGCCGCGTCGAAGACCTTGGAAATTCTGCCGGGTGCACGGGAGCTGTTGGCAGAGCTGAGTACTCGCGAGGTCACCGTGGTGCTCGCGACGTCCGCTCCGGAGTCCGAGCTGTCGACGTTGCGTAATCTGCTCGAGGTCGAGGATTCGGTAGCGGTGGTGACATCCGGCGAGGACGCCGAGGTGGCGAAGCCGGAGCCCGACATCATCGGTGTTGCGCTCGAGCGCGCCGGCGTCGACGCCGAACACGCGATCATGGTGGGAGACAGCGTGTGGGACATCGAATCCGCGGGCCGGGCAGGGGTGCGGGCCATCGGCGTGTTGAGCGGCGGTATCTCACGCGCAGAGCTGCTCGACGCGGGTGCGGTGGCAGTGTTCGAAGACCCGGCCGATTTGCTGGAACACCTCGCCGAGAGCCCGATCCTTGCCGACAAGGCAAGTGCTTGAGCAACTTCCGAAAGCCTTGTCCGAGGGTCGACGGGTACGTCCCCATCGAAAGTTACGGCGCGATCGGTGACGGCCGGACCGTCGCGATGATCGCCGACGACGGCCGCATCGATTGGTTCCCGGTACCGAATCTCGATTCACCACCGCCGTTCGCCTCGCTGCTCGACGCCCCGCACGGTGGCTACATCGAACTGACGCCCAGAGACGAGTTCACCGTCGAGCGCGAATTCGTGCCCGGCACAAACGTTCTGACCACCACGTTCCGCACCGACAGCGGTACGGTCCGAATCACCGACTCGCTCAACACAGGTGTGGCCGGGCGATTGCCGTGGGTGGAGTTGGCGCGCCGCATCGACGGACTGGACGGAACAGTGGACATGACGTGGTCCGTCGCACCGGGCACGATGCTCGGTATCGCGTCGCCGTGGGCGTACGACACCGAGCACGGAACCGTCCTGCGCGTCGACGGATTGACGCTGGCAGTCCGGACTTTGGGGATCGAAGACGTGCAGCTCGCGGATCGCGACATCAGCGCCGTCTTCACCACGCGCTCGGGTTCGCGTCACGTCATCGGTGTGGTCGGAACCGAGAACGAGCCACTGCCGCTGCCGGATCCTCAACACCTCGACGAGGGCATCGACCGGACCATCGACAATTGGCGCGTCTGGTCGGACGAGTTCTCGTACGAGGGCCCGTGGGCGAAGCACGTCGCTCGTAGCGCGTTGGCGTTGAAGCTGTTGCTGCACAGCCCATCCGGTGCTATCGCGGCGGCAGCGACCACGTCACTGCCCGAGAATCGCACCGGTGGCAAGAACTGGGACTACCGGTACGCCTGGGTTCGCGACGCCGCGTACACCATTCGGGCGCTGCAACGGTTCGGTCTGCGTGAGGAAATCCATGCGGCGGTCGCGTGGCTGCTGAAGGTCATTCGAGTCAACGATCCGTTGGTGAACGTGTTCTACACCCTCGGCGGCGAATTGCCGGGCGGCACAGAGCAGCCCGACGTGCCCGGCTGGCGCGGCATCGGACCGGTGGTCAACGGTAACGCCGCGGCGGACCAACTCCAGCTGATGATCTTCGGAGACCTGTTCTCGATCATTCGGCAGTACGTGGACGCGGGCAACATTCTCGACGCGCAAACCGGTCGGCTGTTGGCGACCATCGCGGACGAGGCCTGCGACTCGTGGCAGCGCAAGGATGCCGGTATCTGGGAGCTCGAGGTGGAGCAGCACTACACGAGCTCGAAGCTGGGGTGCTGGCAGGCGCTGGACTGCGCGGTGCACCTGGCCGAAGCCGGGGAGATCCCGGGCATACCGGATCGGTGGAAGGCCGAGAAGGAGTGCATACGGCGGTACATCGAAACCGAGTGCTGGTCCGAGGAGCGGCAGACCTACCTCGCTTACCCGGGTGCCGACGGGCTCGACGCGTCGGTGCTGTTGGCAGCCGAGATGAATTTCGATCGCGGAGAACGTATTTCGGCCACGATCGATGCGCTCGGCGAGGAGCTCGGTGCCGGGCCGTTGATGTACCGCTACAGCGGAGTGTCCGAAGAGGAGGTCACGTTCGTGGCCTGCGCGTTCTGGCGAGTGTCGGCGCTGTCGTGCGTCGGCCGCGACGACGAGGCCACGGCCCTGATGGACCAGTTGGTGGAAATGTCCAACGACGTCGGGCTGTACAGCGAGATGATCGATGCTTCGGATGGGTCGTTTCTGGGTAACTTCCCGCAGGGCTTGAGCCACCTGGCCCTGGTGAATGCGGCGTTGACCATCGCCCGTTCGCACGACGCCACAGCCTGACAACCGACCTCTAGCGCAAAGTGGGATCGAATGGATTTGGGAATCGACGGTAGAGCCGCACTGGTGACCGGAGCCGACTCCGGCATCGGGTGGCACACTGCGAAGCTGCTGCTGGCCGAGGGCGTACGGGTGGTCGTCAGCGACAAGGACCAGAGTTCGTTGGACGAGGCCGCCGCGAAACTCGGTGCAGCAGAGGGACAGCTGTTCGCGTTCGCCGCGGACGTGACCGACACCGAGGCCGTCGAGAACCTGGCAGTGCGCACGCAGCAGGCCGTGGGCGACATCGACATTCTGGTGCAGTCCTCTGGCGTCACCGGCGCGCAGGGGCTGTTCCACGAGATCGACGAGGAAGGGTGGCGCTCCACCCTCGACATCGACCTCATGGGCCCGGTCCGCTTACTGCGCGCGTTTCTCCCCGCCCTCCGGCGCGGTGGATGGGGGCGCATCGTGCTGTTGACGTCCGAGGACGCCGTGCAGCCGTACGACGACGAATTGCCCTACTGCTCGGCCAAAGCCGGAGTTCTGGCTCTGGCCAAGGGGCTTTCGCGCAGCTATGCGTCGGAGGGCCTGTTGGTCAACGCGGTCTCCCCGGCATTCATTCACACCCCGATGACCGACGCGATGATGGACAAGCGAGCCGAGGAGAAGGGCACCGACAGAGACGGTGCCATCGAGAGCTTCCTCGACGAGGAGCGCCCGTACATGGAACTGGGACGCCGCGGCGAACCCGAGGAAGTGGCCTCGGTGATCACGTTCCTGTGCTCGGATCGCGCGTCCTTCGTCAACGGATCCAACTACCGAGTCGACGCCGGTTCCGTCGCAACAATTTAGGAGAACAGCATGACCAATTTCGGATACACGTTGATGACCGAGCAGAGCGGTCCCAAAGAGCTGGTGAAGTACGCCGTTGGAGCCGAGAAGGTCGGCTTCGACTTCGAGGTCAGCAGTGACCACTACTCGCCGTGGCTCTCGTCCATGGGCCACTCTCCTTACGCGTGGACCACTTTGGGTGCGGTCGCGCAGGCCACCCAGCGCGTCGAGCTGATGACGTACGTGACGTGCCCGATCATCCGGTACCACCCGGCCGTTGTCGCCCAGAAGGCCGCGACATTGCAGATCCTGGCCGACGGACGTTTCACTCTGGGCCTGGGCAGCGGCGAGAACCTCAACGAGCACGTCGTGGGTGAAGGCTGGCCGTCCATCGACAAGCGACAGGACATGTTCGTCGAGGCACTCGAGATCATCCGCGCACTGCACGCCGGTGGCCTGGTCACCTACGAGGGCAAGCACTTTCGCGTCGACTCGGCTCGGATCTGGGACCTGCCCAAGGGCGGCGTCCCGATCGGCATCGCAGCCGGCGGCGAGAAGGCCGTGGCGAGGTTCGCCGAGTACGGCGATCACCTCATCGCTACTGAGCCGGATGCGGATCTCGTCAAGGCGTGGTCGGACAACCACGAGGGACCGGCGCGCTCCATCGGCCAGATCCCCATTTCGTGGGACCCCGACAAGGACGCAGCCATCGATCGCGCACACGACCGTTTCCGCTGGTTCGCCGGCGGTTGGGCCGTCAACGCCGATCTGCCGACGACGGCCGGTTTCGCCGGTGCGACGAAGTTCGTCAGGAAAGAGGATGTGGCCGACACGATCCCGTGCGGACCGGACCTGGACGCCATCGTCGAGGCCGTGAAGCCGTACTGGGAGGCCGGTTACACCGACATCGCGCTGGTGCAGGTGGGCGACGAAACTCAGGAGCGCTTCCTGGCCGAGGCGGCCGGCCCACTGTTGGAGAAGCTGCGCGCTGCGTCCAGCTGAGCACACACGAGAAGACCCCGATCGAGACCATCGATCGGGGTCTTGTCGTTGTGCGGCAGTGCTACCGAGCCAAGCGCGGCAGGTTCTTCGAGATGCTCGACGTCAGTGCCTTGCCGACGATCGCGGCGAGACCGGGGATCGGGGCGTCGAATCCAATTGTGTAGTCGAGTTCGGTACCGCCGTCAGTGGTGGGGGTCAGCTTCTGCACACCCCAATGACCGCGTAGCGGGCCACCTTTGGTGATGCGGTACTCGATGAGGGTGTTCGGCTCCGAGACGGTGGTGGTCTCCTCGAACGCGGGGAGTGGCCCCAGCTTCAGGCTACGAGCCGATCCGACGCCGTTGCGGGAGGTGTCTCCGTCGCGCACCCGGCGGATCTTGGCCAGGAACAACGGGCCGAGGTTCTCGTGTTCGGACAGCGCCGCGAAGACGACGTCGGGAGACGAAGCGAACCGATGGGTGACATGAACGCGGGTGGGGGTCGGCATGCCTCACAGTAGCGCCGATCAGGCAAAGAAAAGGGACCCGCTCGACTGAATCGAGTGGGTCCCTTTTCGTGGTCCAACTGTCGGGGTGGCGGGATTCGAACCCACGACCTCTTCGTCCCGAACGAAGCGCGCTACCAAGCTGCGCCACACCCCGTGTACCGCTGGAGAAGTCTAACTCACGACTGCCTCAGAACGCGAAACGCCCTCGTCGGAGACGTCCTTCGGGCCCTTTCTGGGGGCAGGAGTGAGCGTGATCAGGGTTGCTTCGGGGCGGCAGCAGAAGCGGGCAGGCGCGTACGGCGAGGTCCCGAGACCGGCCGACACGTGGAGCTGCGTGTGCGCGCCCCACTTGGACGGACCCTTGACCCGGGAACGGTCGATCTCGCAGTTCGTCACCAGCGCACCGTAGAACGGCAGGCACAGCTGGCCGCCGTGGGTGTGCCCGGCGAGGACGAGGTCGTAACCGTCCTGTGCGAACTTGTCCAATACCCGCGGCTCCGGCGAATGCGTGATTCCCAGGCGTAGGTCTGCCAACGGGTTCGGCTGGCCGGCGATGGTGTCGTAGCGATCGCGCCTCAGGTGCGGATCGTCGACGCCCGCCGATGCGATCCGGACGCCGGCGACCTCGAGTTCGCGGCGCACATGCGTCACGTCGAGCCAGCCGCGTTCGGAGAACGCAGCCCGCAGATCACGCCACGGCAGCGACTCGCCCGTCGTGCGCTTGTGGTTCTTGTCGAAGTACTTGAAGGGGTTCTTCGGCTTGGGCGCGAAGTAGTCGTTGCTGCCGAACACGAACAGCCCGGGCCGCGACAAGAGGGGCCCAAGAGCCTGCACGACGCTGGGAACGGCGCGTTGGTGCGACAGATTGTCGCCGGTGTTGACCACGAGGTCGGGTTCGAGGCGGTCCAGTTCGCGGAGCCAGTTCTGCTTCATCCGCTGGCCCGGCATCATGTGCAGGTCGCTGATGTGCAGTACTCGCAGCGTCGCGGAGCCGGGTTCTAGCACCGCCATCGACGTCTCACGGAGCGTGAACGCGTTGCGCTCGACGAGGGTGGCGTAGCCGATGCCCAAGGCCGCAGCACCCGCCGTCCCGATCACCGAGCTCTTGAGCGGTGCCGCTCTGACGACGTCGCGTGTGTGCTCGGCAACCGACCGCAGTTGCGTGGAAGCGCTGCGCAGTTGCGCCGAGGTTGGCAGTAACGAGGAACTGAAGTGAACGGCCACCCAGTCCACGATACGGCAGCAAGCCGATATGGACGCGCGAGCCGACGGCTGGGCCGCGTAGCGTTTCTGCCATGTCCGAACTCAAGGCCCGTATCCGAACCGACCTCACCACAGCGATGAAAGCGAAGGACAAGCTCCGGCTGGCAACGCTGCGCATGATCCTCGCCGCCATTCAGACCGAGGAGGTCTCCGGCAAGGAGGCCCACGAACTGACCGACGACGACGTTCTGAAGGTGCTGGCGAAGGAATCGAAGAAGCGCGGCGAATCGGCCGAGATCTACACGCAGAACGGCCGCGGTGAACTCGCCGCCAACGAGCACGCCGAGGCGCAGATCATCAACGAGTACCTGCCCACTCCGCTGACCGACGAGGAATTGGCCACCATCGTCGATACCGCCATCGCCCAGGTCGCCGAAGAATTGGGCGAGCGACCGGCCATGAAGCAGATGGGTCAGGTCATGAAGATCGCCTCGGGACTCGCTGCCGGCAAGGCCGATGGATCTCGCCTGTCGAAGGCCGTCAAAGACCGTTTGTGACCACCCATGTGAGTGGAACCTCGTAGTCCACTACGAAGTTCCACTCACATGCGGCGAAGCCGCTCAGCGAGGAGCGGTGAGCCCGGGGATTGCCGGTATCTGGATACCCGGCGGCAGGTCCGGTATCTGGATACCCGGCGGCAGGGCAGGGGCCGGAGCCGGTGCCGGGCGAACCGATCCGTCACTGACGTAGATCGTGATGTTCGATCCGGGAACCGCACTGCCCGACGGTGACGTCGACACCACGGTTCCGCGCGCAGCCTGATCGGCCGTCGTCACCGCGGTCACCTGGAAGCCCGCACCCTGCAGCGTGGACGTCGCGGACGACTGGCTCTGGCCGGTGACGTCGGGTACCTGTCCGTTGGCCGAGCCGCGGACGTACTTCTGATCGACCGGTGGAAGTTGGACGGGCCCGTAGTTGGTGGCGATCGGGCTCATCGCGTCGAACCAGGTTCTCGCGGGTTCGTTACCGCCGTACAGGTTTCCCGAACCGCAGGGCCGCAGCGGGAACGAGCAGATCTCGCTGGGCGTCGGTGAGTCGCCGTAGGTGTACACGGCGGCGGCGTAATTGTTGGTGAACCCGAGGAAGCCCGAGGATCGGTTCGACTCGGTGGTACCGGTCTTGCCGGACATCGGCAGGTTCCAGCCGGCCGAGGCAGCGGCGGACGCGGACGTGCCACCTGCCTGGTCGTCCTTGCTCATAGCGTTGGCGAGGGTGTTCGCCAGACCGGGTTCGACGACCTGCTCGCAGGCCTGGTGAGCGACGGGAACGGGCTTGCCGTCGCGGTCGAAGATCGAGTCGATCGGGGTCGGCGGGCACCATTTGCCGCCGGAAGCCAAGGTCGCGGCCACGTTGGACAGCTCCAGCGGGTTCACCCAGGTGGGTCCGAGGGTGAACGACCCGAGGTTCTGACTCTTCTGGAAATCGGCCATCGACTGCTCGGCACCCGAGGAACCCGGGTCCGTGTACGAGCGCAGGCCGAGACGGACGGCCATGTCGACCGTCGGCGTGACGCCGACGGACTCGATCAGCTTGACGAAAGCAGTGTTGGGGGACTGAGCCAACGCGTCGGTGATCGACAGCGCGGGTGGGTAGTTGCCCGCGTTCTCCACGCAGTAGGTGGAGGCCGGGCAGTTCCGAGCACCACCGTCGCCGACGCCCTTGACCTCCACGCGCTTGGGGACCTGCAGCGTTGCGCTGGTGCCCAGTCCGCGTTCCATGGCGGCGGCCGTGGTGAAGATCTTGAAAATGGAGCCGGCTCCGTTGCCCACGAGGGAGTGCGGTTGCGGCTGCACGGTCTCGTCGGCGTCGGCGTTGAGGCCGTAGGTGCGGCTGCTGCCCATCGCCAGGACGCGGTGCTGGTCCTGGCCCGGGGCGACGACGTTCATCACCGTAGCCACGCCGTCGAGCGAGGGGCTGGTGTTGCTGACCAGGGCGGCCTTGGTGGAGTTCTGGACCGCGGGGTCGAGCGTCGTGCGGATGAGATACCCGCCCTTGTCTATCTGCTCCTGGCTGATTCCGGCCTGAGCGAGGTACTGCAACGCGTAGTCACAGAAAAATCCTCGGTCTCCTGCCGCAATACAGCCGCGGGGCAGGGTCTGAGGGACGGGCAGCACACCGAGGGGCTCGGCCTTGAGTGCCGTGAGCTCGGCCGCACGCTCGGGGAGGTTCTGGATCATCGTGTCGAGCACGGTGTTCCTGCGCTCGATCACACCCTCTTCGTTGGTGTACGGGTTGAGGGCGGAGCTGGACTGGACCATGCCGGCGAGCATCGCGGCCTGGACGGCGCTGAGCTGGCTGGCATCGATGCCGAAGTACGTCTGAGCCGCGTCCTGGATGCCGAACGAGGCATTACCGAACGGCACCAGGTTGAGGTAGCGGGTGAGGATCTCGTCCTTGGTCAGTTCCTTGTCGAGGGTCAACGCCATCCGGATCTCGCGGATCTTGCGGGCGGGCGTCGTTTCGATGGCGGCGCGTCGCTCGGCGTCGGTCTTCGCCACGACCAGCAGCTGGTAGTTCTTCACGTACTGCTGGTCGATGGTCGATGCACCCTGCTGGACCTGGCCGCTGGTGGTGTTGGTCAGGAACGCGCGCAGCGTGCCCTGCCAGTCGACGCCCTGGTGCTCCGCGAAGCGCCGGTCCTCGATGGAGACGATGGCCAGCTTCATCTCGTTGGAGATCTTGTCGCTCGGTACCTCGAAGCGGCGCTGTTCGTACAGCCACGCGATCGGGTTGCCGTTGACGTCGGTCATCGTCGAAACAGCAGGTACGGCACCCTCGACCAACTCGGCCGAGACGTTGTCGACGGTATCGGCGGCGCGGTTGGACGCGAACCCGAACCCGCCGGCCAAGGGGAACATCACGCCGGCGAGCAATGCACCGGCGAGTGCTGAACATCCGGCGAGCTTCGCCACGGTTTTTCCAACTGACACAGAGCACAGCGTACGTGTGCCTCGTTCGGATCGGCAGTGCCCCGCATGCGTTGTGCGCTGCGCCCCTGCTCGGGACGCCCGTACCAGAAATGTGACCTCACCGTCTTGCATTCGGGGCCGGGTTTACCTAAATTATGAGCACAGTGTGATTCGCATAACACTTGATAATGAATGTGGGGCAGCTCCTAGAATTTGTGCTTCGACACCGAGGTACAAACTGCTCGGAGCCTCCAGGACGCCCAGTGAGGGCGACCGAGACGTAAAGGGGATCCGCCATGCACACGACAACCGCGCCGACGCGACTCGATGTAGAGGAAGCAGAAGCACGTATCGCTTGGGTGTCACACGCTCGGTGCAAGGGCACGGATCCGGACCAGCTGTTCGTCCGGGGTGCAGCGCAGCGCAAGGCCGCGACCATTTGCCGGCACTGCCCGGTTCTGATGCAGTGCGGTGCGGATGCCCTCGACAATCGCGTCGAGTTCGGTGTGTGGGGTGGCATGACCGAGCGTCAGCGCAGGGCACTGCTCAAGCAGCACCCCGAGGTCGACTCGTGGTCCGAATTCTTCGAGACCCAGCGTCAGCAGCAGGCGGCGATCTGACCGCCTGCCGAAACGGCCGATCAGCCTCTGCGGGTCAGCTGGTCGGCCACCGCGCGTAGTGCGGCGAGGTCGGAGACCTCGAACGGCAGGGACGGAACACCGACGATGGGCACGCGGGGGTGCGCGCCGGTGAAGCGTTTGAGCAACCGCACCTCGCGCGCCGCCGTCACCGCGCGTTGAGCGTGGATACGCAGCACCGCAGCAGTCAGTTCGGCACCGGGGTCGTCGATTCTGTCCAGGAGATCGGCGGCAGTGGCCGCGTGATCGGCCTGCACCGACGACAACGTCGGATGCGTCCGATTTACCACCAGTCCGGCCAGCGGCATGTTCTCGGCGGAGAGTCGCTCGACGAAGAACGCGGCCTCGCGCAATGCGTCGGGCTCGGCGGCAGCGACGACGAGGAAACTGGTGCCGTCCTCGCGGAGCAATTGGTATGTGCGCGTAGCGCGTTCGCGGAACCCGCCGAACATCGAATCCAGCGATTGCACGAAAGCCGAAGCGTCGGACAGCATTTGGCTGCCGATGACGGTCGAGACGCCGCGCATCGCCAGGCTCATCGCGCTGGTGACGACGCGGGTGATTCCTCGTCCGGGAGCGGTCAACAGCCGGATGAAACGACCGTCGAGAAACGACCCGAGCCGTTGCGGAGCGTCGAGGAAATCCAACGCGTTGCGCGACGGCGGAGTGTCCACCACGATCAGATCCCACGACGCGTCGAGGGACAGCTGCCCCAGCTTCTCCATCGCCATGTACTCCTGCGTGCCCGAAAAGGACGACGCCACAGTCTGATAGAACGGGTTGGCCAGAACCTGCGCCGCCTTTTCCGGCGTCGAATGTTCGATGACCATCTCGTCGAACGTGCGCCGCATGTTCAGCATCATCGCGTGCAGTTCGCCCTTGGCGTCGGCACCCAATTTCACCGGCTGCGGGCTGTTGTCGAGGTCGCCGAGCCCGAGGGCCTGGGCCAGCCGGCGAGCCGGATCGATGGTCAGCACGACGACACGCCTGCCCTGTTCGGCGGCACGCAGAGCCATCGCCGCTGCGGTGGTGGTCTTCCCGACACCGCCTGCGCCGCAGACCACGACGATTCGTGACGCGGGGTCGGTGAGGATGCGGTCGACGTCGAGTTCGGTTGCTGCTGGTCGAGTCATCGGACACCCTGTTCTGCGAGCGTGGCGGCGAGCTCGTACAAGCCGCCGAGGTCGACGCCGTCGGCCAACATCGGCAGCGTCATGCGTGCGACGTCGAGTTCGTCGAGTTGTGTTGCGCTCTCCACCTGAGCGGACAGCGTCGACGCGTGCTCGATCGATTCGGTCAGGAGACCGGCGAAGTCGGCCTCGGACAACGTGATTCCGGTCTTGGCCAGACCCTCCTGAATTGCGACGGCATCGATCTCGCCCTCGGCGATGGGTTCGAGGGAGTCGGCAGGCAGGTACGTCGGCTCGGTGCGGTTGACGATCACCGTGCCCAGGCGGAGGTCGGCTGCTTCGAGCTCGCGTACCGCATCTGCCGTCTCCTGCACCGGCAATGCTTCGAGCAGGGTGACCAGGTGCACGACGGTGTCCGACGAATGCAGCAACCGCACCACGCCCTCGCTCTGCGAGCGGACCGGGCCGCCCTTGGCCAGGTCGGCCATGGCCTTGGTGACGTCGAGGAAGTTTCCGATGCGGCCGGTGGGCGGCGAGTCGACGACCACCTCGTCGTACGCGCGGTTGCCCTTCTTGTCGGTGCGCACCACGCACTCCTTGACCTTGCCGGTCAGCAGTACGTCACGCAGGCCGGGCGCGATGGTCGTCGCGAACTCGATGGCACCGATCTTGCGCATCGCGCGGCCGGCGAAACCGAGGTTGTAGAACATGTCGAGATACTCGAGGAACGCGGTCTCGATGTCGATCGCCAGCGCATAGACCTCGCCGCCGCCGTCCGCCGAGGCGACGCGGGTCTCCACCGGCGGGAGCTGCGGCACGTCGAACAGCTGCGCGATGCCCTGCCTGCCCTCGACCTCCACCAACAACACTCGCCGGCCACCCGCGGCCAGCGCCAACGCCAGCGCGGCAGCGACCGTCGACTTACCGGTACCGCCCTTGCCGGACACGAAATGCAGCCGCGCGGCGTCCGCCTTCGCCGGCCATCCCTCTTGCTTCGATGTACCCACGCCTCGACCATATAGAGACGCGATGCCGGTCGTCCGACAGAACCGAGAATCACCCGATCGCAGTGACGCACCCCTCGTACTCCGGTGGGCGATAGGCTTCGAGTCATGAGCGAAAAGATCATCTGGGAGTACTTCACCGCACCGGTGCTGATTCACGCCACCAAGCAGATTCTCGACAACTACGGCTCCGAGGGCTGGGAGCTCGTGACGATCATGGCGGGACCGAACGGCGGCGACACACTGGTCGCGTACTTCAAGCGTCCGAAGGGCTGACGCCGTGGCGAACTGGAGCGAACGCCTCTCCGAGCTGGGCATCGAGCTGCCCGACGTCGTTCCGCCGCTGGCCGCGTACGTCCCCGCCGTACAGGTGGGTTCGCTCGTCTACACCTCCGGTCAACTGCCGATCGTGGACGGAAACCTGACGTCCGTGGGCAAGGTGGGTGCCGACGTGTCGGCCGAGGACGCCACGGCAGCTGCGCGGATCTGTGCGTTGAACGCGCTGGCCGCGGTGCATGCGCTGGTCGGTATCGATTCGGTCGCACGCGTGATCAAGGCCGTCGGCTTCGTCGCTTCCGCGGAGGGCTTCACCGGTCAGCCCGGTGTCGTCAACGGAGCCTCGAACGTCATCGGCGAGATTTTCGGTGACGCAGGCAAGCACGCCCGCTCGGCCGTGGGTGTCGCCGAACTTCCGCTCGGTGCGTCGGTGGAAGTGGAGCTCATCGTCGAACTGCAGTAGTCGACGTCCCATGAAGTGCACCGCAGGTCTCGTCGACTGCGGAACGCAGCAGGTCGGCATACACGGCGTGATCGGGGACCGTCGTCGGGCAGGCCGTCACACAGACGGTGACGACGTCCCCGTATCCGTACACGGCGTGGGTGATGCTGCAGCCCGGGCTCAGCGACGCGACCCCCGCGCACAGGGTGGCCCGGCTCGACCCCAACTCGAGGTCCAGACCGGTTCGGTTGACGCTCGTCACCACGGTATGGCTGGTGACACGCTCGGGCGTACCGCTGCGAGGGGCGACGAGCCGGGCGCGGCGACCGAAGCCGAGCAGTAGAGCGGCGGGGTAGAGCTCGGCCGACCGGGTGGCGTCGATGTGGCGGCGATCGTTCACACGTTCACGCTGCAGGTTCAGCGCGTGTGCCACTGCCGATGCTCGGTCGGACGCGTCGGTGAGCTCGGGATGCAGATCGACGGCAGCGGGGACGGTTCGGTTGACGGCAGGCCAGGCCGCCGACGTTCCGATCGCGGTGGGCACCGTGGCGCGGATGCGGGTGCCGACCCTCTCTCCGTGCGCAGCGAGATACGCCGACAACGCCGCTCCGACGGCGGTGAGCGCGGTAGCCGTGACGGTGGCCGGCCCGCCTGTCCACTGCGACTTCGGGAACTGCAGGACGTGCACCGCTCTTGTTTCGTCGGGATGGGCGTTGACGCGCGTGGGTTCGACCGGTGCGGGGGCAAACAGCTCCCCGGTCCGCACGGCGTCGAGATACGTCTGCTGTGCCCGCCCCATCCGCCGCTGCGACCGCGCCCAGCGGTAGGGCAGGAGCGCCGTCGCAACGGCCGCATCTCGCACGCGACGTGGACGCGAGACGGCAGGGTCGTCGGGGAACGTGACGTTGTCGGTCGGCTCGTCCGGTCCGAAGAGAGCGCGAACGATGCGGGTACCGACCGACCCGTCGGACAATGCGTGGCTGACCTGAACGATCACGACAGTGGCCGCACCGCGGATACCGTCGACGCCCGACAGGCCCCGGCCGACGTGCACGGTCCATGCCCGTGTCGTCGCATCGACCGGAACGCACGCGCGTTCGGCCAGAAACGAATTCAGCGTGTGACGACCGTCGGAGAGATCGTGGTCGACCACGTGGTCACGAGGCGGCGTCGGGTCCCTGATCCAACGTGGGTACTCCAACAGACCCACCGCATCGCCGATGCGAATCTGCAGTCTCGGAACCAATCGAGCGCGTCTCTCGACGTGGGCCACGACGTCGTCGAACGTCGGTGGCTCGTGGTCCCCCGAGTCGAAGACGAACGTCGTGTACTGGTCCATCGAGCGATGCGGGGCCGAGGTGTAGTGGAACATCGCATCTTTGACGTCCATGGTGGTCACACGATCAGGGTGCCCACTCCCGCGCCCGATCAATCACCCTCTGCAAGTGCAGTCCTCGGTGCACCGAGCATTCGTGGTCGACACCCGATTCCACCGACTCGAGGAACTCGTCCAGCAGTACGGCGTAGCAGTCGGTCGACGACGTGGATCGGTCGGTGAAGGTGTCGACCCCGGCGGGTCCGGACAGCTCGATCCGCATGAGCGACGGCATGACCGGTGTCCGCAGCGACAATTGGACGGTGCTACGCGCGCCGCCCTCGTGTTCGAGTAGAACGGTCCAACTGTCCGACGCCACGTCGCGGTGCGAGTAGGCAACGCGCGCAATGGTTCCCAGTGCCGCGTCGAGGAGATCGAAGACGTGTGGCCCGATGTCGAGGATCGCCCCGTCGTCGTGTCGCCACTGCGATTCCGAGTAAGCCCCGCCGAGAGTGGCACCGGAGAACCAGGTTCCGGAGCCGGCGGCCCAGGAGCGGCCTGCTGTCGAGGCGAGGAATTGCCTTGTCTCCGGGGCGAATCGGAGTGTCAGTGTCACCATCGAACGGACGCCGGCGACCGTGACGGCCTCGGCCAGTTCCTCGGCCTCAGCCACGGTGGCGGCAATGGGCTTGTCCAGCAACACATGTTTGCCTGCTCGCGCGGCGCGGAGAGCGAAACCGGCTTGCACGGCCGGCGGTACCGCGAACGCCACCGTGTCGACGGCATCGAGCAGGGCGTCGAAGGACTCGCAGACCGGTGCACCCAATTCGGCCGCGGCGTCCGGTCTGCGGGCCCACACTCCGGTGAAGTCCACTCCCGGATGAGCGAGCAGCGAGGGGGCCTGAGTCTTGCGGGCCCAGGGGCCGGCTCCGACGAGTCCGATCTTCATATGCGTCGACGTTAGTCGTCGGCACCGGTCCTGTTCCACCTCGAGAACAGTGGGCGTCCTACAGTGTTTCAATGGCCGACTCGAACTTGACGCATCCCGCCTACGGACTGGTCCGGCACGTGACGCCCACGGCGTCGGTTCTGCTCGCGGAGAACCCGGGCAAGATGACGCTCGACGGAACGAACACGTGGATTCTGCGGGCACCGGGTTCCGACGAGTGCATCGTCGTCGACCCGGGTCCGAAGGACAAGGCCCATCTCGACGCCGTCGCCGCGTCGGGCACGGTGGTGCTGACCCTGGTGACCCATCGCCATGCCGATCACACGGCGGGGTTGAAGCGGTTTCACCGCAAGACAGGGGCACCGGTGCGGGCGGTGGGGGAGAGGTTCCTGCACGGCGGTGGCGAGCGGTTGGCCGACGGCGAGGTCATCGATGCGGCGGGTCTACGGATCCGGGTGCTCCACACGCCCGGCCACACGGCGGATTCGGTGAGCTTCGTGCTCGACGACGCGGTCCTGACGGGAGATACGATCCTCGGCCGCGGCACCACGGTGCTCGACCCGAAGGACGGCTCGCTCGCGGACTATCTGAATTCGCTCGACCGACTCGAGGCCGCCGGTGCGGGCAAGACGGTGTTGCCGGGGCACGGGGCCGATCTACCGGACACCGCCGAGGTGGCGCGACTGTATCGCGCTCACCGTCGGCAGCGGCTGGATCAGGTGCGGGCGGCGTTGGCCGAGATCGGAGACGACGCCAAACCGATGCAGGTGGTGCGCCACGTCTATTCGGACGTGGACAAGAAGTTGTGGCCGGCTGCGCGGATGTCGGTCAAGACGCAGCTGGCCTACCTCAGGGAGAACTAGCGAGCTGCTGTCTCGAAGGAACTCGGCCTAGCGAGCTCGGCGGGCCAGGCGCTCGGAGTCCGAGATCAGTACGGACTTACCCTCGAGGCGCAGCCATCCGCGGTGTGCGAAGTCGGCCAGTGCCTTGTTGACGGTCTCGCGCGACGCTCCGACGAGCTGAGCGATCTCTTCCTGCGTCAGGTCGTGGGTGACGCGCAGCGATCCCGCTTCCTGGGTGCCGAAGCGCTGGGCGAGCTGCAGCAGCGCCTTGGCCACGCGTCCGGGGACGTCGGTGAAGATGAGGTCGGCCAGGTTGTTGTTGGTGCGACGCAACCGGCGAGCCAGGACGCGCAGCAGCTGCTCGGCGATCTCGGGGCGCTGATCGATCCAGTCCTTGAGGGCCGCGCGGTCCATGCTGACTGCGCGCACCTCGGTGACCGTGGTGGCCGAGGACGTGCGAGGGCCGGGGTCGAAGATGGAGAGCTCGCCGAACATGTCCGACGGTCCCATGATCGTCAGCAGGTTCTCGCGGCCGTCGGGGGAGCGTCGCCCGAGCTTGATCTTGCCGGAAACGATGATGTAGAGCCGGTCTCCGGGCTCACCCTCGTTGAACACCACGTGTCCCCGGGGGAAATCGACAGGCTGCAGCTGCTTCGTCAGTGCCGCAACCGCAGAGGGTTCGACTCCTTGGAAGATGCCGGCCCGTGCCAGGACGTCGTCCACTTGCGCTCCTTTTGGGATGTCGGTGATGCGGTGACCCGCACCCCCGAAGGCGTCTGTACACACTCGTCTCACCACCGAATCGCGCTGCGATTCAGGCGTCGATGCCGATGCAATGTTCAAACACAACAATTACCTCAGGGGAGTCTACTTCGACTCGGCCGAAACCGAGTGATCGACGCCACCACAGGTTGCCAGAGGAACGGTACGTCTGTTCGCGTTCACCGTAAATTCATCCGAATGCGGACAAATGGGTGCTCAACTGGCCCGTTGGTCGACCATGCCGTCGCGCGTGTCGATCGTGCGCGGAGGAGTCTGGTGACGCTTGCGGGTGTTGAACCGAGCCAGGGCGTGGGGGAAGCCCTCGTTCGCGAGTGTGGCGACCTCGGACTTGCTCGCCTGATCGAGGAATTCCTCTACTTCGTGCTCCCGGACGCCGAGCTTGCTGAGCCGGAACTCCACGCGCTCCATCGCGAGTGCGAAGAGCATGAGTAGTACCGGAAAGAGCACCACGGCGAGTCCTTGCATACCGGCCAGTTAACACCGAAAAGGTCTCGATACAAACACAGCTCGGCGCGCTCGCGTAGTTCGTTACGCATTCTTGTCCGTACAGTTGTGGCGTGGAATCGACAGCCCCGAAACGCCCCGACGTGCGCAAACGCGAGGAGACGCGACTCGGCCTCGTGCGGCGGGCCCGGCGGATGAACCGAACGCTCGGGGTCGCGTTTCCGCACGTCTACTGCGAACTCGACTTCACCACGCCCCTCGAACTCGCCGTCGCGACCATCCTGTCCGCGCAGTGCACCGACAAGCGCGTCAACATGGTGACTCCGGCCCTGTTCGTGAGATACCGCACAGCTCGCGACTACGCCGAAGCCGACCGCACCGAACTCGAGGAGTTCATCCGAACCACCGGCTTCTACCGCAACAAGGCCAACTCGCTGATCGGGCTGGGTCAGAAGTTGCTCGAGAACTTCGACGGCGAAGTCCCCGCATCGTTGAAGGATCTGGTGACGTTGCCCGGCATCGGCCGCAAGACGGCCAACGTCGTGCTCGGCAACGCGTTCGACGTTCCCGGCATCACCGTCGACACCCACTTCGGTCGGTTGGTACGGCGCTGGCAGTGGACCGAAGAAGAGGACCCGGTCAAGGTGGAGCACGCCGTCGGCGCGCTGATCGAGCGGAAAGAGTGGACCGTGCTCTCCCATCGCGTCATCTTTCACGGTCGACGCGTCTGCCACTCCCGCACGCCGGCGTGCGGGGTGTGCGTCCTGGCCAAGGACTGCCCGTCGTTCGGCCTCGGCCCGACCGATCCGGCGACCGCTGCCGCCCTGGTGAGAGGTCCCGAGACCGATCATCTGCTCGCTCTCGCCGGAATCGTGTCGTGAACAAGGCCGCACTCCGCTGGTCTCTGGTCGCGCTCATTCTCGTCGTCGGGATGGTCTATGCCCTCTGGCCACGCAATGAATCTCCGGCAACGCAGCGCGCCGATGGTCCCGGTCTGGGGCAGCAAGGACCGTCGACGGCCGAGCGTCGGGCCGCCGATACTCCCGAGGCTCTGGCACCGCTGCGGCAGACCGCCGGTCTCGACGCATGTCCGACGCCGTCGGGCGCTGCAGCAGGCCCGTTGACGGGCATCACCCTCGAATGCATCGGCGACGGCTCGTCGATCGACCTCGGCCAGGCTCTGGCCGGGCGACCCGCACTGCTCAACATCTGGGCCTATTGGTGCGGCCCGTGCGCGAAGGAGTTGCCTTACCTGCAGCAATACGCGCAGCGGGCGGGTGATGCAGTCACGGTGTTGACCGTCCACAACGATGCCAACGAGTCCAACGGGCTGACCCGTCTGGCCGAGTACGGCGTCACGCTGCCCGGCGTTCAGGACGGTGCCGGACGCGTCGCCGCGGCGGCGGAAGCGCCGAACGTGCTGCCCGTATCCGTTTTGATATCTGCGGATGGCACTGTCGCCAAGGTGCTGACCGAACCCTTCACAAGCGTCGACGACATCGCCGACGCAGTCCGCGAGAACCTCGGAGTCGCGTCGTGAGCGCACCCGAGTGGCTCGGGCGCATGCTCGACGTCGCCGGCAGCGAAAACGGACTGACCGACACCACCGGCATCAACCCGGTGCTGCAACGACAGGCGCAGCCGGCCGATCGAACCCGCTCGGCGGCGGTGTTGGTGCTGTTCGGTGGTCCGGCTGCCGCTGATCCGACCGCGCCCGGTGGGCTACCCGCCGAGGCCGACGTTCTGCTGACCCAGCGGGCGTCGACCTTGCGCGACCACAGTGGGCAGATCGCCTTCCCCGGCGGTGCCACCGACCCGGGTGACGACGGGCCCATCGGAACCGCGCTGCGCGAGGCCCAGGAAGAAACCGGTCTCGACCCGGCCGGCGTCGTACCGCTCGCGACGATGCCCGGCATCTACGTGCCGCCGTCTCGATTCGACGTGGTTCCCGTGCTCTCGTACTGGCAGAGTCCAACCCCGGTCCGCGTCGTCGACGCCGGCGAAACCGAGCGCGTGGTGCGAGTTCCCCTGCGCGAGTTGCTCGATCCGGCCAACCGATTCCAGGTGCGTCACCCCGCCGGCTACCAGGGCCCGGCCTTCTCGGTGCAGGGAATGCTGGTGTGGGGATTCACGGGCGGTATTCTGGCGGGCCTGCTCGCTGTGTCGGGCTGGGAGTCCGAATGGGACACGGGGGATATACGCGATCTGGAGGCCAGCTTGACTGCGGTAGGAGCGAGGCTCGATCGGTGACGGGTTCAGGGTGGGTCGATATCGCGGTGCTCGCCGTCGCGCTGCTGGCAGCGACGTCGGGATGGCGACAGGGGGCGGTGGCGTCGGCGCTGGCGTTTCTGGGAGTTGTTCTGGGTGCCGTCGCCGGGATTCTGGTGGCACCGCACGTGCTCGAACACGTCGACGGATCACGCACGAGGGTGTTCGTCGGTATCGCGTTGATCGTGGTGTTGGTGATCGTCGGTGAGGTGGCCGGCATGGTTCTGGGTCGTGCGTTGCGCAGCGGAATACATTCGCGCTCAGCAAGATCCGTGGACAGCACGATCGGGGCCGGTCTGCAGGCCGCGGCCGTGCTCGCTGCCGCATGGTTGCTCGCCATTCCGCTGACGTCCTCGTCGCAGCCCGAGGTGGCCAGTGCCGTGCGTGGCTCGACGGTCCTGGGCAAGGTCGACGAGGTGGCACCCGAGTGGCTGCGTCAGGTGCCCAAGGAATTCTCGGCGCTGCTCGACACGTCCGGGCTGCCGGACGTCATCGGTCCGTTCGGACGCACTCCGGTCGCCGACGTCGCCGCTCCCGACTCCGGGATCGCCGCAGGCCCCGTCCCGATAGCATTGCAGGCGAGCGTCATCAAGATCAACGGAATCGCTCCGAGTTGCCAGAAGGCGCTCGAAGGTTCGGGTTTCGTCGTCGGGCCGGATCTGGTGATGACCAACGCCCACGTGGTGGCCGGTACCTCCGAGGTGACCGTCGATTCTCCGGACGGCCCTCTCGACGCCGACGTCGTCCTGTTCGATCCCGAAGAAGATGTTGCAGTGCTTCGAGTTTCGCAGCTGCAGGCTCCGGTGTTGCCGTTCGCGCCGAACCCGGCCGAATCCGGATCCGACGCCATCGTGTTGGGCTACCCGGGCGGCGGTCCGTACACGGCGAGCCCAGCGCGCATTCGCGAGATCATCAACCTCAGCGGACCGGACATCTACCGCACCGGCACTGTTCAACGTGAGGTCTACACAGTTCGCGGATCGGTGCGGCAGGGCAATTCCGGTGGGCCACTGGTCAATTCGAACGGTGAGGTACTCGGTGTGGTGTTCGGTGCTGCCGTCGACGACCCCGATACCGGATTCGTCTTGACGGCAACCGAGATCTCGGACGAGCTGGCCCGCAGCTTCGATGCGCCGGTCAGTGTGGGGACCGGCGACTGCATCGTCTGACGGCGGGACGTCAGCTTTCGAGCGCGACGCGCAGGATTTCCTCGGACACGACGTCGGGGGCTTCCTGGTGCACGTAGTGCCCCACGTCCCGCACTGTTCGACGGGTCAGCCCCGGTGCCCAGTGCCGATCGCGATCGAGGGTGGTGGGTAGGACGTACGGATCGAGGTCACCGCTGATCTGCGCGACGGGGATCGAGGTCTTCACGTCGACGGCGTCCATAAAGCGTCGGCCCTCGGCGCGGAACTGGCTACGGAACGCCCAGCGCTGATATTCGAGTGCGCTGTGCGCGGCCCCGGGAATTCGGATGGCCGAGCGCATCTTGCCTGCGGTATCGGCGAAATCGTCGGTGCGCTGCCACTGCGACCCGGCGCGACTGCGCATCAACTCCTCGACTGCCGCGCCCCCTCGCCGGGTGAGCAGCTTCTCGGGGCGCAGCGGAACTTGATACCGAACGAAGTGCGGCAGCAGAGCACCGCGCTGTTCGGAATCCTTCAGCACGGCGCGGCGCAGCGAGATCGGGTGCGGTGCATTGATCAGGACCATCGAGCGGACCATTCGCGGATGCAGAGCCGAACTCGCCCAGCACACCAGGCCGCCGTCCGCATGACCGACGAACGTCGCGTGCGGGTACCCCAGCGCGCGCACGAGACCGACGATGTCTCCGGCCAGGGTCCATCCGTCGTAACCACGTGGGGGCTTGTCGGAGTCGCCGTAGCCGCGGAGGTCGACTGCGACCGCTCGCACTCCGGAACGCGCGAGCGCGTCGAGCTGGTGATGCCAGGAGTACCAGAAGTCGGCGAAGCCGTGCAGCAGCACCACGAGCGGGGCGTCGGGAGCATGCTCGCCGACCTCCACGGTGTGGAACCGAATTCCATTGGCATGGATGTCGCGATGGATCCACTGTCCTGGGTAACGGACCGTGGACGGATCGGGATGATTCATACTGCTCGACTCGCCGGGCGTCGTCTACTTCTTGTAGCCGGGGATTCCGGGAATGCTGTCGTGCTGGTTGGGCAGCACGGTCGACGCCTGCTTGAGGGAGTCGATGGTCTTCTCGGGCTTGCGCAGTTTCTTGACCCTGCGGTAGCCGAGGAACCCGAACAGGCCGGCAACCAGCACCATGAACACAAAGACGATGAGGAACGAGGCCCATCGGTAGAGCCACACGTCGAGGAGTTCGGCGGCGAAGAAGAAGAAGAAGAACGAGCTGAACAGCAGCACCGTCAGCGCGACGATGAAGAAGACGCTGCCCTGCAGACCCTTCTTGACCTCGCCGGTGACCTCGGCCTTGGCGAGGGCCACCTCGGCACGCACCAGCGTCGAGACCTGAGTCGTGGCGTCCTTGACGAGGTTTCCGATGCTCGCGCTACCGGGTGTGCGGGCATCGACATCGGTGAGAGGTATCGACGAAATCGTGTTCGGGACGCCGTTGCCGTATCCCTTGTCATTGCTGACGCTCAACTCTCGACCCCTTGTAATCGCTGTGCTCGGTATTGCGGTGATCGCTCTGCTCGGTGTTGCGGAAGATCGTATCGACAGTAGTGCCTAAGTAGCAGATTATCTGTCCCGCGGCGGCCGAGCGACGCTCGGCCCGTCGTCGGTTACCTCTCCGCCCGTCGCGACAAACACGGGAATGTTGCACGAATCGGCAACGAACGGCCCGGGGGCGTGAAATTCTCAGGTGTTCATCAGGTAATTTTCAGGGAACTTTCCCCTTCAGGAGCACTCGTGAGTTCACCCCACGCCGTCACGGACGACGGCGCAATTCCCGCACCTCAGGTGCCTCGGTCCCGAATCGTCATCGCCTCGATGGTCGGTACGTCCATCGAGTTCTTCGACTTCTATATCTATGCAACGGCCGCAGTACTCGTCTTCCCCCGCCTGTTCTTCCCCGCAGGCAACGACACGACCGCGCTGCTGGCGTCGTTCGCGACGTTCGGTTTGGCGTTCGTCGCGCGACCCATCGGCTCGATTCTGTTCGGCCACTTCGGTGATCGCATCGGACGCAAGGCCACCCTCGTCGGGTCCCTGCTGACGATGGGTGTCGCGACGTTCGCGATCGGGCTCCTGCCGACCTACGCCGCGGCGGGTCTGTGGGCACCGGCCCTGCTGGCGCTCATGCGCTTCACTCAGGGCGTCGGCCTCGGCGGCGAATGGAGTGGTGCGGCGCTGCTGGCCACCGAAACCGCGAAGCCGGGCAAGCGAGCCTGGGCGGCAATGTACCCGCAGCTGGGTGCGCCGATCGGCTTCTTCTTCGCCAACGGCATCTTCCTGCTCATCGTCATCGCGACCGGCTACGACTCCGCGAACTCCGGCACCGACCATGCGTTCCTCACGTGGGGCTGGCGCATCCCGTTCCTGCTCAGCGCGATCATGGTGATCATCGGCCTGTACGTCCGTCTCAAGCTCGAGGAGACGCCGGTGTTCAAATTGGCAGTCGAGCGCGGCCAGAAGGTCAAGACCCCGTTGGCCCAGGTGTTCAAGACGAGCTGGCGTCAGCTGATCATCGGCACGTTCGTCATGCTCGCCACGTACACGCTCTTCTACATCATGACGACGTGGGTGGTCAGTTACGGAACAGGCAAGGTGGCCGACGTCAACGGGCCCAAGCTCGCGATTCCGTACACGGACTTCCTGGAGCTCCAGCTCATCGCGGTGCTGTTCTTCGCGGCGCTGATCCCGGTCGCCGGGCTGCTCGCCGACAAGTACGGCCGCCGCCCCACGCTCATCGTCATCACCGCGGCGATCGTGCTGTTCGGTCTGTCGTTCCACTGGTTCGCCGACCCGTCGTCCGCGTCGGCAGGCAAGATGCTGGTGTTCATGTGCGTCGGCCTGGGACTGATGGGTCTGACGTTCGGGCCCATGAGTGCCGTTCTGCCCGAACTGTTTCCGACGAACGTGCGCTACACGGGCTCGGGAATCTCGTACAACACCGCGTCGATCCTCGGAGCTGCAGTGGCCCCGTTCATCGCAACCTGGCTGGTGAGTTCCTACGGCGTCGGCTGGGTGGGCGTCTATCTCGCCATCGCCGCTGCGCTGACCCTGATCTCGCTGATCATCATGAAGGAAACGCGAGACCAGTCGCTCGACAGCGTCTGAGCGGCTGCGCCGCATGTGAGTGGAACCTCGTAGTGGGCTACGAGGTTCCACTCACATGGGAGCGCTAGCGACCCTTCTTGATCGCCTCGAACACCTTCGGGTCGACGAGGGTGGAGACGTCGCCGAGTTCGCGACCTTCTGCCACGTCACGGAGCAGGCGGCGCATGATCTTGCCCGACCTGGTCTTCGGCAGCTCCGGCACGATGGAGATTTCCCGTGGCCGCGCGATCGGCGAAATCTCCTTGGAGACCTGAGCTTTGAGTTCGGCGATCAATGCGTCGCCGGTGTTCTCCTCGCCGCCGCGCAGGATGACGAACGCGACGATGCCCTGACCGGTGGTCTCGTCGGCGGCACCGACGACGGCAGCCTCGGCGACACTGTGATGACTCACCAATGCCGACTCCACCTCGGACGTGGAGATGCGGTGGCCCGAGACGTTCATGACGTCGTCGACGCGGCCGAGGACCCACAGGGCGCCGTCCTCGTCATATTTGGCACCGTCACCGGCGAAGTACCAGCCTTCTTCGGCGTAGCGGGACCAGTAGGTGTCCTTGTAGCGGTCCATGTCGCCCCAGATCCCGCGGAGCATCGCCGGCCACGGCTCGGAGAGAACGAGATATCCGTTGCCGCCGTTGCCCAGTGGCTTGGCGTCGTCGTCGACGATCTTGGCGGAGATACCGGGCAGCGGAGTCATTGCCGAGCCGGGCTTGGTCGCGGTGACGCCGGGGAGCGGGGAGATCATGATCGCGCCGGTCTCGGTCTGCCACCAGGTGTCGACGATCGGTGCGCTGCCGCCGCCGACGACGTCGCGGAACCAGCGCCACGCCTCGGGGTTGATGGGCTCGCCGACGGACCCGAGCAGGCGGATCGAGGACAGATCGTGTGCCTCGGGAATCTCCTTGCCCCACTTCATGAATGTGCGCACCAGGGTGGGGGAGGTGTAGTAGATCGACACCTTGTACTTCTCGATGACGTTCCAGTGCCGGTGCTCGTCGGGCGAATTGGGGGTTCCCTCGTAGACGACCTGGGTGGCGCGGTTGGAGAGCGGTCCGTAGACGATGTAGGAGTGTCCGGTGACCCAGCCGATGTCGGCGGTGCACCAGTAGACGTCTTTGCCGGGTTTGTGGTCGAAGACGTTGTGGTGGGTGTACGAGGTCTGCGTCAGGTAGCCGCCGGAGGTGTGGATGATGCCCTTGGGCTTACCCGTCGTACCCGAGGTGTAGAGGATGAACAGGGGGTGCTCGGCCGGGAACGGCTGCGCCTCATGCTCTTTCGACGCTTTCGCGACGGTCTCGTGCCACCACAGGTCGCGTCCCTCGGTCCAGGCGACGTCGGAGTCGGTGCGCTTGACGACCAGAACGTTCCGGATGGAGGCAGCTCCGTCCACGGCTTCGTCGACGGTGTCCTTGATGGGGGCGGGCTTGCCGCGTCGCCACTGGCCGTCGGTGGTGATGACGAGTTTGGCTTCGGCGTCGTCGATGCGCGAGCGCAGTGCGGTGGCGGAGAACCCGGCGAAGACGACCGAGTGGGTCAGGCCGAGGCGTGCACAGGCGAGGATCGAGACGATGGCCTCGGGGATCATCGGCATGTAGATCGCGACGCGATCGCCGGAGACCAGGCCGAGTTCGGTCAGGGTGTTGGCGGCCTGGCTGACGTCGGCGAGCAGATCCGAGTAGGTGATGTCGCGGCTGTCGCCGGGTTCACCTTCCCAGTGGATGGCTACCTGGTCGCCGTGGCCGTCGAGGACGTGGCGGTCGACGCAGTTGTAGGCGACGTTGAGCTCGCCGTCGGCGAACCATTTCGCGACGGGGGCGTCGGACCAGTCGAGTACCTCGGTGAACGGGGTGTGCCAGTGCAGCCGGCGAGCCTGCTCCGCCCAGAACCCGAGTCGATCCTTCTCCGCGGCGGCGTACAGATCTGCCTGAGCGTTCGCCTGCGCCGCGAACTCGGCCGAGGGTGCGTAGGAGGCAACCGCGGTCTCGTCGGTTCCGGAGGTACTGGTCGTCATCTCGAATAGCTCTCTTTCGTCCGATGCTTTTCGCCCATGAAACGGCACTCACTAGCCGGTCTCGAGCCCCTAGTGAGGGTAGTCACATGTGATGGCGATCGCACCGTTGCAATCGGCTGCAACCCCTTGATCTGCGGTGATCGGTTGTTTCCGCACGATGGACGGTCATCGCCGTCGTCGGCGGGAGGCTGTCTCGGCGGCTCTGCCCGCACTGTGGGAAATCGACTTGCCGAAACGTTTCGATCATGTTTCCGACTTACTCGCCGGTCAACAAAACCCGGGGGAGTTCACATGTTCGTTTCAGGATGTGTCTAAAGTTCGTTCCATCAGATCGTTGGTACGGCTCACAGGCCGTGTCTTGCGGTCGCCCACGAATCCCCGGGCGTCGCGCCCGAGGAACTGAGCACGGACGACCCCGTGTTCACATCTGGATGGAGGATTTCCTTGCGTAAAACACGCATCGCGTCAGCTGCAATCGCAGTTGTCGTCGGAGCGGCGCTGGTGACGGCGTGCTCTTCGAGCGATTCGACCGGCGGCGGAGGGTCAGGAGACGGCTCCGGCATCATCAACGCCTGGAGCGGTGAGCCGCAGAACCCCTTGGTGCCCACCAATACGAGCGAGAACACCGGCGGACGTGTCGTCGACTCGATCTTCGCCGGCCTGGTGTCCTACACCCCCGAGGGCGGTGTAGAGAACGAGGTCGCGGACTCGATCGATACCACCGACGGCCAGAACTACACCGTCACGTTGAAGGACGGCTGGCAGTTCACCGACGGCACGCCGGTCACGGCCAAGTCGTTCGTCGATGCCTGGAACTACGGCGCACTGTCGACCAATGCGCAGCTGCAGGGATCGTTCTTCGATCCGATTCAGGGCTACGACGAGGTCGCAGCCGAGAACCCGACGGTGCAGACCATGTCCGGTCTCAAGGTCGTCGACGACAAGACGTTCACCATCGAGCTCAAGCAGCCCGAGGCAGCGTTCCCCGATCGTCTCGGCTTCGCCGCGTACTACCCGCTGCCCGAGGTTGCGTACCAGGACATCGCCGCGTTCGGCGAGAACCCGATCGGCAACGGCCCGTACAAGTTCGCCCAGGAGGGCGCTTGGCAGCACAACGTGCGGATCGACCTGGTCACGAACCCCGACTACGCCGGTAACCGCAAGCCCGCCAACGGCGGCGTGAGCTTCATTCTGTACAGCAACCTCGACACCGCATACACGGACCTGCTGTCGAACAACGTCGACGTTCTCGACAACGTTCCGGCCTCGGCCGTCACCACCTTCGAGTCCGATCTTCCCGACCGCACGGTGAACCAGCCGTCCGCGTCGATCGAGACGTTCACGATTCCGGGCCGCCTCGCGCACTTCGGTGGTGAAGAGGGTGTGCTGCGTCGTCAGGCGATCTCCAAGGCGATCAACCGCGACCAGATCACCGAGCAGATCTTCAACAAGACCCGTACCCCGGCCAAGGACTTCACCAGCCCGGCCATCGACGGCTGGACCGGCGATCTCTCCGACGTGGGAAACGTCGAGTACGACCCCGAGGGTGCCAAGGCTCTGTGGGCCCAGGCCGATGCCATCGCGCCGTGGTCCGGAACGTTCTCCATCGCGTACAACTCCGACGGTGGACACCAGGAATGGGTGGATGCGGTCAGCAACAGCATCCGCAACACGCTCGGCATCGAGGCGCAGGGTGCGCCGTACCCGACGTTCGCTCAGCTGCGTACCGAAGCCACCAACCGCACCATCGCGACCGCCTTCCGGTCGGGCTGGCAGGGTGACTACCCGCAGCAGTACGGCTTCCTGGCACAGAACTACCAGACCGGTGGCAGCTCCAACGACGGTGAGTACTCCAACCCCGAGTTCGACCGTCTGCTCCGCGAGTCCGCAGGTGAGACCGACAAGACCAAGGCGCAGGAGCTGACCAACCAGGCTCAGGAAATCCTGCTCAACGACCTGCCCGCAGTGCCGACCTGGTACCGCAACGCAGCGAGTGGTTGGTCGGAGAACGTCACCAACGTCAAGATCGGTTGGGACGGAATCCCCATCTACAACCAGATCGAGAAGAACTGATCACGTTCGCTCCACTGCTGTAGAGACCGAGAAGGGCGGTAGGTCTTCCACCTACCGCCCTTCTCGTGTGCTCGCTCACTCCCGTATCTACGTTCGACGCCCCGCTGCAGCTGATCCTTGCGCCTCTGCGGTGACGTCCACCTTCCTCCAAAGGAGGTGATCCGATGCTCTGGTACATCGGACGCCGATTACTTCAGATGATCCCCGTGTTCATCGGGGCGACATTCTTGATCTATGCCATGGTCTTCTTGCTGCCAGGAGACCCCATCGCGGCATTGGCCGGAGACAAGGCGATCAGTCCCGCCGTCGCCGACCAACTGCGCGCCCGCTACAACCTCGACCAGCCGTTCATCGTGCAGTACCTGCTGTACCTCAAGGGCATTTTCACGTTCGACTTCGGTATGTCCTTCTCGGGCCGCCCGGTCAGTGAAGTTCTCGTACAAGCGTTTCCGATCACCGCGAAGCTCGCCTCGATGGCCCTCGTGATCGAGGCCGTGTTCGGCATCGGCTTCGGTCTCATCGCGGGTCTGCGCAAGGGCAAGCTGTTCGACTCGACGGTCCTCGTCGTCAGCCTCGTCATCATCGCCGTGCCGATCTTCGTCATCGGCTTTCTCGCGCAGTTCTTCATCGGTATCAAGTGGGGTTGGGTGCCGCCGACAGTGGGAGGCAACACCAGCTTCACCAACCTGTTGCTGCCGGCATTCGTACTCGGAGCCGTCTCGTTCGCCTACGTGGTGCGGTTGACGCGCACGTCGGTGGCCGAGAATCTCAGTGCGGACTTCGTGCGGACGGCGACGGCCAAGGGGCTCTCGCGTAACCGGGTCGTCAACGTGCACGTGTTGCGTAACTCGCTGATTCCCGTCGTGACGTTCCTCGGTGCAGATCTGGCCAGCCTCATGGGCGGCGCGATCATCACCGAAGGAATCTTCAACATCAACGGAGTCGGCGGCACCATCTACCAAGCCGTCATCCGCGGTGAGGCACCGACCGTCGTGTCTTTCGTGACCGTGCTGATCGTCGTCTATCTGGTCGCCAATCTCATCGTCGACCTTCTCTATGCCGCGCTCGACCCGAGGATTCGCTATGTCTGATCCCATCACCCCGAAGAGCGTCGACGCCGATCGCGCTACTCGCCAAGCACGTTTCGTCGAGGCCGACGAGGTCATCGACGTGTCGCAGACCGACGCTGTCGTCATCGACGACGCACCCGCCAGCATCTGGTCGGATGCGTGGCGGAACCTGCGCACGCGTCCGATGTTCATCGTCTCGGCCATCATCATCCTGGCCGTCATCGTGGTCGCAGCCGTGCCTGGCCTGTTCACCAGTACCGATCCGCGCTTCTGCGATCTGCAGTTCAGCATGCAGGGCCCGGGATCCGGACACTGGTTCGGTTACGACCGACAGGGCTGCGACATCTACTCCCGGGTGCTGTTCGGTGCTCGGGCGTCCGTGCTGACCGGAGTCGGGGTCACGTTCCTCGTGCTGGTCATCGGCGTCGTGTTCGGTGCTCTGGCCGGCTTCTACGGCGGCATCGCGGACTCGTTGCTCTCACGGATCACCGACATCTTCTTCGGCGTTCCGCTGATTCTGGCGGCCATCGTCCTCATGCAGCTGTTCACCGATCGCACGATCTTCACGGTGATTCTGGTGTTGGCGTTGTTCGGCTGGCCTCAGATGGCTCGCATCACTCGCGGTGCAGTGCTGTCGGCGAAGGGCAACGACTATGTAATGGCCTCGCAGGCTTTGGGTTTGACGCGACTGCGAACTCTGATCAGGCACGTACTGCCGAACGCGATGGCACCGATCATCGTCATCACGACGATTTCACTCGGTACGTTCATCGTGGCCGAGGCGACGCTGTCGTTCCTCGGCATCGGACTGCCTCCCACCGAGGTCTCCTGGGGCGGCGACATCAGTGCCGCTCAGGTCACCCTGCGACAGGGCTCGACCATTCTCTTCTATCCTGCTGCAGCGCTGGCAATCACGGTGCTCGGCTTCATCATGATGGGTGACGCCCTGCGCGACGCCCTCGACCCGAAGGCGAGGAAGCGATGACGGATCCAGCACGCATCGCAGTGGAGCAGCCCCTGCTCGACATCCAAGATCTCGAGGTCTCGTTCCGGTCCAACTCCGGTGCGGTCCCGGCTGTTCGCGGAGTATCGCTGACGGTCTACCCGGGGCAGACCGTTGCGATCGTGGGCGAATCCGGTTCCGGTAAGTCGACCACCGCGCACTCGATCATCAACCTGCTTCCCGGAACCGGCACGGTGACGGCGGGGCGCATCCTGTTCGAGGGCCGTGACTTGGCGCAGGCCAAGGAGAAGGATTTCGTCGACATCCGCGGCAGCCAGATCGGCCTGGTTCCTCAGGACCCGATGTCCAACTTGAACCCGGTGTGGAAGATCGGCTTCCAGATCGAGGAGGCCCTCGCTGCCAACGGCATCGCCAAGGGTAAGGCGGCGCGTGTTCGGGCAGCCGAGCTGCTCGAAGAAGCGGGCCTCAGCGATTCGGAGAAGCGGGTCAATCAGTACCCGCACGAGTTCTCGGGCGGTATGCGTCAGCGCGCGCTCATCGCGATCGGGCTTTCGGCACGTCCGAAACTACTGATTGCCGACGAGCCGACGTCCGCTCTCGACGTGACCGTGCAGCGTCAGATTCTCGATCATCTCGAAGGTTTGACGAAGGAACTCGGAACCGCGGTTCTGCTGATCACCCACGATCTGGGCCTGGCTGCCGAACGAGCCGAGCACCTCGTCGTCATGAGCAAGGGGCGGATCGTGGAATCCGGTCCGGCACTGGAGATCCTGCAGGACCCTCAGCATCCGTACACGCGCAAGCTCGTCTCCGCCGCGCCGTCTCTCGCGTCGCAGCGACTGAAGTCGTCGGTGGTGCGCAAGGACATCGTCGAGCATGCCAAGCAGGTGGCGGTCGAGGCCGTCACCGAGGAGACCGACTCGGGATTCGAGCCGGCCGCGGACACTGTGCTCGTGGTCGAGGGGCTTACCAAGGAATTCAAGCTCCGGGGCGGCAACCCGTTCAAGTCGTCCGTGTTCACGGCCGTCAAGGATGTGTCGTTCGGAGTCGCACGCGGTACCACCACTGCGATCGTCGGCGAATCGGGTTCGGGCAAGTCGACTGTGGCACAGATGGTTCTGGGACTTCTCGAGCCCACGGCAGGTTCGGTGAAGTTCGACGGCCGCGATGTGGCGGGGTTGAACAACAAGGACGCGTTCGCGTTTCGTCGTCGAGTGCAGCCGATCTTCCAGAATCCGTACGGGACGCTGGACCCGATGTATTCGATCTTCAGCACCATCGAGGAGCCTCTGCGCACCCACAAGGTGGGGTCGAAGTCCGAGCGGGAAGCCAGAGTCCGTGATCTGTTGGACAAGGTGGCACTGCCGTCGTCGGTGATGCGCAGGTTCCCCAACGAGCTGTCCGGCGGCCAGCGGCAACGTGTCGCAATCGCTCGTGCGTTGGCCCTCGAGCCCGAAATGGTCATCTGCGACGAGGCAGTGTCGGCTTTGGACGTGTTGGTGCAGGCGCAGATCCTGTCCCTGCTCAACGACCTTCAGGCCGAGCTCGGGTTGACGTACCTGTTCATCACGCACGACCTCGCGGTGGTCCGTCAGATTGCTGACGACGTGCTCGTGATGCGCAGCGGCGAGATCGTCGAGGCGGCGTCGACCGATGCCGTCTTCGACAACCCGCAGCAGGAGTACACCCAGAAGCTGCTCGCAGCAATTCCGGGTGGCTCGGTGCAGCTGGGCGCATAGCCGCGGTGGGTGAGGGGGTACCGTCGTCTGTCGTGACGGACCCCCTCGCCCCGCTGCTGGAATTGCCCGGAGTTGTCGATTCCGCCGAACGGGCACGCGATGCCCTCGGTGCCGTGCATCGGCACAAGGCCAATCGTCGTGGGTGGCCGGCGACCGCGGCCGAGGCCGCTGTCCGGGCAGCTCGTTCGTCCTCCGCGCTCGAGGGCGGTTCGATGGATTTCCCTCGCGAAGGCGAGGAGGGCGACCCGATTCTGGCGGGTGCGCTGCGAGTGGCCGCTGCTCTCGACGGTGACGCCCTGCAGAACACGTTGTCGACGTGGAAGCGCGCACCACTGCAGACGCTGGCCCGCCTACATCTGTTGGCCGCCGCCGATCTCGTCGACGACGCGTCCTCGCTCGGTCGACCGCGCACGGACGCGGGCATCGGCGAGCGGCTCGACCTCCTTGCGCAGTTGGTGACGGGTGGAACCTCCGCGCCGGCTCCGGTGATCGCGGCAGTCGTGCACGGTGAACTGTTGACGCTGCGGCCTTTCGGAACTGCCGACGGCATCGTCGCGCGCGCTGCATCGAGGTTGGTGGCCGCATCGTCGGGGTTCGATCCGCACAACCTGGGCGTGCCCGAGGTGAGCTGGATGCGTCGAGCGAACGCGTACCGGGATGGAGCTGCCGGGTTCGCCGAGGGCACGGCAACGGGCGTCGGCAGTTGGGTGATCCTCTGCCTCGGGGCATTCGAAGCTGGTGCCGCAGAAGCGACTTCGATTGCCGAAGCTGCACAGTAGGAGTTGTGCACACGTAAAAGGGCGGCGATGCCGACTTGCGTCGACGTCGCCGCCCGTTAGCACGGAGCGCCTGGTTACCAAGCGTGCACAGGTGGGCTGTGATGGACTACCACGTGGCCTCGGCGAGAACTCGACGGTGATGAGGTCATCCCTGCAACCGGTGCAGGGTTCTTGCTGATCACCCACGAATATCGCAGGCCCACAGCGCTTCTGCCATTAGGTGGCAAGCTCCGCGTGGGTGCCGGTGTCCGTGCTGGGAATCGCGGTCGGGAGAAGCGAACCTTCTCTTCCGGTTCGTTCTTGGCCTTCCGTTCTTCCGTACGTCATTTGTACCCCGTGACGCCGCTCACATCAAGGGTTTGGGCTCATCGTTTTCTGCGGAGTAGTCCGTAGGTGATCGCGCCGGCCGCTATTGCGCTGAAACCTGCTGCAGCACTGGCTACTACGGTCTTCCCGGACGGATTCGGAATGCGGGAGCGCAGCGAAACGGGGTTCGAGAATGTCAGAATCGGCCAGCCGAGGGACGAGGCCTCTTTGCGGAGCGCGCGGTCTGGATTGACGGCGGTGGGGTGCCCGACCGCCCGCAGCATCGGCACGTCGGTGATCGAATCCGAGTAGGCGTAGCTCTTGGACAGGTCGTAATCATGTTGTGCCGCCAGGGACTTCATGGCGTCGACCTTGCCCTCGCCGTAGCAGTAGAAGTCGACCTCGCCGATGTACTTGCCGTCGACAGTCACCATCGTCGTGGCCATGCTGTGGTCGGCACCCAGCAGTTCGGCGATGGGATGCACGATCTCGTCGCCCGACGCTGAGACGACCACCACGTCGTGTCCGCGGAGCTTGTGGTCCGCGATCAGATCGGCCGCTTCGGCGAAGACGAGGGGATCGACGATGTCGTGCAGGGTTTCGGCCACCACTGCTCGCACCTGTTCGACGTCCCACCCGGCGGTCATACCGGCGATGTGTGCGCGCATGCGTTCCATCTGGTCGTGATCGGCACCGGAGAGCAGGAACAAGAACTGCGCATAGCTGCTCTTGAGTACCGCTCGCCGGTTGATCAGACCTTGGTCGAAGAACGGCTTGCTGAAGGCCAGAGTGCTGGACTTCGCGATGATCGTTTTGTCGAGGTCGAAGAAGGCGGCGACGCGCGCTGCGCGTCGGCCGGCGGGGGCGTCGTCGGTGTCTGCGCTGAGGGTCACGATTGTCACCATAGTGGCCGGTGGTGACCGGTGGATGTCGCGCAACTTCTCTTCTCGACTCGCTCCGAACATGTCCACAAATTGAGACGGTTGAACTTGCAAACAAGGACGTCCACGGGTGTAGTATTTTCCACGAGCCCGGTTCATTCCGGGCGGTGTTCAGCCCGACCCCCCGGGGCTGAACCAGACGACCCTCGCCTCCTCCCCCCCTGGCGAGGGTCGTCCTCTTTTTCGGGGTAGGCCGAAAACTGGTACCGCGGTACCGGTATTCATCCACAGGGGCCGATCTATCCACATTTCCCCAAGTCGCGCGCCGCGCGAGCGGATTCTCGCGCACGCTTGGGTCCATGAAAACGGATCCGATTTCACGGCGGACGAATGCGAACGCGTCGATGTCGATCGACCATCACGGACTGCGTCAGGACGTGTATCGAATCGCCGCAGCCGCGGATTGTGTTGTGGAAGAGCAGAACTTACTGGTCGGTATCGGATCGGCGCGCCCGATTTGGGAATTCCCAGGAACTATTTTGATCGATTTTTCTTCTGCCGAGTCGGCGCTCGCAGGCGGACTTCCGCGGCGGCCCGGCGTCGTTCTGGTCACGGCCGCCTCGCCGACACTCGACGATTGGCGGACGGCCACAGCGCTCGGTGCCGAACACGTGGTGTCGTTACCCTCGGACGAGGACACGCTCGTTCGCATCCTCGGTGAACCCGTCGTCACATCGCCGGGCGGCGGTGGCGTCATCGTGGTCGTCGGTGCCCGCGGAGGTGCGGGTGCGTCCACGTTCGCGGCGGCGCTGGGCCTGTGCAGCAGTCGCACGGGGCAACGCACGCTCGTGGTCGAAGCCGACCGGTACGGCAGCGGCCTCGATCTGCTGCTCGGCTGGGAGAACGCCCCAGGCTTGCGCTGGTCCGGCCTCGTCGTCGAGGGCGGGCGCGTATCCGGCGACGCACTCCACGGCGCGCTGCCGTCGAAGAACGGATTGTCGGTGCTGGCACTCGGGCGATCCGACGACCGGCGAACCGGACTCTCGGCCGTCGCCGCGGCGGCTGTGCTCGACGCAGGGCGCGCTGGAGGCGATCTCGTGGTGTGCGACGCCCCGCGCCACTCCGATGACCTCTCGGACGCCCTGTACGCCGCAGCCGACCTCGTCGTACTGGTGCTGCCTGCCGAATTGCGGGCCGTGACGTCGGCAGAAGCAGTAGCGGACGAGATCTCGAGTCGCAATGCGAACGTCGGATTGGTCGTTCGTGGGCCCGCACCCGGGGGACTACGGGCAGCGGACATCGCCGCCGCCCTCGACCTGTCGCTGCTGACGTCCATGCGGGCCGAGCCTGGATTGGCCGAGCGTCTCGAGCGGGGCGGGCTTGCTCTCGGACGCCGCTCACCGCTCGCGGCGGCGGCCACCGGGGTCCTCGATACGTTCGCGCACAAGCCCGGTGGTCAGCGGTGGGCGGCATGAGCGCAGTCGTCACCGCCGAATTGCTCGACCGCGTACGAGATCGGCTGGCTGCTTCGGCACAGTCTCCGGTGCCCGCCACCGTTGCCGCGGCCATCCGCACCGAGGCAGGGGGAGTCATCGGTGACACCGATATGCTTGCGGCACTGCGTATTCTGCAGACCGAGCTCACCGGAGCAGGCCCGTTGGAGCCGCTCCTGTCCGAGCCAGGGGTGACCGATGTTCTGGTCACGGCGCCGGATCAGGTGTGGATCGATCGCGGTAGAGGCCTGGAACGCACCGGAGTCCAGTTCGCCGACGAAGCCGCGGTCAGGCGGCTGGCGCAACGGCTCGCGCTCTCGGCCGGTCGGCGATTGGACGATGCGCAGCCGTGGGTCGACGGCCGATTATCCGGCGTCGGACAGGGAGCGTTCGGGGTCCGTCTGCACGCGGTGCTGGCACCGGTGGCGAGCGGTGGAACCTGCCTGTCGTTGCGAGTGCTCCGCCCGGCCACCCAGGGACTCGCCGCGCTCCGGGCGTCCGGTGCGGTGACCGAGGAGGGCTACGATCTGCTCGCGCGGATTGTGCTCGCGCGCTTGGCGTTTCTGGTCGTCGGAGGTACCGGTGCCGGGAAGACCACCCTTCTGGCTGCTTTGCTGGGCGAGGTCGATCCAGCCGAACGAATCGTCTGTGTGGAGGATGCGGCCGAGTTGGCTCCGGCGCATCCCCATGTGGTGCGTCTGGTGGCCCGTGCTCCGAACGTCGAAGGTGTGGGCGAGGTGTCGGTTCGGCAATTGGTTCGCCAGGCACTACGGATGCGACCCGATCGGCTTGTCGTCGGTGAGGTACGCGGGGCCGAGGTGATCGACCTGATGACGGCCCTCAACACCGGGCACGACGGCGGTGCCGGAACCATCCATGCCAATTCGCCCTCGGAAGTCCCCGCTCGGCTCGAAGCCCTTGCCGCACTAGGCGGAATGGGCAGAGACGCACTGCACAGTCAACTCGCGGCGGCCGTGCAGGTCGTCCTGCACGTCCACCGGAGCGCCGACGGCACGCGCAGATTGCGGGAGATCGGACTGGTAGAGGTGGATTCGACGGGCCGTGTCCACATTGTGCCGGCGTGGTCCGCTGATTCCGACGCCGTGCCCGGGCGGCGCGGACTGCACGAACTGCTCGCTCGCCGCTGTGGCGAGATGCGATGACGGCCGCTCTGTGCGTCCTGGCCGCTGCATTCACGCTGTGGCCCAGCCGCTCTCGCCGACTATCGCGCCGCGGTAGAGGTGCCGTCGGGGTTCCTGGGTGGGCGTTCCCTGTGGCTGTAGCGTCGGTGTCGGCCGTAGGCATGTTCTGGATCGGCGGTCCGTGGGGCGCGGCGGCTCTGTTCGTGGCGGGCGGTACAGGATGGCACCGACATGGCCGTCGCACCGTGCGCGCCCGTCGTACGGCCGAATTGGATTGGTTGGCAACCGGAGTCGAAGTGGTCATCGGTGAATTGCGGGTCGGTGCGCACCCGGCGACGGCCGGCGAGGTGGCTGCGGACGAGTGCGGCGGGATCGCCTCGGAGGCGCTGCGAGGTGCTGCGTCCAGATCGCGACTCGGTGGACGCGCTGCCGACGGGATAGCCGCGTCGGATCCGCTGTTGAACCCCGAACTGGACCGCTTGGCCGCGGCATGGCGGGTGGCCGACGAACACGGCCTCGCACTCGCCGAGTTGCTCGACGCCGTGCGCGAGGACCTGCTCGGACGTAGGCGATTCCGGGAACGAACCGAGGCGTCGCTCGCAGGGGCCCGCGCTACTGCATTGGTGTTGGCTGGACTGCCCGTCCTCGGGGTCGCGCTCGGGCAACTGATGGGGGCCGATCCGCTGCGCATACTGCTGGGCGGCGGGCTGGGCGGAATCCTGCTCCTCATCGGAACCGCTCTCGGCTGCGCAGGTCTGCTGTGGACCGATGCGATCACCGGCAAGGTGACGACATGACGTGGGCGATCACGCTTTGTCTGGCAACGGCATTGGTCGTCGTCCCCGCTACCCGTGGCGGGTTGGCACGTGTGGAGGTTGCGGGGCTTTCGACGGCAGAAGCCGTCGACGACTCCGGACCCGATCCGCTCGCAGTGGCGACGACGTTCGACCTTCTCGCTGCGTGTCTGCGTTCCGGACTCCCGATCTCGACTGCCGCTGCGGCCGCAGCCCACTCCGCTCCGCCCGCATTCGGTGTCGCTCTGCGCAAAGCCGCTGATCTGCTCGAGCTGGGGGCCGACGCGGCGACGGCATGGGACGCGGTGGCGAAGGATCCGGAGACCGAGGCGCTGGCACGAATTGCGCGACGATCCGCCCGGGCCGGGTCGTCCATGGCGTCGGCGATGACGGAACTGGCTGCCACCCAACGAACTCGGGCCGAGGACGCGTCGGCGGCTGCGGCCGAACGGGCCGGTGTGCTGATCAGCGGACCGCTGGGTCTGTGTTTTCTGCCCGCCTTCATTTGCCTGGGCATCGTCCCCGTGGTGATCGGCCTTGCGGGCAATGTTCTGGGCGGCGGTCTGATGTGACCGCCGAACAACGAATCGTCCGGTGCGGACACGCCGCGCCGGAATACTGGGAGGGGAAGCGTCATGATGGGGAATGCACTGCAGGAGAGCAAGACTCGAATCGCATTGTTCGGTGTGGAGGACGACGGTATGTCGACCGCGGAGTACGCGATCGGCACCATCGCCGCCGCGGCGTTCGGCGCGGTGCTCTACACGGTGGTGACGGGGGACAGTATCGTGACCGCGCTGACGGGGATCATCGATCGAGCGCTCAACACAGCCGTCTGATTCCGGGCGGTGAGGACGGGGCTGTGACGGTGGAGGCGGCGATCGCCGTCGCGTCCATCGTCGCAGTGATCGTGGTGTGTATCGGTGCGATCGTGTCGGTGACGATGCACATCGGCTGCGTCGACGCTGCGCGGGAAGCGGCTCGATTGGCGGCGAGAGGTGATGCGACCCGGGCTGTCTCGGTAGGGGAGCGGGTTGCGCCGGAGGGTGCTCGGATCACGGTGCGCGAAGACGGTGAATTCTTCGTCGCGCGGGTGGAGGTGGAGAGCCCGCTGCCGGGTTTGACGTTGTCGGCTGAGGCCGTTGCTGCTGCGGAACCGGTTGCAGCGGAATGAAATCAGGTGTGCGTGATGACGAGGGTGGGGCGACGGTGTTGGCGGCGCTGGCGATGTCGGCGTTGATCGCCGTCGTGGTGATGGTGATGCACGTCGGCTCGGCGGTGGGCGCTCGTCATCAGGCGCAATCGGCGGCCGATCTCGCTGCATTGGCCGGTGCGGGGGCCCTCGATCGTGGGGTGGTCGATGCGTGTGAGACGGCGCGGACATTGGCGGCGCGAATGGGGACGGAGTTGCGAGAGTGCACGATCGACGATTGGGACGTGATCGTGACGGTGGGTCAGTCGGTGTTCCTCGGACGCTTCGGAATGTCCGACGCCACCGCGACGGCGCGGGCGGGGCCGGAGTGAGTCCGGGCCCCTGCCCGCCGGCCGCCCGAATCCGCAAACGCGCGCGCGTTTGTCAGGTGCGAGCGGAATCGCCCCGTTCGAGCCGGCGAATTCGCGCGCGTTCAGCGAATGCGCGCGCGTTTGCGGTGAAACCCGGCCTCGACCCCCGCCCGAGGACCCGAACCCGTGGCCGAGAGTCTTGCCACGGCCTCGGCGGGTCGGGATGTCCGCAGCGGTCAGCGCGGCGTGAATGCGGCGGCACCGGACTGCAGAGGGGCCGACCGAGTGAGTTGCGTGACGTGTTCCGGGGTCAGTTCCGCGAGTGAATTGACCTGCAGCAGTTGCATGGTGCGGATGATCTCCTCCCTCAGAATCTCGATCATGCGGTCGACGCCCGCGCGGCCACCGGCCATCAGGCCGTACAGATACGCGCGGCCTACGAGCGTGAACGATGCACCCATTGCGATGGAGGCCACGATGTCGGAACCGTGCATGATGCCGGTGTCGACGGCTACTTCGAAGTCGGAGCCGACTTCACGGACGACCTGCGGCAGCAGGTGGAAGGGGACGGGAGCCCGATCGAGTTGTCGGCCTCCGTGATTGGACAGAACGATGCCGTCCACACCCAGTTCGGCAAGGCGCGCCGAATCCGCCACCGACTGAACACCTTTGACGACCAACTTGCCGGGCCAGATCTCACGGATGACGTCGAGATCCTCGAACGAGATGGAGGGATCCATCGCTGAATCGACCAGCTCTCCGACTGTGCCGCCGGTAGAGGTCAGCGACGCGAACTCCAACTTGGGCGTGGTGAGGAAGTCCCACCACCACCATGGACGCGGAATGGCGTTGGCGATGGTCGACGCGGTCAACTGCGGCGGAATGGAGAACCCGTTGCGTTTGTCTCGCAGGCGAGCTCCGGCGACCGGTGTGTCGACCGTGAACAGGAGGGTGTCGAAGCCTGCTTTCGCGGCGCGTTCGACCAGTCCGAACGAGATGTCGCGGTTACGCATGACGTAGAGCTGGAACCAGTTTCGGCCGTTCGGGTTGGTGGCCTTCACGTCCTCGATCGACGTGGTGCCCAGCGTCGAGAGGGAGAACGGAATTCCAGCAGCGCCGGCGGCGGCAGAACCGGCGTATTCACCCTCGGTCTGCATCAGGCGCGTGAAGCCCGTCGGGGCGATACCGAACGGAAGCGCGGACGGTCCGCCGAACACCGTCGTCGAGGTGTCGACGTGGGAGACGTCTCGCAGGATCGAGGGGTGGAATTCGACGTCACGGAAGGCCTGCCGGGCTCGGGAGAGTGAGATCTCGGCGTCGGCCGCGCCGTCGGTGTAATCGAATGCCGCGCGCGGGGTACGGCGACGGGCGATGGTGCGGAGATCGTCGATGGTCAGTGCCGCGCTGAGGCGTCGTCGGCGCAGGTTCAGATCGGGCTTCTTGAACGAGAGCACCTCGCGCAAGTCGGTGGCTTTCGGTATCTGCCGGGCAATGGGCATGCGTCGTCTCGATTCTGTGGGCTGATCCTCTCCCCACCACACCACCCGAGGTGTCGGCAGCAACGAGCAGGGTGGCGCACCAGTTCGATCCAAGCCTTGAACGCGCGCGCGTTTGCGAAAAATGACTGGCAATCCCCGCGAAATCCTGACAATTTTGCGCGCGCATGGCAAACGCGCGCGCGTTTGCGGTGAACCCCCACTCGGTACCCAGCCACCAGGTTCCTGACTGCGAGATCGGTCGGCTCATCCCTCGCGAGTGACGGCCGCCAACACTGCGGTCAGCACTCGAACGGCACCCTCTTTGTCCAGTGGATCGTTGCCGTTTCCGCATTTGGGGGATTGCACGCATGACGGGCAACCGGTCTGACATTCGCAGGAGACGATGGCGTCCTTGGTGGCGGCGAGCCAGTCGGCGATGGCCACGTGTCCGCGGTCTGCGAAACCCGCTCCGCCGTCGTATCCGTCGTAAACGAAGACGGTCGGGAGCCCGGTGTCGGGGTGTAATGCCGTCGACACTCCACCGATGTCCCATCGATCGCAGGTCGCGACCAACGGCAGCAAGCCGATGGCGGCGTGCTCGGCGGCATGCAGCGATCCGGGGAATCGCTCGAACGGAACACCGCTGTGCTCCAACAACTCCGGGGTGATGGTGTACATGACGGCGCGGGTGTCGAGGGTCTGGGCCGGCATGTCGAGTTCGATGGAATCGAGTACCTCGCCCGAGGGGAGGCGTCGAAGATATCCCACCACCTGATGGGTGACGTTCACCTGCACCAGCGCGACGCGGACCTCGCCGTAGTCGACGGATTCGTGCACCGCCGTGATCGCGATGTCGGTGATCTCGCGGGCCGAGGTGTTCCACTCGGGTTGTTCGGCATGCACCAGCGCGAGGCCGGCCTCGAGATCGAGCTCGTCGACCACGAAGGACTCGCCCTGATGAATGTGCACCGCACCGGGATGCGCTGTGGCAGGGGCACGTCCGCCGTCGACTGTGCCGAGCATGCGGCCGGACTCGCCGTCGACGATGGCGACCTGCACGCCCGTGCCGCCGCGAATGTTGACCGCACCGTGCGGAGACAGCTGCTGCCCCTCGGGGGTGATGAACCACCCGTGAGGACGCTTACGCACGTAGCCCTTCAGCTCGAGCTCTTCGAGTACCGATTCCGCGCTCAACGCCTCGGCCTCGGCCAGGGTGATCGGTAGTTCGACTGCAGCGCAAAGCAATTGGGGAGCAAGAATATACGGATTGGTGGGGTCGGTGACGGTTGCCTCGACCGGCTTGTCCAGCAGGGCAGCCGGGTGATGCACCAGGTACGTATCCAGAGGATCGTCGCGCGCGACGAGTACCAGCAGTGAGCCCTCCCCGCGTCGTCCGGCACGCCCACCCTGTTGCCAGAACGAGGCGACGGTGCCCGGGAAACCGGCGACGATCACCGCGTCCAAACCGGCGATGTCGACGCCGAGTTCGAGGGCGTTGGTGGTGGCCACTCCCAGCAGGGTGCCGTCGGACAGGTCGCGTTCGAGTTTGCGACGATCCTCGGCCAAATAGCCTGCGCGATAAGCGGCGACGCGTCGGACCAATTGCGGATCGACGTCGGCGAGAATTCTCTGGGTCCCCAACGCAGTGACCTCGGCTCCGCGCCTGGACCGTACGAACGCGAGTGTCCGTGCACCCTCGATCAACAGATCCGCCATGATGCGCGACGCCTCGGCCCCCGCCGATTTGCGTACCGGCGCACCGTTCTCGCCGGTGATCTCCTTGAGCAGCGGCGGTTCCCAGAGTGCGACGGTACGCGCTCCGTGGGGCGAGCCGTCTTCGGTGATCTCCTCGCAGGGCGCTCCGATGAGTCGACTGGCAGCGCGTCCCGGCTCCGAGGTGGTGGCACTGGCGAGAACGAACACCGGAGACGCTCCGTAGCGCGCGCAGAGGCGTCGCAGCCGACGGAGTACCAGGGCGACGTTGGAGCCGAAAACACCTCGGTAGTAATGGCATTCGTCGACCACCACGTATCGAAGGTTGCGCAGGAAACGCGACCATCGCTCGTGCGCGCCGAGGATGCCCAGGTGCAACATGTCGGGATTGGTGAAGATCCAGCGCGCATTGGTTCTGGCCCACTGCCGAATCTCGATCGGGGTGTCGCCGTCGTACGAGCTGGGAAACACCTCGGCGAGATCGTTTGACAGCGAACGTAACTCGTCGGTGATCGAGATGGTGGTGCGTAGCTGATCGGCGCCGAGGGCCTTGGTCGGTGCGAGATACAGAGCCGTCGCCCGGGCGTCGGCGGCCAGCGTCGTCAGAATGGGCAGCTGATAGGCCAACGATTTGCCCGACGCGGTACTCGTCGAGAGCACCACATGACTGCCCTCGGCGGCGAGCGTCGCGGCCCGGGCCTGATGCGTCCACGGTTGTGCGATGCCCCGAGAGGTGATCACCTGCACCACTTCCGGGCCGACCCACGACGGCCATGGTGCAAAGCTGGACGATCGAGCCGGCAACTCGGCGACGTGCGTGACGGGGCCGTCGTCGGCGGGGGTACCGGCCAACACTCGATCCAGCAGCCGCTGCCCGTAACTCCGGACATCCGCACCGTCGTGCGGATGCTTCTCGCTCACTGCCGGTCTCCATACATTCGTTCGATCTACTGGCCGCCCATTCGGGCTAGGCGGGACCTGGAGCCCTCATGCTATCGCGGACCCGAAACGAGCGGCTCGAGCCCTGGTGAGAGCCGCATTCCACCCGTCCGGCGTTGTGTGTTGTTACAAGACGGGCAATTTGTTCGAAAAGGGTCGGTTTTCGACTGTTGCGAACGCGGAGTTCATGGTTCACTTGACGCGGTCGCAGCTTCTGTGTTCGTTCTACGCTTCGCAGGATCTTATGTTGCGGGCGCGGTACTGGGAGAGCTCGTCCATCAGGGGGAATCCTGAGGGGGATTCGTACAAGTGCAGCGGTCGGAACCGGCCCGATGGATCGAAAGTGCGCTCCATCGAATCCGGTGTTAGAAAGAGAAGGAAAAGCATGGCACAGGGAACTGTGAAGTGGTTCAACGCCGAAAAGGGCTTTGGATTCATCGCACCAGAAGACGGCTCCGCTGACGTTTTCGTTCACTACTCCGAGATCCAGGGCAGCGGCTTCCGCACCCTCGAGGAGAACCAGCGCGTCGAGTTCGAGGTCGGCCAGGGCACCAAGGGTCCTCAGGCAACGGGCGTTCGCGCAGTCTGATTCTTTTCTCTTCGGAGACGAGAACCTTCATCCCCCTTTCTCGATCGGCCGTGAAAAGCCGTTCGAGAAAGGGGGATGTTTCGTTCGTGGCGAACCACCAGGAAGAGTCGAAAGCAGTGTCTGCCGGTGTCGATGTCCTAATGTCCATGCTGTGAACCAGCTGTCCTTCTTCTCTGCCGAGTCGTTGCCGCCCGCGGTGACCGATCTCAGCGGACTGCTGGCTGCCACCGGCCATGTCGTCACATCCTCGGGATCGGCGCGTATCTCCGTCGTCGTCGACGCGCAGTGGCGGGCCGATGCCATTGCCGAGTTGATCGAACAATGTGGTCTGTCGGCAGAGCTGGGACGGTCCGAAGAAGACCGTCCTCTCGTCCGCACCGCGTCGGTTCCGGAACTGTCCGCCCTGGCGTCGTTGTGGACCAAGGGCGCGGTGAAGGCCGTGCCTCCCGGGTGGGTGCCCGGTTCTCGGGAGTTGCGGGCATGGGTGCTCGCGTCGGGGCGTCCCGAGGCGGAGGGGGAACGCTACGTACTCGGCCTCGATCCGCACGCGCCGGAGACTCATGCGGTCCTCGCTCAATCGTTGATGCGCGCGGGCATCGCGCCGACTCTGATCGGCACCCGCGGGTCCAATCCTGGCCTTCGAATCACCGGCCGACGTCGGCTGTTGCGCCTCACCGAGAACGTCGGCGAGGCTCCTGCGAATGTGGACGCACGTACCAATTGGCCCCACGCTGAGTAGGAAGATGAATGACTGATCTGCGAGTATTTGCTCGACGTATGTCAGTCTGTTAGGAGTGGGGCAGGCAAATCTGCTTGTGAAAACGCACTAGGGAAGGTTCGGCAGCAAGGTGGCAGCACGTAACAACGGCTCGGGGGACAGCTCCGCCGAGCCGCGTCGTCTGGTCATCGTCGAGTCTCCGACCAAGGCCAAAAAGATCGCTCCCTACCTCGGGAGCAACTATGTCGTCGAGGCCTCGGTCGGCCATATCCGCGACCTTCCTCGCGGTGCTGCCGACGTGCCCGCCAAATACAAGGGCGAGCCGTGGGCACGTCTGGGCGTGGACGTCGACCACGACTTCGAGGCCCTCTACGTCGTCTCGCCCGAGAAGAAGGGCAAGGTCGCAGAGCTCAAAAGCCTGCTCAAGGACGCCGACGAGCTGTATCTCGCCACTGACCCCGACCGCGAGGGTGAGGCCATCGCCTGGCATCTCCTCGAGACCCTGAACCCCAAAGTCCCGGTTCGACGCATGGTCTTCCACGAGATCACCAAGCCGGCGATCCTCGCGGCCGCCGCCGATACTCGCGACCTCGACCAAGACCTCGTCGACGCACAGGAAACCCGCCGCATCCTCGACCGTCTCTACGGCTACGAGGTCAGCCCGGTGCTGTGGAAGAAGGTCATGCCGAAGCTGTCGGCAGGCCGTGTGCAGTCCGTGGCCACCCGCATCATCGTCCAGCGTGAACGCGAGCGGATGGCGTTCCGTAGCGCCGAGTACTGGGATATTTCTGCCACCCTCGACGCCGGGGCCGAGGCGAGCCCGCGCAGTTTCGGTGCTCGGCTGGTCAACGTCGACGGCAATCGCGTCGCCGCCGGCCGCGACTTCGGTCCCGACGGCAAGCTCAAGACCGAGTCGGTCACCGTTCTCGACGAACCGCATGCCCGACGCCTCGCCGACGCTCTCGAAGGCGTCGACCTCACCGTCGCGTCCGCCGAGGACAAGCCGTACACGCGTAAGCCGTACCCGCCGTTCATGACGTCGACGCTGCAGCAGGAGGCCGGCCGCAAGCTGCGGTTCAGTTCCGAGCGGACCATGCGTGTCGCGCAGCGCCTGTACGAGAACGGCTATATCACCTACATGCGTACCGACTCGACGTCGCTGTCCGCGTCTGCGGTCTCCGCGGCACGGGCGCAGGCGACCGAGCTGTACGGCCCGGAGTACGTGCACCCCACTCCGCGGCAGTACACCCGCAAGGTCAAGAACGCGCAGGAGGCGCACGAGGCCATCCGCCCCTCGGGTGACGTGTTCCAGACTCCCGGTCAGCTGCATTCGGCGCTACAGACCGACGAGTTCCGGCTCTACGAGCTGATCTGGCAGCGCACGGTCGCGTCGCAGATGGCGGATCTGCGCGGTACCACGCTGACGCTGCGCATCACCGGAACCGCAGGCACCGGCGAGGAATGCACGTTCTCCGCGTCGGGGCGCACCATCACGTTCGCCGGCTTTCTCAAGGCCTACGTCGAGAGCGTCGACGACGAGGCGGGCGGTCAGACCGACGACGCCGAGTCACGTCTGCCCGCGCTGAAGGCCGGCCAGGCAGTGACGGCCACCAAGCTCGATCCCGACGGTCACACCACCAACCCGCCGGCTCGATTCACCGAGGCGTCGCTCATCAAGACGCTCGAAGAGCTGGGAATCGGTCGGCCGTCGACGTATTCGTCGATCATCAAGACCATTCTCGACCGCGGTTACGTCTACAAGCGTGGCAGTGCTCTGGTGCCGTCGTGGGTGGCGTTCTCGGTGATTGCGTTGCTGGAAGCGCACTTCGGGCGTCTGGTGGACTTCGATTTCACCGCAGGCATGGAAGACGATCTCGACGCGATCGCGGGAGGCCGTGAGCGCCGCGGCGATTGGCTGCAGAACTTCTACTTCGGCGGCGAGACCGGTGCCGAGGGTTCGGTGGCGCGCTCCGGTGGCCTTAAGAAGATGGTGGGCCAGAATCTCGAGGAGATCGATGCGCGCACCATTAACTCGATCCGTCTGTTCGACGACTCCGAGGGACGCGAAATCCATGTGCGCGTAGGCCGTTACGGTCCGTACCTCGAGCGCATGGTCAAGAGCGACGACGATCCCGACGGCGACCCGATCAGCCAGCGCGCCAACCTGCCCGACGATCTTCCGCCGGACGAGTTGACGATCGATTTCGCCGAAAAGCTTTTCGCCACACCACAAGAGGGCCGCAAGCTCGGTGTCGATCCGCTGACCGGCCACGACATCGTCGCGAAGGAAGGCCGTTTCGGGCCTTACGTCACCGAGATCCTGCCCGAGCCGGAACCCGAGCCGACGCCGCCTCAGCCCGACATCGTGCCGATCCCGTCAGGTAGCGACGGTGATGGTGGCGGTGGCGTCAAGACTGCGGTGAAGAAGGCTGCAGCCAAGAAGGCACCGGCCAAGAAGGCTGCCGCGAAGAAGGCCACCGGCCCCAAGCCGCGGACCGGCTCGTTGCTCAAGTCGATGGATCTGGCGACGATCACGCTCGAGGATGCACTCAAGCTGCTGTCGTTGCCGCGCATCGTGGGCGTCGATCCCGAGTCCAAGGAAGAGATCACCGCGCAGAACGGCCGTTACGGCCCGTATCTGAAGAAGGGCACCGACTCTCGCTCGCTCGCCGACGAGGATCAGATGTTCACGGTCAGTCTCGAAGAGGCTCTCAAGATCTACGCCGAGCCCAAGCGTCGAGGCCGTCAGGGTGAGGCCAAGCCGCCGCTGCGGGAACTGGGCGTCGACCCGATCAGTGAGAAGCCGATGGTGATCAAGGACGGTCGATTCGGGCCGTACGTCACCGACGGCGAGACCAACGCGAGTCTGCGCAAGGACGACGAGGTCGAGACGATCACCGACGATCGCGCGTCGGAGTTGTTGGCGGACAGGCGTGCTCGTGGCCCGGTGAAGAAGAAGGCACCGGCGAAGAAGGCCGCTGCGAAGAAGGCTCCGGCCAAGAAGGCTGCCGCGAAGAAGGCTCCGGCCAAGAAGGCTGCAGCCAAGAAGACCGCCACGAAGACGACGGCGGCCAAGACGACGACGAAGAAGGCTGCTGCCAAGAAGGCACCGGCGAAGAAGACCGACGGCGAATAGCTCGCGAACTCGAAGTTGTGGATGGAATCGGCAGCGATAACGTCTATAGCTTCGAGTTCGGCAGTGTCCGGGAACAGTGCGCCGGGAGTAGTCGGTCCCAACCGTTAGGGTTGCCAGCATGGCGGGTGTGTTCGATCGTTTGGTCGGTCAGGAAGATGTCGAGGCCGATCTGACGGCTGCAGCAGTGGCTGCTCGTACGGGCGTCGACTCGTCGGCGATGACGCATTCGTGGCTCTTCACCGGCCCTCCCGGGTCCGGGCGTTCCATCGCCGCCCTGTGCTTCGCTGCGGCGTTGCAGTGCACCACCGAGGGCACTCCGGGGTGTGGGCATTGTCAGGCGTGTTCGACAACGATGGCAGGCACTCACGGCGATGTACGACGCGTCATCCCGGAGGGTCTGAGCATCAGTACCAAGGAGATGCGAGACATCGTCTCGGTCGCGTCGCGTCGGCCGAGCACCGGTCTGTGGCAGGTGGTCGTCGTCGAGGATGCCGATCGACTCACCGAGGGTGCCGGAAACGTACTGCTCAAGGTCGTCGAGGAGCCGCCCGCTCGGACGGTGTTCCTGTTGTGCGCTCCATCGGTCGATCCGCAGGACATCTCGGTGACGCTGCGCTCGCGCTGCCGGCACGTCTCGTTGGTGACGCCCACAGTGCCGGCCATCGCGCAGGTGCTGCAGACCCGCGACAAGCTCGACGCCGAGACAGCGGAGTGGGCCGCGTCGATCAGCGGCGGCCATGTGGGCAGAGCACGCCGACTCGCGACCGACGAGGACGCGCGGGCGCGACGCAAGCGGGCACTTGCGCTGGCGTCGGCCGCGGCCCGTCCCAATCAGGCGTACCTCGCAGCCGAGGAACTGGTGAAGGCCGCCGAGGACGAGGCCAAGGAAATGAGTGCCACTCGTGACGAGGCCGAGACCGAGGAATTGCGCACGGCTCTGGGTGCCGGAGGCACAGGTAAGGGCGCTGCCGGAGCATTGCGTGGCTCGGCCGGAGTGCTCAAGGACCTCGAGAAGCGGCAGAAGTCTCGCGCCACCAGAACCGGCCGCGACTCGCTCGACCGCGCGTTGATGGACCTGGTGGGCCTGTACCGCGACGCGCTCGCGCGTTCGTACGGCTCGACCGCGACGGCCACGCACCCCGACATGGCCGAGCAGGTCGAGCGAATGGCGAAAGCCGTGCCGCCCGAGGCTCTGCTGAAAAGCATCGAGGCGATCCTCGAATGCCGAGAGTCGTTGGCTGTCAACGCAAAACCCAAATTTGCGATCTATGCGATGGTCGCGACGCTCGGGGATGTCCTGCGCTAGCTCTGTATTTTCCGTCGGGCCCGTGAGGCGCGAAGATTGGCGACATTGCCGCATGTCTTCACGTCGTGCCAGACGCCGCTGTTGTTGCGGGAGCGGTCGTAGAAGGCAGATCCACATGCCTCGTTCTTGCATCGCTTGAGTCGTCGCCACGTGTCCGCTTGTTGGGCGAGAAGCACTTCGGACCACATCTTCGACGCGATGTAGTCGGCCCCGGTGCCGGTCGGCATCAGTCGTACGGTGCCGTCGCCGCCCGGTACGAGTTCTGCTCGGACGGCCGGACGCGTGGGCAGGTCGCCGGCAATGGCCGCTTCGACATCCGAGCGCAGAGCCCGCAGCGTGGCCGCATCGTCGTCCGACAGCGCGGTCTCCCACACGAGCGACGCTGCCTTCCCGTCCGCTAGGAGGTCGGGGAGGCCGTACGCGTCGATGGCTCGCGTGTTGAGCAGATTCTGCACCACCTTCAGTCCGTCGGGTGCCGGTGCTAGGTGAAAGCGCTCCGTCGGCGACTGTGACATAAGTGAACAGTATTTGACTATGTCGAACTGGTCAACTACTACTGACAGAGTCAAAAGCATTTAACCTCTGTCGTAAGGGTGAAGTCGATGGTGTCTGTTTCGGGAGCAACGGTATTGGTGACCGGCGGTCAGCGCGGTCTGGGCAAGGCGACAGTCGACGCATTGCTCGAGCGTGGGGCAACGAAGGTGTACGCGACTGCGAGGAGCCCGCGAGAGGACTCGGATCCTCGGGTGGTTCCCGTTGCTCTCGATGTCACCGACGCGGATTCCGTTGCCGCACTTGCCGATATCGCATCCGATGTGTCGATCGTCTTCAACAACGCCGGCGCTCCCGGAACGACACCGTTGCTGACGACGTCGATCGACGACATTCGCGCGGTGTTCGAGACCAATGTCTTCGGCGCGCTGCGAATCGCGCAAGAGTTCGCTCCGATACTGAAGGCAAACGGCGGCGGGGCGTTGGTCGACATTCACTCGGTGCTGTCGTGGCTCGGCGGTGCAGGTGCCTACGGGGCATCGAAGGCGGCGATCTGGTCGGCCACCAACTCGCTCCGGCTCGAGCTCGCACCGCAGGGAACCCTCGTTGTCGGGGTGCATCTCGGGTACACCGACACCGACATGATCGCCGAACTCGACGTCCCGAAGAACGACCCACGCGACGTGGTGCGCCAGGTGCTCGACGCCCTGGAGGCCGGGGAGACCGAAGTGCTCGCCGACGACCTGACCAGGCACGTCAAGACGATCCTCAGCGGGCCTGCGGAAGGACTCGGCCTCGCGGGCTGACCGTCAGGGAGGGCGATTTTCGTTTCGACCCGATGCTCCGTTAGACTCACCAACGCCGAAAGGCACGCCGCCTTAGCTCAGTCGGTAGAGCATTTCACTCGTAATGAAAAGGTCAAGAGTTCGATTCTCTTAGGCGGCTCAGGCTCAGCCCCTCACCGATACAAATCTGTGAGGGGCTTTTTCGTATCCCGCTCCGGTGAGCGTCGGACTCGTCAGCGTCGCGGACCCCGCGACATCCATCACCGAACGAACAGGAACACCCACATGATCGACGCCGTCATCTTCACCAACTACTCCGATACCGAAACCCCCGTCCGAATCAGCACCATCGACGGACACCAGCATGTCGGCAAGATCGGGGCCGTCGACAACAACGACGACGACGGTGGCTTCATCACCGTCGCCCTCACCGAGGTCCCCACAGGGTCCCCCTACGTCACCGTCGTCATCGCTGTCGACGCGATCACCGCCATCGAAAGCTGAAACGCAGACACTCTGACCTTCCGCACCACCGTCGACGGGCACACTGGACGAGGTGTTCGCCTCCCTCGCCCCGGCCCGTCGTCGCCTCGCGTACGTCGTACTCGCTCTCGTCCTGATCGGGCTCGTCGTGGCCGTGGCGGCCTTCGTCGCATCGCGGTCCACGAACGACCCCGTCGCGAGCGTCGACCAGTCGGTTCCCGGCCCGGTATTACTGGTCCCCGGGTTCGGCGGATCCACCGAAGCTCTCGAGGTGCTCGCGGCGGAACTACGGGAGAACGGCCGCGACGCCACCGTCGTGGCCCTGCCCGATGGTGGCGTCGGCGACCTGACCGCGCAGGCGCAGACACTGCGCGACGCCGTCGACGCGGCTCTGACTCGGACGGGAGCGACCTCGGTCGACGTCGTCGGGTACTCCGCCGGCGGGGTGGTGGCCCGGATCTGGGTCGCTGACCTGGGCGGTGCCGAGCAGGCCCGGCGCATCGTGACCCTGGGCTCCCCACACCACGGCACCCAGGTGGCGGGGCTGGCTGCCCAGGTCCTACCCGACCGGTGCCCGATCGCCTGCCAACAGCTTGCCCCGAACAGCTCCGTGCTGGTCGGCTTGAACTTGGGCGACGAGACGCCGGACGGGCCGCAGTGGGTGTCGATCTGGACCGAACTGGACCAAGTGGTGACCCCGCCGAACTCGGCCCGGCTCGACGGGGCGATCGACATCCCCGTCCAGAGCGTGTGCGAGGACTCGGCCGTCGACCACGGAAACCTGCCCCGTGATCCTCTCGTCGGCGCGATGGTCTCGGCCCAGTTGGACGGCAGCTCTACCGTCGAGCTCGGCGCAGCCGACTGCAGCCGTCTCAGCTCGTGATGTCCTTGGTGGTGAAGTTCGCCCACGCGGCACCCAGGAGCACGACGACGTAGACGCCCTGCAATCCGACGCCGCGCACCAGGTCCCGCGTCGGCACCGGGTCGCGGAAGAGATCGACGAAGGCCAGCCAGTACCGCGTCGGAAGGTACGGCGCGATGGCGTCGGCGGCGTCCAGCGTCAGCAGTAGCGAGCTGGCGATGAGGAAGGCCAACGCGCCCAGCGTCGCCGCGAGTGGCGAGTCGGTCAGGGTCGACAGGAACAGCCCCATGGCAGCAACTCCGAGCATCGACAGGGTCACGTAGAGCACGGCGATGACAGTGCGCACGGCGACCTGTTCGTCTGTCAGTACCGTGCCGGACACGCTGGACACGCCGGCCAACGACGTGGTGTCGAACAGCGTCGTGCCGACGAAGTATGCGACGGCAGCAACGATGACGACGGCCAGCAGCACGAACGCAGCCACCGAGATCAGCTTCGCGACCAACAGCTTCGTTCGTCCCACCGGGCGGGCCAGCAGGTAACGCAGGGTGCCGGTCTGGGCCTCCCCGGCGACGGAATCGCCGGCGATGACCGACACCGCGACGGGCAGGAACAGCGGGAGCACGATGGCAAGAGCGGCGAGTGGGAAGAGCTGGCCGTTCGTGGTCACCGCGGACAGGAAGGCAGGTCCGTCGCCGGGACGCGGACCGACGTCGGTGAGTGCCAGCAGGCCCGCGACGATGGTGGGTAGCAGGTTCAGCAGGAGGATGACGACCCAGGTGCGGGGTCGGCGAAGCATCGCGCGCAGTTCGACTCCGATCATGCGGTCACCTCCGATCGGACGGAACCTTCGCGAGGGCCAGCAGGACCGTCGACTCGGTCCGCGCTGGCACCGGTGACCGCCAGCACCGACTGCTCGAGGCTCATTTGCTGCGGGCTCAACTCGCTCACCCGGACGCCGCCTTCGACGAGCAGTCGATTGAGCAGGGCCGGATCAGGGTGTTCGATCACGAGCTGCTGTCCGTCACGCTCGAGCACGGTGGCGTCCTTCACGTCGGACAGGACCGTCACCGCGTCGGCGGGGTCGGGGGTACGCACGAGCACTCGGCCGGTGGGTTGTTGGAATGCAGAGAGCTGATCCTGCAGAACGAGGCGACCTCGATCGAGCACTCCCACTCGGTCGCACAATTGCTCCACTTCGGCCAGCAGGTGGCTCGAGAGGAAGACGGTGGTGCCTCGGGAATGCAAGTCCAGCAACAACTCTCGAATCTCGAGGATTCCCTGTGGATCGAGGCCATTGGTCGGCTCGTCGAGTATCAGCAGCTCGGGGGTACGCATGAGGGCCGCGGCCAAGCCGAGGCGCTGCCGCATGCCGAGCGAGTACTGCTTGACCGGCCTGCGTCCGACCCCGGCGAGGCCCACCTGCTCGAGGGCCTCGCCGACGCGGGCGGTGCGGGTGCGCCGAGAACCACCGGGGCCGGCCGCGTCGAGCAGCGTGAGGTTTCGTCGCCCGGAAAGATTGGGGTAGGCGGCGGGGTTCTCGATCAGTGCACCCACCCGTGGCAGCACGCTCCTGCGTCGTCGGGGCATCTCCTCGCCGAGCACCTGCATCTGCCCGGAGGTGGCCAGGACCAGCCCGAGCAGCATCCGAACGGTCGTCGTCTTGCCGGAGCCGTTCGCGCCCACGAAGCCGTAGATGTCGCCGGCGCGCACGTTGAGGTCGACGCCGTCGACGGCCCGCACCGATCCGTAACGCTTGGTGAGGCCGGTCGTGCGGATCATGTGGCTGCTCCTTCGAGCTGCTGGGCGGCGGTGGCCAAGGTTTCTGCGGTGACGGTGCCGGAGAGCAGATATCGGCGGCGGTCTCCGGCGGGCTCGGTGATCAGGACGTTCAGCGGTCCGATCGACAGTGCGACGCTGTCGCCGGTCACGACTGCGCCGGGAGCGGCCCGCAACTGGTCGACGAGCCCGCGCGCGGCGCGACGCGGCAGCGGAGCGGCGATCAGCTCGGTCACTCCGCGGCCGTATATCCCGACGGATCCCGGTTCGTCGCGGGCCCGCAGATCCAGTCCGGACAGAGTCGACGGAAGACGGGGAGAGTCGGTCCCGTCGGCGAACGAGGCGATGTCGAGGCCGTCCTGCTGCTGCACATCGGTTCCCGGGGGCGGGACGAAACGGACGGTGTCGGCGTCGGGCATCTCGGGTGAGAAGTCCAGGAACGCGGTGCTGACAACAGGGCGAGCGGCCCCGCCGGCGAGCACGTCGACCTGCAGTGGCAGCCCGCTGTCGGGGTCGGCCCACACGTCGACCTCGGTGATGGTGCTCTGCGACTCGGCGGGGACGAGCCGCAGGCCAGGGGCGTCCCGGCCGGCGATTCGGCGGGTCGGCAGCCGGGTGACCTCGTCGGTGGTCGCCTCACTGAGCAACCGCTGCCCGAGCTCCGGCGGCAGCAGATCGGCCTCGCGCGGCAGACGCAGGCTCGGTTCGGGGACCGGGTTTGCCACGGCCGTGTTCTGTTCGTAGTCCCATCTCCACAGCAGAGCCGGGGACCGGTAGAGACCGCGTTCACCGGCGAGGCGGACGGTGTCGACGCGAAAGCTGTCCGGGGCGCGGTACCAGGCGCGCAGGGTCGTGGTGTCGCCCAGCAGATCCGGTAGGCCGCCGAGTCCGTCGGTGACCGGCAGGGTGACGCCGCCAACGGCCTGGGCGTAGCCCGAATACGGTGTTGCGGTGGAGGACTGGACCCGAGACAGCAGTTCCGCCGCACCGATGTCCGACGCGGCGACGGGCAGGCGCTCGATCACCGAGGGCGCGGCGACGAGCACGGCGATGCCGAGCACCACCGCCAGCCACCGCCACTGTCCACGCACCTCATCGACCGTACGGACGTAGCCGATGTGCCGCATGTGCGTGGTACAAAACTCGCGGCTAGCGGACGAGCACGAACTCCGCGAGACCGTAACTCACACCGTTGATCTGGAGCTCGATCGAGTGCGGGCCGGGGTAGTACGTGCGTGTGGTCAACGTTCTGAACGAGTGTCGGCGCACTACCTCGATGCTCTCTCCGGGCGCGACTGTCTTGGTCGTCAGCTTGAACGTTTTCCCTGTCACTCCGCCGTTCGCTTTGGTGTGGTGGACGACGTAGTCGATCGCGATCTTTGCGGGCTCGACGCCGACGTTGCGAATTTTCGCGGTGAATCCCAGGCTCTCGCCGATCTGCAACTCGGTCACGTCCACGGCAGGGCCCGTCACCTCGAGTTCGGCCGGGGAGAAACCCAATAACGCGAGCGCGTCGGTGTTCCCCTTCTTGATCACCGTCCGAAGCGCATGGCGCGCAAGCCGGTCGGTGTTGGCGTCCGGCTCGCCCAGCCACCGTGCCGCGGTCCCGACGACGACATCCGGGATGTCTCGGCTGAAGTCGTTGAGGTGGTTGGCAACCGACCGCCGAACGTAGTCGCTGTCGTCTCGGTACAGCCTGTCCAGAATCGGCACGGTCACGCCGGGGCGCGCAAGTATTTCGGGCACTCTCACCGACCACGGCAAGTACGGTCGGGTGCCTTCCGACGCGAGGCGGCGAACGTGTTCGTCCGGTGATTGCGTCCACTCGGCCGCGATGGCGAGAGCCCGATCCAGATCGGTTCGCAGGAAGGTCCGGATGGCGAATTCGGAGGTCAGTCGGCCGGTGAGCTCGGCGAGCAAGGACATCCCGTCGTCGAACGCGGTCGCAGTGCGCTCGTCGACGGCCTTCGATGCGACGGCGCTGGTCACGGGCCAGACCGACCAGCCTCGAAAGTCGGGATCCGCAGCGGCCAGTCGGATGGTTCGAGCGAACTGGGCGTAGTCGCCCGGCAGCCCTGTCAGTAGCGCGTCACGCAGCAGGTCGGCGCGGGCTCGGAGTGCGAGTGGAGCCAACCCGTCCGACGACTCTCGAAGCAACGACAAATCCGCTTTCGGAGCAGCCGTACGAATGGTCCGAAACAGCGTGTGGGCTGCGTCCGGACCGAGTAGTTCATCGGCGAAGGGCATGAGAGCTTCTTACCCGACGCATCGCGTTCGTTCGGCGGCGGACCGAAGGTGCGGATTATCCGGCGAAACGCCCGATTCGCGGCTGCCCGAACGGCAGCAGTGTAAAAAGAACTGCGATAACCTTCGCGAAACACAATGTGCTGAAACGCTGGTCAATGCGGGTCTTCGGTGGTGAAGTACCGAATTCCGGTCCCGGTCCGATCATTCTGTGCAACGCGCTACGAACCTGGGGGGTCGCATCGTGCTCGTCGTCGACTCGAACCGACTCGTGAGCCCGGCGTACCGAGCCGATGAGCGATCGCGGTGAGTGGGTGGCTCTGGGTGGTGATCCTCAACGGGATCACCGCTGCTGCGTACTCGGGGATCGTGCTGTTCATCGTCCGAGGGCTGTTGCGAACCGGGCAGTTTCGTAACAACCGGCTCGCGGTCGCCACCGCCGCGATCTTCACGACGTGTGCCGCCCACCACTTGATCCATGCGTGGCATCTGACGGCCGGGCTCGGCACTCACGCATCGCATCTCGGTACCGATTCCGGCATGGGAACCCTGGACGCGATGCGGGAGTCGATGGGCGGGACCGTCGATGTGATGGTGACGGCCTCGACGGCACTCGCCGGCGTCGTCTACCTGGGGATGCGCCGCTTCTACGGACCGTTGCTCCGCTCACCTGCGATGTTCGACGACGCAAGCGAGGCCCGGTATCGGCAGCTGGCGGCGAACCTCCCGCACACGTCGGTGCTGGTCGTCGATCGCGACCTGCGATTCATTCTCGTCGAAGGTGCCGGACTGCTGGCGGAAGGATACGACCCGCGGCGGATGGAGGGGCAGCTGCTGCAAGACACTGTGCCGCCGGAGGTCTATGCCCGGCTGAAGCCGTTCTACACAGCGGCCATCGATGGGGAGGAATCGTCCTTCGACTCCGTGGGTTCCCGGACGGGTGCGATCTTCGCCGTGAAGACCAGACCTCTGCGCGATGACACAGGTCGAATCGTCGGCGCGATGGTGCTGTCCGAGGACGTCACTGCCGAGCGTGAGGCGCGCGCCGAGCTCGAGCAGGCGCGCGCGTTCCGTGATGCGGTGCTGACGGCATCGCCGGACGTCACCATCGTCACCGATGTCGAGACCGGGACCGTGAAGTGGGCCTCGCGCAACGTCAGGTCGTTGTTGACCGGGCCGAACCAGGACGGCTCACCCGGCGACACCGCCGCCCCCGAGGACGGGTTGGAGTCGGTGGTGTCCCAGGGCATCGACGTCGTCCGGGCAGCGGACCGGGACGCTGCCTCCCTGCCGGATGGGGAGAGCGTCAGCATCCGGTACCGGGTGCGTGCGGCGGACGGCTCGCACCGGCGCTGCCGCGGCGGTGCTGTTCTGTGATCTGGACGGGTTCAAACGAATCAACGACACCGGCGGCCACGCCGCCGGTGACGCGGTCCTCGTCGAGGTCGCTCGCCGATTGCGTTCGGTGCTGCGGGCCGAGGACTCGATCGCCCGAGTCGGCGGCGACGAGTTCGTTCTGGTCCTCGATGCGTTGCCTGCGGAGAACGGATCAGGCAGGCCTGCGGACGGCGCGCTTGCGGTGCAGGTCGCCGAACGAATCCGGACGGTACTCGCAGCGCCCATCGCGTACGGAGGCCGTGAGTACGTGGTGTCGGCAAGCGTCGGGATGGTGTTGGTCCGCCGGGGTGTCAGTGCTCAGGAAGCGCTGCGCGATGCGGACTCCGCGATGTACCGGGCGAAGCAATTGGGCAAGGACCGAATCGAACTGTTCGACGACGCGCTGCGGGTGCACGCGATCGAGCGTGCGTACATCGAACAGACCCTGAGGGACGCGCTCGATCCTGATCGCGGCGGTTCCGCGACATTCGGCGTGGCCTACCAACCGGTCTACGATCTCGGCAGTCGGCGACTGGTCAGTTTCGAGGCGCTCGCTCGTCTGCGGGACAGCACGGGCACAGCCATTTCACCCGACAGATTCATCCCGGTGGCCGAGGACACGGGACTCATTCCGATCTGGGTGAGCGCGTGCTCGACACCGCTCTCGGCACCCTCGCGCGGTGGCGATCCGAGAACCCGCCTACCTCCGCGTCCGACGCGCCCGTCACGATGGCCGTGAATCTCAGTGCCCGACAGGCGCAACACGTCGACATCCGTGCGGCAGTGGACGCAGCCCTCGGTCGGCATCGCATGGCTCCGGGGGACCTCGTTCTCGAACTCACCGAGTCCGTGTTGCTCGATTCCGGCTCGTCGGTCCTGCGTCAGCTCGGCGAATTACGCACGCTGGGTGTAGGAATCGCCATCGACGACTTCGGAACGGGCTTCGCGAGCCTGCGATACCTCGCTACGCTGCCGGTGAGCGCAGTGAAGATAGACCGGTCGTTCACGTCCAGCATGACCAGTGACGCGACGAGCAGCAGCATCGTCGGAGCAATCATCAACTTGGCCCGCGATCTGAAACTGGGCTGCGTGGTCGAGGGCATCGAAACTCTCGATCAACTCGAGGCGTTGCCCAATTCTGTTCAGGGACAGGGCTATCTGCTGGGTAGACCTGCCGAGATCGCGTCGGATACCTGGAATCCCTGAGCCTCACCGCGGTGTTGCCGGGGCCCGTCGAGCCAGGGTTGCCACTCCCAGTAGAAGTACCAGCACTAAGGCCGCAAGTCCGGTCATGGCTGCGGTTGCGGACATGGAGAGGGTGGCGATTCCGATTCCCACGGCCGGGATACCCAGCCCGAGGTAGGAGATGAGGAACAGTCCAGCGAGGGCTTCGCTTCGCTGAGCCGGTGCGGCCATGGCAGCGACCGCTCCCACTGCGGCCTTGAAGAGCACGCCCGCACCGATTCCGGCCACGACCCCTCCGATCAAGAACATCGGCAGACTCAGGGTGTGCATCCCGGTGACGAGAGCGATCAGACCCAGTGCCTCGGCCGAGATGCCCAGCGAGAGCTTCGCCGTGCTCGACATGCGACTGGTGAGGGTCTGCGCGAGGGCTGCCGTGCCGAACACCGCGAACACGGTGACTCCGCTGAGGGCGCGGGACGGGTGGTCGAGTGTGCCTGCCACGAATCCCGGTGCCACCGAGGTGAATACACCGAACACTGCGAACGACGCGAAACCTGCTGCGGCAGCGGCGAAGTATCCAGCGCGATCACCGTGATCTGCGCTGATTCGCTGCGGGTGGTAGGCGGGCCGCTCCGCCGGCTCGTCGACGGTCTCGGGTGTCAGCGTCACACCGACAATGGCGACGACCAGCAGGACGGCGAACACCAGGTAGGGGGTGTGCAGGGGAGCCGCGACGAACTGCGCCAGGAACCCGGCCACCAACGGCCCGACGCCGAGCCCCCCGATGTTCGCGGCGGTGGACACCATCTCGAATCGCTGGCCGGAGGCGGTCGGCCGGTGCGTGGAATGCAGTTCGTGCAGGTAGGCCGTGGCGGTCGCGGTGAGTGCGCCGACGCCGAGCCCGGTGATGAGCCGTGCAACGAGAAGCAACGGAAGTGCGGTGCCGCTGAGGAACATCACCGCAGCCACCAACTCGAGCAGCAACGCTGCAATCAACACCTTCTTGCGGCCGACCCAGTCCGAAACATGGCCCGCGAGAATCAAACTGACGATCACGCCGACGGCGTAGGCGGCGAACACGATCGTGACCATGAAGGTCGAGAAGCCGTCGCGCACCTGATACAGCGGATACAGCGGGCTCGGGACGGTGGAGAACGCCATTGCCGTGAGGAACGCTGCGGCCACCACCCAGAAGCCGATGCCGTGTCGGCGTGCAGAGGTTGGGTGCACGGTCTGAGGCTGCGGCGCGAGAGTCAGGGTGTTGTGGGACATGTCGTTCTCCGATGTCGGTGTCGATCGCGTGTGGGTGTCGTTCGCTCGATTAAGACTTTCCTCCGAGTCGACGATCGCGTCCAGCGAATGAAAGAGCTTGCAACTATCTCGATATGCGATCATTGCCGGATGGAGTTGCGACATCTCGAATACTTCGTCGCGGTCAGTGAAGAACAGAACTTCACCCGTGCCGCTGCCCGTCTGCATATCGTTCAATCTGCGGTTTCGGCGGCGATCAAGTCCCTCGAACGAGAACTGGGTGCATCGCTGCTCGATCGCAACTCCAAGCGTGTGCTGCTGACCGAGGCAGGCCGGGCTCTGCTTCCCCGTGCTCGGGTGGTCCTCGATGCCGCTCGCGATGCCCGTGATGCGGTCGACGACGTTCGAGGCGGCCTGCGCGGCACCGTCAGAATCGGCACGTTGACCTCGATCAAGCTGATCGACCTTCCCGGTCTGCTGGGCGAGTACCACCGCCGGTTTCCGCACGTCCAGCTCATCACCGGCGCAGCGCCGTCGGGCACTCAGGGGCTACTCGAATCGGTGGCAGACGGCCGACTGGACCTCGCGTTCGTCTCCGACTCCGGCCGACGGCCCGCCGGGATCGACGTGCGCGAACTCGCGTCGTCGGTATTGGATCTGGTGCTCCCGTCGGACCACCCCCTGGCCGAACGAGAGTCCTTGACGCTGGACGACATTGCACCGTACGACTTCATCGACTCGCCGATCGGCTTCGGAAATCGCGCGGTGGCCGACCGCGCGTTCGCCGACGCGGGATTGCAACGACGCGTGAGCATCGAAATCACCGATATCTCCACCGGCGTTGCGTACGTCCGCAACGGCCTCGGGATATCGCTGCTACCCCGGTTCGTCCTGACCGACCGGAGAGGTGTGGTCGTCACCACGGTGTCGAAAGTGGATCTGACGTGGCCGCTCGCGGTTGCGACCTCGTCGACTCGCGCTCCGAGCGCGGCGGTACGTGCCCTGCTGGGCGTGCTCGACGAATTTCTCGCCTGAGCTGCGGTAACCGGGAAGCATTGCACGCTGCGACGCGTTGAACACGAGTAATGGATGATCTTCTGGTTGCCCCCACTCGACTCTGGACACCCTCGCGTGTCCTGGTCACCAAGTCTGCGTCCGAGTTACCCCACACCGCGGAAATTCTCCGTCGGTGCGAAGCAGCAGGCGTCGCCGACATCGACATTCTGTCCGGTGACCGCCTCACCGGACTGCGTGGTGAGTCCGAGCGCGAGACCTACGCACGAGCCAAGTCGACGATGGCCGTGGTGGTCGCTCCGCCGAGTGTGCTGAAACCGCAACCGATTCCGCCGAGCGCGGACTGGCGGATCGACCTGGCCAAGGGGTGCCCGGCGCATTGCCAGTATTGCTATCTCGCCGGCTCGTTGTCCGGTCCGCCGATCACCAGGGTCTTCGCCAACCTCGACGACGTGTTGGCCGGTATCGGCGCTCACGCAGGCCGCGGTTCCATCACCTCCGGTACCGATGAGCGCGGGCACGAAGGCACCACATTCGAGTTATCCTGCTACACCGATCCTTTGGGGATCGAACACGTGACGGGCTCTCTTGCCGAGGCCGTTCGCAGAGTGGGCGCGGGCGTGTACGGCGACGACGTGTCGCTGCGTTTCACCACCAAGTTCGACGACGTCCGCGAGTTGGTGACGCTCGACCACGGCCGCCGAACGCGAGTTCGGCTGTCGGTCAACGCCGATGACATCGCTCACCGCTTCGAGGGCGGCACGGCACGTATGCCGGCTCGGATAGAAGCTCTGCGGCAGTTGGCACTGGCCGGTTACCGAGTGGGGTTGACGATCGCGCCGATCATGCCGATCCCGCAGTGGCGCGAGCAGTACGGTCGATTGCTCGCGAATGTCGCCGACGCGTTGCGCGATGTGCCCGATCTCGATCTGACCGCCGAAATCATCACTCACCGCTTCACGCCGTCGAGCAAGGATGTGTTGTTGAGCTGGTATCCGGGAACGAAACTGGAGATGGACGAGGGCGCGCGCACAGCGAAGAGAAACAAGTTCGGTGGCGTGAAATACGTCTATCCGAAGGACACGATGGCCGAGATGCGCAGCTGGTTCGTCGACGAACTTCGCGACGTTCTGCCCGACGCGCAGCTGCTGTACTGGACGTGAACCGTCACAGGGCATCGAATCGGTCTCGCGCTCGGTCGATGTCGTCCATGTGCGTGGTTGCCCACGCCAGCAGGACGTCGACGGGAGTTCGGAGCGTTTTGCCCAGGGGAGTGATTCGATATTCCACCGCCACCGGGCGGGTGCTCAGCACCGTGCGTTCGATGATTCCGTTGCGTTCGAGCTTGCGCAGCGTTGCGGTGAGGGACTTCTGAGTCACCTCGGGAATCCCGCGGCGGAGATCGTTGAATCGGCAGGGGCGCTCGCACAATTCGTTGAGTACTTGCAGTGACCATTTGTCCAGCACCTGATCTAACAATTCGCGGTGCGGGGCAGTGATCGTGAGTTCTGCGGTGCCGTCGGCGGTATCGGTCATGAAACCAGGTTCCCTTGAAGTGTCCTTTGTGTACCAGGTATCAACGTTATACCTGAATTTCTACGACGAAGGACCAACCATGAGCGTCACTCGATTCACCCCGCCCGGAATGATGCAACCCACCCCGTATCACCACGTGGCGGTGGGTCAGGGTTCTCGACACATCCACGTCAGCGGTCAGATCGCCCAGAACGAGGACGGGTCGGCCATCGATACCGACGACCTCGCCGGTCAGGTTGCGCAGGCGCTGCGCAATACCGGGATCGGATTGACCGGTGCAGGAGCAACATTCGAGGACGTACTGCGGCTGACGTTCTACGTCACGCACTGGGCTCCAGAGCTGATCGGTGAGTTCATGGACGGCGTCACGCGCGTCGCCGACGAGATCGGACTGCCGACTCCCATGCCGCCGGCGTCGTTGATCGGAGTGGATTACCTCTTCGAACCGGACGTGCGGGTAGAGGTGGAAGCAACCGCGATTCTGGACTGAATCCGCGGATAGGCCGGTGACTTCTCGGCGGTGCAGAGGTCGATACCGGCAAACCCACCCAACCTCTGGAGTGACATGGCGATTCTGACCTACAACCTGCATGTTTCCCTCGACGGCTACATCGAGGATCCCGACGGCAGCCTCGACTACTCGATGCCCGACGCGGAATCGCATCGGTTCTCGAATCGCCAGACCGTGGAGACGAGCGTCTTTCTGTTCGGACGGCGGCTGTACGAGGCCATGGAGGACTACTGGACCGACCCGGAACGGGCGGCCGGCGACCCCGTCGAAGCCGAATTCGCCGAGCTGTACAAGGCAACTCCCCGGGTGGTCTTCTCGGACACCCTCACTTCCGTGCCCGACGGTTGCCGGCTGGTCCGTAGTGCCGACGCCGTCGCGGAAGTGGAGCGAATGAAACGGGAGACCGAGGGCACGTTGGCCGTCGCCGGCGCGTCGTTGGCCGCATCGTTGTTCGACTCGATCGACCAGTTCGAGCTCATTGTCGTCCCGACGATCCTGGGTGGTGGAAAGCCGTACTTCCCCGTGGGGCACCGACTGAACCTGGTGCTGGAAGAGCAGAGGCACTTCCCCACGTCGGGCTGGATGTATCTGCGGTACAGGGTGGTTCGGTAAGCAGACCTGTCGTCCGGCCCGATCGCGCAGAATGGGCTCATGACATCCGGTGATCGTCGTCAGTGGTGGACCTTGCCTGCGCACCAGCTGTGGCTCGACACAGAATCGGCTCGGCTCCTCCGGTTCGGTAGCTCGCTCGAGCATCCTGCCGGGGGAGCGGCGTGGTTGAACGACCGCGGACATCCGGACCTGAGCCATCCGGCCCTGACCTACATCACTGCTCGGATGGTGCACGTGCATTTCCTGGCCTCGATGCAGGGGTATCCGGGGTCTCGTAGGAAAGCCGATCGAGTGTTCGACGGTCTACTGACGACGTTGCGGGACAGCACGAACGGCGGGTGGTTCGAGTCCAGCGCCGACGTCTCGTCTCCCGATGCGACGAAGACGGCCTACACGCATGCTTTCGTGGTGTTGGCGGCAGCCGCAGCCGCAGCGGCGGGACACCCCAGTGGACGAGGGCTTCTCGACGAAGCCCTCGAGGTCGTGGATCGGCGATTCTGGGACGAGAACTACGGCATGTGCGCAGACACCTGGAATGCGAGCTGGACTGCGCTCGACGGTTATCGCGGTATCAACGCCAACATGCACATGGTCGAGGCGCTGCTGGCGGCGGCCGACGCGGGTGCGCCCGAGGTCTGGCGGAGCAGGGCAGTACGCATCTGCGACAACGTGATCGGCTGGTCACAGGCGAACGAGAATCGCATTCCCGAGCATTTCACTGCGGAATGGCAGCCGATGCTCGAGTACAACAGCGGCGACACAGCAAACCAGTTCAAGCCGTACGGAGCAACGGTGGGGCACGGTTTCGAGTGGGCTCGGCTGCTCGTGCAGGCGAATCTCGTGGCCGATAGCCCTGGTGGCCACGATTACGTTGCCGCCGCCGCGTCCCTGTATCACCGCGCGGCGCAGGACGGATGGCAACCCGGCCCGTCGCCTGGCTTCGTCTACACCACCGACTGGACTGGGCGACCGGTAGTGACAGAGCGTCTGCACTGGGTGTTGTGCGAGGCGATCGCGGCCGCCGCGACACTGGGCCGTCGGACCGGAGAAGACCGCTACGACAACGACTATCGCGCATGGTGGGATGTCGCCGCCGACTCCTTCATCGACCTCGTCGACGGCTCCTGGCATCACGAACTCGACGCGGACAACAGGCCCGCAGCCACGGTGTGGAGTGGCAAACCCGACCTGTACCACGCTGTGCAGGCAACATGGATCAGCCGAGGTGTGAACAGCTCGAGTATGGTGGCGGCGCTGCTGGCGGACTCGGCCTGAATGGCCGCATCGGACCAAAACCGTCCGTTGGGTATGTAGTGTCGTCTCGTGCGCGAAGGTAGAAGACACAACGCCGTCATCGACGTATCCGTCATCGTCACGGTGGTCGCACTCGGTGTCGTTGCGGCCGGACTGCTGCATTCGCCGGAAAGTGAACTGCCGCCCGGAAATGCTGTGTCATCCGGAGAGGCCGCGCGCGACGGTGACTACTCCATCGTCTCCGAGCCTGTCGAGTATCCGGCCGACATTCCGGGGTGCTCCGAGGTCGAGCCGCCCCCGCCCAGTGAGGATGGACGCCTCATCTCGGTCATCGGAAGTCAGGCTCCGTCCTACGACAATCCTGCCTACCCGTGGTTGACCGCGAGCAAGGCAGGAGCGATGACCGACGCTCTCGTGGGCGCACTTCCAGCGGATGTCACCGTGAAGTTGGCCGCCCCATCACAGTCGCTGACCTTCCAACCGGTGGATGACTTCGGCGGTAACGTGCCGGAGGGCCTCGAGCCCAGCACCAGCGCCCGTGGCGATCTGGTTCGCGCCGGGATTTCGGCGTTTGCCAGCGTCGACGTTCGACCGTCGTCGACGGGTGTACCCGCCTGTGTCGCAGGCGTTCTCGATGCCCGCAGTACCGAACGCGACGGGACGGTGGTCGATACCGACGACAGTTGGTACGAGATCGGTGGTGACCGCACGAACAGTCGCAGAGCGACGGCGTATCACCCGGACGGAACTCTGGTCACCGCGAATCTCAGTACTACCGTCGGTCCCGAATTTCCCTTGGACACATCCGAGTTGACCCGAATCGCGGCGCTGCCGGGCCTCCGAGTCGGTTCGCCTGCACCGGCGGGAAGCGCTGCGCCGCGCCAGGATTGCTCGGTCTCGCTCGCAGGGGAGGCGGCAGCGGTGGACATCGACGAGGAGTCCTTGGACGCCGCGAACGAGGCGTTGACGACAACGTGGCAGGCGCTATCCGACGCGCCCGTCCTGAACCGGCCGATCGGGTCACTGGTACCCGATCGCACGGGCAGGGGTGCCTGTACGGACATCGACGTAGTGAACTCCGATGTAGCGCTGTCGATTTCCTTATCCTCCGGCGCGGCAATCCCGGTGGCGAGGGACCCCTACGATCCGGAGAATGCGTACGAACCGGTTGTGGAGCTGCGAACATTGCCCGACGGTTCGGTGCTCGAATCGTACGACGTCGATCTGTCGAGCAGCATGACCGCGGAGGACGGAACCATGCGGTTGGCGAGGTCGGTCACGCTGACGCGACCGTCCGGCGTGCAGGTGTCGGTTCGGTCGACGGCGGATTTCGTTCCTGGCGTTGGCCGTTCGACACGGCCGGAACCGCTGCCACTCGAGCTACTGGATGCAGTGGCCCAAGCTCCGATCACGGAGTGGCCGTGAAAGATTCGACGACACGCACTGTTCTCGCTGCAGCCGCGGTGATGGTGGCAGTGGTATCCGTCGCCGCGGCTGCGGTCGTGCTGGTGAATGTGGACGTGTCCGTGAAGCCGTCGATGGACGATGCAACGACGTCGGCGTTCGACGAGATGCCGACGTTCTCGGAGGAGACGGAGACAATTGAGGCACCGGCTGGGCCGGCGCTCGAGCCCAGCTGGCGGATCGACGCAGAGACCGTCTACGGCAGGCAATTCGCTGCATTCCGTTCGCCGAACGCAAGTTTGACGTTCGATCTCGGGGTCACGGGTGTGATCGACGCCGGCGATGTTCTCGTCACCGCAATGGGTCTTCCGAATCCACGGTCGTCTTCGCTCGATGCAGTCGAGTTCGTGGCCCTCGATGCCGACGACGGCAGTGTGCGATGGAAGGCGTCGCCTGGCACAGTCGACGTATGCGCGAGTGTCCCCGTTCAGGGCGACATCGTCTGTCTGGACTCGTATTCCGATGTGCAGTCCCTCGTCACTATCGGTACGAACGACGGGGTGGTGAAGCGAATACCGGTCCCCGAGAACTGGTACGTCTACGCGATCGAGAGCGACGGGACATCGGTGCTGTTGTTGGAAGGCAGCCCTGAGGATGGCGAATCCGTGTTGCACGGCGGGTCGGTGAATGCACTCGACCGAATGTGGACGCTACCGATCACCACATCCATGGGGTGGGAGGGCCTGAGTGGCACGGTGATTCACACGGCCGACGGGCGAGGCGTCGTGACGATGGGCGGAGAGGCGACATTTTTCGATCCGACCACCGGAGCACCCGTCGAGGGTCTCAACATGACCTCGGACGACACCATCGTCGACTCCACCGGCGCTACTGTGTGGGAGTTGCCGGATCCGTTCGATACGGACAAGGTCATCGGCAACACTCGTTATTCGATCGACGGTCCGGCGTACGTCGCAACCACGGATTCCGGTGATGTGCGGTGGCATTGGACCATCCCGGCTGGATCCGATGGGTTCACCGACAGCGGCACCATCGCCCAGACGCGGTCGGGTGTGTTCTTCCTCGGAACCGATTCGATGGTTCGTCTCGAATCGGTTCCGAGTTGACGCCGAGCAGCACTACCGTGCGGCAGTGCTATTCCCGGTGCGGAGTGCGCTCACCGGTGTTCGGGTCCACGTCGAACAGTTGATCGGTGTTGTCGGGGGAGTAGACGACGGTGTCGACTTCCCGCGCGCGTCGTCGGGCACCGTCGCGAACGGCGAAGAACGCGGCTGCGAACAGTACGACCACGGTGATGCCGGCGACGATCGCCCATCCCTCGAAGCCGCCCGCCAGAGCCGCGATCAGACCGCCCGCGGATGCGATTCCGGCGAAGATCAAGATGACGGCCAGCATGTTCTCGACTGCACGTGCCCAGCTCGTTTTCGAAGGCCTTTTCTCGACCATGGGGATGTTCCTCTCGCTAAGTTCCGTCGCCGAATACCCGAAACCCGGTCGTCTAAGCCCCGCGGTGCTACTGGGCCTTGCGTGCGCGGTACGCGGCAACTGCCGCGCGGTTGCCGCAGGTGGTGCTGCAGAAGCGGCGAGAGCGGTTTCGGGACAGGTCGAGAACCAGCCCGTTGCAGTCCGGATCGGCGCAGACGTCGAAACGAGAGAGCTCGTCGGCTCGGATGACGTCGATCATGGCCATCGCGGTATCGACGACGATGCGGGTTGAGAGCGGACTGTCGTCGGCGACGGCATGGATGTGCCAGTCGAGAGTGTCGTGCCGGACCAATCGGGGCAGGGCCGAGGATTCGGCAAGCAAGCGGTTCACCTCGATCACGGCGTCGTCTCGACTGCTGGTCAGCAGTGATCGCAGGGTCGGGCGCAGTGCCCGCACCGCTTCGAGCTCGGCGTCGTCGCCGTCGAACCGTCCGGAGTAGCCCTGGTCGCTGAAGAAGTCGGCCAGCTCCTCGCGGGTGGTCAGCGTGTCCGGGTCTTCGGCGGAATTGACCAATGCCACGGCGGACAGAAGCGACAGTTCTGCGTCATGAGCAAAAAGCATGTTGACACCTTACCAATCCACTCCCTACTGTCACATGTCATGACGGCTTACACTCATGACGCGCAGGTGGATCGCGCAGCTGTACACGACGCTGCGGCACGGTCGCGTCGACTCTCGGGGCTCATGTTCGCGCTCCTGTCCGCGGCATCGTTCGGGCTCTCCGGCTCGTTGGCCAAAGGCCTGCTCGATGCCGGCTGGACCGCCGGTGCCGCGGTGACGGCGCGCATCCTGCTCGCGGCAGCGGTGTTGCTCATTCCGTCGATTCTCGCGCTGCGTGGACGCTGGGGCCTGTTGGCCAAGAATTGGAAACTACTCGTGGCCTACGGTGCCTTCGCGGTGGCCGGTTGTCAGCTCGCGTTCTTCAACGCCGTCGGCCGAATGGACGTGGGTGTCGCACTGCTCATCGAATTCACCTCGCCCGTAGCCGTCATCGGCTGGATGTGGTTTCGGCACCAGCAGCGTCCGGGTCGGCTGACGCTGGTCGGTGCGCTGTTGGCCGCAATGGGATTGGTGCTCGTGCTCGACCTGATCTCCGGCGCGGACGTCGACCGCGTCGGCGTGCTGTGGGCGCTCGGTGCGATGGCGGGAGCCGCCGTCTATTGGGTGCTCTCCGCCGACGAGAGCAACGGTTTGCCGCCGATCGTGCTCGCCGGGGGCGGTCTGCTGGCAGGTGGACTCATTCTGCTCGCCGCCGGGCTGGTCGGTATCGTCCCGTTCGCGGCTCCGCTGACCGACGTCACGTTCGTCGATGCCGTTGTGCCGTGGTGGGTTCCGATCATCGGTCTCGGTGTGGTGACCGCCGCGTTGGCGTACGTGCTCGGAATTGCAGCCGGCCGACGCCTCGGCTCGCGGCTGGCGTCGTTCATAGGTCTGATGGAAGTTGTTGCAGCGCTTGTGTTCGCGTGGCTGCTACTCGGCCAGGCTCCGGGACCGATCCAATTGGCCGGTGGCGCACTGATTCTGCTCGGTGTCGTCGTCGTCAAATCAGGTGAACGCGTCACCTCGGACGAACCGGTGGAGCCGCTGCAGAGCAGAGCATGACAATTGCTCAGCCGTCGACGCGTCCGAATACGACGGCGGCCAGAATGGTGTGCGCGCTGGCGATCACGGAGTCGAGAGGTTCGCGTTCGGGGGACAGCAACCATTGCTGAGCGATGGTGAGAACCGCGCCCACCAGCCCCATGGCCAGTGTTTTACGGTTCGGCCCGGCCAGGCCTCGGCTGGACCCGACGGTGTCGGCTACCTGTAGCACCGTCGCCGAGAACGACGTGGTGGTCTTGCGGTACAACGCGTCGACAGTGGGGGATACGCCGAGGATTTCGACGAAGGCGATACGAGCGGACTTCGGTTGCTCGGCGACGAACGTGAAGAAGCCGGTCAGGGCTCCACGGAGCACCTGTTCGCTGGACTCCGTTTCCGAGGCCGCGGCGGCGAGGATGCTCTCGCGCATCGCGTCGGTGGCGCGGGCGTAGGTGGCCATCAGGAGTTCTTCGCTGTTGGTGAATGACTCGTAGAAATAGCGCTTGGTCAACCCCGCTTCGCTGCAGACCTTCTCCACGGTCGCCGTCCGGTACCCGGTGGTGCCGAACACTTCGACGGCGGCATCGAGCAGCCGGGTTCGACGCTCCTGCTGCCGCTGCTGCGGATCGGCACCTCGATAGGTGCGGCCGACTTCACTGTGATGGGTAGTCACAGACAGATCTTGACACCGCTCGGTATCAGATGCAAAGTGTTCGCAGGAATGCATCTCGATCGAGGGGGAGACATGGCGTCATCGACGCTCCGGAACAAGGTCGTTCTGATCACAGGCGCGGCACGAGGAATCGGTGCCGAGACCGCACGTGCGTTGGCAGGTCGTGGAGCCAAGTTGGTACTCGTCGACGTCGACGAGGCTCCGCTGCGGGAGGTCGCGACGCAGCTGAAGGCCGAGGCGTTCGTCGCCGACGTCCGAAATCTGGACGACATGCAGCGCGCCGTCGACGGCGGCATCGCGGCCTACGGAGGCATCGATCTGGTGCTCGCCAATGCGGGAATCGCCAGCTACGGATCGATCCTGCAGGTGGACCCGGCCACGTTCCAGCGCGTCATGGACATCAACGTGATGGGCGTGTTCAACACCGTCCGCGCTGCGTTGCCGTCTCTGATCGAACGCAACGGCTACATCCTCGTCGTCTCCTCGCTGGCCGCGTTCACCCCGTGCCCCGGCTTGGCCGCGTACAACGCCAGCAAGGCCGCAGCCGAGCATTTCGCCAATGCGCTTCGGCTGGAAGTGAACTACCGAGGAGTCGACGTCGGCTCGGCCCACATGGCCTGGATCGATACCCCGATGGTCCAGGACGCGAAGTCCGATCTCACGGCATTCCAGGATTTGCTCGCGGTACTGCCCGGCCCCCTCGGGAAGACGATGACCGTCGAGCAGTGCGTGGATGCGTTCGTCGACGGCCTGGCCAAGCGCAAGCGCCGCGTCTACGTACCGCGGTGGGTGGGTGCGGCGTCCTGGTTCAAGGCCGTCATCACCTCGCGCGTCGGCGATCGCAGCATGTTGGCGCACGTGCCGACGATCCTGCCCAAGATGGACGAAGAAGTAGCGCGTCTCGGTAGGTCCGAGAGCGCACGCAACAAAATCAGCTGACCCCCCACCGAAGGAATCGTTGCTCATGACTGCCGTACTGACCACCCCCGAGGTCGATGTCCTCATCATCGGTGCCGGCCTGTCCGGGATCGGTGCCGCGCGTCACCTCGGGCACGATCTGCCCGGGAAGACGTACACCATCCTCGAAAGCCGCGGGGCGATCGGTGGCACCTGGGATCTGTTCCGCTATCCCGGTATTCGCTCCGATTCCGACATGTACACCCTCGGGTACAGCTTCAAGCCGTGGACGGGAGAGAAGTCCATCGCCGACGGCTCCGACATCCGTAACTACATCGTCGAAACCGCACGAGAAGCGGGTGTGGACAAGCACATTCGGTACCACCACAAGGTCGTCGCCCTCGAATGGTCGTCCGAGCAGCAGTTCTGGACGGTCACGGCGCAGCGCAGCGACACGAACGAGACCGTCACGATCACCGCGTCGTTCGTGTTCTCCTGCAGTGGTTACTACAATTACGACAAGGGTTTCAGCCCGGAGTTCGTCGGCCAGGAGAACTTCGGTGGGCAGGTGATCCACCCGCAGCACTGGCCCGAGGATCTGGATTACGCGGGCAAGAAGGTCGTCGTCATCGGCAGCGGTGCAACGGCGATCACGTTGGCTCCCAACCTCGCTCGTGAGGCCGAGCACGTGACGCTGCTGCAGCGCTCGCCGAGCTACATCCTTTCGCTCCCCTCGAAGGATCCGATTGCGCAGACACTGCGGAAGCGTTTGCCGAAGAAGTTGGCGTACAGCGTGACTCGGCTCAAGAACGTGTCGATGGCCATGTTGATCTTCACGTTGAGCCAGAAGTACCCGGAATTCATGAAGAAGCGGATCCGGAAGATGCAGGAGGGCTGGCTGCCGAAGGGATACGACCTGGACACCCACTTCACCCCGTCGTACAACCCGTGGGATCAGCGTCTGTGCCTGGTGCCCGACAACGATCTGTTCCGCTCGATCCGCAAGGACGAGGTCTCGATCGTCACCGATCATATCGACAGCTTCACCGAGACCGGCCTGAAGCTGAAGTCCGGCCAGCACCTCGACGCCGATATCGTCGTCACTGCAACGGGATTGAACCTGTCCGCACTCGGCGGCGCGACCTTCCGCGTCGACGGCAACGATGTCGACCTGCCCAGCACCATGGCGTACAAGGGCATGATGCTCACCGGGATCCCCAACTTCGCTTTTGTCGTCGGGTACACCAACGCGTCGTGGACGCTCAAAGCCGACATGGTCTCGAACTACGTCATGCGCCTGCTCGCCCACATGGACGAGAACGGGTACAGCACCGTCGAGCTCGAACGCGACCCGTCCGTGGACGAAGAGCCGTTCCTCGATTTCGCCGCCGGCTACGTGCTGCGGGCCGTGGACAACTTCCCGAGGCAGGGCAGTGAAACTCCGTGGAAGCTGCGGATGAATTACTTCCGCGACCTGCCGGTTCTGCGGTACGGCAAGCTCGTCGACAAGGCGATGAAGTTCGGGCGGCCTCGATCGAAGGTCGCGGTCGCTTCCTGACGGGAATAGATCGAGTCCCTGATCGTTTGTTCCGGACATGAAAATTGGCATCATCGGAAGTGGATTCATCGGTGGAACGCTCGTGCGCCGGTTGACGGCGCTCGGTCACGAGGTTCGATTCTCGAACTCACGCGACCCGGAGACTCTGGCGGAGCTGGCGTCGGAAACCGGAGCGACGGCGGTGTGGGCAGCGGACGCGGCGCAGGATGCGGACCTGGTCATCCTCAGCATCCCGCAGAAGAACGTGCCCGACCTCGCCGCCGGTATCGCCGGCGCACGCAAGCCCGGAGCGCCGATCATCGAAACGAACAACTACTACCCGCAGCAGCGCGACGGTCTGATCGAAGACATCGAAGGCGGCACACCCGAGAGCGTATGGGTGTCGCAGCAGCTCGGTGAGCCGGTGATCAAGGCGTTCAACGGAATTTGGTACAAGCACCTGCTCGAGAAGGGTGTTCCTGCCGGAACCGACAAGCGCATCGCGCTGCCGATCGCCGGGGACGACGCCGAGTCGAAGAAGCTGGTGTTCTCGGTGATCGACGAGCTCGGCTTCGACCCGGTCGATGCCGGTTCCCTGGCCGAGTCCTGGCGTCAGCAGCCGGGAAGCCCGGTGTACGGCAAGGACTTCGGCGTCGACGACACGGTGAAGGCGTTGGCCGAGGCGTCCCCGGAACGCTCCGCGGAATGGAAAGCTTGAGCCGAGCTGCTGAACTACCTGACGCGACCCTCGCGGAGTGTGCGCTCCGCGAGGTCGCGTAGCGGCCCGGTCAGGGCCGAATCGCCGACCCGGCAGGATTGCTCGCCCACCGACACGTTCCACACGAAGGTGTCGCGGGCCTGCGACTCGGCCGGCTCGGGTGGGGGCGGCTCAGCGAGGTACGGGCGCGCAGCCTCGACCAGCGACTGCCATTCCGGCTCGTCGGTCTCGACCACTCCGCGTTTGGACATCCCGGCGATCCCACCGGTTCGCAGTACCTCGATGCGCAGGCTCATGCCCCTCGATCACACCCGATCGTCGCTCGGCTCCCGTGTTGACTGAACTCCCACGGTAGACCAACCGGTGGCCACGGCCCGGGCGACGTCGGAATCGGTGCCGAATCGCTTCTGCGCTGCGAGCAGCGTCGCCGCGGAGAAACCGGCGAAGTCGACCGTCGGTGCGAGGCCCCCGACGGTCATCGTGTCGAACCAGACCTGCCCGACGCGATCCCACGCCGGGCCACCCAACGTGGTTGCGGCGACGGCGAACGCGCGGTTGGGAATGCCCGAGTTGATGTGCACACCGCCGTCGTCTTCGGTGGTGACGACGAAGTCGTCCATGCTCGCCGGCTGCGGGTCCTTGCCGAGTACATCGTCGTCGTACGCGGTGCCGGGCTCGAGAAGCGAGCGCAGCGCCTTGCCCTGCACCGCGGGCAGGAACAGACCTTCGCCGATCAACCACGACGCGTCCTCGGCGTTCTGCTTCGCGGTGTACTGCTCCACGAGTGCACCGAACACGTCGGAGATGGACTCGTTCAGTGCGCCGGCCTGGTCCTTGTATTCAAGCGGGGTGGTGTACTGCGTGAACCCGTGCGCGAGCTCGTGCGCGATGACGCCCAGAGAAACGGTGAAGCGGGCAAACACTTCGCCGTCGCCGTCGCCGAACACCATGCGAGAGCCGTCCCAGAACGCGTTGTCGTAGTCCCGGCCGTAATGCACCGTCGCATCGAGGGGCAGGCCGCTGCCGTCGAGACTCGAGTAGCCGTACACCTCGTCGAAGAACAGATACGTGGCACCGAGACCGTCGTATGCCTCGTCGGTCGCAGCATCACCGGTGGGATCCTCACCCTCGGCGCGAACCTGCTGACCCGGGAGGTCGCGGGTCGCTTTCGCATCGGAGATGGTGCGTTCGAGGGTGCCGCCGGTCCGCGGTGCGATGGCGGTACGTGCCTGGACGACCTCTCGGCCCGCCCGCATCTCGCGGTCGGCCAGCAGAGTCGCGCGGGCACCGGCTCCCTGCAGACGCTCGAGCAGAAACGGTGGAACTACGCCATGCGAGTGGAGCCTGCGGAACGATCCGGAATCGGTATCTGTCGTCATGTGCGGTGACCCCCTAGGTCCGTGGCATGTGCGGTGATGGTTCCCAGTGTGCCCGAGGGCACCGACACATTCGGGTCCACCGCACCGAGCTCACTCACGCAGCGTCGACAGATCGATACTGTCCACCTCGCTCGGGGGACGCAGCGCGGTGACGGTCGCCCAGTTCCGTGCCAGTAGGGAGGCGTCGGAGTCGTCGTCCTCGGCGTGGATTTCGTCGAACCGGACGGTGACGAAATCTTCTCCGCGATCGCCTATTTCGGCCTGCACCGCGCCGTATCGGGCCAGCGAGGCCGGAACGATCCCGGCGAAATCCGACCGTGGAACGTCGGGAATGTTGACGTTGACGACGGCATCGACGGTCAGATGCGAAATCATCCATGTCACCGCCAGATGCGCGACGTGTTCGGCGGTGTCCCAGTGCGACGGCCGGGTGGCGAGCGACGACAGCGCCATGGCGGGAACCCCGTGCGTCAGGGCTGTCAGCGCCGCGCCCACCGTGCCCGAATGTAGAACGGCCGCACCGGTATTGGGGCCGTGATTGATACCGGAGAGGACCACGTCGGGTGGATCGCCGAAGGCCCCTCGGGTGGCGACGAACGCGATGAGGGCCGGTGAGGCCTGTACCGCATAGACCTCGACGCCGCGCAGCCCCTCGATCTCGGTTCGCTCGATACCCAGGTGATCGTCGACGCCCATCCCCGTCAACGATGCACTGGCACCGCTGCGTTCTTCATGGGGAGCGGCCACCACGACGTCGAGGCCGGCGTCGAGCGCGACCCGCGCCAACAGCGCGATGCCTGCGCTGTCCACACCGTCGTCGTTGGTGATCAGCGCCCTCATTTCTTGCCCGCCTTGCCGTACGGACGCACCTCGACCGATTCGGTGAGTCCGAGAACCAGGTCTTTTCGGCCGCTACCGAGGCCGCGACGGGTGACGTTGGCGGTGCCCGCGCCGCCGCCCAGGCGGAGCGCCTCCGGCATCGACATTCCCTGGGCGATTCCGGCGGCGATGCCGGCGCTCATCGAATCGCCTGCGCCGTGGTGGTCGACCATCTGCAGACCCGGAGTGACGATTTCGAGTACGTCGCCTTCTACCAGGGCCAAGGCGGGGTCTCCCGCTCGGGAGATCACAACCACCTCGGCACCGTCGTCGTGCATCTTTCGCATCGCATCGATCAGGTGCTTCGGGTCCTCGGACTCGGCTCCGCCGTCGGAAATGAGGTCCTCGTGGCTGACCTTGAGCACCGTGAGACCGCCGGCGAGGGCGGCCAGCATGGTGGGGCCCGACAGGTCGGCGACCACCGGGACCTCGAGTGCGCGCAGGTCGGCACACAGCCGCTCGTACACCTCCGCAGGCACGATGTTGTCGGCGTGCGGACCGCCGAGAATCGCCACGTCGCTGCGGGCACCGGTGGCAAGTGCTGCGCCGAACAGGTCGTCGAGCGCGTGCCTGGCCAGCGGCGGCGGATCGACCGTGGCCAGTACCTCGCGCTCTCCGCTGCGGCGATCGTGCACGTAGGAGCCGCTTTCCTGGCCGATGTCGACGGAGACGACGGAGATGCCCTCACTCTCGACGATGCCGCGCAGTACGGCACCGATCTCGCCGCCGAACACCCCGGCGAGTGTGACATCGAGACCCAGCACCGACGCCATCCTGGCGATCCAGTGGCCTTGCCCGCCCGCGTGCACGTGCAGTTCGGTACTGCCGTTGGGGGCAGCGTCGAGGGTCACCGTCAGTAGTGGGGACGGCGCGAAGACGAACGCGCTGGGCGCGCGGGAGGAGGTGGACATCGTGAGCGAATGCCCGATATGTCAGGTCCGAAACAGCTACAACTCGAAAACGTCGACTCAGAATCGACGACGCAGGCGCATCCCGATGGGGCGTCCGTCGGGGTCGACGAACAGCCGGTAGGCGAGTGCGGCGAGTCGCTGCTGCCAGACGGGCGGCACCGTGATCTCGTGCATTCGCAGTCGGCCGACGGGCCGGGGCTTCGCGGACGGGTTGCGGTGCCAGTTGTCCAGGGCCGTCGCGCTCGCCGAGATCACGTCGAAGAACTGCTGTGGGTCGACGAGGTCGGCGTCGTCGCCGTCGGCCCGCCCGAGGTGTTCGCGGATCAGTTCGAGTCTCAGGTTGCGCGCGTGGGTTCTGGCGCCGTCGCCGAGGCCTGCTGGGTCCAAGGGTGCCCGATCGTCGCGCTGCTCGTCGACAATGGCCGCGGTCAGCTCCGAATCATGGGTCCAGGAGCGGCGATTGAAGTTGTCCGACCCCACTGCCGCCCACACGTCGTCGATGATGCAGACCTTCGAGTGCACGTATACCGGTATGCCACGGTCGTTTTCGATGTCGAGTACCAGTACGCGGTCACCGCCGGCCGCGCGGATGACCCCGAGCGCCGCCGAGTGTCCCAGCAGCGCAGAGGGAATGGTCAGGTTGCTGTCGTCGTCGAGGTGTTTGGGGACCACCACCACCAGCCGCAGGTTCGGCTTGCGGCGCAGTGCCGCGGCGAACACACGCGCGACGTCGACGGACCACAGATATTGGTCCTCGATGTAGATCAGCTCGGTCGCACGGTCGAGGGCTTTGGCGTACGCACGGGCCGCGCTGCGCTCGCCTCTCGTCGCGAACGGGTAGGCGGGGCGTCGACGCGGGTAAGTACGCAGCAGCTGAACCGAGCACGTGCCCTGCGGCTCCGGGGCGGCGGCAGCGGGTGGCAACTCCGACGGTTCACGCGTGACTCCGCGCAGGAAATCGGGAATGGCATGCCACGGTAGACGCGAGAGCGCCGCGGGATCTTCCCACCGTTCGCGGAAGACGTCCTCCACATCCCGGACTGCGGGCCCCTCGATCTGCACCTGCACGTCGTGCCACGCCGGAATCTCGCCGTACTCGGGCGGGAAGGGGCGCGAGACGGGATCGCCGAAGTGATCGGCGTCGTCGCGTCGAGCACGGGCCAGATCGATACCGCCCACGAAAGCGACGTCGGGCAGATCTTTCCTGCCGTACCGCACGACCACGAACTTCTGATGGTGGCTTCCGGTGACCAGCACGCGCTGGTCCAGAATGACCTCGCCGCCCGCCTCCTCCAGCCGCAGCGCGAGCTTGCGGTTCTTCGGACCGGTGAAACCGAGGGTTTCCATGTGGGAGCGCCACACCATGCCCTTGACGACGCCACCGCGGTGCGCGACGGCGGCCAGGGCATCCTCGACGGTCACGCCGTCGTCGGTGAGCAGCTGCTCCGGGTCCCCGCGCCAATCGGTGAAGAGCACCAGATCGTCGCGCTCGGTCTGCTCGAGGGCCCGTGCGAGTGCCGCGAAGTACGTCTTGCCGTGCACGAGGTTCTCGACGCGATTGCCCTCGGTCCAGGCCGAAATTCGGGTGTCGTCGTTGCCTCGCTCGGGCGCGGTCAGGAACCATGGGTGCCCCGGATCGAAACTGCGCTCGGGAGCTGTCAGAGCAGAGGTGGACCGACCGAATTTCTCGGCAACTCCGTCTACGACGCGCCGGATGCGCTGCACTATCACGATGGCATTGTTCCACCCGGTTTGAAGGCCACAGTGGGCGGGCACCCCGGCGATATGACTCAGGTACCCAACGTCACGCTCAGAAACGGCAAGCAGATTCCCCAGCTCGGTTTCGGCGTCTTTCAGATCGACGCCGACGAGACCGCGAAGGCCGTCGAAACGGCGCTCGAGATCGGCTACCGACACATCGACACCGCGCAGATGTACGGCAACGAGAAGCAGGTCGGCGAGGGCATTCGCAACTCCGGCATCGACCGCGAATCGGTGTTCGTCACCAGCAAGCTCAACAACGGTTTCCACCGGCCCGACGACGCGCGCTCGGCGTTCGACAAGACGCTCAGCGACCTCGGGACCGACTACGTCGATCTCTTCCTCATCCACTGGCCGCTGCCCACCCGGTACGACGGCGACTTCGTCTCCACGTGGAAGACGTTGGAGGAGTTCGCGGCCGACGGCCGGGCCCGCAACATCGGCGTCTCGAACTTCCAGCCCGCTCACCTCGATCGCCTCGCCGAAGAGACCGAGACGGTCCCCGCTGTGAACCAGATCGAGGTGCACCCCTACTTCGTCAACCACGACGTGTGGGCCTACGGCCGCGAACATGCCATCCCCACCGAGGCGTGGTCGCCGATCGCTCAGGGCAACGTTCTCGACGACGCGGAACTGAAGCGAATCGCCGACGCCACAGGCAAATCCGTTGCACAGGTGGTGCTGCGCTGGCACATTCAGCGGGGCAACATCATCTTCCCGAAGTCGGTGACACCGGAGCGAGTGAAGGCCAACTTCGACATCTTCGACTTCGAGCTGAGCTCGGCCGACGTCGATGCGATCACTGCACTCGACAAGGGCGAGGAAGGCCGGAACGGTCCGAATCCGGACACGTTCGACATGATCCCGGACTAGATCGTAACACTGTGGGCCCGAACGTCTTCGGACGTTCGGGCCCACAGTGCTGTTCGAACGGCTGTCGGTGCTTCAGTGCTTCAGGGTTGATCCGGTGGCGGCGATGACCTGTTCGGTGGTCACGCCAGGCGCCAGTTCCACCAGCTCTAGCGTGCCGTCGCCGACGACATCGATGACGGCCAGGTTGGTGATGATGCGGTCGACGACGCCCTGGCCGGTCAGCGGCAGGGTGCACGCGTCGAGGATCTTCGGATTGCCGTCGCGGTCGGTGTGTTCCATGACCACGATGACGCGTCGAGCCCCGTGTACCAGGTCCATCGCGCCGCCCATGCCCTTGACCATCTTGCCGGGGACCATCCAGTTGGCGAGGTCGCCGTTACGGGACACCTGCATGCCGCCGAGAACGGCTGTGTCGATGTGGCCGCCTCGGATCATGCCGAAGCTCAGCGACGAATCGAAGTACGACGCACCGGGATTGACGGTGACGGTCTCCTTTCCGGCATTGATGAGGTTGGCGTCGACCTCGTCCTCGGTGGGGTAGGGGCCGGTGCCGAGGATGCCGTTCTCCGAATGCAGAGTGACGTTCACCTTGTCGGTGAGGTAGCCCGGGATCAGCGTCGGCAAGCCGATGCCGAGGTTGACGTATTCGCCGTCGACCATCTCGGCCGCCGCACGCTCGGCCATCCGGTCTCGGGTCCATCCTGCGGTCATGCTCGAACTCCTGAACTGACGGTGCGCTTTTCGATGCGCTTGTCCTGTGGACCGGTATGTACGACACGTTGGACGAACACCCCGGGAAGATGCACCTGGGCCGGGTCGATTTCGCCGGGCTCGACGAGCTTTTCCACCTGAGCGATGGTGATCCTGCCGGCCATCGCTGCCAGCGGATTGAAGTTCATCGCTGTCTTGTCGAACACGAGATTGCCTGCGGTGTCGCCGATCTCGGCGTGCACGAGAGCGAAGTCGGCGTTGATCGCTTCCTCGAGCACGTAGCGTTTGTTGCCGAACACCCGTGTTTCCTTGGGTGGTGACTCGATCGAGACGGAACCGTCGACGTTGTAGCGCCACGGCATTCCGCCGTCGGCGATGGGGCTGCCGACCCCGGCGGGGGTGAAGAAAGCGGGTATGCCGGTGCCGCCGGCGCGGAGACGTTCGGCGAGCGTGCCCTGCGGTGTCAGTTCCACTTCGAGTTCGCCGGCGAGATACTGCCGGGCGAACTCCTTGTTCTCGCCGACGTACGACGCAGTGACGCGGCGAATGCGTCCGGCTGCCAACAGGATTCCCAATCCGTAGCCGTCGACGCCGCAGTTGTTGGAGAACACCTCCAATTCGTCCGCGTCGGTGTCGGCGATGGCCTCGATGAGGGCATCGGGGATGCCGCACAGGCCGAAGCCGCCGACCGCGATGGTCGCTCCTCTACCGATGTCCGCCACCGCGTCGGCTGCGGAGTCGTAGGTCTTTCCTGTCACGTGAACTCCTGATGTGTTCGTTGAGCAAACGATGGGTCCAGTGAACTCGACCAGCGCGCATCGTGGCTGTTTTAGGAAATTCTGCTCGAATGTCGAACATGAAGTGCGTCGGCGTTCACTCAGTGGACGTACAGTGGTGCGGTGACTGTGCTCGATGCCAACGCAGGCGTCATCGCCAAAGTGTGTGCTCTGCTGCGTGCCGCCAGTGCGGCGGAGGCGACCGGTACCTCGACCACCGAGTTGGCGAGGTCCGCTGGAGTTGCGCGCCCGACGGCGCATCGGCTGTTGACGGAACTGGCCGACGAGGGCTTCGTCGACCGCGATACGGGGACCGGACGGTGGGCACTGGGACCGGAAATCTATCTCCTCGGTTCCATGGCCGCATTGCGCTACGACGTCACCGATCAGGCCCGAGATATCGTGCAGGACTTGGCAATGCGGAGCGGCGAGAGCGCGTTCCTGTCCGCGTGTCGAGGTGGCGAGACGGTGTGTCTGCTTCGGGTGGAGGGCAGCTTCCCGCTACGGTCGCATGTGCTGTACGAGGGCATCCGATTACCGCTGGGTGTGGCCTCCGCAGGCTTGGCCGTTCTCGCTCATCTCCCGGACCGCGAGGTCGACGACTACCTCGACGGAGTCGATCTGGTGCCCGAGTGGGGAGCCGATCATTCGGAGTCGGCGATTCGCCACCGAATCGAGCTGACGCGGTCCTCGGGCTACGCCGTCAACCCGGCGTTGCTCGTGGAAGGCAGCTGGGGACTGGGCGCAGCGGTGTTCGACCGAGGACGCAGGCCGGCATGGGCGTTGAGTCTGACCGGTGTGGAAACGAGGTTTCGAGAGGACAGACGTCGGGAGTTGGGAAAGATGCTGCTCGACGCGGCGCACCGGCTCACCCTGCAGGTGGGCACCCGTCCCGATCCGATCTAGCCGTCCAGTTCTTCGAGAATGTCTGCGGCATCCTGACTTCCGCCGGCTGCCAGTCGCTGCAGTTCGTCGCGGTCCTCGCGCTCTCCGGCGCGTTCGACGAGCATGTCGACGGCGTCGCTGTTGCCGGCTGCGGCAAGTGAACGCAGGTCGTCGACGGTGCCCTGCTCCACCAATTCGTCGATCGCGTCCTGGTCACCGCCCGCAGCCCGTGCACGTAGTGCGGTCAGGTCGGATGGCGTGGGTTCGGTCATGTTCGGAGTCTAGGTCGCCGGTGCGAGGCGAGGAACGATCCTGACGTACGCGATCATGCCGATCAGCTCCACCAACGTCTGCGTCACCACGACCACTGCGGCGAGGGAAAGAGCCGGCGGCAGCGCGAGCGCGAGAGGCAGCACCACCAGCGAGTTCCGGGTCGCCCCGGAGAAGATCAAAGCCCGGGTCGCGGGCACGTCCTGGCGGGTGACCCGAGCCGTCGCGAGTCCGACGACGGCCATGACGACCAGAAACGCGACGAAGATCGGCACTGCTGCGATCAGCTGAGATGCCTCGCTGCGGACTGCGTCGACCTGAGATGCGACGACGACTGCGAGGGTCGCCATCATGATCGGCACCATTGCCGCTGCCATGGCGTCCATGATGCGAGTGCCGAGGCGTGTGCGTCGTGCCAACCACTGCGTTGCCGCAGCCGATGTCAGTGGCAGCGCGATCAGTAGGACGAACGCCTCGACGAACGGTGCGACGTCGATGATCTTCACCAGGTCGGGTCCGACGAACAACCAGAGATACAGCGGCAAGAACGCGATCTGCAGCAGCATCAGCAACGGAGCAGCGGCGAGAAGTCGTTCCGATGCCGCCCCGGCCAATCCGCTGAAAACGATGACGTAGTCGATGCACGGAGCCAACAGCACCAGAAGTATCCCGACGAGCACCGCTTCGTTACTCGCAACGAACCGGGTCAGTGCGAACACGACGATCGGAACGAGCACAAAATTGAGCACCACGACGCTGAGCAAGAAATTCGTGTCGCGCAGCGATACACCGATGGCGGAGAACGGAACTGCGAGGAACGTCGCGTAGAGCAAGACGATCAGCACCGGATTGATGGCGATCTCGAATGCGGGAGCCGATGCCGGTGCCGCCGACCCGACAACAACTCCGACGGCCAACGCCAATAGGTACAGCGGGATCTGGAACTTCTCCAGCCACGCCACTGCCGAACCGGTCACGTGGTACTCGTCGGTGAAGTGCAGAGGGTGGGCACGTACCGAGGATAGGCGTTGTCGAGTATTCGGGGGATGTGGCTCGGGTACGCGATCATCGCCGCGTCGGTCCGACGACCTGGGGTTCGACGGGTCCGGCGTTCTTGTCGGTGGGTCGGGATACTCTTCTTGCAGTTCGAACATGCGTTCTTGTTTCGATTCACTGGGGGGTGAAGAGATGGCGATACCGACGGTCTCGTTGGATGCGTTGACCGCCGCTGCGCGAGAAGAGAATCGGCTGGCGGCCCGCAAGATTTCCGCGTGCTACGACGTCCATCGGAGCTGGATCACTCTCGACACCAAGCACAAACACTACAGCCGGTATGGGCGCACCGAGATGGCGGTGGCGTTGGGGTGTTCGGCGACGGTCGCCGAGGCGTATGTCTCGGTCGGGGTCGCCCTGCACACTCGACTGCCGCTGGTGAAGAAGGCATTCGAGGCTGGGGAGATCGACCTTCCGCGAGTGAGGGTGGTGTGCCGGATCCTCGACAACCTCTCCGACGACATCGTGAGGTCGGTCGAGGACGAGATCGTCGAGGCGGCCCGACGGTCGCCACCGGGGCCGCTGGAGAAGGAGATCTGGGACATTCTGCTGCGGGTCGCGCCGGAGGAAGCAGCTGCACTACGCGAGTTCGCGAAGAAGTTCCGCAATGTTTCCTATGCCCCGGCTGGGGAGTTGGCGCGGATCCGAGCAGAATTGACCGCCCCCGAAGCCGCGGCCGCATGGCAGCTCCTGGAGGAAATGGCCGACACGCTCTGCCCGAAAGACCCACGCGGCAAACAGGATCGGCTGTGCGACGCCTTCATGGCGCGGATGCACGGTGAACCCCGGCTGGTATGCCTGTGCCAACGAGCGGACTGCCCGAAGAAAGATGCAGAGCTGCCGGATCGTCGGGTGCCGTTGACGATGGTCACCGTCGACATCGCCACCCTCATCGGACTGCTCGCGAATCCGGCGTACCTGGCCGGTCATGGATCGATCGATCCCGACCTCGCGCGGGAGTTGGCGCGCAACAGTCACTGGCAGATCCTGCTCACCGAGGCGGTGACGCTGGCAGAGAAACTCGGACTGGCAGTGCAGAACCCGGAAACCGGGGAATGGGAACAACGCTCGGCAGAAACAACAGCCGAGTCGAGTGCGACAGAGCCTGACGCGACACAACCCAACGCGGAACCGAATGCAGCGAAACCGGATACGCGAGTAACGCGGACGGATACTGGCACTGGCACTGGCACTGGCACTGGCACTGGCACTGGCACCGGCACCGGCGCGGGCAGCGCAACGAACACAGCAGCGCCACTACCGTCGATACCGCCACCTCCGGTACCGCCACCGGCGCTACCGGACCCAGGACCGCATCCCGGCGCAGGGCCGGTCCAGGGTTCGGGTTCGGTTGCTGCAGAATCGCATTCGAAGCCAGACCCGACACCGCCTGAGCCGACCGACTATGACGAGACTCAGCACCGGCAACGACGTCGGAGTGCCTTGGCGTCTTCTGCAGCCCTGTTCTGTACTCACACACCCGTCGGCAGGGGCACACGGCACAGCTCTGCCCTCGACCTATCCTCGGAGGTCCGCCCCGACAACCCGACGGTCCGCCCCGCAGGCCGCACCGCACAGCGGACTTCCTCCGGCATCTACCTCGGCAATGCATCCCTCGCCGCAACACTCGAAGCCGCCATCGCCGCCGACCCCACCCTCGCAAAACCTGTCCGACGCGACCCCCTCACCGACCGAGCCCTGATCTACCGACCCGACGCCCTCACCACCGCCGCCGTACGACTACGCGACCGCCACTGCCGCTTCCCCGGCTGCCACAGACCTGCCGAACGCTGCCAACTCGACCACATCATCGCCTTCGATCACGCCAATCCACTCGGCGGCGGCTGGACGACAGTCAACAACCTCCAATGCCTCTGCGAATACCACCACAGCGTCAAGACCGCCGGCTACTGGAAAGCGGTCATGCTCCCCGGCGGTGCCATCCTATGGACCTCCACCTCGAAGACAACCCGAATCACCCTGCCCGCCAACGGAACCGCAGTACCCATCCTCGGCAACGACCTCCGGCCCTGTATCCCCACCAAACCGCGACGATCCGGCATCATCGCCTACCCCGACCCACCGGACAACGAACAGCCGGAGACAGACGACACGGCAGCACCGCCCTTCTAGAGGCCGCGTTCTTGGATGCAACGTTCAGTAGTCGAACGCCTCGAACCTGACGTCCTCGCCAGCCAACCACCCCAGAACTGCTGCGTGTAGAGGAGGCACAGCGCACACATAGAACTGCCTTCGCCCGACGTGGCCTACGGCTTTGACGTCGGACTCGGTCATTCGTCGTATGTATGTCCGGGCTCGGAGCTGTTCGAGAGTGCGTGCCTTGGCATGCCCGTCGGTGTCCAACTGTCCGGTGATGAACACCGTGATCGCCATCCCCAAGTGGCCGACCTGCTCGATGACGTCGACTGCGAGAGCCAGGTCCTCTGCACGGATGCTCCACAGCAGGGTCAGCGCGAGTCCGGATTCGTGGGCAGCATGCGCCTGCGCCATGAAGGGCGTGATCCCGATCCCCGATGCCACGACCACTACGTCGTCGGTATCGGGCTGCGTATCGCCGTATCTGGTGTCGTCCTCGCCGCCGAAGCCCATGACAGGGACGGCCAGGTCCGACCCTGGAGTCCACCGCGACAGCAGGCGGCTGACCGGTCCGTGCTCCCGAACGGTTATCTCGAATACATTGCTGCCCGAAGTGTTCGGTTCGCTGGACACCGTGAACGTTCTGATGAAGTCGTCGTTGAGGGAGCTCGGGTCATGATCGCGCATGTGCGACCAGCCACGATCGAGTCGATCCGAAAAGTCGAGGGTGACGTGTTGCCCGGCACGCCATCGCACCGGCGTCGACGACTCGCCCGGAGAAAGCCGGAATGTGTAGCGCGATATCGTCGGTGTGATCGGCAGCTTGTGGATCAGCGAGGCAAGCATTCTGTCCGCTGATCTGGGCCGCCGGCCCGAACCTCCGACCTCGCGGGCCAATCTTCGAACCGGCGGGTTGTACGGCGACGGGTCGAGCAGCGTGCCTCGGAATGCAAGGCCCTCTCTTACGAAGCGCACTGCCTCGATATCGATCCGTACAGCCATACTGCTGTGTGGCAGAACGCTTTCAGTGGCATCTCCGATCAGTACCTCTGCGCGTCCCGTCAGGTAGAGGATGTCGCCGGTGTCGAAATCGGGGAAGGTGAGTCCCACTGCCCGGTCGGAAGTGATGTTTCCCAACGTCTGGTAGAGGCGGTTCCCCGAGTACTCCGGGTACACCAGGGTCACGCCCTCCGTGTCGGAGTTACTGAATATCCGGACGAATCCTGGTGCCCCACCGCGGATGTTGGTGTCCATGCTGTGGGCGCCGTGTCGGCTGGAGATGAGGAACGTGTCGGATCTGCCGATGAGGGCGAGGGCGTCGGCTGGTAGGGGGAGCGAATCGGTGATCAACTGCGGAGATGATGCGTAAGGTGTTATCGCCCGCATGTTCAGATATTTGGGGCAGTTTCCGAGGGTTTCGTCGACTGCGACATTCACCTGTACGTCGATTGGTTCGCTGGTCTCCGAAGGCGTTGTGTTCGTTCGCCTTTCCATCACCATCCCGTCGTGCAGCCGTCCTGCGATCTTGACCCGGCCCCTGTGCTCGAGATCGATGACGAGGCCCGAGACCAGCCTTCCTCGTCCGTTCGTGGCTTCGTCGCCCACGAGACCCTCGAGCACTGGGTCGGTACCCGTCCAGTGAGCGCCCGGATCTGCGGGACGAGGTTCGAGCCGGGTCCGAAACCTCACTCGGAGAACACTGTCCGCGGCCACGGTTGCTGTTCCCGGAGCGCCTCCGAGCAGCGTTGTCCACACTCGGCCGTCGACGCCGATCGTCCCCAGCGCCACGAGTGGGCTCCGGCTCATCCAGGGTCCGTATGCGGCGGGCAGCCCTGGGACAGTGGGGTTGTCCTCGTACGGCACCTGCAGAAGACGGTGCATCGTCTCCTCCCCTGGATGCCACTGGCTCGGCATGTGGTCGTCATCTGCTCGCATGACGTCTGGCCTTTCTCGGAGGCTGTTGGCATACATGGCTATTGGGAATAGCTGGTGCGGAATCGAGAACAAGTTCTCTATCAGGCTGCGTGTCGCGCCCCGGAAGATCGGTGCAGGAAGGTGGTGATCAGGGTGGCGACGTCGTCGAGGTGGCTTTCGAGGAGGAAGTGGCCCCCGTCCAGTAGATGAATTTCCGCGTCGGGGAGATCGCGCAGGAACGCGCGCGCACCGTCGGGTCCGAAGATCTCGTCGTTTTTGCCCCAGACAGCAAGGAGCGGGGGACGACAATCGCGAAAGTAGCGCTGCACCGCGGGATACAGGCGGACGTTGGTCGGATAGTCGGCGAACAGCCGCAGTTGGATCTCGTCGATGCCGGGGCGGGTGAGTAGCGCGTGGTCGTGGATCCAAGCGTCGGGACTCAGGAGCGTCGAATCGGAGACACCGTGGACGTACTGCCATCGGACCGCGTCCAGTTCGAGTGCTTCGCGCAGCGGAGCCGCGGTTTCCGGTGTGCGGTTATTCGCGTAGGTCCATAGAGGAGCCCAGAACGAGTCGACGAACCCTTCCTCGTAGGCATTTCCGTTCTGAGTGACGATGGCGGTGATGCGATCGGGATGGCTGAGGGCGAGACGCCATCCGACGGGTGCGCCGTAGTCCTGGGTGTAGATCGCGTACCGGGCGAGACCCAGCTGCTCGAGGAGGTGATCGGTCACCGCGGTGAGCGTGTCGAAGGTGTAGTCGAAGTTGTCGACGGATGGAGCTGACGAGTATCCGAAGCCGATGAGGTCGGGTGCGATCACGTGAAAATGCTTGCCCAACAACGGGATGAGGTGGCGGAACATGAAAGAGCTCGAGGGTGTTCCGTGCAGCAGCACGATGGTGGGATCGGCGGGATTGCCGGCCTCGCGGTAGAAGACTTCGAGTCCGTCGACGGTGGTGGTGTGGTGATGAACGGCGACCATGAATAACCCCTATAGGTAGTTGATGTGGTTACTCCCATGACGGAACCACACTGGCCGTAACCTGTCAAGCGGTCTATGATGGTTACATGGACACCGCGGAAGCACGGGCGATCGATGAGGCACTGCTGATCGACCTGCTCAACACCACACCGGTCGTGGATGATCAGCCGATCGATCTCCTGGCGGGCGACGCCGACGGCCGAGACTGGCTGAGTGCACGCGGCGGGACCGGAAGCGCCGAGGAGCTTCGGGTATGTCGCGCTGTGCGTGACGACCTTCAGCGGGTGGTGCGGGGTGAGGCGTCACCGTCGTCGCTGAGAACGTACTTGGAGGGCCTCTCGCGGGTGCCGGTGCTGACCGATGACGCGCTGGACTGGAATCTGCAGGTGGCCGAGGATCGCCGACTGGCTGCGCGAATAGTGCTGGCCTGGGCGGAGATTCGTGAGACTATTCCCGGCGCACTGCGTCCGTGTGCGAATGACGAGTGCCGCCTGTTTCTCCTGGATCGCTCCCGTGCGGGCACCGCGCGGTGGTGTTCGATGGCCACGTGTGGCAACAAGATGAAGGCCCGACGGCACCGTGCTCGGGCAGCGGGCGACTGATTGTCGCGCGCCGCAGCGGGCGCAGGGCGATCGCCCTCGTCGCGAACATTCTGCTGGCCGGCGCGGGGTGTGCCGTCTCCTGCTCGGGCGCAACACGCGAGCCCACGACCGACCGATCGTGGGCTCGTCGTGCAGGAGGTGAGAGTCGCCCTCGGGCGCTAGGACCCGAGGGCGACCAGGGCTGGGGGTGTCAGACCAGGTTCCGAATGTGGTCGCGCGTGAATTCGATGCGCTCGTCGACGCGGCCGTCGCCGACCTTGTTCACCCACTCCGGATCGGAGAGCAGCGCCCGTCCGACGGCCACCAGGTCGAACTCGCCGTCCTGGAACTGACCGGCCAACGCGTCCAGTCCCGTCACACCGGAGGCCGCGTCCTCCGACCATGCCGAGGTGAACACCGAATCGAGGCCCACGGAGCCGACGGTGATGGTCGGAACGCCGGTGAGCTTGCGCGTCCAACCGGCCAGACCGAGCTTGCCGTCCACTCCGTCCAGTTCGGGGAATGCCGGATCCCAGTGCCGACGAGTCGAAGCATGCAGTACGTCCACGCCTGCGTCGACCAGCGGCGTGAGGACGCGATCGAGTTCGGCCGGGTTCTCTGCGAGTCGAGCGTCGAAGTGGTTGCTCTTCCACTGCGAGAAGCGGTACACGATGGCAAAGTCCTCACCCACCGCGGCGCGGATCGCGGCGACAACCTGTGCGGGGAAGCGGGTGCGGGCCTCGAGAGATCCGCCGAATTCATCGTCACGCACATTGGTTGTTGCCCAGAGGAACTCGTCGAGGAGATAGCCGTGAGCGCCGTGCAATTCCAGGCCGTCGAAGCCGGTGTTCTTCGCGTTGACGGCAGCCTGAACCCAGTGCGAGGTCAGTTCGTCGAGATCGGCGTCGGTGAAGGCGCGCCCGACCGAGGAGCCGTCGAGAGCGATGCCGGACGGGCTGACGGTGGTGACGTCGGGGAACAGGCGTGGCTCGGTGCCGCGCTCGACCCCCAGGTGCCACAGCTGCGGGATGATCGCGCTGCCCTCGGCGTGGACCGCATCGACGACGCCCTTCCATCCTTCGAGGCTGGCGTCGCCGTAGATCCGCGGTACGCGGGTGTGCGGTCCTGCGGCGGGGTCGGGGATATACGTGCCCTCGGTGATGATGAGGCCGGTGCCGCCTGCTGCACGTTTGCGGTAGTACTCCGCCACGTCCGGGCCGGGGATGCCGTCGGGCGAGAACGCCCTCGTCATCGGGGCCATCGCGAAGCGGTTACGCAGCTTCAGCGACTTGACCTCGAACGGCTCGAAGAGCCCGGCGGTGGACAGGTGCGGTGTTGTCGTTGCAGTTTCGGTCACGCCTGCGCACAACCTGGCCGGAGTCCGAGCTATTCCCCCTCCCGGACTGTAGCGTCGAAACATTATGAGCCAGTCGCCGCTGATATCAGCTTCCGAATTGCACGGTCTGTTCGAGATGGGTCGCGGCCCAGTGGTCCTGGACATTCGGTGGACCCTCCAAAACGGTAGCGACAGAGCAGGTTACGAGGCGGGGCACATCCCGACCGCGCAATTCGTCGACCTCGGTACGGAACTGGCGGCACCGCCAGACGATCGTGGTCGCCATCCGCTGCCCGATGCGGACACGTTCGTCGCGGCGATGCGGGGAGCCGGAGTCGGCGACGATTCCGCGGTGGTGGTCTACGACGCGGGGCCGGCAACTGCGGCTGCGCGGGCCTGGTGGTTGCTCCGCTACTTCGGTCACCGGGATGTGCGCGTCCTCGACGGCGGGTTCGCGCGATGGGTCGACGAGGGTTATTCCGTCGGCACCGAGCCCTCGATCGTGGCGGCCGGATCGTTCACGGCGCGGCCACCGCTGGCCCGGGTCCTCGAGGTCGAGGACGTGCTGGCCTTCGCCCGCGAGAACGTCCTGCTCGACGCCCGCGCACCCGAACGATTCCGCGGCGAGGTCGAGCCAGTCGATCCGGTGGCCGGCCACATCCCCGGGGCGGTCAACAGGCCGACGACCGACAATGTCGATTCCTACGGGCGCTTCCTGCCCCCGGAGGTACTCGATGGCGCATTCGGTGGACTCGTGCCGAAGGGAAAGGACGTCGCCGTCTACTGCGGCTCGGGCGTGACCGCTGCACATCAGGTTCTCGCACTGGAGTTGGCAGGTATCGACGCCGCGTTGTATCCCGGCTCGTGGTCGGGTTGGATCACCGATCCGACGCGGCCGAGGGCGTGACACACCAGCGATGAGCAGGCAGTTCATCGAACCAGGGTTGAACTTGAATCTGACTTCAACTATACCTGGGGAATGAAGGTTGCAGGCAAGGTCGCCATCGTCACCGGAGGTGGTGGCGGAATCGGCGGAGCCATCGCCGCCAGACTCACCGAACACGGAGCCCGCGTCGTCGTCTCCGATGTCGACGAGTCCACGGCCCGATCCGTGGTCGACGCCATCGAGCGAGACCGGCCGGGCACAGCCGTCGCTGCCGCGGCCGACGCGTCGGACATCGGGGATATCGAGCGGCTGATCGCGGTCGCCGAAGAGTCGTTCGGTCCGGTCGATCTGTATTTCGCAAACGCCGGCATCAGTGGTGCCCCCGGGCTCGACGCCAGCGAACAGGACTGGGACCTGTCCTTCGACGTCAATGTGCGCGCACACATCCGCGCTGCGCAGCTGTTGGTGCCCGGTTGGCTCGAACGTGGTGAGGGCTACTTCGTCAGTACGGCCTCGGCAGCCGGCTTGCTCACCCAGATCGGTTCCGCGACATACGCGACGACCAAGCATGCTGCGGTCGGGTTCGCCGAATGGCTCAACGTCACCTACGGCAATCGGGGCATTCGCGTCAGCTGCCTGTGCCCGATGGGCGTCAATACCAAGCTGCTCTACGAAGGCCGCGAATCGGGAGATGCCTTGGGAGCGGCCGCAACTGCCGCGGTACTGAGCGCGGGCGCTGTGCTCGAGCCGCTCGACGTCGCCGACGTGGTGCTCGACGCGATGGACCGGGAGCAGTTCCTGATCCTGCCCCACGAGAACGTACTGGACATGTACCGCAACAAAGGTGCCGATTACGACCGGTGGTTGCGCGGCATGCGCCGCTACCAGGACAGCTTGCTCGACAACCAACAGGGGAACTGAACGTGGCATTTTTCGAGACCAGCGACCGCGCAAAGAAGTACGAGTCGGATCTGTTGGAGTTCATGGACTCTCACGTCTATCCGGCGGAGGCGGTGTACGAGCAGCAGATGCTCGAAGCCGGGGACCCGCACTTCCATCCCCCGATTCTCGAGGACCTGAAGAAGGAAGCGCGCTCGCGTGGACTGTGGAATCTGTTCCATCCGCACCCCGAGTGGGGCCCCGGCCTGACCAACCTCGAATATGCCCCGCTGGCCGAGATCATGGGCCGCAGCCTGCTCGCCCCCGAAGCCTGCAACTGCAACGCACCCGATACCGGCAACATGGAGGTGTTCACCCTCTTCGGTACCGACGAGCACAAAGAGAAGTACCTGAAGCCGTTGCTGGACGGCAAGATTCGTTCGGCCTTCGCGATGACCGAGCCCGACGTCGCCAGTTCCGATGCCACCAACATCGCGATGAAGATGGACCGCGACGGCGACGACTTCATCCTGAACGGGCGCAAATGGTGGACGTCGAACGCGATGCACAAGAACTGCAAGGTTCTGATCGTCATGGGCAAGACCGACCCTGAGGCAGCAACGCACCGGCAGCAGTCGATGCTCGTCGTGCCCATCGATGCGCCCGGCGTCACCGTGCTGCGCAACCTGCCCGTCTTCGGCTACGTCGACCGCGAAGGGCACGCCGAGGTGCTCTTCGAGGACGTGCGGGTGCCGGCGAAGGACGTGCTGAAGGGGCCGGGTGAGGGGTTTGCGATCAGTCAGGCTCGACTGGGGCCCGGCCGCATCCACCACGCGATGCGGACCATCGGTGTTGCGGAGCGAGCGCTCGAATTGCTCTGTCGCCGTGCGGTTTCACGGGTGACCTTCGGCAAGCCGGTCGCCATGCGTGCGAACATCCAGGACTGGATCGCCGAGGCGCGCATCGAGATCGAGAAGACGCGGCTGCTGACGTTCAAGGCCGCCTACCTGATGGACACCGTCGGAAACAAGGAAGCACGCACCGAGATCGCCGCGATCAAGGTCGCTGCGCCCGAGATGGCGCTGAAGATCATCGACCGCGCCATTCAGGTGCACGGCGGCGGCGGAGTCAGCAACGACTTCCCGCTCGCCATGATGTACGCACACGTGCGGACGCTGCGGCTCGCCGACGGTCCCGACGAGGTGCACAAGATGTCCATCGCGAAGATGGAGCTGCGCAAGTACATGTGAACGTAGCTCACCCCAGGAAGGCAAGGCTGTGCTAATTTCTGCCGATGACAAGGACCTTCCTGGGGTGCGCCTTTGCCGTCGCCACGGCCCTGACGCTGGCATCGTGCAGCAGTAACACCGCTGACGACGCCGGCTCCGACACCCGCAGCGTCACCGTCGACACACTCGCCGGACCCACGCAGATCACGGGAACGCCACAGCGCATCGTCGCATTCGGGCAGCAGTGGGTGGACGCGCTGCTCGAATTCGACGTGCAACCCGTCGGGTATGTCTCCGCCGGATCGAACGGCGACGAACGCGGGCTCTACCCCTGGCAGTCCGCAGTGGATACGGATGCCCAGATGCTCGACTCGGCCGCCGTCGATCAGATGGGGGCTTCGGTGCCGACCGAGCAGATCGCGGCGCTACAGCCCGACCTGATCCTGCTGTCGGGGATACCGTCGATAGAGCCGTACAAGAGCTTGTCCGACGTCGCGCCCACGATATTTCCGAAGGCGGAGAAGGTCGAGACGTGGGAATCGCAGATCGAGACGCTCGGGCGGGTGCTCGATCGCGAGGACGATGCACAGAGCATCATCGACGAGGGGCATGCCGTCACCGATGGCATCCGTCAGCAGTACCCGGCGCTCGACGGTAAGTCGGCTGTGTTGTCGCAGTTCGTTTTCGACAGTCAGCAGCTTGCGGTCGTCGCCGACCCGGAGGACGGTGCCGCGAAGGTCTTCGACAGCATCGGACTCGACGTCCCGCAGGATTTGGTGAACTCGCCCGACATCTCTCACGGCCGGATCGTGCTGAGCCCCGAACGGCTGGACGTTCTCACCGCAGACCTCGTGGTCATTCTCCCCAACGGCGGCACGCGCGAAGACCTCGAACAACTTCCGGGGTTCACCAGCCTGCCCGCGGCGACCGGCGGCGGAGTTGCCGTCGTCGACTACGCGACGGTGGTGGGATTCAATACACCATCGAAAGCGTCGGTCGAGTTCTCGCTGAACAAGATTCGTCCGCAGCTCGAGGCTGTGGGTACCTAACTCTTGGGTGACCAGGACGGGTCGCGTCCGATGAAGGCCATCAACCTGTGCTGGGCGGACGCGTTGTCGTCGACGTCGACGGCGGGGCCGAACTGCCCGCTCGCGCGGAGCACGCGGTCCATCGGTTTCATGGCGATCAGCGCTGCGGCGCAACGCTCTTCGCCGAGATCGGGTTCGCGTCCCAGGGCTTTGGCCAAGTCCCAGGTGTGCATCCACACATCAGCGGTATAGAACCGGTCGATCGCGTCTTCGACCGGCATGTCGCCGATGTGCGGATTGCTCGGGATGCGGCCCGCGGGGGCGTCGAGAATGGCTTGGATGTCGGCGACGTGTCGCGCCCACCCGGCGGCAGGGTCGCGCGCCACGTCGAGCTCGGAGAGTTCGACACCCTCGACACCGCCGAGGAAACCACGTGACCAACCGACGAGATGTTCGACGACACCCAGCGCGTTCCACTCCGGTACCGGACTGGGCCGAGACCACGCGTCCCCGGAAACGGAATCGACCAACGCCGTGAACGCGGCAGCGTCCCGTGCATGCTGTGCAGCCGGTCCCGTCAACAGTGCATCGAGTTTCTCGTAACCCTCCCTGACTCCCACATCCATTCCGCTGGAGAGCATCCCGTCTCGGGTTGCGAAGTCGGACAGGACGCTCAACACCCTCAATCGCGTACCGCCGTCGTCGCGGGCCCCGAAAGCCATGGTCTCGAGGGCGACCGAATCCGGATCGCCTTCGTAGGTGAAGGTCCACACGATCCGCTCGTTCGCGCGAACCTCGTGGAAGCTGCCGAAGAACGACGCGATCTCTTCGCCGTCGCGGTCGTTCGCGAACGACCATGCGCCGCCGGTTCGTGCGTCCCACGCGATGATTCGCGTCGTCACCGACCGTGGGCCTACCCACTGCCGATACAGATCGGGGTCGACGTGTGCGCGGAACACCTGCTCGGGCGACGCGTCGAACTGCCTGATGATCTCGATGGTGGGTACTTTGTCGTCCGCTACTATCTCGGTTTCGTGCTCGTTCATGACACGTCCTTCTGAGAGTCGTCTTGTGTTACAACGTGATCCAGCAGGTCGTCGAGACGTCGGTAGCGCTGCTCGGCCTCCTGGCGGTAACGCTCGATCCACTTCGCCATCAGTCCGAACACCTCTGCATCCAAATGCACCGGTCTGCGCTGGGCGTCTTTGCTGCGCGTCACCAGCCCGGCGTCTTCGAGCACCTTCACGTGCTTGGAGACTGCCTGCAGGCTCATGTCGTACGGCTCGGCCAGTTCGCTGACGTTGGCGTCGGCACCCGCAAGCCGAGCAACCATGTCACGCCGAGTGGGGTCCGCCAACGCTGCAAAGGTTCGATTGAGCTGCTCGATACGGTCGTCCATGGTCACCCACCTCCTCGAATACAGCCAAGATATGCCCCTCGAGCTGCGTAGTCAACCAATTGGTTTATAAGATTCGTGGAAGGGTTGACAGCCTGCTGTCTTGCGCGCAGCATTGACAGCATCCTGTCAATCGATGTGAGGACCGTTCCATGATCACCGTTGCGCTGTATGCCACCGACACCATGGCCGATTGGGAGTACGGCTACCTCATCGCCGGGCTCACGATGGCCCGCGAGCAGAATCCCGACGCCAACCGGTTGCTCGTCGCATCGGAGTCGGGGGAGGCGGTGACGACGATGGGCGGCCTGAGGATTACCCCCGACGTTGCGTTGGCCGATCTTCCGCCCGTCGACGCGCTGATCCTGCCCGGTGCCGGCACGTGGGAATCCGCCAACGGGGCGGCGTTGGAACTGGCCGCCGAACTTGTTGCGGCGGGCACTCCGGTCGCAGCAATCTGCGGGGCAACCTACGGGCTGGCTCGGACCGGCCTGCTCGACGACCGGCCACATACCTCGAATGCCGCCGAATTCCTCACTCAGGCTGCGGAATACCGCGGAGCAGAGCGTTACCGCGAGGAGAAGGCAGTGTCCGACGGCACCGTCATCACCGCGGGAGCGACCGCACCGATCGAGTTCGCCAAGCTGGTGTTCGAGCGCCTGGAGGTGTTCCCGCAGCCCATCATCGACGCTTGGTACGGGCTCTACACGACGGGGGAGCGCAGATTCTACGACCAGCTGACGGGCGCATGAGCCGACGAACGCCGGAGGGAGATGCGCTCACCGAGGTGGTCCTGCCGGTCTTCGAGCTCAACGGCGAATTCCTCGCTGCCGCACAGGACATCACCGAACCGACAGGATTGACGCCGGCCTGGTGGCAGGTTCTCGGGGCCACTCTCGACGAGCCGCTCTCGGTGGCCGATATTGCGCGACGCGTCGGTCTGGGTTTGGCGCGGCAGAGTGTGCAACGAACCGCAAACCTGTTGGTGGACAGGGGCTGGGCCGTCTACAGCGAAAACCCGAACCACAAGCGAGCGAAGCTCCTCGAGCCCACCCCGAAGGGGCGCGAGACCGTAGCCGCTCTGCGAGATGCTCAACACGCGTGGTCGGACGCGGTGGGTGCCGCGGTGGGTGAGGACGAATTGCGTTCTTTTGCACAGACTTTGGAGAAGATTGTTGCGGCATCCCGCACCTATCGGGCTGGCCGTGCATAATTCGGGGATGTCATCGCTCGCGATCGTTCTTTCCGGCCTCCTGGCCGGTTTGCTCTCGCAATCCGACGGGGTCGATATCTTCGGCGACACCAGCGTCGGGGGTGTGGTGTTCTCCAGCGGCGGAGGGGGAGTCGCCGTAGCAGTGATTCTGGCGTCGGGTCTGGCTATGCTCGTCCGTCGGCGCAGTATTTTGGCCGGCCTGTCCATCGCTGCGGCCACTGGCGCCGGGGTGACGGCACTGATGATGCCCTCCGGCCTCGCCGAGCTGGTGGCAGGCGGAGTTCTGTTGGGATGCACTGCAGTACGGGCGAACGGTGTACGAGCTCGGCAAGCACTGTCGATCGGGTCGTTCCTCGTCGGACTACTCAGTGCAGGCGCGGTCGAGGCCTTGCAGCATCCGAGTATCCCGCGTCGCTACGCCGACTACCTCACCGAATCCGATATCGGTCCGCCGGTGGTCGTTCCGGTGCTGTGCGTACTGGTCGTAATTGCAGTGGCCTGGGCAGCTCGTGTCGACCGCAGCGACGACCATGTGCCACCGGAACGGAGCATCCGCACGGTCGGGGCAATACTACTGATCTCGATCGGTGGCTTGCTGCTCAATATGTTGTTCGTGCAGATGCTGTTTCGAGCTGAAGACGGCTTCGGTGGAAGCTGGTACTTCGGCCTCGTCGTCGTACCAGTGTTGTTCGGTGCTGCCGCTCTGCTACCGGGTCGCGGAGGCATTCTTGTGCTCGCCGGGACAGCCGTGTTGCTCACCTCGACCACCACCGCTGGGGTGGGCATCGATGTGTCGGACGGTATCTGGGTGCTCGGGCTCGTGGCGATCACGGCAGTTGCGGTGACAGTGGGCGCGGCACTCGGGCTGCGCTGGGGTCGACCGATCGTCGGCTTGGCGACCCTGGCGGTGGTGTGTACGACCGCGCTGTTCGAGCGCCCCCCGTGGGACAACGTGCACTACGCGGCAAGTCTGGTGATCTTCCCGGCCGCTGCGGCCTATCTGTACGTGGCGTGCACGCCGGCTACTACCACTCCCTCGACCCCCACGCCCTTGACCATCGGCCTCGCGGTACCGGTGGCGATCACGGTGCCGATGGTCGTCACCTACGGTTGGACGGCGTACACGCCGCTCACATCCGCCCTCCACCACTCGACGTGGCCCAGTGCAGAGCTGTGGCTCTCGACGGGCGGGGCAGTGGCGACGGTGGTCCTCGCAGGCGTCGGGACGCGGTTCCTCGGTCGTCGGCCACTTGTGAATTGAACACCGGAGTACCGTTTTCTTACATGGCTTACAGATACCTCGGAAACAGTGGACTGAAGATTTCGGAGATCACCTACGGCAATTGGTTGACCCATGGTTCGCAGGTGGAGAACGCCATCGCGACCCAGTGCGTGCGTGCGGCTCTCGATGCAGGCATCACCACATTCGATACCGCCGATGTCTACGCCAACGGGGCTGCGGAAACGGTCCTCGGTGACGCATTGAAGGGCGAGCGCCGCGAATCGCTGGAGATCTTCACCAAGGTCTACTTCCCCGTCGGACCCAAGGGTCCCAACGACACCGGACTCTCACGCAAACACATCTTCGAAGGCATCGATGCCTCGCTGCGTCGGCTCGGTACCGACTACGTCGATCTCTACCAGGCCCACCGCTACGACGTCGAGACCCCGCTCGAAGAGACCATCGCCGCGTTCGGCGACGTCGTCCGTCAGGGCAAGGCCCTCTACATCGGCGTCTCGGAGTGGACGGCAGATCAGCTCCGCGCCGGCCAGGAACTGGCACGGCAGAACGGGTTCTCGATCATCTCGAACCAGCCGCAGTACTCGGCCTTGTGGCGCGTCATCGAGGATCAGGTGATCCCGACGTCCAAGGAACTCGGCATCTCGCAGATCGTCTGGTCGCCCATCGCTCAGGGCGTTCTCACCGGCAAGTACCTACCCGGACAACCGCTGCCCGACGGTTCGCGCGCCAAGGACGACAAGGGCGGCGACAAGATGATCGCGCGCTACCTCGACGATCAGACGCTCACCCGGGTGCAGGCACTCAAGCCGATCGCCGACGATCTCGGAATCACCATGGCGCAGTTGGCTGTTGCCTGGGTTCTGGCCAACGACAACATTTCCGCCGCGCTGGTCGGGGCATCGCGTCCCGAGCAGATCGCCGAGAACATCAAGGCGTCCGAGGTCACCCTGGACGCGGATGTACTCGCCAAGATCGACGAAGCCCTCGGCGATTCGGTCGAGCGTGATGCGGGCAAGACCGGCTCCCCGGAAGCCCGGTTGGTCTAGAAATTCGTCGACCGGTCCACGTTTGACGGGGCGGAGCTGCGGTACTCGGCGTTAATGTGAACCATGCGCTCACCACTCCGTAATCGCAGCACCGCCCCGGCTCCCGCATCCCCAGCCCGGGTGGTGGTGGTCGGCGGCGGGTTCGGCGGCTTCTACGCACTGCGCAAGATGCAGAAGCTGTTGGGCCCGGACCGCGCCTCGTTTACCCTGGTTGCGCCCAACGACTACCTGCTCTACAGCCCGTTGCTGCCCGAGGTGGCGACCGGCGTGCTGGATCCGCGGGACATCGCGGTGTCGACACGACAGACGTTGCGGCGCACCAAGTTGGTGCTGGGACACGTCACGTCCGTCGACTTCGAGAATCGACGCGTTCGCGTCGCCGGTCCCGACGGTGATTCGGACCTGGCCTGGGACAAGCTGATTCTGGCCCCGGGTTCGGTGACGAGGCAGTTCGACATCCCCGGTGTCGCCGAGCACGCACACGGTCTCAAGACCCTGAGCGAAGCGGTGTTCATTCGCAACCACGTGTTGAAGCAGTTGGATGCAGCCGACGAACTGCCCGACACGCCGGAGGGCCGCGCCGAACGCAAGGAACGGCTCACCGTCGTCGCTGTGGGAGCCGGCTATACGGGCACCGAATTCGTTGCGCAGATGCAGAATTCGATTCGCGGTATCGCTACCCGGTGGGCGACGGTCGACCCGTCGGACATTCGGTGGTTGCTCATCGACCTCGCGCCGGCGGTGCTGCCGGAACTGGGCGAGCGACTCGGCAAGGAAGCAATGGAAGTCCTCGCGGCTCGCGGCGTCGAGGTGCGTCTCGGGGTGTCGGTGGAATCGGCCACGGCGAACGCGGTGACGCTGACGGACGGCGACGTCGTACCGACACGCACCCTGGTGTGGGGAGCGGGCGTGGCTGCGAGCCCCCTCATCGCGCAACTCGACCTGCCGACCGAAAAGGGGCGGCTTGTGGTCAACCCCGACCTCACGGTCCCCGGCGTGGACGACGTCTGGGCCATCGGTGACGCGGCCGCGGTGCCCGATATCGCCGCCGACCCGTCGAAGCCGACGCCGCCCACCGCTCAGCACGCGCAGCGGCAGGGCACAGCGGTGGCCAAGAACGTCGCCGCGTCCCTCGGTGTCGGCACTGCTCGACCGTACCGACACAAGGATCTGGGACTGGTCGCCGACCTGGGCGGATTCGACGGTGTGGCAAAGCCTTTGGGCGTGCCCCTCACCGGACCCGTCGCGAAGTTCGTCGCCCGCGGTTATCACCTCTATGCCCTGCCCACCGCCTCCGCCCGGGTGCGCGTGGCCACCGATTGGCTGTACTCGACGGTGCTGTCCACCCGCGTGGTCAACCTCGATCAGGTGCGCTCCGAGGACGCGTTGATCGCCAAGGCGCAGGGGACCGGCGTGTACGACTAGGCAGCCATGTGCGCGGAAACTCGTAGCCCACTACGAGTTTCCGCGCACGACCGTCACCGAAGGTGATGCACCTCCTGCAGCCCGTAGACCGGGGTGTCGATGCCCTCGTAGCGCGCCTTGATCTGCAGCGCCAGGTACAGCGAATAGTGGCGTGACTGATGCAGATTGCCGCCGTGGAACCAGAAGTTCTCCTGCTGCGTCGGCTTCCACATGTTTCGCTGTTCGCCCTCCCACGGACCGGGATCCTTGGTGGTGTCCGAGCCCAGACCCCAGCACTTGCCCACCTTGTCGGCGGTCTCCTGGTCGATGAGATCGGCGACCCAGCCGTTCATCGAGCCGTAGCCGGTGGCGTAGACGATGAGGTCCGCCGGTAGTTCGGTCCCGTCCTCGAGTACGACGCCGGTCTTGCTGATCCGCTCCACCTGCCCGGCAACGAGTTTGATCTTGCCGTCCGCGACGAGCTCGGATGCGCCGACGTCGATGTAGTAGCCCGAGCCGCGGCGCAGGTACTTCATGAACAGGCCGGAACCGTCGTCACCGAAGTCGTGCTGGAAGCCTGCCTTCTCGAGGCGATCGTAGAAATCCTTGTCCTGCTCTGCGATCTGCTGATACACCGGGATCTGGAACTCGTGCATGATCCGGTACGGCAGCGACGCGAACGTGAGATCGGCCTTGGCCGTGGTCATTCCGGACTCCACCGCGCGCTCCGAGTAGAGATCGCCGAGAGCGATCTCGCACAACGAGTCCGACTTGACGATGTGTGTGGACGAGCGCTGCAGCATCGTGACGTCGACGCCCGTCTCGTACAGCGCCTTGCAGATGTCGTGCGCCGAGTTGTTGGAACCGACGACCACCACGCGCTTGCCGACATAGGCGTCGGGACCGGGGTGTTCGCTGGAATGGTGCTGCTCGCCCTCGAATTCGTCCATGCCGGGGAAGTTGGGCACGTTCTTCTTGCCGGACATCCCGGTGGCCATCACCAACTGCTTGGGCCGCAGGATCACTTCCTCGCCGTCGCGGTCGACGACGACTGTCCACTCCTTCGCGGCCTCGTCGTAGGTCGCGGACTTCGCGGTCGTCTTGGTCCAGTACGGAACCTCCATGACCTTGGTGTACATCTCGAGCCAATCGCCGATCTTGTCCTTCGGCGCGAACACCGGCCAGTTCGGCGGGAACGGCAGGTAGGGCAGATGGTCGTACCAGACCGGGTCGTGCAGGCACAGTGACTTGTATCGGCCACGCCACTGATCTCCGGGGCGCTCGGCACGGTCGACGACGATCGCCGGGACGCCGAGTTGACGGAACCGAGCACCGAGAGCGATGCCGCCCTGCCCGCCGCCGACGACGAGGACGTACGGCTGCACGCTGTAGCCGAGCTCCGTCTCTTCCATCTCCTTCTTCTCGGCCCAGTTCTGGGTGTCGGCATTCGAGCCGTGCACGGCACCCTTGATGCGGGACTTGCCCTGCCGCTCCTCGTATCCCTTGAGTTCTTGCATCGTCGTCAGCAGCGTCCACGCCACGTCGTCACCGGTCTCGGCGTCCGTCGTCAAACGCAGATGTCCCTTGCCGCGGCTCGTCGCCGTCTCGAATGCGATCCACGCCGAGACGACGCCGTCTGCTTCGTCGGGGGTCTCGGTGGTGTGAAATCCCGTCGGGTCGGTATCGGCGAGCCTCTCGCCCAGCATGTCGGCGACGCCGTCCCGGCCCTCGACCGTCTTGAGGTTCCAGGTGAACGTGACGAGATCGCGCCAGAAGCTGCTGACGGCGAACATGCCGGCAACACGAGGAATGTCCCGGGCGACCAGGGCGTCCTCGAACTGCGACAACCAGGCGTCGACCCGTTCCTGCGGGGTGTGCGTGCGGGTGATCGAGTCGGGCTCGATGGTCTGGGTCATGAAAACTCCTTGCGATGAAGAGGTGCCGTGTATGTGACCCAGCACACTCTCTTCGGATAGCCGGGTCGAGAGTTGCAATGCGTTGCAGCGGCTCATGCCGGTGACAGCTTCTTCAACCCCAACGACTGGAATCCGACGACGTAGATCAATGTCCACAGCACCAGCCAGTCGACGAAGCCCAGTGCGTTACCGGAGATCCCGGCAGCGACGACGGGTTCGTGGAGCACGTGCTCGGCAAGTACGTAGTAGTAGGCCAGGAACGTGCCGATGGCCAGCGCGAAAGTCAGTACTGCGCGTCCCGCCGCCGGGAAGCGATTACCGAAGCCGTTCGCCCAAAAGATCATCCAGAATGCCCAGCAGACTCCGATCTGTGCCGGGAACTGGTTGATCACAGTACCGAGTTCTGCGGTCGCTTCCGAGCCGACGAGTAGCTTCGCGAGCGGAACCATCAGGAAGTAGATCGCCGTGCCGAGCGCAGCGTTGCCGACGGTGGCCGCCAGTGCGGTCCGTCCGCCGCCGCCGGCCAATTTCCAGGGCCAGTTGTCCAGGGTTTGGCCGGTCAGGATCACCGAGACGACGATCGAGTAGAACCAGCCGAGTGCGGTGTCCACGGACATCAGGGGATCGGTGGCCGAGAGCGAGACCGACGGCAGTCCGAACACGAAGTACAACGCGAGGGTCGGGACGGCGACGAATGCGATCTCGCACAGCCCGATCAGCGGTTGCTTCATGCGCAGCACGGTCCACGGCCAGTGCTGCCAGTTGAGGACCACCATGACCCAAGTGCCGAATCCGAACAGCACGAACAGCGCTCCGGCGAAGTAGCCGAGCCCGCCCTCGCGAGAACCGGCGAAGTCCGGGTACAACGCCCCGAGGCCGCTGCCGAGGATCCAGGTGACGGCAACGGCGAACACCGCCGTCGAAGTCAGGATCGCGAGCCCGCGCATCGGTTGCTTCAGAGAGTCGAATCCGGCGAATTCACAATCGAATCCGATGAACACGATGAAGAGAATGGCCCAGAACAGCGCGGCGTTGAACGGCAGCGGATAGAAGTTCCAGGGACTGGTGGTGGGATCGGCCATCAGATACCAGGTAGCCAGCGATACCGCCGTGACCACGGCGAGGTTGGCCAGTCCGAATATGAGCCAGTTGCCCTGTGCTGATGCCGTTTTCGGCTCGTCGAGGGGTCGGTCTGCGGTTGCGGTCATGGGGGTCTCTTCTCGGTGGGTCGACAGGGTCGCCGTCACTATGAGCTGAATCACAGCCCACCGTCAGGGTTGCGGGAGGTTGCAGTGCGGCCGATTCGATGCAACGCACTGCAACCCTGTCGGAAGTGGTCGTCGTCACATAAACCTGTGTGCATCCAATTCAGTCAGGAGTGAGAACCGATGCGTGCAGCTGTGTATTACGGCCCGAACAAGGTGGAGATCACCGACGTACCCGAGCCGAATCCCGGTGCGGGGCAGGTCAAGGTCAAGGTCGGGTTCAACGGAATCTGCGGAACCGACCTACACGAGTACTACGCCGGCCCCATCTTCATCCCCACTTCGCCGCATCCACTGACCGGCCAGGAGATGCCCCTGGTGCTCGGACACGAGTTCTCGGGCACGGTCACCGAGCTCGGTACGGGTGTCACCGGCATCTCGGTCGGCGATCGCGTGGCCATCGAACCGCTCTACCGCTGTGGACACTGCGGACCCTGCCGGGCAGGTAACTACAACATCTGCGCGCAGATCGGTTTCCACGGACTGATGTCCGACGGCGGAATGGCCGAATACACCGTGGTCCCAACGGACATGATTCACGCCCTACCCGACAACGTCTCCCTCGAACTCGGTGCCCTCGTCGAACCGATGTCGGTTGCCTATCACGCTGCGACACTGGGGGATCCGAAGCCCGAGGACACCGCGATGGTGTTCGGTGCCGGCCCCATCGGTATCGGCCTGTGGTTCGCGTTGCGCGGTAAGGGACTCGACAACGTCTACGTCGTCGAACCGTCGCCGACGCGTCGCGCCTCGATCGAAGCGCTCGGTGCCAAGACCCTCGACCCGACGGCAGTCGATGTCCCCGCGTTCATTGCCGATCTGACCGACGGCAACGGGGCCGACGCCATCTACGACGCGGCCGGTGTGCAACCGGCCGTCGAGACCGCGCTGGGCTGCATCGGTGCTCGCAAACCGCTCGTCAGCGTCGCTATCTACGAAAAGCCGCTCACCACACCGCTGCAGAAGCTCGTCATGAACGAATCCCGCATCCAGGGATCGCTCTGCTACACCTCCGCCGATTACGAGGCCGTCATCGATCTGATGAGCCAGGGCCACTACGACACGACGGGCTGGGTGGACAAGATCACGCTCGACGGCGTCATCGACGACGGATTCGAGGCGCTGCATGCAGGCACGAAGATGAAAGTTTTGGTCGACCCCTCGACGGGTGCACCCGCATGAGCGCCGTGTTAGTGACGGGAGCCGGTCAGGGAATCGGACGGGCGATCGCGTTGCGGTTGGCCAACGACGGGCACGACATCGCGTTGGTCGACCTGGCCGAGGACAAGATCACCGGCGTGGCCGACGAGGTGCGTCGAACAGGCTCGAAGGCAACGACATTCGTCGCCGACGTCAGTGATCGCGATCAAGTGTTCGCGGCCGTCGAACATACCCAGCAAGCGCTCGGCGGATTCGACGTCATCGTCAACAATGCCGGTATCGCACAGGTCGCGCCGCTCGACGACGTCCGCCCGGAAGACACGAAGAAGATCTGGGCCGTCAACGTCGACGGGGTGCTGTGGGGGATTCAAGCTGCGGCAGCCACATTCAAGGCGCTCGGCCAGAAGGGCAAGATCATCAACGCTTCCTCGATCGCAGGCCACGACGGGTTCGCGATGCTCGGGGTCTACAGCGCAACGAAATTCGCAGTCCGGGCATTGACCCAGGCTGCGGCCAAGGAGTACGCCTCGGACGGCATCACCGTCAACGCGTACTGCCCCGGCGTTGTCGGCACCGACATGTGGGTGACCATCGACAAGCGCTTCGCCGAGCTGACCGGTGCCGCCGAGGGGGAGACCTACGACAAGTTCGTCGGCGGTATCGCTCTCGGTCGGGCGCAGACTCCCGAGGACGTCGCCGCGTTCGTCTCGTATCTCGCCGGACCCGACTCGGATTACATGACCGGACAGGCACCGTTGATCGATGGTGGTTTGGTCTACCGGTGACCCCGCATGAATCCGCTTTGTGAGCTGGAGCACAATTGACAGCGATGACGCAGTCGACAGGCCCTGAACCTGCGCTGGCGGCCGGCGAAGACCCGCGCCGCTACGCGCAGATTCTCACTGCCGTGTACGACGCGACCATGACCGGCGGGAAGTCTCCCGCGCGTCCCCGCGAGGTCATCGGTGACTCCTGGCGGCGGTTGCAGACCCTCGGTATCGACCCGGAACTGGGCAATCCTGCCGAGAGACAGATGGACGCGTCCGATCTCGAGTTCAGTCGACGGGAATCGGGGTTGTTCGACATTCTGGACGACCTCGCCCGTGGCCTGGAATCGGTGGTGCAGGACGGCGACAACATTCTCGTCGTCGCCGATCGGAACGGTCGAGTGCTGTGGCGCAGCGGATCGACGTCGGTGCTCGACCGCGCCGACGGTCTCGGGTTCGTCGAAGGGGCCAACTGGGCCGAGGATTCGGTGGGCACCAATGCCATCGGGACAGCATTGGTCTCACGCCGCGCTGTGCAGATCTTCTCGGCCGAACACTATGTGCGCAGCCATCATTCGTGGACCTGTGCCGGAGCCCCCATTCGCGATCCGCGTACCGGCCAGGTGCTCGGAGCCATCGACGTCAGCGGGCCGGCCAAGACGGTGCACCCCACCACCATCGCCCTGGTCGACGCCGTGGCGAGGTTGGCGGAATCGCAGTTGCGCGAGATTCACCGAACCACCCTGGATCGACTGCGTTCGGTGGCCGCACCGATGCTGGCGCGCCTGCAGTCCCCGGCGCTGGCCGTCGACGCGAACGGGTGGGTCGCGGCCGTCGAATCGGTGGCACTGCGCAATCGCATCCTGCTGCCCGAGGACCTCGCGACGGGACGCTTCTGGCTGCCGAGCCTCGGGGTGTGCGACTTCGAACCCCTGCCCGGTGGATGGCTGGTGCGACCCACTTCTCATGGTCGTTCCGCCGGCTCCACTCCTGGCGAGTCGGCGGACTCGTTCGTCGCGGAGTCCGGTAACACGACGACGATTCGCATCGACCTGCGCGATTCGCAGAAGCCTCGTATCGAGGTGCGCAGCGAGGTGGGGGAGTGGACCCACGAGCCGACGCCCCGGCACGCCGAGATTCTGTACCTGCTGGCCATCCACCGGCAGGGACGCACCGCGTCGCAGATGGCTGCCGACCTCTTCGGCGACGACGGCCGCGCGATCACCGTGCGGGCCGAGATGTCGCGCCTGCGCAAGCACCTCGCCGGCATCATCTCCACCCAGCCCTATCGGCTGGACGAGTCGGCGACGGTCGACGTGATCACGCCGGCGGACATGAACAGGCTGCTACCGCATTCGTCGGCCCCCGCTATCCGGGCCGCACGGGGCTGAGCCGTAGCGCAGAATCGGGGAATGAACCGCCTCGCCCGCATCCTCGACGCGTCGGATCCCGGGCAGTTACGGCTGCGCGGTGCCTCGGCGACGACGCTGACGGTGTTGCTCGCGATGGTGGTCCTGCTGCTCGCTACTCGCGCCATCGGCCAGCCGGTGACCGTGGCGATGCTCGGCACCGTGGTGGCGATGCAGGCGTCGGCGTCGGTCAAGGACAAAGACCAGCACAGCAGGCTCGTCACCACCGCCCTGATGGTGCTGCCCGCCTCGGCGGCAGTGACGGTCGCGGCGCTGCTCTCGCGGCTCGGCGCGGTGGCCGACGTCGGATTCATCGCGGTGTTGTTCGCGGCCGTATGGGTGCGCAGATTCGGACCCCGTGGCACCGCGCTCGGCATGGTCGCGTTCATCTCGTACTTCTTCGCGTTGTTCCTTCAGGCGACCCCGGGGCAAGTGCCGATGCTGATCGCGGCGATCGTCGGCGGAGTGCTCATCGCTCTGTTCGTACGGGCGGTGGTCTTTCCGGACCGACCGATCGTGGAGGTGCGGCGGCTGCTGTACGCCATGCGAGCGGTATCGGAATCGGTGCTCGCGGCGGCATCGGCGCGTGAGGACCGTGATCTGGAACTGTTGCGGCGCAGGCTCGATCGGCTCGGAAACACCGCCCTGATGATCGACGACTGGCTCGACCGTCACGACGCGGGACAACTGCTCAGCGTGACGAGTACCGACCTGTCGCTTCGTGTGTTCGACGCCCAGATCGCCACCGAACAACTCGTCAGCTCACTGTGGGCTCTCGATCCCGCCAAGCCGTGGCCGACCGCGCTGGGGCAAGCGACCACCGCGCTGGGATCGTGCCTGCAGAACGCCCCGTCCGCCGAGCAACTCAAGGCCGCCCGACGGTTGGCCGCCACGGCGGCCGAGCGCGCCGACCCGTCGACCCCCGCCGGTATCGCGACGGTATCCGCGCAACGAGCGGTGCAGGCACACATCGCCATTCATCACATCACCACCAATGCGGTGGCTGTCACGTCGAGTCCTCGACAGGCTGCTGTCGAGCCGGCGGACAAGGACAAGCCTGCCGGCCTGAACCCCAGCACCAAGGCGGCAATCCAGGTTGCTGTCGCGACCAGCGCGGCAACGGTATTGGGGGAGCTGGTCTCACCGGATCGTTGGTACTGGGCCGTGTTGACGGCGTTCCTGGTGTTCACGGGGGCGTCGACGCGCGGCGAGATTCTGACCAGAGCCGGCCAACGCATCCTCGGCACGATGGCGGGAGTGCTTGCGGGAGTGGTGATCGCGGCACTCGTCGGCAATCACCAATCCGTTCAGTTGGTGCTCATCGTCGTCTGTGTCTTCTTCGCGTTCTACCTGGTGACCGTCGCGTATGCGTTGCTGTCGTTCTTCGTGACCATTCTGCTCGCGATGCTCTACGGGCTGCTCGGCACGTTCAGCATCGAGGTTCTCGAACTACGGATCATCGAGACTGCAGTCGGCGGAGCCGTCGGTATTGCGTCCGCCTACTTCATCTTCTCGACCGGAACACGAAAGACATTGGTGGACAAAGTCGATACGTATCTCGACCAACTGGACGCCCTGATCGACGCCAGCGTCGAATCGGTGATCACCCCAGGAAACGCCACCGACCTCGTGGCGTCGACGCGCACGCTCGACAACGCGCTGAAGGAGGTCGTGACGGCGGGGAAGCCGCTCGTGCTCGGGCCGACGACCCGCAGCCGGCGAGGGGCGAAGCGATTACTGCGGGTGCTGACCGTCAGCGGCCGATCCGCACACGGCCTGGCGCGAGCGGGTGTAATCGCCTCGCGCGCCGATCCCGCATCGATGCCCTCGCCCGAGACGGCCCAGGCTTTGCGTGAGGCCGCAACCCTGGTGCGTGACACCGCCCGGCAAGTGCAGGCGGCGATCGCGGGAAAGCGCGTCGATCAGCCCGAGAAGGTGACCGACACAACGGTATTGGATGTGTTGCTCACCAGCACCAACTCACCCGGACCGGTGCGGATCGCGGTGCGAGCCCTGAACACTATGAATCGGACCCTGGCCGATGTCCTCAGTCGGGGCTGACCTCGGCGCGGTGTCAGGGAAATGGCTCGACCGCATCGTCGACGGTTCTCTGCGTGAGGGTCTCGATCAGCTGTAGACATTTTCGGGGCTGAGAATTTCCGTGATCGGAGTCATCAAAGCGCTCACGAGGTCACTCGGTCCGTCGATATCGGTGTTGACGAAAACCACGAGGGTAGTGTCCTTTTCGGGTAGGTAGACGGCGACGGTTTTGTACCCTGGCAAGCTGCCGTTGTGGCCGATCCAGCCGTGAACGTTGAACAGCCCCAGACCGTATCCGCTCATAGGATCCTGCGGGTCGAGGCTGTGGGTCTCCAGACGCTGGTGCTGAGTGCCTGGTGCGAGCAAGTCGCCCTTGGCGAGGGCGGGTACCCACACGCGCAGGTCGTCCAGGGTCGAGATCATCGCACCTGCCGCCCAACCCCATGAGGGATTCCAGTCGGTGGCGTCGGCAGTGGCTCCGTCCAGTGTTTGCTCCGTGTAGCCCCGTGCGTGCGGCTCGGGAAACTCGTTAGCGGTAGGGAACACCGTGTGCGTCAGTTTCAGCGGAGTCAGAATTCCGGTACCGATGACATCGGCGAGCGGTCGTCCGGTGACCTTTTCGATCACCATGCCCAGAAGAATCAAGTTCGTGTTGGAGTACTCCACGTCGGTCCCAGGTTCGACATGGAGGGGATGGCCGGCCGTGTAGGCGAGTAGTTGCTCCGGAGTCAACGACTGCTCCGGGTTGCTCAGGACATCGGTCACGAACTGCTCGTTGGATGTGTATGGGTCCAGCCCACTGCGCATACCGGCCAACTGCCGCAGTGTAATTCGACCTCCCTCGGTGACTCCACCGACATATTTCGCGATCGGATCGTCCAGACCGATCTTCCCCTGGTCCACCAGCTGCAGCAGGGCTGTGACAGTGAAGGTCTTCGTTACGCTGCCGATTCTGCTGTAGAAGCCGGGCTCCATCGGAGCTTTGGTGGCAGTGTCGGCAACGCCACGCGCTCCGACATAGCTACCGCCCGGGCCCCAGATTCCCACAAGAGCGCCCGGCAGACCGGCCTTTTTTACCGCTGAATCGATTACCGCATCCAGGCGCGCGGACAGCGCGGCATCCACTGGTCGATCAGCGGGGTTCACAGCCGACGTGGGTGAAGTGTCCACAGGCGAATTCGGTCGTTCTCCGTTACTGCAGGAGGTCGCGGTAGCTGCAAGCCCCACGGTCAATACGGAACAGATCATCGTTTTAACAAGAGTGGTTCTGATCATCGATCGGTCCTTTCGAGAGTTGTTCACTGCGATGTCCGGCAGCAGTCAACCATGATCACGTTGAATCACGTTTTCTCGCTTGATATCTCAAATGCAGCTGACCATGAGAAATGGAACGAAGTGGTATTCGCCCGAGGCAAAGATCATCCTTTCGGACGATGCCGACCTCGAGATGGTCGGTCGTAAGGCGTACAACGCGCCGTTAGAAGGCGTAGTAGGGCGCGAAACTTCGAGCCGATCTGGCGATACCCATATCGACTCCTGGGGCATAGGGTTCGGCCAAGTCGAAGATTTCGACGGTTTCGGACAAAAATCTCACGGTCGGAGTTGCCATGCCGAGCAAGTGTTTTCCACAGTGACGTGGCTGGTACGTGGCGAGCGATCGGTCGGTCGTCCCTGGCGTCGGTGGATCTTCGATGGCACCGCGACGATGGTGGCCTTCGCTGTCGCCTCTCCCTACGTCTTCTACGACGACCGACACAACGTTGCACCGGCGATGATCGCGTTGGTTGCCGTACATGCACCATTACTGCTCAGGCGGGTGTATCCCGTTCCCGTGTTCGCATGGGTGTTCGTCGCCGCTTCGGCTGCAGTCCAGTGGAACGATCATGTGATCGGCGGCTTGGGTGTTCTGGTTGCCCTCTATACCGTTGTCGCGACGCAACCACGCCGAACAGCAAGTGCTGCTACGGCACTGGTGGAGGTTGCCGCCTTGTCGGCGGCGCTGACGTCTTCGAGCGAGTCGCGGACGGTCGACGCACTGTTGCTGTCCGGCCTCGTCGGGTTGGCGACAGGTCTAGGAATTCACTCATGGACCCGCCGAGCGTATCTGGCCGAATTGATCTCTCGGGCGGTACATCTCGAGATCGAACGTGATCAGCAAGGCGCGTTGGCTGCTGCTGCCGAGCGCGACCGCATCAGTCGCGAGATGCACGACATCGTCGCCCATCACCTCACCGTCATGGTCGCTCTCAGCGATGGCGCTGCGGCGGCTACGGCGTCGTCGCCGGAAAGGGGTATCGAGGTGATGCGCGTGGTGTCCGAGACGGGCCGTTCGGCGCTCGCCGATACCCGTCGACTACTCGGAGTACTTCATCGGCAGCGTGATTCAGCACTCGATGGTTGCAATCCGACACCCGTCCGGGCCGATCTGGAGTCGTTGATCGAGCGGGTCTGCAATGCCGGGGTTCCCACCAAGCTGACGGTGTCCGGTGCCGGATCCGAGGCGACCCGGCCGATGCATCTTGCAGTGTTTCGAATAGTTCAGGAGGCCCTGACCAACACTCTCAAGCATGGTGGATCTGGAACGTGTGCGGAGGTCGATGTTCGATACGGACCGGAGGGTGTGGACGTGTCGGTACGCGACAACGGCGCGGGCGTTCGTGCGAAGGCCACCGACGGATCCGGGATCGGTTTGATCGGCATGCGCGAACGGGCCCTCGTCCACGGCGGAACACTCACCGCGGGTCCTCATCCGACTGGCGGATGGGCAGTCGCGGCAACCTTGTATGTCGGTGACGCTGTCGGCGCTCGATGATCACCGTCTTGTTGGCCGACGACCAGAGCTTGTTGAGGCTGGGCTATCGCCTCATCCTCGAAGCCGAAGGCGATATCGAAGTCATCGGGGAAGCAGGCGACGGAGCCGATGCGGTGTCCATGGCGGTCGCTCTTCGGCCCGATGTCGTACTGATGGACGTTCGGATGCCCAACGTGGACGGGATTACTGCGACTGCAGCCATCGAATCTCGTTGCCCGACTGCATCGGTTCTCATTCTGACGACATTCGATCTCGATTCCTACATCCATGCAGGCCTGCGTGCCGGAGCCAAAGGCTTTCTGCTCAAAGATGCTGCACCGGTCGACTTGCTGACAGCTATCAGGGCCGTGGCCGACGGGAACGTAGTCTTGGCTCCGCGCGCGACAAAGCATCTTGTGGAACAGTTCACCCGCTCGCTGCCTCCGGCGGAACGGCAGACGCGCCACGACACCGTGGTGAGTGCACTGTCCGATCGCGAACTGTCCGTTCTGCGTTCGCTGGCCAACGGTAGGTCCAACAAGGAGATCGGAGTCGATCTGGGTATCTCCGAGGGGACCGTCAAAGTTCATGTCAGTCGGATTTTGAAAGCACTGTCCTTGAGGGATCGAGTGCAGGCCGTCGTACTCGCATACGAATCCGGAATCTGCCAGGGCGGGTGAGCGGTGGCCCGGCTGAATGTTCGGACTTACGCGGACGTCCTGAGCTGGGCTTGACCTTCACACGGTGACAAGGTCTTGGCTGACGGCCATGATCGACTCACTTCGGCGCCAGAACTCTTCCGTGCGGCTTCGGGCTGCGCTCGACATCGGAATATCGAAGAACCCAGAACTCCTCGACGCGCTGCTCGAGCGTTGCGCCGTCGAACCGGATTTTCAGGTTCGAGAGATGTTGACGTGGGCGCTGATTCGTCTCCCCGCTGCATCGACGGTGCCCAGGCTGATGCACGAAGTGCGCACCGGCGGCGCACAGGCTCGTAGCCAGGCGTTGCACACGTTGTCCAAGGTCAAGGACCGGTCGGCCTGGCCGGTGATCACCGAGCCGCTCATCTCCGACTCCGACGACGAGGTGGCCCGGAGCGCGTGGCGGGCGGCGGTCGTCCTGGTCCCCGGCGGCAGCGAGCAGTGGTTGGCGACGACGCTGTCCACTCAGCTGGGACGAGGCGGGCGGGAGTTGCAGCGCAGCCTCAGCCGCGCACTGGTGGAACTCGGGTCGGTGATCGAGCCGATGGTGCGCGCAGCCGCGTCGAGCAAGGATGTTGCTGTTCGCGCGCACGCACTGGCGACGGAGTCGCTGCTCCGAGACCCCGACAGCGGATGGGCACTGTTCGAGGCCCGGCGCGTCGATGCACTTGGCGCAGCCGACCCGACGGGGTGAAATAGGCAGATGTTGATCGGTGAGGTGGCGCGGCGGTCCGGGGTCAGCGCGCGCATGCTTCGGCACTACGACCGGCTCGGGCTCGTGCAGCCGACCTCGCGGACTGGCACCGGCTACCGCGAATACTCCCCGGCCGACGTTCGTCGCTTGTTCCACGTCGAATCGCTCCGGTCGCTCGGGTTGTCCCTGCACGACGTCGGACGCGCGCTGGACGATCCGAGTTTCGCGGCGACGGGACTCGTCGACGAGCTGGCTACCCGAGCCGAAGAGCGCATCGCGCGAGATAGCGAGCTACTGACACGTTTGCGCCGCATCGGAAGCGCCCGACCGGAGGACTGGGAGGACGTCCTCGGTGTCATTGGCATGCTCGGAGACCTGGACTCGGTGAGCGCGGGGAAGCGACAGTCGGCAGCGTTGTCCTCCGTCGGGGATCGCCCCATCCCGGCCGAGGCTCTGGCCGAGGCGGTGCTGCGCGAGCCCGCCACCAACGTCGCCGGCGCGCTGCGATGGGCACTCGCGCAGACCGGGAGCGACGCCGTCTCGGCGCTGCGGGAGGGCCTCGACTCACCGGATCCCGAGGTGCGTCGCCGCGCCGTCGATACCGTCGTCGAGATTCGGCATCCCGACGCCACCGAGGTGCTGCGGGAGGCGCTGGGCCACGAGGACGGGCAGATCAGACGCGTCGCGGCGCTGGAACTGGGTGCCCGAGGAATCGTCGACGCGATTGCGGTGCTGATCGAGATGGTCCACGAGGGTACGAACGATGTGGACGCGGCAGACGTGCTCGGTGAGCTCGGCTACGAAGACTCTACGGTCGCGGACCTCATGGGCGGGCCGAAAGAGGTCGCGGCACGACTACGGGTGACCCAGGCGCTGGCCAGCATTCCGGGTCCGGCGGCGGCGCAGGCTCTGCGCGAGCTGACTCAGGATGAGGACCGCTCGATCGCGCTGACGGCGACGTACCTCCTGGACCGGCGAGAACTCGCCGCTTCGGTACCGTCGACGTCATGAAGGCACTCGGATTGCTCGCGGCACTGTCGATCACATTGGCCGCGACTGCCTGCTCCACCTCGACCACCCCGGCCGCACCCGCCGAGCCCGCTGCCGAGAACCAGGTGACCGTCGCCGACCGGATGTTCACGCCGCAGTCTCTGACGATCACCGCGGGCGAGACCGTGACCTGGGTGTTCGCCGACCGCGCGATGGCACACAACGTCGTCGCCGACGACAAGTCGTTCCGCAGCGAACTGATGCAGTCGGGGCAGTTCACCCACACCTTCGACACCGCGGGCACCTACACCTACCACTGCACCCCGCACCCCGACATGACCGCGACGATCATCGTCGAACCGTGATGGACTGCTAGTCATGACAACCCGGACGCGCTGCATCGCCGCTCCTCTCGGCGTCGGCCTGGCCGCAGTCGGCGGTGCTGTGCTGCTGCACGTCCGCGATCCCCGAACCTCGACGTACCTGCCGTGCCCGTTCCACGCCCTGACCGGACTGTGGTGCCCAGGATGCGGTGCGACCAGGGCTTTCGGTGACCTCACTCGCGGAGACATCGCGGCTGCCGCGTCGAGCAACGTCGTGGCGGTGGTGCTCGGTGTCGTCGCGATCGGTGTCTGGGCCGCGTGGCTTCGAGCAAGATGGACGCAGACGCCACTGACGCTGCCTCGCTTCGGTCGCCCGACCGTCGTCGTCGGGGTTGCCCTATTGGTCTTGTTCACCGTGGTGCGCAACACTGCGTGGGGCACCGCCCTCGCCCCGACCTGACATCCCTAGGAGGCTGCTGTGCTGCTGCAAATCTTCTCGATCATCGTGCTGCTGGGCGTGCTCATCGCGCTCATCCCCACGGCCCGACGCGTCTTCAAGAAGGGTGACGACGAATGAGCGACTCACTGCGAGATCGGGTGCGGGCGAAACTGCTCGCCCAGATCGCCGACGACGGAGGCACGGCCGCCGAGCAGGCCGAGGGCGACGACCCCCGCCTGAACGCACTGCGCGACGACCTCGAAGCACTGGACGCAGCCCCCGACGGAGACCCGGTGATCGACGACATCGCCGCCAGACACTGGGTGCCCTGACCTAGCTCCTATTTCAACGCGCCGAGGAAAGTCCGCAGATCCGCCGCCAACTGAGCCGGGTTCTCCATCGCGGCAAAATGCCCACCGTGATCGGGGACTTCCGTCCAGTGCACGATGTGGAATTCCTGTTCCGCGAGGTGCCGAATGCCGATGTCGTGCGCAAACATGATGGCACCCACCGGTTGTGACGGCTTCTGCGCCTTCTCGCCCCAAGCACCGGAATCTGCTGCGTACACGGTGTACGCAGCACTACCGGCGCAACGAGTGAGCCAGTACAGAGTGACGTGCGCCAGGATGCGTCTGTCCGGTTCCGCGTCGAACGGATATGTCCACGCACGAAACTTGTCCAGCATCCACGCGAGCTGACCGATGGGACTGTCGGTCATGGCGGCACCGATCAACTGCGGCCGCGTCGACTGGATGGATATGTACCCGAACTCGGACTGCAAGAAGTCCGCTACGCGGCGGTAGCGGTCCAGTTCGACTTCGGTGCAACGCTTTTGCTCTTCTTCGTCAGGCGCCTGCTGGGGTGCGCCGATCGAACCGTTGACGTGAATGGCGGTGCAGTGATCGGGATCGAGCCGTCCCATCGCAGGTGCAACGCCGGCACCGTAGTCGCCACCTTGCACGACGTACGAGTTGTACTCCAGGTGACTCATCAACTCCACGAACGCTTTCGCTACACGGTCGGTGGTCCACCCGTCGTCGGAGAGCGGCATGGAGAAAGCGAATCCGGGTACGGAGGGAACTATCACGTCGAAGGGACGGCTGTTCACGTCATCCGGCTCGGTGAGGAGCGGAATGAGCTCCAGAAACTCGAGATACGACCCGGGCCACCCATGGCACAGCAGTATCGGTGTGGCATCGGCCCGCGACGATCGCACGTGCAGATAGTGGATGCGCTGCCCGTCGATTTCCACCAGGAATTGGGGGAATGCTTCGAGCTGCTCTTCCACGTCCCGCCAGTCGAAGTCGTCGATCCACGTCGAAGCCATGGACTTCAGGACGGAGATGGGGACACCGGTGGTCCAGTCGTCGGCACCCAGAGGTTCGGGGAGACGGGCATCGCGGACGCGTCGTGCCAGGTCGTCGAGGTCGGACTGCGGGATGTCGACGGTGAACGGGACGGGGGACTCGGTGATAGTCATGGAAGTACGGTTGCAACTATTGCGGACATTACCTGTCCTGATCGCCAGTGGCTTTTCGACCGTCGATGTCACGTCGAGTGGACCTTGGGAGGGACCTGGGTTGGTGTCAGCGTGAGGCGCATCTAGTATCTATGTTGTGTCCGAGACGAGATCCGCCGCCGATACGGCGTACCTGACTGTCAAGGAGCTCGTCATTTCGGGGGAACTTCCTGGTGGTGAGCTCGTCAGTGAAGGGGAGATCGCGACGCGGCTCGAGATCAGCCGCACACCGGTCCGCGAGGCGTTCCTTCGCCTCCAGGTCGAGGGATGGATGCGCCTCTATCCCAAGCGGGGGGCGCTGGTCGTCCCCATCGCGGTGGGTGAGGCGGAGAGCGTCGTCGACGCGAGGCGATTGGTCGAGGCCGGCAGTGTTCGCGCCTTCGTCGGCGATGCGGATGCCCGCGCACGAGTGGTCGAGGCGCTACGCGACAACCTGCGAATCCAGGACAAGCTCGCAGTCGACGGCACCGCAGCGGAGTTCAGTGCCGCCGACGCAGATTTCCATCGGACCGTCGTCCGCGCCGGCAACAACCCGTTGCTCGACGCGTTCTACGACGGACTTCGCGAGCGACAGCGGCGGATGACCGCGGCATCCCTGACCCGTGATCCGGGTCAGATCTCCCGCATCGTCGACGACCATCGCAGACTCGCCGACCTGATCGAAGCCGGGGACGCAGACGAATTCGAGCGAGCCGTCGAACAACACATGCTCAGGGTGCACGGCTTGCGCACAGACAGAGGGGGAACACGATGACCGAGGCCATGATCGAAGACGACGTCCGACAGGCGACGGCCAAACGCTGGCTGTTGGTTGCCGTCGGCATGTTCGCCGTCGCCTGGGGCGGCAACGAATTCACACCGCTCTTGGTGATGTATCGACTCGACCACGGCTTCTCTGCCGTAGTGGTCGATACGTTCCTGTTCGCGTACGTTCTGGGCATCATTCCGGCGATGCTGATCTGTGGTCCGTTGTCCGACCGACTCGGCCGACGCCCGATCATGTTGCCCGCGCCTGCAATTGCCGCGGCCGGGTCCATTCTGATCGCCCTCGGACCCGACAACGCCTACATGCTCTTCGGCGGGCGGGTGCTCAGCGGCATCGCGCTCGGAATCGGTATGGCCGTCGGCGGTAGCTGGGTCAAGGAACTCTCCGGTCACGACGCCACCGCCAAGCCCGGTGCCGGAGCGCGCCGCGCCGCGATGTCGTTGACGGCGGGCTTCGCCCTGGGAGCCGGCGTCGCCGGTGTGCTGGCGCAGTGGGCACCCTGGCCGACGCACCTCGCGTACAGCGTGCACGTGCTGATCTGCATCGCCGCGTTCGTCGGCATGCTGTCGGTCCCCGAGACACGCAGCGCCGCAGCATCATCGGGAAGGAAGAGCCTCGTCGACGATCTCAGAATTCCGTCTGCGTCGCATCGACGCTTCCTGTTCGTCGTGTTGCCCTTGGCCCCATGGGTTTTCGGTGCGGCCAGCGTCGCCTATGCGGTGCTGCCGTCTCTGATGGCCGACGCGTTGGCCGACGAGCCCGGTGGCGGTTACCCCGTCGCCCTGTCCGCGGCGATGGCGGTGATCGCCCTCGGCTCCGGTTTTGCGATCCAGGCTGTCGGGCGTCGGATCGACACACCCGCCAATGCGCGCGGCGCTCTGGTTGCGCTGTCTCTGTTGGTGGTCGGTATGGCTGTCGCGGCGTGGGCGGCGTCAGTGCTGACCATTGCCGCGGCCTTGATCGCAGCAGCGGTACTCGGTTGCGGATACGGCATGGCGCTCGTCTCGGGTCTGCAAGAGGTGCAACGCATTGCGGGCCCCGACGATCTTGCCGGCCTCACGGCGGTGTTCTACTCGCTGACGTATCTCGGCTTTGCGGTGCCCGCTGTGCTGTCGGCGCTGACCGAGACCTGGCCAGGGGTGGTCACGTATCCGATCATCTTCGGATTCGGCGCGGTGATGGCGGCACTGTGTGGCCTGGTGGTGCGATCGAAAACGTCCGCTCACCTGCCCTAGGGGTCGTGCGCGTTGTGCGTACCTGGAGGGACGCACAACGCGCACGAGGGAGGCTAGGATCAGCGCCATCATGGTGCAGTCCTCGCGCACGGTCCCGCCGTATCGGGTGCCCCCGACAGTCTTGATCGCTGCTGCCACGGTCTGGAATCGACGCGAAGCGTACTGGTTTCTCGTCGCGGTGATCGTGCCTGCTGCCTGCTGGTCCAGGTATCCCCCGCTGGTGCCCTACATGTTCGCGATCGTTCTGTTCGGGGCTCTGGTGTTTCGCTACCGACGGATCGCCTCGTGGGTGTCGATGTTGCGCTGGGGAGTGATCGCACACGTCGAGACCGTGGACACGGCACTACGCGGCGATCGCAACCTCCGACTCGCACACGCCACCGGGTGGAACGTCCAACGGCGTTGGTACACAGGACCATTGACGGAATCCACGGTGCGCTATCGAGCGGGGGATGCGCGTGGTCACCTGTTCGTTCGGGGACTGCCGTTCACCACCGGTGTGGTGCTCGCACACTCGAAACAACCGGCTTCGGCGATGGTCATCAGCGACTTCCCCTGCGATCTGCAACTGGACGGCAAGGGACGCTGGGCGGCTACGTTCCCGCAAGGATTCTGGCGACAGGCATCTGCGACGGTCGCGCTGTACGGCTACGCCGTGGCAGGCCTCGCGGTCTCGCTCGGGTATCGCTGACGACAATCGGCTCCCCAGACTCGGAAATATGCCTCTGATCGGAGGCACATTTCCGAAACCGGGGAGCCGATTGCCCGCTGGACCTACGGCAACGACGGCAATTGCGTATCCACAAGCCATGCGTCCCACAGGGTTCGGGGGCAACCGAAGCGAGAGGCGAGGTCGGTGAAGTCGGCGGTCGCCACGGTGGAGTAGCGGTACTTGGAGGTCCATTCCTGGATCAGGCCGAAGAATCGTTCGTCGCCGATGGTGCGTCGCAGTGCGTGCAAGGCCAGCGCGCCCCGCTTGTAGACGCGGTCGTCGAAGATGCGGGCGGGCCCGGGATCGGTGAGCTGCAGATCCATCGCGAGCCCTCGCTGAATGGTGTGAGCTCGCTTGGCCTTGTCGTGAGCCGTTGCGCCGCCGGAGTTCTCGGCCCAGATCCATTCCGAGTAGCAGGCGAATCCTTCGTGCAGCCAGATGTCTGCCCACTTGCCGAGGGTGAGGGAATTGCCGAACCACTGGTGCGCCAATTCGTGTGCAACCAGACGCTCGTAGTACCGGGAACCCGAACAGTGGTTGGCACCGAAGATGGACAGGCCCTGCGCCTCGACCGGGATTTCGAGATCGTCGTCGGTCACCACCACGGTGTACGCCGCGAAAGGGTAAGGGCCGTAGAGCCGTACGAAGGTGTCCATCATCTGGGGTTGACGGCCGAAGTCGTGGTCGAACTGAGCTCGTAGCCGCGGGGGCGTGATCGCGTTCATCGGCACCGGTCCCGGGCTGACGACGCGATGCTCGTACGGGCCGATCTGAATGGTCGCGAGATAGCTGGCCATCGGCTCGGGCTGCTCGTACACCCACGTGGTCCGGCTGGCCCGAGTCTGCTTGCGTACCAACGTGCCGTTGGCCACCGCGTAGTACGGCGAATCGGTGGTGATGGTGATGCCGTAGCTGGCCTTGGACACCGGGTGGTCGTCACACGGAAACCACGATGCGGCACCGTTCGGCTGACTCGCGACGATCGATCCCTCGGTGAGCTCCTCCCAGCCGACCTCACCCCAGAAACCGTTGATGGGCTTGGGTGTTCCGCCGTACGCCACCGTGACCACCAGTGCCGCTCCGGACGCGATGGGCTTGGCGGGAGTGATCTTCAGCTTGCCCCGCTGGTGGCTGAACTTCACCGAACGTGACCCGTTGACCGACACCTTCGACACGTTCATCGCCGGGCCGAGATCCAACGCGAATTTCGACACCGTCGCCGTGGTGACCGCGGTGATCTTCGCTTTGCCCGTCAATCGGTTGCTCTCGACCTTGTACTCGAGGTCGAGTTCGTAGCGCGAGACGCGATAGCCGCGATTGCCGTTCTGCGGAAGATACGTATCGATCGGATTGTCACTGGAGTCGACGTCGAACACCGGTGCCACGAGCCTGTCCGGCATTGAAGATCACCCCTCGTTTCGGTCGTCGCGAATCCGCGGAAAGGGATCACCCTTGGCCCACGGCGCGATCGGATTGCCCTGCCAACGAGTATGCGCGGGAACCGTATCGCCGCGCATCACCAGAGAGGCAGGCCCCACCGTCGCACCATCACCTATACCCGATGCAGGCAAAGCGACACAGTGCGGTCCCAGGGTTGCGCCTCTGCCGAGATCGACGGTGTCCATGGACATGATCCGATCATGGAACAGGTGCGTCTGCACAACGCACCCTCGGTTCACCGTCGCACCGTCGGCCAACGTCACGAGGTCTGCCTCGGGGAGCCAGTACGTCTCGCACCACACACCTCGACCGATGTCCGCCCCGAGCCACCGCAGCCACATGTTGAGCACCGCGGTGCCCTCGGCAGCGCGCGCGAACCACGGTGCGGCGACGGTCTCGACGAACGTGTCGGCCACCTCGTTGCGCCAGACGAACGAACTCCACAGCGGATGATCGGTCTTGCCGATCCGGCCGACCCACAGCCACTTCGCGGCCGCCGACACCGCTGCAGCCACGAAGCCGGCGACGAGCAACACGACACCGCTGAGCGCGGCAGCGAGCCAGTAGCCGATCGAGTCGGCAATCGCGGTCAGTCCGAACAGCACACCGAGGCCGATGCCGAACGTCACGACGACGGGAATCAGCCGGCACGTCTCGACGAGTGAACGGGCGATCTTCAACTTGCGAGGCGGGTCGAACGTCCGCGACGAGTCGGCACTGCCTGCCGCGCGGCGCAACCGTACCGGTGGACTACCGAGCCACGACGAGCCCGACTTCGCCTTGTCCGGAGTTGCCGACAGCACCGCAACGAGACCGTTCTTCGGGACGGTCCGCCCCGGTCCCGTCATGCCGGAGTTTCCGAGGAACGCCCGCTTGCCCACCTTGGCGTCGCCCAGGTGCATCCAGCCGCCGCCGAGTTCGTAGCTCGCGACCATGGTGTCGTCGGCGAGGAACGCGCCGTCGGCCACGGTGGTGAACTTGGGAATCATCAGCACTGTCGACGCCTCGACGTCCTTGCCGATCTTCGCGCCCAGCAACCGGAGCCAATGCGGTGTCAGCAGCGACGCGTAGAGCGGGAACAGGAAGGTGCGCGCCGAATCCATCAGGCGTTCGGTGGCCCACACCTGCCAGCCGATGCGGCTGCGCACGGGGTGGTAGCCGCCGACGAGACCGATGCCGAGCAACCGGACCGCGACGACGGTGATCAGCGCGAACACCGCCAGCGACACCAGAGTGGCGACGGGCAGCATCACCAAGCCGCGCTCGAAGGCCCCCAGCACGGAGTCCGCGGTGTGAATCCACCAGCCCATCAGCACCAGGCTGACGCCGATGGAGAACAGGGCCATGCCGGAGAGGAACAGCGACGCGACGCCGTAGGCGAACACCCACTTGGTGGCGCGCGGCGGGGTCTCCGCCGGCCACGGATGATCGGCCTTGCCCACTTTCTGCGCGGGCGAGCCGGACCACATCTGGCCGGCCTTGACTCGTCCGACGACGGCGGAGCCGGCCGTCACAACCGCGTTCTTGCCGACCTTGGTGCCGGGCAGCAGCGTGGAGCGGGCACCGACAGTGGCACCCGCACCGATCTCGATGCCGCCGATGTAGACGAGGTCGCCGTCGATCCAATGACCGGACAGGTCGACCTCGGGTTCGATGGAGCAGCCGTCGCCGAGTTCGAGCATGCCGGTCACGGGCGGCAGGGTGTGCAGGTCGACGCCCTTACCGATCTTCGAGCCGAGAGCGCGCGCGTAATAGACCATCCACGGTGCGCCCGACAGGTTGGACGCGCCACTGGCATCGGTCAATCTCGTTGCCGCCCATAGTCTTATGTGCATGCTGCCGCCGCGTCGATATGCGCCGGGTTTCAACCCCGCCAGCAGTATCCGCGAGCCGATCACCGAGATGGCCATGCGCCCGACCGGGGTGATGAACAGGACGAACGCGAGAAGAATCCACCACCACGACAGCGTCGGAGCCCACGGCACGTCGTCGAACCAGGCCATGACGTTGAACAGCAGGCCGAGCCAGGTGACCCACTGCAACCCGGTCAGGGTCGTCAACGGCACGGTCGCCAGAATCTGTGCCCACTGCGCGGTGCGGGACGTCGGTGCCACATCGCGGGGGATTGCCTCCACGACAGGCTTCAGGTCGTCCAGATACTGTGCCAGAGAACCCAACCGCGGGTGGTCGTAGAGCTGCGCGACGGTGATCTCGGGGAACCGCTCGCGCAGTGCCGTCACCAGCTGAGCGGCCGACAGTGAACCGCCGCCGTTGGCGAAGAAGTCGGCGTTCTCGTCGTTGACCTGAGCGCCGAGGATGTTGGTCCACAACTCGGCCACCCACCCCGCGGTACCACCGAGCGCCGACGCGCCCGCCATGCCGGGCAGCGGCCACGGGAGCGCATTGCGGTCGACCTTGCCCGAGGTACGTGTGGGCATCTCGTCGACCAGCGCGAGCCGCGGTACGAGCGCCGACGGCAACTGCTCGGCCAACAAGGCGCGCGCGGCCTCCAGGTCGAAGTCGGGATTGGTACTGGCGAGATATCCCACCAGAACCGAGTTGCCCGCAGCGGTCTTGCGGACTGCCGCGGCCGCGCCGCCGACGCCCGGAAGTGCTTGCAGCGCATTGTCTATCTCGCCCAGCTCGATGCGTCGGCCGCCGAGCTTGACCTGGTCGTCGGCGCGGCCCTGGAACAGCAGCCCTTCGAGCTCGAGCTTCACCAGATCGCCGCTGCGATACGCCCGGTCCCACCCGAGAGACGGCATGGGCGCGTACTTCTCGGCGTCCTTGGCCGGATCGAGATACCGGGCGAGGCCGACGCCGCCGATGACGAGCTCGCCCACTTCGCCGACCGCCACCGGAGTGCCCGAGGCGTCGACGACCGCCAGATCCCAACCGTCCAGCGGTAATCCGATGCGGACCGGACCTTTACCGTCCATGATGGACGCGCACGCGACAACCGTCGCCTCGGTGGGGCCGTAGGTGTTCCAGACTTCCCGGCCTTCGACGGCGAGCCGCTCGGCCAGCTCGGGTGGGCATGCTTCGCCGCCGAAGATCAACAGCCGCACCGCTTCCAGTGCCACGGCGGGCCACAGTGACGCCAGCGTAGGCACCGTCGAGACGACGCTGATGTCTCGGGAGACGAGCCACGGACCGAGGTCGAAGCCGGATCGCACCAGAGAGCGCGGGGCGGGTACCAGGCAGGCACCGTGCCGCCACGCAAGCCACATCTCCTCGCAGGAGGCGTCGAACGCGACCGACAGGCCGGCGAGCACTCGGTCGCCTGGTCCCAGCGGATCCTTCTGCAGGAACATCCGCGCCTCGGCGTCGACGAATGCCGCGGCGTTACGGTGGCTGACTGCAACACCTTTGGGGGTTCCGGTCGAACCCGAGGTGAAGATCACCCACGCGTCGTCCTCGGGTGTGGGCAGCTCGGGCACCGGAGTACCGGCACCCAGTTCGGGCGCATTCTGTTTCGGCGCGGTGCCGGCAGCGATTCCGCCCGCAGTGACGATGGCCGTCACCTGCGCCTCACCGAAGACCAATTCGGCGCGCTCTTCCGGATCGTCGGCGTCGACGGGTACGTACGCAGCCCCGACGTCGAGGATCGACAGAATTGCGACATAGAGCGAGAAGGACCCCGACGGCATTCTGATGCCGACGCGGTCGCCGCGCCGGACACCGGCGTCGGCGAGCCACTGGGCGCCCTCGGCGATGTCGTCCAGCAGTTCGGCGTAGCTGACCGACACCGTCCCGTCGTCGATCGCGGGTGCATCCGGGAAGCGATCGGCGGTCTCCTGCAGTACGTCGATCAGTGTGCGGGCCGGCGGGGCAAGGGGCGAGCGGAGAAACGCGGCCGGAGCAGGTGCGATATCCGTGCTCGAACCCGGCAGATCGTTCTCTTGGTGCACAGGCAACCGGGTGTCCTTCTCGTTCGTTGGCACATGACTCTTGTGGTGCTGGGGAAAGCAGCGCCGTTGGTTATCTCACGTTCTGTTTGCCAGCAGGTGAACGAGCGCGCCTTCCCACCGCGGAAATCCTACTGCTGTGTGGGAGCGATCCCCGGCTTGACAAAACCGTGGCGGGTTTGCCAGTGTCTTGACCACGGTCACGAGTACCAGCATCGAGCCCCGGCTTGCTGGTCGGCAACCCTCCTTCGCGGTGGGGTGCTCCGGGTGACGACCAGGCTGACACCGAAAAATCGGTGCGGCAAGCGCGGACTCGTTCACGAATATCTTCCGTTGCGGGTCCCTCGAACGTGAGGGCTTGATCTGTCATGACGTCTGTACTTTCCCGTCCCTGCACTCCTTTTGCCCCTGTTTCCGGCACGGAGTTGCAGGTTCCGTTGGTTCACGGCGGCACGTGCACCTACGCCAATTTCGATTACGCGGCCAGCGCGCCTGCGCTGTCCGCAGTGACCGATCGGATCGCGGAATTGCTGCCGTTCTATTCGAGCGTGCACCGCGGGGCCGGCTACGCGTCTCGGGTGTGCACCGCGGCGTACGAGAAGGCGCGCGAGACCGTGGCTGGTTTCGTTGGTGCACAAACGAATTCAGTGGTCGTGTTCACGCGCAACACCACCGATTCGCTCAATCTGTTGGCCGCGTGCGTGCCGGGGGAGACCGTGGTGCTCGATATCGAACACCACGCCAACCTTTTGCCGTGGCGTAATCGCCGAGTGGTGGTCGCAGCATCGACGCTGGCGGAGACGCTCTCCCGGCTCGACGCGGAGCTGGCTGCGAAACCTACTGCGCTACTGGCCATCACGGGTGCATCGAACGTCACCGGCGAAGTGCTCCCCATCGAGCAACTGGCCGATCTCGCGCATCGCCACGGTGCCCGGATCGTCGTCGACGGCGCACAGCTCGTTCCGCACCGTCGAGTGGACATCGCCGCACTCGGTGTGGACTATCTGGCGTTCTCCGGTCACAAGCTCTACGCCCCGTTCGGCGCGGGTGTGCTTGTGGGAAGGCGTGATTGGCTCGACGCGGGCGAGCCCCACCTGGCCGGCGGCGGTGCCGTGCGCAGTGTGACGATCGAGCACACCGACTGGGCTCCCGCACCGCAGCGTCACGAGGCGGGAACGCCCAACGTGCTCGGAGTCGCCGCGCTGGCGGCGGCGTGCGAGGCCATCGCGTCGTTCGACGAGGATGCCGCGACGACGCACGAGCGGGAATTGTCCACCCGATTGCGGGACGGGTTGGCCGCACTGAAGGGTGTCGAACTGCTGCAGGTGTGGGCCGACGCGCCCGACGTCGTCGGCATCGTCACGTTCACCGTCGCCGGCCACGACCCCGGTGAAGTGGCGGCGTACCTGTCGGCCGAACACGGCATCGGAGTGCGCGACGGAAAGTTCTGCGCCCACCCGCTGCTGCGCCGGCTCGGTCATGCCGACGGTGCCGTGCGGGCCAGTATCGGTCTCGGCAGTTCCTCGGCCGACGTGGACCGACTCGTCGACGCCGTGGCAGCGTTCGTCGAGTCCGGGCCGACATGGGACTACGCCGAAGAAGCCGGGTGGTGGAACCCCGTACCGGACCCTCGGCCGTTCCCCGCCCTGGCCGATGGGGCCGCCGGGGTTGGATCCCCGTGCAGCCCCGCAGGCAGTTAGCATGGCGTCATGACCGTGAGTGTCGTGTCGCGTGGCAATCGCCACTGGTGCAACAGGTATGTCGATCTGTGCCGCACTGCGTCCGGGTCGTGTTCGAGTTCGGCTCCGCTCCGACCGCATGCGCATCCCGACCGACGAATCAGGACCACCACTCATGTCGCACAATCACACCCGCATAGCCATCGAATCCGCTGACGTCTGGACCGAGCTGACCGTCGGGCCCGAGGTGAACACCGTCAGAATCGTTGCCTCGGACCTGCGGGAAGCTCAGCAGCAACGCGCCCGGTTGCACGCGGAAGCCGTCGACCGCGGTGAATCGGCCGATAATCTCGCGGTCTTCCTCGATCTCGAGATCTACATCGCTGCCGACGCCAGGACGGCCCGTCGGGAATTCGCCGCACTCGACGCGCCGGCAAGCCCGTCGTCCATCCGCTACGTCGGTACCCCGTCGGGACTGGCAAGTTTGATCTCCGACGTCACCGCGGCCGACGTCGCCGACGGCGTGACGCTGCAGGTGCACGGCGAGATCGAGCGGCAGTCGACGTTCCTGGCCGCGGGAGTGTTGCCGCTCCTCGAATCGCGCGGCACCCGCCTCGACACCGACGTCGTCGACGCGATCCTCGGCGCACCCCGAATTGCCCCGACCCTTGCTTCCTAGGTCGTTCGAGCTCAGGTGACGTCGATCGCCAGACCTGCGGTGATGCGCAGCAACTCGGTGTACGACGAGCGGAAGATCGTGTCGATGTGCCCGGCCGCGGCCCACAGTTCGGGGTGGGCCGCAAGGTCCTGATCGACGAACGTATCCAAATTCGTCGGATGGCCCACCGGAGCGATTCCCCCGATCGGCTGGCCGGTGGCGTGCTTGGCGGTACGCAGATCGGCCCGGGCGAGCGTGCCGCCGAGACGCTCACCGGTGTGTTCGAGATGAACATTGTGAGCCCCGGACACCAGGAGCAACACCGGCTCGTCGTCGAGCAGAAACACCATCGACTTCACGATCGCACCCACATCGACGCCCAACGCAGCTGCGGCGTCGGCGGCGGTGTGGGTGCCCTCGGGACTGTTCACCACCACCCCGTGATGACCACGAGAAATCAGGGTGTCGGCAACATGGGCTGCATTCGGATGAAGTAGCCGGGACATGCCCCAACCCTATTGCCACACGACCGTTTACGCAGACAGCTTGCCCAACTGGGTCATTCCGCAGGCACCACTCCCGCCTCCTTGGGTCATTCCGCAGGCTCCACTCCCGCGAGATCACCGAACAATCTCAATCGCGCCATTCCCCCGTCGGGGAAGATGTCCATTCGCACCTCCGACACCGGGGCGTCGTGGTCGAGGACGAAGCGATGCCGAGTGTCGGGCTGCAGTGTCGTTCGCGGCAGCAGTTCGATCCAGTCGCCGTCGCCCAGTCGCCCTTGCAGGGATGCCGCGCCGGGGGCGTTGCCCAGGAAGCAACTGGTGTCCAGCTCGGCCAGCCGGATCCGGCCCGTGCCGGCGAGCTGCACCTGCACCCAGTCGTTGGCGTCGTTGCGTCGACGCGAGGTCTCCCAGCCTTCGCCCATCGAGCGCGGCGGGCCGGGGAACAGCAGATTGTTGGGGGAGCTGTAGAACATGTTGGAGCAGGCCGAGACGTATGCGCCGTTCTCGAGCGCGGCCAGGTCGACGGGCCCGACGGCGAGGAACTTCGGGTCCGGGACGCCGCGTCCCAGTACTCGCAGCCGAGCGACGCCGCCGTCCGGGTAGATGGACAGCTTGACGTGCGTCCACCGGGCGTCGGACGCGACCTCGAATCGGTTCTCGCTGTCGCCGTCGACGGCACTACGGGCGACGATGGTCGTCCATTCGGTGTCGTACAGCTCGGTCGGTGACGGGAATCCGGTCACCTCGGCGGCCTCGATCGAAATTTCCGGCGGGTAGTTGCCGGTGAACCACGACGTGTCGACGATGACGGCCGACACGACGCCGGCAGCTCCGAGTCGCACGATCGCCTCGTCGTAGCCGGCCTCGCGTCGGCGCCGCGTCTCCCACCCGTCGTAGATCTGCCCCTTGTGCCCGAACGTCGCGGTCGAGTAGTCGGCTTTGCCCGGTGTGATCAGATTTTCCTTCTCGGCGAACGTCTCGTCGTTCGCCCACACCACTGCGCCACCGAGTGTGCGGACAGCGAGATCGGGCATCGGCAGAGGGAAGGTGGCAGTCATGGGATGCCACTTTACTGGCTCGGCATCGATACACCGGCGCTGCGACGACGGCGCAGAACCGCTGCCGCAGCCATCAGCAGCACGCCGGTCAGGATGTAGAGACCCAGTCCGAGTGCCGGCTGCCCGACCCCCGCACCCGAGAAGTACACGATGCTGCGCACTCCTTCGGTGCCGATGCCCGGGGTGATCCACCGGCCGATCGACGCGTACACATGCGGCAGTACGTTGGCCCCGAAAGCGCCTCCAGCGCTGGGGTTTCCGAGGATGACGAACAGCACGATCGCCGCCGGTACCGCGGCCACTCCGATCAGGGCTCGCAGGCCCATCGTGAACAGTCCGGTGGCGAAGACGACCCCGGTGCCCAGCAGGGTGAGCGGAAACCAGTGTCCGGCAAAGGTTCCGAGTACGTGGGTGGTCAGCAGTGCTCCCAGTGCGCCCGAGGCAATCGAGTACGCGGCGAGAATGCCGACGTGGACACAGGTTTCGCGTCGGGTCTTCGGTGCCCCGATGAGGAGACCGAAGGCGGCAGCGAGGAGGTAGCCGCCGACGACCCAGCCCGCCGACAGGTAGAAGCCGGACAATCCTCGGTTGTCGTGCACACCGACCGGGATCTCGTCACGCACCACGAATTGGCGTCCCTGAGCGGCATCGACCTCGGTGAAGATCGATTCGAGGGCGGTCGCCACCGAGCTGCCGGCAGCGCTCGCGGTGATCAGTGTGTCGGTGCCGCTCGAGCCGACGACGTAGGCGCCGAGGATGTCCCGATCGCGGAGCAGGGTGCGAACCTCGGCGGTATCCGCTGCCGTACGCGCGTCGAGCGGTGCCCCGTCGATGGCGTCGAGGCGGTCGGCGGTCTGCTGGTCCAGGCCGGCGGGAAGCCCGGCCTCGGTCACCACGACGATCGGAATCGCGTGGGGAGTCGGCTGATGAAACGCCGACACGTAGCTGAGGATGAAGCCGAGTTGCAGCACCAGCACTGCGGCGGCGAGTAGTGACATCTTGCGCATGAAAAGTGCTCCTGAACATGTCGAGACTCGAAGACCTTGTCGATACCCGAGGTATTCAATACTCTAGGTATCGTGAATGCCGAGCAGCAAGAAGAGTGGCGATCGACACAGCCACAGCGCAGGCCGCAGCGCACCGATGTGCGAGAGAGACTGCTCGCCGCAGCCGCCGACGAGTTCACCGAGCGCGGATACGCGGCGGCCAAGCTCACCGACATTGCCGATCGGGCCGGCTTCACGAAGGGGGCCGTGTACTCCAACTTCGATTCCAAGCAAGGTTTGTTCGCCGAACTGCTGGCACAGCGCTCACTCGATCTCGCCGCCCGAGTACTCGCTCACGTGTCGGACCTGGACCCGCAGGCGGCAGCGGGAGCCGGCGGCGGCGAAATCGCATCCTGGGTGGTCGCCGAGCCGCGGTGGCCGCTACTGACCGTCGAATTCGGGATTCTTGCGGGCCGTGACCCGGTGGTCGCCGAGCGTTACCGCACCGACCGCCGTGCCCTCCGCTCCGAGCTCGAACGACTCATCGCCGATCGAGCGGTGCAATGGGGTGTGGGGGAGGCGTTCGATGCTCGACGCCTCGCGATGTCCTTGGCTGCGTTGATCTCCGGATTGGCCGTGGAACATTCGGTGGATCCGGAGGAGATCGACCGGTCCGTCATCGCCGATGCCGTGTCGGAACTGTTCGCCGGAGCGATAGCCAGAGCACAGCTCGATTGAGGGCTGCGCTACCGGGTACTCCGGGTTCATGACTGCTCAGAATCCAGAACCCGATGAGACTGCCGGCCTCGAAGCGGGCGGTAGCGTGACGCCGGGCGATACTCCTCCAGCCGAGACAGCAGTCGGTGGGCCGAACCACGAACCGCCGCAGCGCAGTCGCGTGATGCCGATCGTCGTCATCGTTCTGGTGGCATTGTTGGCGATCGTGATCGCCGGTGGCCTGATCGGTCGAGTTGTCGGCCTGTTCGGCTGATTTCGCGGTGTCAGTACGGCGGCCAGCCGCCTTCGGGACCCAACAGTCGGCCGAGGCGACGGTGATCGATCTCGACCAACTCCCTGCGCATGACCAGCCGTTCGGTCGGTTCGTCGTTGTCGAGTCGATGGCCGAGCTCCATCAGCACGTCCCTGGGTTCGAAACCGTCGGGAGCCATCATCAGGTTCGAGACGTACCGCCAGCCGAATTTCGACTCGTACGCGCGCGCTGCGGTGCCCAGGGCGCTACGTGATTCTGCGTCCATGGTCGTGCACATCTTGTTCGGCTCGGGCAGCGTCGCGGCCAAGGCGTCGATGACGTTGTCGGACAACTCGTTCAGCTCGGCGGCCGCCGCGGTGAACAACTCGTCCCGCGACCGGTACGGGCGGCCGTCGGCGAGACGTGAGGCCCAGGCAACCGAGCAACAGCACTCGTAGAGCGCGTGTACCGCCTTGCGACGCGGCAGATCGTTGAATGTCTCGAGACCCAACCCCTGATGCATCAACATGCATGAATGATGGGGGACCGCAGTCGGCCATTGCCATAGCTGAGCAGGCTCTTAGCGCAGACGTTACTCGGCGTAACACGCCCTGTGGGTACTGCTGCGTCTGCCGCTAGGCTCGCAGCATGACCGAACGGAACTGGACCGCATTCTCTGCGGAGATCGCAGACCACATCGCGCACGTGACACTTCTCGGGCCGAACAAGGGCAACGCCATGGGCCCTGATTTCTGGAGCGAATGCCCAGAACTGTTCGCCCGACTCGATGCCGATCCAGAGGTACGGGCCGTGGTTCTCGCGGGCTCCGGAAGGAACTTCACCTACGGTCTCGACCTGCCGGCCATGGCCGGAACGTTCGGGCCGCTGATGGCCGACCAAGCACTCGCCGGACCCAGGACCACGTTCCACGACACCATCAAGACGATGCAGAAGGCCGTCAACGCCGTGGCGGACTGCCGCAAGCCCGTCGTCGCCGCAGTGCAGGGTTGGTGCATCGGTGGCGGCGTCGACCTCATCACCGCCGCCGACGTGCGGTACGCCAGCGCCGACGCGAAGTTCAGCGTCCGCGAGGTGCGTGTCGCGATCGTCGCCGACATGGGATCTCTCGCTCGACTCCCCGCGATCATCGGCGACGGCCACATGCGTGAGCTCGCGTTGACCGGCAAGGACATCGACGCGGCGCGCGCCGAGAAGATCGGCCTGGTCAACGACGTGTTCGAGGACCACGATGCCGTCCTCGCGGCCGCCCGCGAGTGCGCCGCGGCCATTGCTGCGAACCCGCCCCTGGTGGTGCAGGGCATCAAGACCGTCCTCGACCATTCCCGGTCGGCGAGCGTCGACGACTCGCTGAGATTCGTCGCGGCCTGGAACGCGGCTTTCCTCGCCTCGCACGATCTCACCGAGGCCATCACCTCGGTCTTCGAGAAGCGTCCGGCCCAATTCACCGGTAGCTGACGTGGTCGAGTACGCCGAAGAGCTGGGTACACAGCTGGTTCGGCTGCAGCGGATTCGGGAGCGCAACATCGCGCAGATCTCGTCCTCGGGCGGCGTCGACGGTGCCGCCTACGTATGCCTGTTCCGCCTGCTGCGCGACGGACCGATGCGGTCCAGCGAGCTCGCCGCGATGGTCAACTCTGACCCGTCCACGGTCAGCAGGCAGGTAGGGCAGCTGGTCGAGCGAGGACATGTCGCTCGGGTACCCGACGAACGTGACGGGCGGGCATTCGTTCTGGCCGTCACCCCGTCCGGCGAGGAAGCTGCAGCGGCCATCCAGCAACGCCGCACCGAGAACCTCGGACGAGTCATCGAAGGATGGGCCGAGGAGGATCGGGCGACGCTGGTCGGACTGCTGGACCGATTCTTGACCGATTACGAGACCATCAGACCGGACCTGCCCACTCAACGCCCGGGTAACGTCTGAGCCTCGGACTCCGAGAACTCGGTGCCGACGGTCGAGTCGTTTCGTACGCTCGAGCCCTGCCTCGACGGCCGGGGCGCGACGCCGTCGTACGCGAATGCTCGGACTGCTCGGAACGGACGGAGGGGACGCGATGCCAACCGATCACGACCTACCCTCCCCGTCGTCCGAGATCGGACCCCGATCGGGCTCGATCCGGCTCGAGCGTCGCGTGGCCAGGGGTATCGCAGTGCTCGTCCCGTCGTTCGGCGTGATCGGCGCGATCATCATGCTGTCGGACGACGGTCCGGTGGGCACGACAGCCGTGCTGATTTGCACGATCGTGCTGCTCTCCACCCTGCCGGTGGGAGCGTGGTGGTGGTTACGGTCGGTGGACGCCTCGCACATGCCCGGATGGTTTGTGATCTATGCGGACGTGGGGGTGTCGGGGCTACTGCTGACCTTTGCGGACCGGGACCTGGCTCTGTACGGGGCTGCCCTGTTCTCGGTGATCGGCACCTACATCGCATACTTCTCCCGCCGCAACGTACTGAAATTTCACACGGCGTTCGTCAACGCCGTCATTCTGCTGCTCGCGGTTCTGGCCGTCCTCGAACGCCCGGACGACCCGGCCTCGATCGTCGCGCGCGCTCTCGTCACGGTGCTTGTGGTCAACTCAGTGCTCGCCTTTCGCGCCGTCATCCAACGCCAGCTCGACCTCGCCAACACCGACTCCTTGACGGGCCTGCTCAATCGGCGCGGTCTGGAACTGCGGCTCGAGCGGATGCTGGGCAGATTGGCCGACACTGAATCCGTGGCGTTGATGGTGGTCGATCTGGACCAGTTCAAGCGGGTCAACGACACCTTCGGCCACGCGATGGGTGACCGGGTTCTTCGTCGGACAGCGCGGCGGCTGAGCGCTGTCACCGGTAGACGTCCGTGCGTGGCGCGGACCGGAGGTGAAGAGTTCACGATTGCCGTTCCGGTCGACGCCGACTCCGCGAAACACCTGGCCGACGACATTCGCGAGGCGGTGCACGATCCAGGCGACGACGTGCCGGTGACGGTCAGCATCGGGGTCGCGATACTCGATGCCGGCCGGTGGCGGTCGGCCGATTCGTCCTACGAGTCGGCCGAGTTGATGCACAACGGACTGCTCGACGCCGACGCAGCGATGTACGAGTCGAAACACGCGGGTGGAAACAAAGCAACGGTGTACACCGGCACCTGACATGCCGGTGTACACCGTTGGTCGTTCCCGGGAAACGTTCTGGGGAGAACGATTCGAACCGTCAGCGCAGAGCGCTCTTCGAAGTCTCAGCGCAGAGCGCTCTTCGGGTCGTTCCACAGCTGGTCGGTGAAATCCTCCAACGCGACGAGCACGATGGTGTCCTCGGTGCGCCTGAGAATCGACTTGCTGGCCCGCACCTGAACGATGTCGCCGGTCTTGTCGGTCATCCGCCACAGGGAGTCCGCACGGGTGGCGACGGTGGTCAGGAACATCTCCGCGACGTTCACGCCCTCCGGAGCTCGATCCGGGAAGATGTCGTGCAGGTGGAAGTCCTCTCGTTCTGTCCGGTCGAGTCCGAACAGATCGTCGAAGGCCTCGTTTGCGAACACGATGGCACCGGTGGGATCGACAGCCAGAATCGGTACCGGGATCCGGTCGAGAACGACGGTCACCGGCAGATCGGGGAACTGGGTCGGGTCCGATATCGGCCGCGACTCCAGATTGCGCCGATCACCGGCGGTGCCGTTGGAAGTGCTGTCGGTCATACGTCTCCCCAAACTGTGGTTCGTCGGCTCACGGCCGAAACGAGGTGTTGTGATGCCGAAAGGATCAGTGACCCGGATTGTCCGTCAAACGCTTGAAGGACGCAGCGATTTCGGCCTCGGCTTCTGCGCGACCCACCCAGTCTGCACCGGTGACGTGCTTGTTGGGTTCGAGATCCTTGTAATGGACGAAGAAATGCTTGATCGCGTCGAGCTCGAAGGTCGAGACGTCGCTCAGGTCCTGGATGTGATCCCAGCGGGTGTCGCCGGCCGGCACACACAGCACCTTGTCGTCGCCGCCTGCTTCGTCGACCATCTTGAACATGGCCACCGGGCGGGCCTCGACGATGACACCGGGGTACACCGACTCGGGCAGCAGCACCAGCGCGTCGAGCGGATCGCCGTCCTCGCCCAGGGTGTTCTCGATGAAACCGTAGTCGGCCGGATACGCCATCGCGGTGTAGAGGTAGCGGTCGAGGCGAACACGTCCGGTGACGTGGTCGACCTCGTACTTGTTGCGCTGCCCCTTGGGGATCTCGATGGTGACGTCGAACGACACGTGCAGTCCTCACTGTCTTGGTTCGAGCCCGACCGGACTCGAGTGGTTTGCGAATGTCTCTATGGTGGCGGCGCAAGGCTACCGGACCCGAGGATACTGTTGACTCGATGATCATGGGTACGACCACGGCAATGACGGAGGAACGGTGGCGGGGCTGACACGGCGATTCCTCGGTCCCATGGCGGGGCGTAGACGCAGGAAGAAGCGGTTGATCCTCACGCTGTGCGCGGTGTTCGTCGTGGTCCTTGCCGTCACGACCGCCGCTCTGGTGCTGCCCAGGGTCTCCGAGAGTGCCGACGCCGCGATCGCACCCCCACCCGAGACGGTGCTGCCGAACCCGTCGATCACCGCGTTCCCCGACTCCGCCCCGGTGCCGAGCGCAGCCGGTCTCGCGGGCGCGTTGGCACCCGTGGTGGACGACGCCGCGCTCGGCACCTTCACCGGAACCGTGGCCGACGCGCAGACCGGCCAGATCCTGTGGTCGCAGAATCCCGACACGCCCATGACTCCCGCATCGACGACCAAGGTGCTCACGGCAGCGGCCGCGATGCTCGCGCTTCCGTCCGACCACCGCGTCGCGACCCGGGTGGTCCAGGGCAGCGGTGAGGGCAACATCGTGCTGATCGCCGGCGGCGACCCCACGCTCACCGCCCTGCCGGTGGGTACGACCGGGTTCTATCCGGGAGCGGCGCGTATCGACGACCTGGTGGAGCAGATCCGTCGCAGCGGAACCGCAGTGCGCAGCATCAGCGTCGACACGTCCATCTACTCCGGCGACACGATGGCCCAGGGCTGGTTCCCGGCCGACATCGCCGCCGGATCGATCACCCCGATCGAACCGATCATGCTCGACGGCGGCCGCTCGAACCCCCTCGTCGACGAATCGCCGCGTAGCACCACGCCTGCCCTCGATGCCGGCCGCGCCCTCGCCGCGGGACTCGGCGTCGACCCCGCTGCGGTGACGACGGGCAAGGCGGCGGAGGGTGCCGATCAGATCGCATCGGTGCAGTCGGCCCCGTTGCGAGATCGGCTGCAGCAGATGATCTATCGGTCCGACAACGTACTCGCCGAAGCGGTGGGCCGAGAACTCTCGCTCGAGATGAACACGGCGGCAAGCTTTTCCGGGGCGGTGGCGTCCATCGGCCAGACCCTGTTCTCGGCCGGCTTCGACATGGCCGGTCTGTCGTTGCAGGACGCGAGCGGACTGTCGGTCGACGGCAGGATTCCCGCGCGCCTGCTCGATCAGGTGCTGACGTCGGCAGCCGGGAGCGGTCAACCGGCACTGCGGCCCATGCTCGACTACCTACCGGTCGCCGGTGCCACCGGAACGCTGTCCGATCGGTACGCCTCGGGTGATCGCACCGGTGCCGGCTGGGTTCGCGCGAAGACCGGAACCCTCTCCGCTGCAAGCGCTCTGGCGGGGTACGTCGTCGACGTAGACGGTCGGATCCTGACGTTCGCCCTGATGTCCAACGACCGGCCACCCGATGTCAGTCGACCCGCCCTCGATGCCGTCGCATCGACCCTGAGAATGTGTGGTTGCCGATGAGCACCGAAACAGCAACCGCCGACGACAACGACGCCACGTCCGGGTTCGCCGGCGCAGTCGACTGGGCGGTGGCCGCGAAGGCCGGAGCGAGATTGGCCCGCCCGGGGCCGGCCACCTCGCGATACACCGCCGCCGCAGCCGTGGAAGAGCTTGCCGCAGCATCGGTTCGGGCCGAGGGTCCGGTGCGGGAGACGACCGGTCTGGCCGACGGTCTGCCGGTGCCCGACGCCCAGGTGGTCGATCGAGCAGGATGGATCGCAGCGGCGGCCGCGTCGATGAAGCACCTCACCGGGGACGAGAACGAGGCACCCCCGACCGGACTGCTCGGTGGCAAGCCCGCCGGGTTGCAGGCCGGTGCCATGCTCGCGTTCCTGTCCAGTGCCATTCTGGGACAGTACGATCCGTTCACCGGTGAGAGCGGCACCCTGCTGCTGGTCGCACCCAATGTGATCGCCGTCGAACGTGCACTTCGCGTCTCACCCAGTGATTTTCGGCTCTGGGTATGCCTGCACGAGGTGACCCACCGAGTGCAGTTCTCCTCCGCGCCGTGGCTCGGGCAGTACATGCGGGACAACGTCGGATTGCTCTCCGACGGCACCGACGAGCCGATGTCCGATGTCCTCACTCGGCTGAGCGGCGCTCTGAAGGCCAGGAAGAACCCCGGCGGATCCGCCGAGGACGCCGGCATCATCGGTCTGCTCCGCGCGACCCAGCCCGAGCCGCAGCGGCAGGCGATCGACCGGCTTCTCGTTCTCGGAACACTGCTCGAAGGTCACGCCGACCACGTCATGGACGCCGTCGGACCGGCCGTCGTGCCGTCGGTGGTGCAGATCCGCCGCGCGTTCGATCGGCGACGCCAACGCAAGGTCAACCCCGTGCAACGCGTCGTGCGCACGCTGCTCGGGATGGACGCGAAGATGGCGCAATACGTACGCGGCAAGGCATTCGTGGATCACGTCGTCGGCTCGGTGGGAATGGAACGCTTCAACACGGTGTGGACCGGGCCGGACACTCTGCCGTTGCTGTCGGAGATCGAGGACCCGGATGCGTGGGTCGCGCGAGTCCTTGGCTGAGCCTGCGGAACGACCCATGCTGCCCGAGTCTCCGGCGTTGCTGGAGGTTCGGCGAGCGGTGCGGGGTTGGTTGGCGGCGCATCCCGGCCCGGTAGCGGTGGGGTTGTCCGGTGGTGCGGATTCACTGGCGCTCACTGCGGCGACGGCAGCCGAGGCTTCGAACGTGGCGGCGCTGATCGTCGATCATGGACTTCAGGCGGGATCGGCCGAGGTGGCTGCCGTCGCCGCCGAGCGTGCCCGGTTGCTGGGCGTCGCCGATGCACGGGTGCTGACGGTGACCGTGGCGGGTACGGGTGGGGTGGAAGCCGCCGCGCGCCGAGCCCGATACGACGCGTTGGACGGCGCGCGCGGCGCTGCCTCGGTACTGGTGGCGCACACTCTCGACGACCAGGCGGAGACGGTGCTGCTGGGCCTCGGTCGCGGCTCGGGGCCGCGGTCCATCGCCGGAATGGCAGCGTTCGACGACCCGTGGGGTCGGCCGCTCCTCGGGGTGCGACGCGCTGTGACGCGGGCCGCGTGCGCGGAGCTGGGACTCGAACCGTTCGAGGATCCGCACAATTTCGATCCGGACTTCACCCGGGTGCGGCTACGCCACGAGGTGCTGCCGTTGCTCGAGGACGTGCTCGGTGGGGGCGTCGCTCCGGCTCTGGCCCGCACGGCCGAGCAGCTGCAGGACGACGGCCGTGCGCTCGACGCCATCGCCGCGGCCGTCGTCGATACGAACACCCGCGAGTTGGACGTCTCGGCGATCGAATCGTCCGACCCTGCGATCCGCCGCCGAGTGGTGCGGCGCTGGCTCCTCGGCCGGGGTGTGACGTCGTTGTCGGACCGTCAGATCCGCGCTGTCGATGCGCTCGTCGTGCGCTGGACCGGGCAGGGCGGAGTTGCGCTGCCTGGGGGAACACCGGAGGCGAGGTTGGTGTGCTCGCGTCGGCATGGCAGGCTGAGCGTCGGCCTGGAGAACGAATGAAGGGAAACCCCGTGTACGAGGGCGACATCGAATCGGTTCTCATTTCCGAGGAACAGATCAAAACACGGACCGCGGAACTCGCAGAGGAAATTGCCAAGCGGTATCCCGAGGGTGCTCCCGAAGGCGACTTGCTGCTGGTCGGCGTTCTCAAGGGCGCGATCATGTTCATGACCGACTTCGCGCGGGCCCTGCCCATCCCGGCGCAGCTCGAGTTCATGGCGGTGAGCTCCTACGGCTCGTCGACGTCGTCCTCCGGCGTCGTCCGGATTCTCAAGGACCTCGACCGCGACATCACCGGACGCCACGTGCTGATCGTCGAGGACATCATCGACTCCGGTCTGACGCTGAGCTGGCTCAAGCGCAACCTGGCGACCCGGTCGCCGGCCTCGCTGTCGGTGGTGACGTTGCTGCGTAAGCCCGACGCGATCAAGGTCGACGTCGAGGTCGCGAACGTGGGCTTCGACATCCCCAACGAGTTCGTCGTCGGCTACGGCCTCGATTACAACGAGCGATACCGCGATCTGCCGTACATCGGTCTGCTGGACCCGAAGGTGTACAGCTGATCCGAGTTCTTTCGGTTCCGCCCGTGTCGCTGCGCTGGACCGTCCGTCAATGGACCATTGCCGCGCCGAGACGTATGCAATGGTCCATCGATCCGGATAGTGTGCGGCGATACACGGGGAACTGCCGGGGGAGTGCAGTCGTTGGAGGGGAAGAAGCGTCGACGCCGACAGGCGCGTGGACGCAGAGCGCCAGGTAAGAGCGAGTCCGATGTCCGAGTCTCGCGGTAGCCTGGAGTATCCGGCGGGCAGGGAGCAGCCAGCGCGCGGGAGCGGACTGAAAGGACACGGCCGAGTCGGCTGAAGCTGTATGAATCGGAAGACAGTAATACGAAATCTCGCCATCGTTTTCGGCATTCTGTTGGTGATCTATGCCTTCAGCTACTTCGGTAACGACACGCGGAACTGGACGTCGGTCGATACCTCGGTGGCGATCGCCCAGCTCGACGACCGCAATGTCGAGTCCGCGCAGATCGACGACCGTGAGCAGCAGATTCGGCTGACCCTCAAAGAGGCCTCCGACGCCACGGAGAACGAGAAGCAGATCATTGCGAAGTATCCGGACTCGGCGTCCGAGCAGATCTTCGACAAGGTCGACTCGCAGGGCTTGAACAGCTACAACACCACCGTCACCCAGGAGAGCTGGTTCAGCTCGTTCCTGCTGCTCATCCTCCCGATGGTGTTGATCCTCGGCGTGATCATCTTCGTGATGAGCCGTATGCAGGGTGGCGGCCGCGGCGGTGTCATGGGCTTCGGCAAATCCAAGGCCAAGCAGCTGACCAAGGACATGCCGAAGACCACGTTCGCCGATGTTGCGGGCGCGGACGAGGCCGTCGAAGAGCTCTACGAAATCAAGGACTTCCTGCAGAACCCGGCGCGCTACCAGGCCCTCGGTGCCAAGATTCCGCGCGGCGTCCTGCTGTACGGCCCTCCCGGAACCGGCAAGACGCTGCTGGCGCGCGCCGTCGCAGGCGAGGCGGGCGTCCCGTTCTTCACCATCTCCGGCTCCGACTTCGTCGAGATGTTCGTCGGCGTCGGTGCATCCCGCGTGCGCGACCTGTTCGAGCAGGCCAAGCAGAACAGCCCCTGCATCATCTTCGTCGATGAGATCGACGCCGTCGGCCGCCAGCGCGGCGCAGGCATGGGCGGCGGACATGACGAGCGCGAGCAGACGCTCAACCAGCTGCTCGTCGAAATGGACGGCTTCGGTGAGCGCACCGGCGTCATCCTCATCGCCGCCACCAACCGGCCCGACATCCTCGACCCGGCCCTGCTGCGTCCGGGCCGCTTCGACCGTCAGATCCCCGTCGGTGCCCCCGACCTGGCCGGCCGTCGAGCTATCCTGAAGGTGCACTCGGCCGGCAAGCCCGTCGCGCAGGATGCCGACCTCGAAGGTCTGGCCAAGCGAACCGTCGGAATGTCGGGTGCAGACCTGGCCAACGTCATCAACGAAGCCGCACTGCTCACCGCTCGTGAGAACGGCACCGTCATCACCGAGGCGTCGCTCGAAGAATCCGTCGACCGCGTCGTCGGTGGTCCGCGCCGCAAGAGCCGCATCATCAGCGAGCACGAGCGCAAGATCACCGCGTACCACGAGGGTGGCCACACGCTCGCGGCATGGGCGATGCCCGACATCGAGCCCGTGTACAAGGTGACCATCCTCGCGCGCGGTCGCACCGGCGGCCACGCGATGACGGTCCCCGAGGACGACAAGGGCCTGATGACGCGGTCGGAGATGATCGCACGCCTGGTGATGGCCATGGGTGGACGCGCCGCGGAAGAGCTCGTGTTCCACGAGCCGACCACCGGAGCGTCCTCGGACATCGACCAGGCCACCAAGATCGCCCGCGCGATGGTCACCGAGTACGGCATGAGCAGCAAGCTCGGTGCCGTTCGCTACGGACAGGAACAGGGCGACCCGTTCCTCGGTCGTTCGATGGGACAGCAGTCCGACTTCTCGCACGAGGTCGCACGCGAAATCGACGAGGAGGTGCGCAAGCTCATCGAAGCCGCGCACACCGAGGCCTGGGCCATCCTCAACGAGTACCGCGACCTGCTCGACACCCTTGCCTCCGAGCTGCTCGAACGTGAGACGCTGACCCGCAAGGACCTCGAGAAGATCTTCCACAGCGTCACCAAGCGCCCGCGCATCACGCTGTTCAACGACTTCGGTGACCGTAAGCCGTCGGACAAGCCGCCGGTCAAGACTCCTCGCGAGCTCGCAGCCGAGCGCGGCGAGCCGTGGCCTCCGGTGCCACCTGCACCGAAACAGCTTCCACCGCAACAGTTTCCGCAGCCCAGCTACGCCGGGTCGCCGCAGTTGACCAAGGGTGGGCAGCAGAACGGCAACAACGGTTACAACGGCGCACCCACCAACGGCGCACCCAGCAACGGCGCACCCGGCACCGGCGAGCTCGGACCGAACACGGGTGCCGGTCGACGAAGCGCGCCTGCCCCCGGCGACTACAACGGCGGTAGCAACAACGGCGGCGGCTACAACGGCGGTAGCAACAATGGCGGCGGCTACAACGGCGCTACCAACGGCGGTCCTGCCAACGGAAGCTACGGCGGGCCGACCACGGGCGGCGGATACTCCGAGGGCTATCGCCGGCCCGAGCCCCGATCGGGTCCCAATGGTTCGGGCCCCGATTACGGCGCTCCCGCCGGCTGGTCGGCACCCGGCTGGCCGCCGCGCGATCAGCCACAGGTGCCGCGCTACCAAGGCCCGTCCACGCCGCCGGCTCAGTACCAGCCTCCGCGTGAACAGGACTCGGATCAGGGCTACCGTCAGCATCCGACGTATCAGCAGCCGCAGTCCTACCAGCCGCCCCAGCCGCAGCAGTCGTACGACCCGCAGCAGCCGCAGCAGTCGTATCAGCCGCCGCAGTACCAGCCGGATCCGTTCCGGCCGGACGCCGGGGAGCACGGTCGCACGTCCCGGCACGAGCCTCCCTACGGCGAGAATTCCGAGGGCGCGCCGGAGTCGACTCCCACGTGGGAGGTTCCGGAAAGCTCGCACAACTACCCGCTGCCCGGAGACGATCGACCCGCTCATGGTTCGTCGGAGGAGTCTCAGCAGGGTGAGCACAGCGACGGTCACGGAAACGACGACGGCGACGCCGGCCCACGCACCCAACGGTGGGAAGGACCGGGCGGCTCACACCGCTAGTCCGATCATTAGGCTGACTGGGTCGACCGTGACGGTCGACCCAGTGCGTCGTTTCGAACCCGTGCTGTTGTTCGTCGGCGAGCCGTTCACACCGAGCAGCACGCCCGCCCAGCTGCCACATTCGCGGAGCCCAACCGGAGGTACGTTCTCGTGTCAGTCAACAGGACCGACGAGTCGACAGGCGACTCGGCAGAAGTCCCAGCAGCCGTGCAATCCGCCGCCCCGCAGCAGGGAATCGCGGAGACGGTGGCCTATGCCACGGGCGCGGTGTTCGACCAGCCCCGCGCGGAGGCCGCGGTACGCGAGTTGCTCATCGCCGTCGGTGAGGATCCCGACCGCCCGGGCCTGCTCGATACCCCGGCTCGTGTCGCCCGGTCCTACCGCGAGATCTTCGCCGGCCTCTACACCGATCCGGACACCGCGCTGAACACGACCTTCGACGAAGGCCATCAAGAACTGGTTCTGGTTCGCGACATCCCCATGTACTCCACGTGCGAGCACCACCTGGTCTCGTTCCACGGCGTCGCCCACGTGGGATACATCCCCGGCAAGAGCGGCAAGGTGACCGGTCTGTCGAAGCTGGCCCGCGTGGTGGACATGTACGCCAAGCGTCCCCAGGTGCAGGAGCGGTTGACCAGCCAGATCGCCGACGCGTTGATGCGGAAGCTCGACCCGCGCGGTGCGATCGTCGTGATCGAGGCCGAGCATCTCTGCATGGCGATGCGCGGTATCCGCAAGCCCGGTGCCAGCACCACCACCTCGGCGGTCCGGGGTCTGCTGCAGTCCAGCGCGGCATCGCGTTCGGAAGCCTTGGACCTGATCCTCCGGAAATGACGGTTGCGGTCCGATCACGATGAATGTCGCGCGCTCCGTTCCCGCTGCGCCCATCGTCATGGGCGTTCTCAACGTGACGGCCGATTCGTTCTCCGACGGCGGTCGCTACCTCGACGTCGACGCGGCCGTCGAACACGGTCTGGCGATGCATCGGCTGGGAGTCGACATCGTCGACGTCGGCGGGGAATCCACGCGCCCCGGGGCGGACCGCGTCGACCCGTCGGTCGAGGTGCAGCGCGTCGTACCGGTCATCTCGGCGTTGGCCGCCGAAGGCGTGAGCACCAGCGTCGACACGATGCGCGCACACGTCGCCGCTGCGGCGATCGAGGCCGGGGTGTCGATCGTCAACGACGTCTCGGGCGGTCGAGCCGACCCCGCGATGGCCGGCGTGGTCGCGCAAGGCGGGCTGCCGTGGATCCTGATGCACTGGCGGGCCGCCGACTCGGCGTTCCGGCACACCGGTCCGGCCGATCACTACGACGACGTGGTCGCCGACGTCCGCCGCGAACTGCTCGAGCAGGTCGACCACGCAGTGAGCGCCGGGGTCGACGCGTCGCGGATCGTGCTGGACCCGGGCCTCGGATTCGCCAAGAACGCAGAGCACAACTGGCAGCTGCTGCGCGGACTGCCCACCCTGGTGGAATCCGGTTTCCCGGTTCTGGTGGGTGCGTCCCGCAAACGTTTTCTGGGCTCGCTCCTCGCCGAACCCGACGGTTCACCGCGTCCACCGGACGGCCGGGAGATCGCGACGGCCGTCGTCTCGGCCCTCGCCGTCGCCGGCGGCGCGTGGGGAGTGCGGGTGCACGACGTCCGGTCGTCACTCGACGCGGTGGCCGTCGTGCGGGCATGGCAGGGTGGTCGCGCATGAGCGAGATCAACAGTGCCGCTGCAGGGACTCGTCGCGGTGACCGCATCGAATTGCGCGGGCTGACCGTCCGCGGCAATCACGGGGTCTTCGACTTCGAGAAGCGAGACGGCCAGGACTTCGTCGTCGACATCACCGTCTGGATGGATCTCTCGCCCGCGGCCGAGACCGACGATCTGACTCGGACGTTGCACTACGGCGAGCTGGCCGAACATGCCGCGGCGGTCGTAGCGGGCCCGTCCCGGGATCTGATCGAGACGGTCTCCGCCGAGATCGCCGAGGTGGTGCTCGGTTACGACTCCCGAGTCGACGCGGTGGAGGTGGTGCTGCACAAGCCGTCGGCTCCCATTCCCCTGACGTTCGGCGACGTTGCCGTGGTGGCCTATCGGGAGCGAAAGTGAGCCGTGCAGTGCTGTCGATCGGCAGCAACATCGGCGACTCGATGAGCCACTTGCGTTCTGTCACAACGGAATTGGGTTCGCGCGTGGTGGCGTGCTCGGCCGTGCATCGATCTGCTCCGTGGGGTGGCGTCGAGCAACAGGACTTCCTCAACGCGATCGTGGTGGCCGAGGACGATGCCTACGGCCCGTGGGACTGGTTGCGTCTGTCGCAGCAACTCGAGGAGGCAGCGGACCGCGTTCGAGTGCAGCGTTGGGGACCCCGCAGCCTCGACGTCGACGTGATCGTGTGCGACGACGTCATCAGTGACGACCCGCGCCTGATTCTTCCCCATCCCCGTGCACACGAGCGCGCGTTCGTGCTGATGCCGTGGCTGGACGTCGAGCCCGACGCCACGCTTCGGGTCGACGGGGCGGACGTGCCGATATCCGAGCTGCTCGAGCGTCTGAGTACGGACGAGCGAGCGGGAGTCGTCCGTCTCGACGGCGACGGTGATCGACTGTGGTGACCAATCCCACCAAGATCTGGGATGTCTTGGGTTTGTTTCTGATCGCCGCAGTGGGCACGTGGCTGCTGGTGCGGGTTTTCTACGGTTCGTTTCCGCCGATCCCGGTGTACGCCGGGGCGTCGCTGTATCTGGTCGCGGTGGTGGAAGTGGTGACCGCGGTGATCGTCCGCAATCGCATCGCCGAGCATCGAGTGGGTACCGGTCTGCACGACCTGCATCCGTTGACGGTCTTCCGGGCGCTGGTGTTGGCGAAGGCGTCGCTGCTGGTGGGAACCGCTTTGGTGGGGGTGTGCGTCGGCTTCCTGGTGTACGTATTGCCACGTGCGGCAACGGTGCGAGCGGCGTCCGCGGACCGAGCCGGAGCGATCGTGGCCCTCGTCGCGGGCCTGGCCGTCGTCGCCGCCGCGGTGTGGCTCGAGCAGTGCTGCCGCACCCCGGAAGATCGGGACGACGAGCGCTCCCGATAACGTATCCGTCCCTCGATCGTTACCTTCGTTGTGTACGTGATCGGTCGGGGATGACCAGATGCGACCGACAGGCCGGTTACCCTTGAGAACATGACAGATCAGACTCGCGCCAAGAAGGGACGCCGAAAGCGGCGTAGTGCGAGCCAGCTGTTCCTCGCGGCGCTCGTCGTGTTCGGCATCGTCGCCAGTGTGCTGTTGTTGTTCAGCGAAAGCGTTCAGTGGATGCGCGTCGGGGTGCTCTCGGCGCTGTGGGCCGCGGTGATCGGTGCGTTCGCGATGACGAAGTACCGCAGGGAAGCGGCCGCGGATCAGACCAAGGCCAAGGACTTACAGACCGTCTACGAACTGCAGCTCGCCCGCGAGATCTCGGCCCGACGCGAGTACGAGATGAGCGTCGAAGCCCGGGTGCGCAACGAGACGCGGTTGGAATCGGACGAGGTCGCTGCGCTGCGTAACGAACTGGCCGCGCTGCGCCAGAACCTGCAGGTGCTGTTCGAGGGCAACCTGCCGACCGAACGGGTCGCACTGCGCGCCGAGGCGATGCGGATGCAGGAACTCGGTGGCCGCGGATACGACAGTTATCAGCCCGCACCGTCCGGGTTGTACGTACGGGGTGGCGGCAACGGCAACGGACCCGCAGGCCCCGGCTTCAACGGCGTGGGTACGCCCTACGACGAGCCGGTCACCGCCGAGACGTCGGTGGTCTACCCCGAGGATCCCGACGAAATGCCCCGCGCGACCGCGGCACCTGAAGCCGATTCCCGGTACGCACAGGACGCGTCTGCCGAGCAGGGTTCTGCACCGGAGGGTTCCGACGACGTCACCGACGCCGGGCAGAACGACCGCACCGAGCCGCCGGCCGCGCAGTCCCGCCCCTACGGGGCACCGAGGCCGGCCGGGCGGGTGAGCCCGCCCACCTCGCCGTTCACCGCATACAACTTCGAGCAGACGCGTCGACCCGCGGCCGAATCCGAACCGGCCGAATCAGCAGCGGTCGAGGACGCCGAACCTGTCGAGGAGGCCCAGGCTCAACAGGCCCCCGAGTCCGAATCGGCCGAAGAAGCGGCCACGTACCCGGAGTCGCGCCGATCGCTGCGCGATTCGGCCGATGCGTTCTTCGCAGCCGACCGCGTCGACGACACGCCTGCCGAGGAGACGGCGGATGCACCGCGACGCGGACGCAGGCGCGCCGAATCCCCCGAGGAGGCGTCCGGCGCGCACTCCAACGGCCGTTCCGTCGCCGAGATCATGGCCGGGCTGGCAGGCGGCGATTCGGCCGACACGACGACCACCGACGCCGGCACGCGTCGCCGTCGCCGCCGCGCAGACTGAGAACCAGATCACACCGGTTTCCCATGGCACGTTCGGTGCCGCTGTCGCTATTGTTCCCTGCAGGACGTCTGGTACCCGCCGAGCGGGACTGGAACGAACGAGAGGAAAATTTCGGTGACCTCATCAGGGTTCACTGGTGGTCTGTCTCCGGCTCGCTTGACCGTGGGTGTCGTCTCCGCCGGTCGGGTCGGTACGGCATTCGGTGAGGCGCTCGAACGCGTCGGACACGTTGTCGTCGGTGCCGCCGCGGTATCGGACGCATCCATCGCGCGAGTACGTGATCGATTGCCCGAGTCGCAGATTCTGCCTGTCGACGAGGTTGCCCGTCGCGCCGAACTGCTGATTCTGGCGGTACCGGATTACGAACTGGCCTCGATCGTCGCCGGTCTCGCCGCGACCGGGGCGGTCGCGCCGGGCAAGTTGGTGGCGCACACCTCCGGCGCGAACGGCGTCGCGGTACTGGAGCCGTTGGCTGCCCTTGGCGCGGTTCCGTTGGCAATACATCCGGCCATGACATTCAGCGGCGGACCCGAGGACACCGACCGGATGACGGCCGCGTGCTTCGGCATCACCGCGGGCGACGAGATCGGTTATGCGGTAGCCCAAGCCCTCGTCCTCGAGATCGGCGGCGAGCCGGTGCACGTGCCCGAGAGCAACCGGGCGCTCTACCACGCGGCGCTGGCTCACGGCAGCAATCACCTCGTGACGTTGGTGGTCGACGCGGTCGAGGCACTGCGAGTTGCGTTGGCCGGTCCGGGTTTTCCTGGATCCGATGCCGAACGTGGTGTGCCCGAGCGCGTTCTGGCTCCTCTGCTCGAAGCTGCACTGGACAATGCGCTGCGCAACGGACAATCCGCACTGACCGGCCCGGTGGCCCGAGGCGATACCGCGGCTGTGGGCAAACACCTCGAAGTGCTCGAGGCCGTCGATCCACGGATCGCCGCCGGGTACCGTGCGCTGTCGCTGCGGTCCGCCCAACGTATCGGTGCCGCAGCCGATCTGATCGAGATTCTGGAAGGAAAGCGATGACCCTCGCGGGCAGCTACACGAAGGGGCAGTTGACGGTTCATCACGATCCCGCGGTGATCACGTCGGTGTCCAAGGCCCTACGTGGCGTCGGCAAGCAGGTCGCTCTGGTGCCGACCATGGGCGCATTGCATGCCGGCCACCTGCAGTTGGTGCGCCAGGCGAAGCTCACCGGCGCGGTCGTGATCGTGTCGATCTTCGTCAATCCTCTGCAGTTCGGCGTGGGGGAGGACCTCGACGCCTATCCGCGGACCCTCGACGCCGATGTCGAACTGCTCCGCGGTGAGGGCGTGGAATTGGTATTCGCGCCGTCCGCGTCCGACATGTACCCGTCCGGGCCGCGCACCACGGTCCATCCCGGTCCGCTCGGTAGTGAACTCGAAGGTGCCAGCAGGCCAACGCATTTCGCGGGAATGCTCACCGTCGTGGCCAAGCTGCTGCAGATAGCCGCTCCGCATCGGGCGTACTTCGGGGAGAAGGACTACCAGCAGCTGACGCTGATCCGGCAGATGGTGCGAGACCTGAACTTCGACGTCGCTGTCATCGGAGTCCCGACGGTTCGCGAGCAGGACGGTCTGGCGCTGTCCTCGCGCAACAGGTATCTCGATGCCGAACAGCGTGACGCTGCGATGGCGTTGTCGGCTGCACTCGTGGCCGGGGCGCATGCCGCTGCCGGTGGTCCGGAGGCGATCATCGCCACCGCGCGTGCCGTACTCGACCAGGTGCCGTTGGTGCAGGTCGACTACCTCGAAGTGCGCGACCCGCATCTCGGACCCGCTCCCGAACGTGGGGACGGAAGACTGCTCGTGGCGGCCAAGGTGGGCACCACGAGATTGATCGACAACGTCGGTGTCGCAGTCGGCACCGGTTTCTTGGAGTACCCGGACGATCCGAAAAGTGGAGAGTGACACGATGTTTCGTACCATGATGAAGTCCAAGATCCATCGCGCCACCGTCACGCACGCGGACCTGCACTATGTGGGCTCGGTGACCGTCGATCAGGAACTGATGGAGGCGGCCGATCTGCTCGAAGGCGAGCAGGTCACCATCGTCGACATCGACAACGGTGCGCGGCTGGAGACCTACGTGATCACCGGCGAGCGGGGAAGTGGCGTCATCGGAATCAATGGGGCTGCAGCGCATTTGGTGAACCCGGGTGATCTGGTCATCCTGATCGCCTACGGGGTCATGAACGAGCAGGAGGTTGCCGACTACGCACCCCGGGTGGTGTTCGTCGACGACAAGAACCGGCCGGTCGAGCTCGGCAGCGACCCGGCTCATGCGCCCGTCGGTTCGGGTCTGATCACGCCGCGCGATCTGCGGGCCGACTCCGTGCTGGTCTGACTCGATGCTTCTCGCAATCGATGTACGCAACACCAGCACGGTGGTCGGACTCTTCACCGGCACCGGGGATCACTCGAAACTGCTGCGCGATTGGCGTATTCGCACCGACCCCCATGTGACGGCCGACGAGCTGGCGTTCATGTTGCGGGGGTTGTTGGGCGAACAGGCCGAGCAGATCACCGGGGTGACGGCTCTGTCCACGGTGCCGTCCGTGCTGCGCGAGATGCGGACGATGCTCGTGCGCTACTGGGATCACGTGGTGCACGTGGTGGTCGAACCCGGTGTGCGGACCGGGGTTCCGCTGCTGGTCGACAATCCCAAAGAGGTCGGGGCCGATCGCATCGTCAATACCCTTGCTGCACATGATCTGTACGACTCGGCGTGCATCGTGGTGGATTTCGGGACCACCACGTGTGTCGACGTCGTCTCGGCCAAGGGCGAGTTCCTCGGCGGGGCGATCGCGCCCGGTCTCGAAATTTCGGCCTCGGCCATGTCGACTCGCACCGCAACGCTGCGTGAGGTCGAGATGGTGCGGCCGCGATCGGTGCTGGGAAAGAACACCGTCGAGTGCATCCAGGCGGGCACCATCTTCGGTTTCGCCGGCCTGGTGGACGGGCTCGTCGGACGCATCAGACGTGAGGTGCCGGAGGTCAAAGGCGCCGACGTCGCGGTCATCGGTACCGGAGACATCGCTGCGCTGATCCTGCCCGAGTCGACGACTATCGAGCATCATGAACCCGACCTGACGCTCGAAGGACTTCGACTGGTCTACGAACGCAACATGGCAAAGCGGCGGCCACGCTGAATGTTTCAGCGGCGGCCACGCTGAATGTTTCAGCGGCGGCCACGCTGAGTGTTTCGGTGAAGCGGGGTAGCGCGTCGGGCGTTCGTGTGTCAGAATCGTCGGCGTGATGACGTGCATGGCCACCCAGGAGTGTTGTCGAGGCTGACCGCTGCCTCGTTCGTTACACACCCCTGGAGTAGAGCTTCATGCTTTCCACACCTGTATTTTCTGCACCCACCCGACCCCGTTCGACCTCGCGGTCGGTCTCGACATTGCCGACTCGGCTGCGTCCTCCCGACCTGCTTCGGATCACCGATCAGGGCGCATCGGACGTCCTCGAGGGTCGCTTCGACCACCTGCTTCCCGGCGGTGGACAGTGGCCTACCGACGAGCGTTGGGCCACTCGCCTGCACTCCGACGACGATCTCGACGTCTGGTTGATCAGCTGGGTTCCCGAGCGATCCACCGAACTGCACGATCACGCCGGATCGCTCGGTGCATTGACCGTCCTGAGTGGTTCCTTGCTCGAATACCGTTGGGCGGGAACCGAACTGAAGGAACGTCATCTCGACGCGGGAGATCAGGCAGCCTTTCCGCTGGGATGGGTGCACGACGTGATGCACGATCCGGCGTCGAACACGACCGGGCCCACCCTCAGCGTGCACGCCTACTCACCGCCGCTGACGGCGATGTCGTACTACGAAGTGACCGAGCGTGCCACGCTGCGCCGTACCCGCAGTGAGCTCACCGCCGAACCCGAGAAGGCCACGAGATGACCATCGTCGAAATGCTCGAATCCGCTCGCGAGACCATCGATCGCATGACCGTCTTCGAGCTCCGTGACGCTGTCGACCGCGGCGCGGTCGTCGTCGACATTCGCCCGCAGGCGCAGCGCGCAGTCGAGGGCACCCTGCCCGGTGCGTTGGCCATCGAACGCAACGTCCTCGAATGGCGTCTCGATCCCACCAGTGACGCACGCCTGGCGATCGCCGTCGATCATGACGTCGAGTGGATCGTCATCTGCTCCGAGGGCTACACCTCGTCGCTCGCGGCCGCGTCGCTCAAGCTGTTGGGCTTGCACAAGGCCACCGATCTGGTCGGCGGCTATCAGGCGCTGAAGTCGGCCGGTCTGCTCGGTGTGTTGACGCAGGCCAAGCACTGCGTACGCGAGGCAGAGGCCGTCGCAGCGCACTGATCGTCCGTACATACTCGGTCTGTAAAGTATCTGCGCGTGAGTGATACAGCTTCTACCCAGCCGGCCGACGACACCCCGGAGCAACTACGGATTCGTCGTGCCAAGCGCGCAGCGCTGCTCGAGCGCGGGGTCGAGGCGTATCCGGTATCGGTTCCGCGGACCCATTCCCTGCTCGAGATCCGCACCCAGTTTCCCGAGCTCGACGCCGACACGACGACCGGCCTGATCGTCGGGGTCGTCGGCCGCGTGATCTTCGTCCGTAACACCGGCAAGCTGTGCTTCGCCACCCTGCAGGAGGGCGACGGCACCCAGCTCCAAGCCATGATCAGCCTGGCAGGTGTCGGCGAGGACGCCCTCGCAGCGTGGAAGGCCGACGTCGACCTGGGCGACTTCGTGTTCGTGCACGGCGAGGTCATCAGCTCCCGTCGTGGTGAGCTCAGCGTCATGGCCGACGCATGGCAGATCGCGTCGAAGTCGTTGCGGCCCTTGCCCGTCGCGCACAAGGAACTCAGCGAAGAGACGCGTATTCGGCAGCGCTACCTGGATCTGATCACGCGTCCGGAGGCCCGAGAGACCGCCCGCAAGCGCATCGCCGTCGTTCGTGAACTGCGCAACGCACTCGAGCGTCGCGGCTTCCTCGAGGTCGAGACCCCGATGCTGCAGACGCTGCACGGCGGCGCCGCGGCCCGGCCGTTCGTCACCCACTCCAATGCAATGGACACGGACCTGTACCTGCGCATCGCGCCGGAGCTGTTCCTCAAGCGCTGCGTCGTCGGCGGCATCGAGAAGGTCTTCGAGATCAACCGCAACTTCCGCAACGAAGGTGCCGACTCCTCGCATTCGCCGGAGTTCGCGATGCTCGAGACCTACGAGGCCTACGGCACGTACGACGACTCGGCGAAGATGACGCGGGAACTCGTCCAGGAAGTGGCGGTGGCCGCACTCGGATCCACCGTGGTCACCCTGCCCGACGGCACCTCCTACGATCTCGGCGGCGAATGGACGACGCTCGAGATGTACCCGTCGTTGTCGGAGTCGCTCGGATTCGACGTCACTCCTGACACCACCGTCGACGAACTGCTCGCGATCGCCGACAAGGTCGGGCTGGACGTCCCCCGCAAGGACGGCGTCTCGATCTACGGCCACGGCAAGCTCGTCGAGGAACTGTGGGAACACCAGGTCGGTGACGCGTTGACCGAACCGACGTTCGTTCGTGATTTCCCCGTCGAGACGTCGCCGCTGACGCGTCAGCACCGCAGCAAGCCGGGCGTCACCGAGAAGTGGGATCTCTACGTTCGGGGATTCGAGCTGGCGACCGGCTACTCGGAGCTGATCGACCCGATCATCCAGCGCGAGCGCTTCGAGGACCAGGCGCGTCAGGCTGCCGCAGGCGACGACGAGGCGATGGTGCTCGACGAGGACTTCCTCGCGGCCATGGAACAGGGAATGCCGCCGACCACCGGAACCGGTATGGGAATCGACCGTCTGCTGATGGCGTTGACCGGGCTGGGTATCCGAGAAACGATCCTGTTTCCGATCGTCAAGCCGTCGCAGGCCTGATCGGAGGCCAGAAAGCTGTTCGCCAGCAGCGGACAGCGATCGGGAAACGTTTTGCAAAGTGCCTGCGTTATGAACAGTAAGCACACGAGGCGGTCCGTCTCGCTGCCGGATACGCAGTATTTCAGGGGTGGAGGGTCGGCGTTCGTCACGTCGGCCAACTACAGTGAGACACAGTCTTACCTTCGAATGCACAAGCGACCGAGTGTTCAGGACACTGCGGCGCTGGAAGAACTGGTGGGCGAGCTACCACCCACCGAGAAGTGAGGGAGAGCGATGTTCGAGAGGTTCACCGATCGCGCGAGGCGTGTTGTCGTCCTGGCTCAAGAAGAAGCCCGGATGCTCAACCACAACTACATCGGCACGGAGCACATTCTGCTCGGCCTCATTCACGAGGGCGAAGGCGTCGCCGCCAAGTCTCTCGAGTCGCTGGGCATCTCCCTCGAAGGAGTACGCAGCCAGGTCGAGGAGATCATCGGCCAGGGCCAGCAGGCTCCGTCCGGTCACATCCCGTTCACCCCGCGCGCCAAGAAAGTACTCGAGCTCAGTCTGCGTGAAGCACTGCAGCTCGGCCATAACTACATCGGCACCGAGCACATTCTGCTCGGCCTGATCCGCGAAGGCGAAGGCGTCGCAGCTCAGGTTCTGGTCAAGCTCGGAGCCGACCTCAACCGGGTACGCCAGCAGGTCATCCAGCTGCTGTCCGGTTACCAGGGCAAGGAGCCGTCCGAGAGCGGCAGCGGTCGCGGCGAAGCAGGTACCCCGTCGACGTCACTGGTCCTCGATCAGTTCGGACGCAACCTGACCCAAGCCGCGCTCGAAGGCAAGCTCGACCCGGTCATCGGTCGTGCGAAGGAAATCGAGCGCGTCATGCAGGTGCTGTCGCGTCGTACCAAGAACAACCCTGTTCTCATCGGTGAGCCCGGTGTCGGTAAGACGGCCGTCGTCGAGGGACTGGCTCAGGCCATCGTCAACGGCGAAGTTCCCGAGACGCTCAAGGACAAGCAGCTCTACACCCTCGACCTCGGCTCGCTCGTGGCAGGCAGCCGTTACCGCGGTGACTTCGAGGAGCGCCTGAAGAAGGTGCTCAAGGAGATCAACACCCGCGGCGACATCATCCTGTTCATCGACGAGCTGCACACGCTCGTCGGCGCAGGTGCAGCCGAAGGTGCCATCGACGCAGCGTCGATCCTCAAGCCGAAGCTGGCTCGTGGCGAACTGCAGACCATCGGTGCCACCACCCTCGACGAGTACCGCAAGTACATCGAGAAGGACGCCGCACTCGAGCGTCGTTTCCAGCCCGTCCAGGTCGGCGAGCCGACCGTCGAGCACACCATCGAGATCCTCAAGGGTCTGCGCGATCGCTACGAGGCTCACCACCGCGTCTCGATCACCGACGGTGCCCTCGTCGCGGCCGCCACTCTGGCCGACCGGTACATCAACGATCGGTTCCTGCCCGACAAGGCAATCGACCTCATCGACGAGGCGGGCGCGCGGATGCGCATCCGCCGGATGACCGCGCCGCCAGACCTGCGTGAGTTCGACGACAAGATCGCCGACGCACGCCGGGAGAAGGAATCGGCCATCGACGCACAGGACTTCGAGAAGGCTGCGAACCTGCGCGACAAGGAGAAGACCCTCGTCGGTCAGCGCGCCGAGCGCGAGAAGCAGTGGCGCTCCGGTGACCTCGACGTCATCGCCGAGGTCGACGACGAGCAAATCGCCGAGGTCCTCGGAAACTGGACCGGCATCCCCGTCTTCAAGCTCACCGAGGAGGAGACCACCCGTCTGCTCCGCATGGAAGACGAGCTGCACAAGCGGATCATCGGCCAGGTAGAGGCAGTCAAGGCCGTCTCCAAGGCGATCCGTCGTACCCGTGCAGGTCTGAAGGACCCGAAGCGCCCGTCGGGCTCGTTCATCTTCGCCGGCCCGTCCGGTGTCGGTAAGACCGAGCTGTCGAAGGCACTCGCGAACTTCCTGTTCGGCGAGGACGATGCGCTGATCCAGATCGACATGGGCGAGTTCCACGACCGCTTCACCGCCTCGCGTCTGTTCGGTGCTCCTCCCGGATACGTCGGCTATGAAGAGGGTGGCCAGCTCACCGAGAAGGTCCGCCGCAAGCCGTTCTCCGTCGTGCTGTTCGACGAGATCGAGAAGGCCCACTCGGAGATCTACAACACGCTGCTCCAGGTCCTGGAAGACGGTCGTCTGACCGACGGACAGGGACGCACGGTCGACTTCAAGAACACCGTGCTGATCTTCACCTCGAACCTCGGTACCGCAGACATCTCGAAGGCTGTCGGTCTCGGCTTCTCCTCGGGTGAAGGCACCGGCTCGAACTACGAGCGGATGAAGCTCAAGGTCAACGACGAGCTGAAGAAGCATTTCCGGCCTGAGTTCCTGAACCGCATCGACGACATCGTCGTGTTCCACCAGCTCACGCGAGACGAGATCATCCAGATGGTCGATCTCATGCTCAACCGAGTCGAAGGTGCGCTCAAGAACAAGGACATGGCGATCGAGGTCACCGAGAAGGCGAAGTCGTTGCTGGCCAAGCGCGGATTCGACCCCGTACTGGGTGCGCGGCCACTGCGTCGCACCATCCAGCGCGAGATCGAGGACGCCCTGTCGGAGAAGATCCTCTTCGGCGAGATCGAAGCCGGCCAGATCATCCTGGTCGACGTCGAGAACTGGGACGGCGAAGGCGCAGGCGAGGACGCGAAGTTCACGTTCCGCGGTGAGAAGAAAGCCATCATCGTCCCCGACGAGGTTCCGGTCGATCTGGCCAAGGCCGCCGGAGACAGCGACAGCGAGTAAGTTCCACCAGTTCCAACACAACGGGCGATCCTCTTCGGAGGGTCGCCCGTTGTCGTATGTCCACAAGCCAACCAACACCCGCCCCCCGCCCCCGTTCGCGTCAATGGACCCCTGCAGCGCTCAGACGCATGCAATGGTTCATTCACGCAGATCACCTCCGTGGGTGAATGGGCCGTTGCACCGTTCAGACGTGTGTGCAGGGGTCCATTGACGGAGGGTGCGAACAGCGAGAGCAACGGCGATGACGGCAAGTTCCGACAGCACGAGCCAGAACAGCACTGTCACGTCGGGAGCCCAACGGCCCAGGGTGGAGATGGGTACACCGGTGAGCGTCGGTGTCGCGAAGTACAGCACTCCTCCGGCAGCAACAGCGATGAGGACGTGCGCAGGTGCCCACCGGCCGGGCGCGGTTTGCCGGCGAAGCAGAATGCGGATCGCGCACACGGCGAGCAGCACGGCGACAGCGGTCGAGCCGATCAACAGCATGGCGTACAGGCCCGGGCCGGTGCTGCGGGGCTCGTCGAATCCGAGTCGAGTGAGAACCAGTGCGCGGGCCGCCGAGGCCAACTGTTCGGCTTCGAGTTCGCCGTATCGGTTGGTCGCGAACACTACGGCCATGTGGCGGTCCGGGATGAGCGCGACGTGGGTGAAGTAGCCGGGAACGGCCCCCGAGTGCCAGCGCATCTCGGTACCGTCGGGCAGGGTTTCGACGTACCAGCCGAATCCATAGGACAGTCCCGACCCCGTGGGCACCGCATCTCGACCGGTCGACGCCACAGTGGTGAGTTGGCTCGATGCGTAGCGTGAGAGTTCGTCGATGGATCCGGCGAGGTAGCCGTAGCCCAACCCGGCGTTGTCGATTCCGGTGTCGATGCGTCGAGGGAAGGTGAAGAACGGGACGTGACCGGGTGGCACTGCTTCGCTGGTGTGCACACCGGTTTCACGGGCGACGACGTCGGCGAACGGTTCGTCGGTGATTCTCTCGACGATTGCTTGCAGCAGTAGATAGTCGAGGCTGGAGTAGCGGAACGAACCCGGGTCGTCGGGTGTGAGCCGCAGGGCGGGCACCACGTCGAGGGCTCGTTCTGTTCTTCCCCACACGTCCAACGCGGTGACGTCGTGGGGTAGCCCGCCGGTGTGGTGGATCAGGTCTGCAACGGTGACGTCGGCCGAGATGATCGAATTCGATTCGGGCAAAACGTCTTCGACGAGATCGGTCAGGTCGAGACGGTGCTGGGCCACGAGCGCCTGCACCGTTGCTGCCGTCACCGATTTCGATACCGAACCCCACACGAAGGGTGTGCCGTCGTCGATCGGGGAACCGTTTCCGTCCATCCCGACCGTCACGTCCTCGGTGACCTCGCCTTCGGAGACGACGCGAAGCGCCACTCCGGGCAGACCCAACACGTCGGCGACGTGCTCGACGTCCGACCGGGCGTCGGTGTCGGGTGGAACAGGAGAGATCGAGGTAAGGATGGCTGCCACGGTCAACAGGGTGTGCACGATGCGCATGAATGGGCGTCCCTCGGTCGGCGAACTGCGTTGCCGCACGAGTGAATCAAGGAACTCCCCGCGATCGCCTCGGTGAAGACCCTGATTTCGGTGCTGAGATCAGGCCTCGGTTCTGTGAACGAGGTCCGCGATCCAGGGCAATATGTCGGCGTATGCGGCCAGGGCTCCGGGTGCATGGTTCGCGCCCGTTATCGGGACGACCGGAAAGTCGTATTCGCGGTAGGTGACGTCGGCACCGAGTTCCTGCCAGCGTTCGAGCAGAGCGCGGGACTGCTCGATCGGTACGACGTCGTCCGCGACGCCGTGCGACAGGTAGACCGGCATGCTCGGTGCGATTCGGCCGACGGTGTTCGCATCGATCACATCGAAGATTCCGGGGTCGTTCAGGTGTGCGGTGAGTGGGCGTCCGTCGCGGGTCAGAGCTCTTGTGTCGATAGCGTCGTTCGCTGCACGGTCGGTGCTGCACCAGTTCTGCGCGGCGTCCAGCAGTGCGGTGCCGTCGGCGTCGAACACGCTTCGGATGTCGTCGGCACGTTCGGGGTAGGCATTGATCATGCCGTCGACCGCGAACAGGACGGCGCTGCCGAGTGTGGTGCCGTCGAGGGGCTCGATGTTGAGCGTCGGATCTGCCGGTGGCGCACCGACATAGGCGCCGACGATGTTGAGCTCGGGGGCATACCCATTGGCGAGTTCGGCCGCCGAGGCCGAGGCGAACCCACCCTCCGAGTACCCGTACAGCACCAACGGCGCGTCATCGTCGGCGGTTCTCGCTACGTCGAGCAACGCATGTGCCGAGGCCAGGCGGTTCAGATACGTGTGCCCGCCCGGAGTGCCGAGTCCCTGGTAGTCGGTCGCTACGACGCGATAGCCGGCCAGCAGTAGCGGCAGGATGGCGGGGGACGAGCCGATTGTGCCGAGAACCGCCGATCCGGCGCAGCGATCGGCCATCCCGGATGTGCCGGGCGCGTAGGCGATCACCGGTCGCGGTCCGGGACCGGGCCACGGCGCGGTGGGGGTCATCGTGTACCCGGAGACGGTCATGGGTTCGCCGTGCGTATCTGTAGAGGTGTACAGGATTCGTTCGATGTCGAAGCCGAGTCCGAAACCTTTGGGCGAGTTCATCGGTCGTACTCGCACCACATCGCCGGGCGAATGTCCCGTCGATTCCACCGGCAGGTCGTAGAAGTCCGACAGGGGATCGGCGACGACGGGTGCCGACAGCGTGACACCCCAGACGAGCGCCGCCGCCACGATCATCGCTGTTCGCCGCAGGCAACTGGTGGCTCGCTCGTTCGTCATCTCGAGATCTCCGCACTCGATGGCCCGGTCACCCCGCCGACGTTAGCCTGAGTATCGGCCCTATGAAGGGTCGACGACGAAAGGACTCGGTTCGATGCCAACACGTACCTCACGCACCGCATGGAATGGAACTCTCGAAGAAGGTTCCGGGCAAGTGGAGCTGTCCAGTTCGGGTGCAGCGACGTTCGACGTGTCGTTTCCCAAGCGTGCCGCCGAGAACGCAGACGGCACCACCAGCCCGGAGGAACTGATCGCAGCGGCTCATTCGAGCTGTTACGCGATGCAATTGTCGGCGCTGATCGCCGAAGCGGGCGGTACTCCGCAGAGTCTCGAAGTCACCGCTGATGTCTCGCTCGGTCCGGATCAGCCCGGTTTCAAGCTCACCGGTATCAAATTGACCGTCCGCGGCGAGGTGGACGGTCTCGACGCCGACGGGTTTGCGAAGGCGGCGCAGGAAGCGAAAGAGACCTGCCCGGTCAGCAAGGCTCTCACCGGTGTCGAGATCACGCTGGACGCCGCGCTCGAAGGCTGATCGAACGGATCACCCGATGTGAGACTGGCGAACAGTCGTCAGGTTTGAAATAGTTCGTGAATCGACCCATCCACGGATGGTTCGGTGCCGAATCGAGGTCAAGCATCGGGTTAGATCGGCTGTTGCATACCTTCGGGGAATGTAACGACCAGCCTAGGAAGGATGTGCCCACCATGTTGTGGACGCGCTTCCTAGGCCTGGGTGCCCTCGCAGTCGCAGCGCACGCGGCAGCCCCGCATGGATTACCCCGCGACATCGTCTATGCAATCGTGGTCCTGGCCACAATGGCGGCATTCGTCTATCGGTACCTGCGCGAGAACGGTCCGGATCGGCGCACATGGAAGTACATGGCCCTCGGTGTCGGCTGTTGGGGCGTGGGCGACGGCTTGGTCGCCCTGATGCAGTACGGGGGCGGTCGGGTCTCGACCTTCTCGGCCGCGGACGTGCTGTTTCTGGCCGGGTACGTGATCATCGCTGTGGGGTTCGCGCGTGCGGCCGACGAGAACGGGCTCGTTTTCGGTTTGGAAGAGCTGCTCGAATGTCTGGTGGTCGCAGTGGGCGTCGGTCTGGCCGCGTGGATGTTCGTCGTTCCCGGCGACTGGACGGGGCCGCTGGCCTCGATGCTCTCGTTCCTGCCTGCGACCGTCTACCTGACCATCGACGCGTTCTTGCTCACTCTCATCGGCAGTCTCTATCTGTTGACGCGTTCGACCGGAATCCCGGTCGTGGCTGCCACCATCGGCACAGTGCTTCTCACCGTGTCCGACTTCGCCACCTACTCTCGGCTCGACGATGTCGAGCTCTACCGCTCGCTGATCCCGAACACGCTGTGGCTGGCGGCCTACGTGTGCTTCGGAGTCGTTGCGCTGTTCGTGCCGGAGCGGGCGGTCGCACGGATCGAGCGGCCCAGTCCGTTCAGGTTCGGGCGAGCACGATTCGTCGGTCTGGGTCTCGCGGTTGCCGTCACCCCGGCGGCCATGGCCGTGCAACTGGCTCGCGGAGTGCCCGTCGCGCAGTGGGGTTGGGTGATCGTGCTGTCCTCTGCGTTGGTCATATCCCTGGTCGGCGGCAGGATGGCCTGCTTCCTCGGAACGCTGCGCAGGCAGGCTTCGGTGCTCGAGAACGTGGCACGAACGGATGCCGTTACCGGACTGGGCAACCGCAGGCTGCTTCGGGAGCGGCTCGACACGATGCTCGCCACGCGCGGCGAATCGGACGTCTTCACGCTCGTGGTCGACATCGACCGTTTCGCTCAGATCAACGAGACCTTCGGTTACAGCGTGGGCGACAGCGTGCTCCGCGAGATCGGCCATCGCCTCGTCGCCTCGGTGCGGTCCGACGATCTGGTGGGGCGGCTGGGAGGCGATCAGTTCGTCGTGGCGATGCGTCGGCTCCCGGGCAGGACCGATATTTTCGACATGGCTCATCGGCTCCAATTCGCTGTCAGCAGAACGATGTTCGTGCACGACATCAACGTCGCCCTCGATGCGGCGGTAGGGATAGCGGCGTTCGAGGAGTGTTCGGGAGCGTCCGAGACGAACGGCGTCGACGGCGAGGCGATGTTGCAGCGAGCTCATGTGGCGTTGACGTCCGCGAAGGCAGGCCATGCTCGCATCGGTCTGTACGAGCCCGACATGGACCGAAACCGACACGATCAGATGCGACTGTTGGGCGAGCTCGACACGGCGATCCGTGACCATCAGCTCCGGGTGTTCTTCCAGCCGTGTCTCGATCTCGAGTCGGGCAGCGTCGACCGGGTCGAGGCTCTGCTGCGGTGGCTGCACCCTCGCGAGGGACTGATCGGGCCGTCGACGTTTCTCCCCGATGCGGAGCGCACCGGCATGTTGCCCGCCATCACCGCGCTGGTACTGGACGAGGCACTCGCGCAGTGCAGCGCACTACGGCGGCGAGGCATCACTCTGTCTGTCTCGGTGAACCTTTCGGTTCGGAATCTTCTCGACGAGACACTCACCGAACAGGTCGCCGCGGCACTGGCGAAACACTCGGTACCGGCGCACGCCCTGGAGTTCGAGGTCACCGAAACGACAGCCATGACCGACCCGGTGCGATCGGTGGCTGCGTTGACCTCGTTGCGCAGCCTGGGGGTGACTCTGGCCATCGACGATTACGGGACCGGCTACAGTTCGCTGGCGTACCTGCAGACCTTGCCGGTGCAGACCCTCAAGATCGACCGCTCGTTCGTCTCGAAGATGAACTCCGACGACACCGACGCGTCCATCGTTCGCTCGACCATCGACCTGGCCCGCAGTCTGGGTGTGCGAATCATGGCCGAGGGCGTCGAGGATGCAGGCACCCTCGACGCCCTTCGTCGGCTGGGTTGCGATGCGGCACAAGGCTTTTACCTCGGTCGCCCGATGCCTGCCGAGCTGTTGTTCGACGCCGTGCACAAGCTCGATTCCGATACGCCCACCAGACTGGAGTGGGAGCTCGCCCGTCAGCCCATCTGACGGGCGAACTGCGTCGTCACGAGGTGGCGGGCACGTCCAGCACGACCTCGAACTCCAGCAGTGACGCGCCCGACGCGACCGGCTTGCTCTCGCCGGAACCTGCGTGCGCCTGCCGTGACGGGCCACCGGACCAGGCCTGGAACGACTCCTCGTCCTCCCACTGGGTGACGACGAAATAGCGTGTCTCGCCCTTGACCGGACGGAGCAACTGGAACCCGAGGAAACCGGGCGAACCGTCGACCGTTCCGGCACGCGCGGAGAAGCGCTTCTCGAGCTCGGGGCCTGCGCCCTCGGGTACGTCGATCGCGTTGATCTTCACAATGGCCATTCTCGGGAGACTACCCCGCCGATATGCTCGGCGGTGATGCTCTACGACGAGGGTGGATCCGGCCGTTCGATACTGCTGCTGCACGGGCTGATGGGCAGTGCGGCGACGTGGCGACGCCAGATTCCGTGGCTCCGAGAATTCGGGCGGGTACACACCTACGACGCCCCGGGCCACCGTCGGCCTCCGCCGCCCGAACTGACGACCGAGGCGTTCGTGGACGACCTGATCGAACACCTCGAAACGGTGGGTCCCAGTGTGCTGGTCGGTCATTCGATGGGAGCGCTGCACGGCTGGTGTGCGGCTGCGCGGCGACCCGATCTGGTCACCGCGCTCGTCGTCGAAGACATCGCGCCGGACTTTCGCGGTCGAACGGCGGACGGCTGGGCGGCGATGATCCGGGCGTGGCCGCAACCGTTCCCGGACGCCGACGCGGTACGCGCCTTCTTCGGAGATGTTGCCGGACAGTACTTTCTGGATTCGTTCGAGCTCAGCGACGACGGCTGGCGACTGCACGGTGACGTCGATACGTTCGAGGCCATTTCGCAGGAGTGGGGGACGCGGCACTTCTGGAACGAATGGGATGCCGTCCGTGCTCCGGTTCTGTTGATCGAAGGTGAGCACACCATCACGCCGGCCGGTCAGATGAGCCGAATGCACTCGGCCAAGCCCGGATCGGTGTACGTCCGAGTCGAGGGTGCGGCGCATCTCGTTCACGACGAAGCCCCGGGGCGGTATCGCGACGCCGTCGAGGGGTTCCTGCGCACACTAGGATCATCCGAATGCCGCTCGCACAGCTCAACGGAATCGACCTGAACTACGACGTCACCGGTGACGGACCGCTCGTGGTTCTGGTGATGGGAACGGGAAGCCCGGGCCGCGTCTGGCGAACCCATCAGGTTCCCGCGCTGGTGAAGAGTGGATATCGCGTGGTCACATTCGACAATCGCGGTATCGCACCGTCGTCCGAGTGTGCGCGCGGGATGACGCTCGACGACCTGGTCGCAGACACCGCCGCCTTGATCGAACATCTCGGCGGCGGAAAGGCGCGCGTCGTCGGCACGTCGATGGGCGCACGCGTCACCCAGGAATTGGCGTTGGCGCGGCCGGATCTGGTGTCGCACGCAGTGATGATGGCCACCTACGGCAAAAACACCACAATGCGTCAGCAGTTGACGAAGGGTGAGAAAGACCTGTTCGACGCCGGAGTCGAACTTCCGGCCTCGTACCGGGCGGCGATGACTGCGATGCAGAACTTCTCGCCCAAGACCTTGGCCGACGAGGCAGCGATCGGCGACTGGCTGGCGGTGCTCGAATACTCCGGCGGCAAGAAGACGGCCGGTATGCGGGCGCAGATCGGACTCGAAATGCGTGCCGGCACAGACAGATTGATAGCGTATCGCCGAATTTCGGCCAAGTCGCTCGTCGTCGGATTTGCCGACGACCGGCTCATTCCGGTGCAGCAGTGTCGTGAAGTGGCTGCGGCGATACCCGGTGCGCGCTACGTCGAAATCGCCGATACGGGCCACTTCGGCTACCTTGAACGACCCGACGCCGTCAATGCGACTCTGGTGGAGTTTCTGGCGTCCTAGCCGTCCGAACCCTCACCGGCCAGCGCGAACAATCCCGACTCGGTTTGTTCGATCAATCCGTCGGTGAGCAAGGAATCGAGAGCTCGGTCGCGCTGGGTGGGGTCGGTGGGCCAGACGATGTCGAGCTGAGCCCGCTCCACCGGCCCGGTGCTCTCCCGCAGGACCGACATCAGTTTGCCGCGTACCTGTCGATCGGTTCCGGCGAACTTCTGCACCTTCTTCGCCGGGCCGGTGTGCGCAGGCCGCCCGGCCTCGATCCAGGCGCACTCGGGAAGTGGGCACAGCAGGCACGCCGGATTCTTGGCGGTGCAGATGAGCGCGCCGAGCTCCATCAACGCCGCCGAGTACCGGGCGGCGCGGGGCACGCTGACCGGAAGCAGTTGTTCGACGTCGGCTAAATCCCTTGTCGTCGAGGGATTTCCAGGCTCGGCGTTGCCGTGCAACGCACGCGCGACGACGCGTCGAACATTGGTGTCCACCACCGGAACTCGCTGGCCGTACGCGAAAGTCGCCACCGCCCTGGCCGTATAGGCCCCGATGCCGGGCAGGCCGAGCAGGGTGTCGACGTCCTGCGGAACCTCGTCGCCGTAGTCCTCGGCGAGCACCCGAGAACACTCGTGCAGACGCAATGCGCGACGCGGGTACCCCAGCTTCCCCCACGCCCGCAGCACCTCGGCCTGCGACGACGCGGCCATCGCCGAGGGGACCGGCCACCGCTGCACCCACTGCTCCCAGATGGGAGCCACCCGCACGACGGGCGTCTGCTGCAGCATGATCTCGCTCATCAGGATCTGCCATGCGGTCACTCCCGGACGACGCCACGGCAGGTCGCGTCCGTCGGTATCGAACCATCCGAGCAGGGCCTCGGGATCGATCGGCAACTGTGCGCCCTTCTTCTCGTGTCTGTGACGGGTACCAACAGTAGTGAACCCGACTCGCCGGTAGCCCGCTGCGCGTGCACCCGACTCGCCGGTAACCCGCTGCGCGTGCACAATGAGAGCTATGCCTGCTTCGAATCCGATCGCTGCCTGGAAGTCACTCAAGGAAGGCAACCAACGGTTCGTCTCCGGAGAGGTCCTGCATCCGTCGCAGGGTATCGAGGACCGCGCCCGGCTCGAGAGCGCTCAGCACCCCGGGGCCATCCTGTTCGGCTGCGCCGACTCACGCGTCGCCGCCGAGATCATCTTCGATCAGGGCCTCGGCGACATGTTCGTCGTTCGCACCGCCGGCCACGTCGTCGATTCCGCTGTTCTGGGCTCCATCGAGTACGGCGTCGCGGTGCTCAATGCTCCGCTGATCGTCGTGCTCGGCCACGACCACTGCGGTGCCGTCCAGGCGACCGTCGACGCACTCGAGAGCGGTGACGTGCCCGGCGGCTACATCCGCGACGTCGTCGAGCGCGTCACCCCGTCGGTGCTCTCGGCCCGACGCGACGGCCACGAAGCCGTCGACGAGTTCGAGGCGCGCCACGTCCAGGAAACCGGCAACCTGCTGATGCAGCGTTCGCGCATCGTCGCCGAGAAGGTCGAAGCCGGCGAGCTGGCGATCGTCGGACTCACGTACCAGCTGTCCAAGGGGCGTGCGCAGCTTCGCGAGGTCATCGGCGACATCGGCGAGCAGCCGGCCTGAACGGTCGAACAGCCCGCCTGACGGTCCGGCAGCCCCCGAAAGCCCGTTCGCCGGTGCGACACGCCGCGTGGGCTCAGGGATAGCGTGGCTTCGGCCGCATACGGTTGATTCGTGTTGGAACCGACCGGGCCATTGCCTCCCGAAATCTATTGGCGACGCCGCGCACTCGCCATCGGTGCGGCCGTTGTCGTCCTCGGCTTGATCGTGTGGTTCATCGCCTCGCTCAGCGGTCGTTCCGACGACCCCGAGGCCGCTCCGGCCGGGGTCGCAGCTCCGGCGACCACGTCCGCGCTGCCGTCGCCCAGCTCGTCTGCCACGCCCGGTGGTTCGGGTGGCTCCGGTGGTTCGGGTGAGGGATCGGGCGGTTCCGGTGGGTCCGGTGGTTCGGGCGGCGGTACCGACTCCGCGGCCGGCGGTGGCACGACAGCAGCAACGACCAGTGGTGCGCCCGCTCCGGCGATCGCCAACCAGTGCCCGGATCAGTCCCTCGCGATCAAGGTGACGCCCGAGAAGGCCACCTATCGCCTCGGCGAAGAGCCCGTGTTCACCGTCGTGATCACCAACATCGGGTCAGCGGAGTGCCAACGCGACGTCGGTGCCGGGCTGCAGCAGGCGCTCGTCTACACGCTCGACAATCAGCGCATCTGGTCCAACATCGACTGCTTCCCGAACGCTGCGTCGGATCTGCGAACCTTCAAGCCCGGTGAGCAGGCCGGCTTCACGGTGAAGTGGTCGGGCACCAACTCGGTTCCCGGTTGCGGTGAAGAGCGCGTCTCGGTCGGCGTCGGTGCATACCAGGCCATCGCACAGCTCGGCGAACTCAAGAGCGTGCCGGAACCGTTCAACATCACCGGCTGAGTACGGTTGAATCTCATGACCACCCCGACAGCGCTTGCCCGAGCGGCCTACACGACGCTCGAACCCTTCCATGTGACCGCGTACTTCAATCCTGAACTCGGATCTGCGTACGAGGACACCGGACTCGACGGTCATGCCTGGTACGTGGGCGCGAGGGCCGCGCCGATGGGTCCGTGCGCGCCCAGCGTCGTCGCGGCTGCGTTCTACAACTTCAACCCGGTGTTGATCGAGCAGGCGTGGCCGGCCGCTGTGGCCGTCGGTCTGGATGCAGTGTCCGATCGTCGGTGGGCACTGCTCGACTCCGTCCTCGGCGCAGCACTGGGTTCCTTGGCCTCCGAGCCCGATCTCGCGACCATCGCGGAGCGGTTGCGCAGCATCGGCGACGCGGCGTCCTTCGCCGGCCGTCCTCTCGCAGCAGCATGGCATTCCACCGAACGACCCGACGTGCCTCATCTCGCCCTGTGGCATTCGATCACCGTGCTGCGTGAGTGGCGGGGCGACGGCCACCTCGCCGCGTTGATCGACGCGGAACTCGACCCCGCGGAAGCAGCGGTGTTCCACGAAGCCGTCCGCCCGACACCGCAGCCCGGGCGCCGAGCGCTCGGCAAGCGCATCACACAGCTGACGCGACAGTGGTCCGAGACCGAATGGGATTCGGCTGCAGAACGACTCGCCGTCCGGGGACTGCTCACCACTTCTGCCGAGGGGGAGACGTTGACCGAGGCCGGCACCGCTCTCGATCGGCACATCGAGGAGCGTACCGACGCCATGGCTTCGGCAGTGTGGAAGACCGTTCCGGATGCGGAGCAGCTGATCACGAGCGCACGGCCCTACGTGAAAGCCGTGATCGACGCTGGTTTCCTCCCGGGGACCAAGAAGCGGTAGGCGTTACCGGTTCCCAGTGGTTCCGGGTCTCGGTCGTAGCGCTTCCTAGTCGTAGGGCCCGGAGATCGAGGCCTCTGCCAAGCGCGACAGCCCCTCTCGAATGTGCCTGGCCCACAGGCCGCCGATGCCGTCGACCGACTGCAGATCGGCTGCGGTGGCGGCCAGCAGGCCCTGCAAAGTGCCGAATGCGCCCACGAGTCGGTGAATCTGGCTGAACTGCAACCGCGGCACTCGCGTCAGTACGCGATAACCGCGCGGACTCATCGGGGTGTCCAACGCTTCGATGGTCGCGGGATAACCGAATGCCCGGGACAGAGTCGTCAGGTCCAACAGGTCGACATCGGTCAGCTTGTCCAGCGCCGCGAGCGCTTTCTCCACGCCGGTGGTGCTCGACGGTTCGTTGCCGGCGAGATAGTCGCGCACGATCAGTTGACGGTCGATGTCGTTGTCGCCCAACAACTCTTCGAGCTGGAGAGCGAGCTGACGGCCGTCGGTGCCGAGCTCGAGGACGTTCTGCTCGATTTCCACCGACACCCGTCGCACCATCTCGAGGCGCTGCGCGACGGTCAACGCGTCGCGCAGGGTCACGAAATCTTCGATCTCCACGACCGAGAGCTGACGCGTGTTCTCGTCGAGCCGGGCCTTGTATCGCTCGAGCGTGGCGACGGCCTGATTGGCGCGCGAGAGGATGGTGGCCGAGCCCTCGACGACGTGCCTGATGCCGCTGATGTAGACACTGACGATGCTCATCGACTGGCTTACGGAGACAACGGGATACCCGGTCTGCATCGCGGTTCGCTCGGCTGCGCGGTGTCGGGTGCCGGATTCGACGGTAGGAATCTTGTGGTCCGGGACGAGCTGAACATTGGCCCGAACGATGCGCTGCCCGTCGGTCGAAAGCACTACTGCGCCATCCATTTTCGACAGCTCGCGCAGTCGTGTCGGCGCGAACTCGACATCGAGCTCGAACCCGCCGTCGCAGATGGCCTCGACCTCTTCGTCGTAGCCCAGGACGATCAATCCGCCGGTGCGGCCGCGCAGGATTCGCTCGAGACCGTCCCGCAGGGCGGTGCCCGGTGCCAGTCGAGCGATGGTCTCGCGTAACGCCGGGGACTGCGCGGCGCCTTCCATGGCCAACCCCCTCGTGTCGTAACGGCATGCGGCAGATCTGGAGCTCGTGCCCAACAAAGACTAACGCGCCGCCGAATGCGGGCCACGCCGTTGCACACGGGCAGCGCCGTAAAGGGTACCGCCCGGTGTCATACCGGCCGCATACGCGTGTACGTCAGGGCCTCACCGACGTTGGTGACGGTTTTGACCTTGATGCCGGGCGGGATGGGGCCCGCGTCCTCGGGGACGATGGCGTAGTTGAACCCCAGTCTGGCTGCCTCGGCGAGGCGGCGCCCGAGCCCGGCAACGCGTCGTACCTCGCCGGCGAGCCCCACTTCCCCCAGAATCACCATTCCTGCGGGCAACGGTTGATCACGCACCGCCGACGCCACCGCAGCCGCCAGAGCCAAATCTGCGGACGGCTCACTCGTGCGCATCCCGCCGACCGTCGCGGCATAGACCTCGGCCTTGGACACCTTCACCCCGCACCGGCGTTCCAGGACGGCCAGAATCATCGCGACACGGGCGTGATCGAGTCCGCTGACCGCGCGTCGCGGTGACGGCATCGCGGTGTCGACGATCAGTGCCTGCAACTCGGCCAGCAGCGGCCGCTTGCCGTCCATCGTGACGGTGACGGCGGTCCCGGGGACGGCGTCGTTGCGGTGATGCAGGAACAGCCCGGACGGGTCACTGATGCCGACGATTCCGGTCTCCCGCAACTCGAAGCAGCCCACCTCGTCCGAGGCGCCGAACCGGTTCTTGACGCCGCGAATCATGCGCAGCGTGGAGTGCTTGTCGCCCTCGAAGTTGAGGACCACGTCGACGAGGTGTTCGAGCGAGCGTGGGCCTGCCACCGCGCCTTCCTTCGTCACGTGCCCCACGAGCAGAACGGCGACTCCGGTGGTCTTGGCCAGAGTGGTCAACGCACTGGTGATGGCGCGGACCTGAGTGACACCGCCGATGACGCCGTCGACGTCGGCGGCGAGCATCGTCTGCACCGAATCGACGATCAACAGGCTGGGCTTGACCTGTTCGACGTGTCCGAACACGGTTGCCAGATCGGACTCGGCGGCGAGAAAGACGCGCTCGTGCACCGCGCCGGTACGGTCGGCTCGCAGCCGAACCTGCCCTGCCGATTCCTCGCCGGTGACGTAGAGCGCGCGGCGGTCGGGAGCCGAACGAGCCCACCGATGCACCACCTCGAGCAGCAGCGTCGACTTGCCGACGCCCGGCTCGCCGGCCAGCAGAACGACCGAACCGGGGACCAGGCCGCCGCCGAGGACACGATCGAACTCGTCGATGCCGGTGGTGTTCGCCTGCGAGGTTGCGCTGCTGATGGTCGTCAGTGCAGCTGCGGGCGTCGTCGGGATCATGGCGCCGCCGCCCGAGCGGAGCGCCGATGCACCTGCGCGCGACGTGAGCGGTGCCGCGGTGGCCTGGACCTCGTCCATCGAGCCCCAGTCGCCGCATTCGGGACACCGGCCGACCCACTTGGAGACCGAATGATGACACGCGGAGCAGCGGTAGCTCGACTTCAGTTTGACCACGTCGGAAGCCTAACGATCGGCACCGACAGGTCCGGTGACCTCGTACGGAGGGGTCAGTGCCCGCCGCTGTGCTCGGAGACTGCCTCCTCGGAGCGCTCCAATTCGTGACCGGCGTCGACGGGCACGTTGACGACAACATCGCCCGCATTGGCGAACTCGAAGGTGACCGGCAGCGTCAGGCCCGGGCGCACGTTCTCGCTGATGTCGGCCATCTCGACCTTGATGAGCTGGATCGGAAGCAGAGGATCGTCCAGCTGCGTGTCGGCGGGTGATCCGGCACCGAGCGCGGTCAGCGGAGCGATCTCGGTGCTGCCCGGTTCTGCCTCGTCGACGATGGTGACCTGAGCCTCGGGAGAGGAGATCCCGGTCAGCTCGTCCGCCACGGCGGGGTTGGCGTTGATGGCCGTGAACCCGAGCTCGACGGTGCCGCCGGGCTCGATGCTGTACTCCTCGGAGGAGGGGTACACGACGTGCACGTTGCGAAGCTGAATGTCTCCGACGTCGACGGAATTGCCGTTGACCGCCGCGACCTGAGTGGCCGTCTGCGAGATCTGACCTGCGCCGCAGGCGGTGAGTACGAGGGTGCCACCAGCGAGAAGCGCGAGGGCGGCGGCCGTTCTGCGATGGCGGCCAAGCGGTGTCGCAGCGTCGATTGCAGTCACTTCGGTCGTCCTCCATGTGGTGCCGGGCCGGCTCGGTCCATCTCGTCCACTAGGCAGAGTAGTAGTTCTCGTCCACCGACCGCTCGTGGGGTCCGCCACTGCTCACGATGCGCCAGGTAGGGCAGCCTTCCGCACGGAACGGGGGTGTTACGACCGCGGCCGAAATGTGGCATCGGATACACGTCGAACGGTCTGTGTCAACCCCTGATTCGGCAGCACTGTGCCCCTGACCTGCGCCGTTGATAATGGGCGTGGTATTCTGGATAAATCGAAAGGGGCACTTGTCACATGATTTTCAAGGTCGGAGACACCGTCGTTTACCCCCATCACGGAGCGGCGCTGATCGAAGCGATAGAGACACGCACCATCAAGGGTGAACCGAGAGAGTACTTGGTTCTCAAGGTCGCGCAAGGCGACCTCACCGTTCGAGTCCCCGCGGACAATGCCGAGTACGTCGGCGTTCGCGATGTCGTCGGGCAAGAAGGCCTCGACAAAGTCTTTCAGGTGCTGCGCGCACCGCACACCGAAGAGCCCACCAACTGGTCGCGTCGCTACAAGGCCAACTTGGAGAAGCTGGCTTCCGGTGACGTGAACAAGGTGGCAGAGGTCGTTCGTGATCTATGGCGTCGCGAACAGGATCGTGGATTGTCGGCAGGCGAGAAGCGGATGCTCGCCAAGGCGCGTCAGATCCTCGTCGGCGAGTTGGCACTGGCCGAGGGAACCGACCAGGCCAAGGCCGACACCATGCTCGACGAAGTTCTCGCCACCGCTTCGTAGAGTGAGCAGCTTCGCAGAATGAGCAGCTTCGTAGCGTGAACGGTACCGCCGGCGACGTTGTCGCCCTGGTACCCGCAGCAGGTAAAGGCCTTCGGCTCGGACACGACGAGCCGAAGGCTTTCGTCTGTCTGGGTACCGACTCTCTTCTCGCGCGGTCCGTGGACGGACTGCGTGCCTCGGGTGCCGTCGACCGCATCGTCGTCATCGTGCCCGTCGATCTGCTCGACGCGGCCCGCGGGCTCGTCGGCGACGACGTCATCGTCGTGGCAGGCGGCCGCGAACGCACCGATTCGGTGCGCGCCGGTCTCGCCGTCGTCGGAGACGCTTCGGTCGTGCTCGTCCACGACGCCGCTCGCGCTCTCACCCCGCCCGCGTTGATCGCCCGCGTCGTCGCCGAGGTCCGAGCCGGACGACCAGCGGTCATCCCGGTGCTGCCCGTCGTCGACACCGTCAAGGAAGTCGACCTCATGGGCGCTGTGGTCGGCACGCCCGATCGCGCGAGTCTGCGTGCGGTCCAGACCCCGCAGGGCTTCGACGCCGACGTCCTGCGTCGCGCCTATGCCGCCGCTACCGACATCTCCACTGACGATGCGGGACTGGTCGAGCGCATCGGCGAGACGGTGCACACGATCGTCGGCGACGCGCTCGCATTCAAGATCACCACTCCGCACGACCTACTACTGGCAGAGGCGCTCCTATGAGAGTCGGCATCGGCACCGACGTCCACCCCATCGCTCCCGGCCGACCCTGCTGGCTGGCCGGACTGCTCTTCGAGGACGCGGACGGTCTCGAGGGCCACTCCGACGGCGACGTCGCCGCGCACGCGCTGTGTGACGCCCTGCTGTCCGCTGCGGGCCTGGGCGATCTGGGGTCGGTCTTCGGTACCGGGCGTCCGGAGTGGGACGGGGTCAGTGGAGCCGCGATGCTGACCGAGGTACGACGGTTGCTCGACGCCGACGGGTTTGCGGTCGGCAACGCTGCGGTGCAGATCATCGGTAATCGGCCCAAGATCGGACCGCGTCGCGTCGAGGCGCAGGACGTTCTCTCGGGTGTGCTCGGTGCCCCGGTGTCGGTGTCCGCGACCACCACCGATGGGCTCGGGCTGACCGGTCGCGGCGAAGGAATCGCGGCCGTCGCGACCGCACTTGTCATGACGAGGTAAAACCACCGGTAGCATTGCTGGTCGTGACCCTTCACCTACACGACACCGAGACGAGGGCCCTGCGGGAATTCACCCCCTTGGTCCCTGGCCATGTATCGGTGTACCTGTGTGGGGCAACGGTGCAGGGTGAGCCTCACATCGGCCACGTACGCAGCGGAGTGGCGTTCGACGTTCTGCGCCGCTGGCTGTTGGCACACGACTACGACGTCGCTTTCGTTCGCAACGTGACCGACATCGACGACAAGATCCTGAACAAGGCGCGCGACGCCGGTCGTCCGTGGTGGGAGTGGGCGGCAACGTACGAGCGTTCGTTCACCTGGGCCTACGACCGACTCGGTGTGCTGCCGCCGTCAGCCGAACCGCGTGCGACGGGCCACATCACTCAGATGGTCCAGATGATCGAGCGGCTGATCGAGCGTGGCCACGCGTACGCCGATTCGTGCGGAGACGTGTACTTCGACGTGCAGAGTTTCCCGAGTTACGGCGCGTTGTCCGGTCACAAGCTCGACGACGTACACCAGGGCGAGAGCGTTGCCGAGGGCAAGCGCGATCCTCGCGACTTCACGCTGTGGAAGGGTGCCAAGCCCGGCGAGCCCTCGTGGCCGACGCCGTGGGGCCCAGGCCGTCCCGGCTGGCATCTCGAGTGCTCGGCGATGGCGGAGACGTACCTCGGCGCGGACTTCGACATCCATTGTGGCGGACTCGATCTCGTGTTTCCGCATCACGAGAACGAGCGGGCTCAATCCATGGCGGCCGGCGACGGCTTCTCGCGCTACTGGCTGCACAACGGCTGGGTGACGATGGGCGGCGAGAAGATGTCCAAGTCTCTCGGCAACGTCCTCTCGGTACCCAACGTGCTCAAAAAGGTTCGGCCGCAAGAACTTCGGTTCTACCTCGGTGGCGCGCACTATCGCTCGATGCTGGAATACTCCGACACTGCGCTCGAGACCGCGGCGGTAACGTACCGGGGCATCGAAGGATTCGTCCGGCGAGCCGTCGAACGTGCCGGTGACGTACCGATGGGCAAGTGGACCGCCCGATTTGCCGCGGCTCTCGACGACGATCTCGGTGTGCCCAAAGCGTTGGCCGAGATTCACGCCACCGTCACCCTCGGCAACACCGCCCTCGAGTCCGGTGACCTACCGGCAGCCGTGGAGCATGCGGGCAGCGTGCGGGCGATGCTCGACATCCTCGGTGTCGACCCCCTCGATCCGCACTGGTCGAGCGACAGTGGTTCGGACGCAGCAGCTCTCGGTGCACTCGGCGTTCTCGTCGAGGCCGAGCTGGAGCGTCGAGCAACGGCGAAGGCGACCAAGGACTGGGCCGTCGCCGACGAGATACGCGATCGACTGGCGCAAGCCGGAGTCGATGTGACAGATACACCCAACGGGCCCGAATGGTCGCTGGGTACGAGCAAGACCGACGAAGCAGGTTTGTGATGGCAGGCAATTCGAGTAGGCGCGGCGCAATCCGCAAGGACGGCACCAAGAAGGGTCAGGTCGCCGGATCCGGAGGCAAGCGTCGTAAGGGCCTCGAGGGCCGCGGCGCAACACCCCCCGCCTCCGAGCGCACCAAGCATCCCGCAGCGCGTCGGGCCAAGCTCGCCGAGAAGTCCGCGCAGAACCGTGGCGGTACCACCGGAGGACGCGCGGGTGGACGTCCGGCCGGACGCAAGGCAGAAGACGGTCCCGAGGTGGTACTCGGGCGCAACCCGGTCGTCGAGTGCCTGCGTGCAGGCGTGCCCGCCACCGCCCTGTGGGTTGCCGTCGGCACCGACAGCGACGATCGACTCAAGGAAGCCGTGCAACGCGCAGGCGACGCACGGATCTCCATCCTCGAAGTTCCCCGCTCCGATCTGGACAAGCTCAGCGCCAACGGACTGCACCAGGGCCTGGCCCTGCAGGTGCCGCCGTACCGTTACGCGCACCCCGACGATCTGATCTCGAACGCGCGCACGCACCAGGAACCCGCACTGCTCGTGGCGCTCGACAACATCACCGACCCGCGTAACCTCGGTGCCGTCGTGCGTTCGGTGGCCGCGTTCGGTGGCCACGGCGTCGTGATTCCGCAGCGTCGCAGCGCCAGCGTGTCGGCCGTGGCGTGGCGCACCAGCGCCGGTGCCGCAGCCCGACTGCCCATCGCGCGGGCGGTCAATCTGACTCGTACACTGAAGGATTGGCAGTCCAAGGGCGTCACCGTCGTCGGCCTCGACGCAGGCGGCGACACCGACCTCGACACCTTCGACGGTAAGGGACCGGTCGTCATCGTCGTCGGATCCGAGGGCAAGGGCCTCTCGCGTCTGGTCAGCGAGACCTGCGACCACATCCTGTCGATCCCGATGGCCGGGCCGGTGGAATCGCTCAACGCATCCGTCGCTGCGGGCGTCGTGCTGGCCGACATCGCGCGTCAGCGTCGAGGCTGAGGTTGCGCAGGGTCGGGATCAGCCGACAGCGCGGAACTGGATTCGCGTTCCGGGGGTCAGTTGCGCGGCGGCGGACACATCGTTCGCGGTGACGACGGCGATCACCGGATAGCCGCCCGTGACGGGATGGTCGGCGAGAAACAACACCGGCTGTCCTGATGGTGGCACCTGTAGTGCCCCGAGAACCATTCCCTCGCTGGGCAATTCGTCGTCGACCGCGCGGGTCAAGGGCTCCACGCCGTCGAGCCTGATGCCGACGCGATCCGAATCCTGCGTGACCGTCCATGGCTGCTGCACCAGAACCGATCGGGCATGCTCGGTGAACCAGTCCTCGCGCGGGCCGAACGTGATGTGCAGGGTCTGCGGGAAGACGGGCGGCGGAATGAACTCTGCTGCTGGCCACTTGGCTTTCTCGTCGCCGACGGGCAGAACGGTGCCGGGGGAGACCACTGCGGGTCCGAGTCCCGACATCGTGTCCGTCGCACGACTGCCCAGGACGGCGGGAACGTCTATTCCGCCTCGCACGGCAACGTAGCTGCGCAGACCGCTTGTGGGCGTTGATAATTCCAACGTCTGCCCGGCTCGGACCACGAGCGTCGAATGCAGTCCCTGCACGGTGCCGTCCACGCGGCAGATCACGTGCGCTCCGGTGACGGCCATGACGGCGTCGAACTCGGCTCGGACCTGCAGGCCACCGAACGTCACTTCCAGGGTGGCGGCCCCGGAGTCGTTGCCCACCAGACGGTTTGCCGCATCGTGTGAACGGAGATCCGCTGCACCGGATCGTCCGACGCCCACCGCCGCGTGGCCACGTCGTCCACGATCCTGGACGGTGCACAGCGGACCCGTCTGCAGGACGGTCAGGGCCTTCATGTCGACTCGAATCGGACGGTGGTGCCGGGTGTGAGCAGTGCCGGTGGAGTGCGCTCGCTGTCCCACAGCGTCACGTCGCTGCGGCCGATCAACTGCCATCCCCCGGGTGAGGATCGCGGGTAGATGCCGGAGAACTCGCCGGCCAGACCCACTGCGCCTGCCGGGACGCTGGTGCGCGGTGAATCACGTCGCGGCACGTGCAGTCGGGTGTCGGTGCCGACGAGGTAGCCGAAGCCGGGCGCGAAGCCTCCGAACGCGACTGTCCAGGTCTGTTCCGTATGCGCTGCAACCACTTCGGCGGTGGACAGGCTCGTCAGGCGGGCGACGTCGTCGAGATCAGCGCCGTCGTAGGTGACGGGAATCGTGACCGCCTCGGATGCGGCAGTGGGTTCGTCGACAGCGGGTTCCAGCGCCGCGACCCACTCGAGTATCGGTGCCGGTGCCCCGTCGAAGATCACCAGCACGGTGCGGGCGGCAGGAACCAGATCGACGACCGCGTCCGGCCGTTGGCGGACCATGGACCGGTGATACGACATGGTCTCGGGCAGGTCGGCGAACTCGATCAGCAGCGCGTTCTCGCCTGCGGGGAGGAGGCGCATCAGACGAAGGAAGCGATATCGACAGCGTTGACGCGCAACAGGTCCCGCACGGCATTCGCCATCGCCACTGCGCCGGGGGAGTCGCCGTGCAAGCAGATCGATTCGGCGCGGACTTCGACCGTTGTGCCGTCCACCGCCTCGACCGTACCGTCGGTGATCATCGTCAGTACCCGCTCGGCGACCGCCTCCGGGTCGCTGAGCACGGCTCCCGGTTCCGAGCGCGAGACCAGAGTTCCCTGTGGGGTGTAGGCGCGATCGGCGAAAGCCTCTGCGACCGTGCGTAACCCGACGCGTTCGGCTTCGTCGAGGAATGCCGAACCGGGCAGTCCGAGTACCGGCAGGTGCGGGTCGTACGCGGCGACTGCCTCGGCGACGGCTTTCGCTTGCTCGCGGTGATGCACGATCGCGTTGTACAGCGCACCGTGCGGTTTGACGTACGTGACGGCCGAACCGGCAACTCGGGCAAGGCCGTCGAGTGCACCGATCTGATAGATCACGTCGGCGGTGAGATCTGCGGGGGCGACGTCGAGAAAGCGTCGACCGAATCCGGCGAGGTCCTGATAGCCGACCTGAGCACCGATCCGCACGCCTGCGTTCGCAGCAGAGCGACACGTGCGCAGAAGAGTGGTCGGATCACCGGCGTGAAAGCCGCACGCGACGTTGGCACTGGACACCACTGCGAGCAACGCGTCGTCGTCGCCCAGAGTCCACGCACCGTAGCTTTCGCCGAGATCGGCGTTGAGATCGATGGCCGTCACCTTGGACAGTCTAGGCGGCGACGAGCCGTCCGGAATTGGCCTTGCGGGTTGCCCCGATGCCGCGGCACACGAGGTAGATGACGAACGAGATGGTCGTGACGAAAGTCGAGACCGGGAGGCCAGGAGCGAGCGAGAGCAAGATGCCACCGACAGCGGCGATCTCGGCGAACAGGATGGACAGCAGCGTCGCCTTCAGCGGGCTGGCCGTGACCCGCGCGGCGGCCGCGGCCGGGGTGATGAGCAGTGAGAGCACCAGCAGCGCGCCGACGATCTGCACGCCGAGTGCACAGGCAACACCGACGAGTACGGCGAACACGACCGAGAGTGCGCGGACGGGGACGCCGCGGGCCAGGGCTACCTCGGGGTCGGTGCTGGCGAACAACAGCGGGCGGTAGACCACGGTGAGCACGATCAGCACGAGAACGGCGCACACCAGCAGCAGCTGGATTCCGCTCTGCCCGACGCCGACGATCTGGCCGATGAGCAACGAGAAGCTGGTGCCGGTTCGGCCCGGGTACAGCCAGATGAACAGCACCGACAGGCCGAGGCCGAACGACATGATGACGCCGATGACCGAGTCTCGGTCGCGGGCCTTGTTGCCGAGCAGGGCGAACATCACCGCGGCGACGACGGATCCGACGATGGCCCCGAGTCCGACGGTGATACCGACGAGCAGTGCAGCGGACGCACCGGTGAGGGAGAGCTCACTCGATCCGTGCACCGCGAAGGCCCACTGCCTACTGACGATGAGCGGTCCGAGCGCGCCGGCGAGCAATCCGAGAATGGCAGCGGCGATCAACGCCTGCTGAACGAAGTCGTAGCTCAGCAGATTCGCCGTGGTGTCGAAGTCGAGCATTTTCGAGAATGCGTCGAGAACCTTCTCGTTCATGCCTTGTCTTCTCCGTCGTGCGGTACGGGTGGGTGGTGGGCACCGGCCGAGCCGAGCGCATCGATCGAGTCGCCGGTTCCGACGACGACGAGCCGACCGCGAACCTTCAACACCTCGACCTCGGTGCCGTACAGCTCGGACAACACTTCGGTGGTCATGACGTCCTCGGGAGTCCCGATCCGGAACCGGCCGTCGACGATGTAGACGACGCGGTCGACGAGCGGAAGGATCGGGTTGATCTCGTGCGTCACGAACAGCACGGCTGTGTCGTGCTCCCGCCGTCGGCGATCGATGAGGCCGGAGACCAACGATTGGTTGGCGAGGTCGAGGCTGAGCAGGGGCTCGTCGCACAGCAGTACCGACGGATCGCCGACGAGTGCCTGGGCGATCCGCAGTCGCTGCTGTTCACCACCGGACATCGAGCCGACCGGTGCGCCGGCGAAGGAATTGGCGTCGACCTGATCGATGGCGCGCTGCACCGTCTCCTTGCGCTGCCGCATGCCGCGCAGTCCCATGCCCCATTTGTGGCCGTCCCAGCCCAGACCGACGAGATCGCGTCCGCGCAGCGGCAGATCGTCGTCGATGTTGCGTTGCTGGGGGACGTACCCCACGCCCGACTGGCCGCGGCGAACGGGACTGCCGCCGATCGACGCGGTGCCGGACGTGAGGTGGTTCTGACCGAGCAGCACCTTGAGCAACGACGTCTTACCCGACCCGTTGGGGCCGAGGACGGCGACGAACTCGCCCGCCGCGACGGACAGATCCAGGTTCTGCCAGAGTGTGCGGTCGCCGAAGGCCAGTCCGGCATCGCGCAGTTCTACAGCAGGCATGCGTTACAGCTTTCCATCAGCTGCCCACCGATCGGGAAGCGGATCGGCTCACGGGTTGGTGCTGAGCGCGGCTTGCAGGTCCGTCGCGGCCTTGGTCTGCCACTCGATGAACGTCATCCCAGCGGGCAGAGTTTCGGTGACCTCGACGACGGGGATGCCCGCAGCCTCGCTGGTGGTGCGAATGTCCTGTGTGACAGCGTCTTCGGTCTGAGTGTTGTAGACCAGCGCGCGGACGGACTTGGACGTGAACAGATCCCGTGTCGAGGCGATCGATGCGGGCGACGGGTCGTTGCCCTCCTCGATGGCGTCCTTGAAGTCCTCGGGAGTGCGGTCGTCGAGATCGGACTCTTCGAGGAGGTAGTGCGCGATCGGTTCGGTCTGGGCCACCGGTGCGTTCGGGAACTCGGCGGCGATCCGGTCCGTCACGTCGGTGATGGCGTGGATCTGCTCGTGGAACGTTTCGGCGTTGGCTGTGTACTGCGCGGCGTTGTCCGGGTCGAGTTGACCGAGCTTGTCGGCGATCTCCTCGGCGGTGTGCGCTGCGACCTCGGCGTTGTACCAGACGTGTTCGTTGACCTCACCGTGCGAGTGGCCGTCTTCGGTCGCGGGCTCGGTTGCGGGCTCGGTTGCTGCCTCGGACGTCGTCTCGGAGTCGTGATCGTGGTCCGCGTCGAGCAACGTGAAGGCATCGACGGACGGCACGTCCTTGCCCTCGGAGCCGAGGATGTCCTCGATGAACTGGTCGTAGCCACCGCCGTTGTAGACCACCAAGGACGCCTCGGCAACCGCGGCGGCGTCACCGGGGCTCGCCTCGTACGAGTGTGGATCTGCCGACGGGTCGGCGATGATCGACTTCACGGTGGCCAGGTCGCCCGCAACGGCCTCGGCAACGCTGCCCCACACGTTCGTCGACGCGACGATCGTGATCGGACCGTCGACGGGGTTGGCCGGCGCGGACTCGGTGCTCGTCGGCTCGTTCGAGCTGCACGCGGTCAGTGCCAGCGCGGCAGCGCAGGTCAGGCCGATGAGGGCCGAGCTCTTGACCCGAGACGGGCGGTGGAAGGACGACATCGATGTACTCCTGAAGGCAGGGCTTGACGCTAATGGAAACCGTTACCGTTGTACTCTAGCTCTCGGGCGGGCTCGGTATCGAATCGGACGAGCCCAACCTCGATTTTCACTGCAGCGTGGTGTGGGACTAACGTCCCGGTTATGGCCAGGTCAAGCGAGCCCCGACGTCAAGCGACGTTGGCGTCGATCGCAGCCGAGCTGAAGGTATCGCGAACCACCGTCTCGAACGCCTACAACCGACCCGATCAACTCTCGCCCGAACTGCGCGAACGCGTTCTCCAGGCAGCCAAGCGACGCGGTTACGCAGGCCCGGACCCGGTCGCGCGATCGCTGCGCACCCGCAAAGCCGGAGCCATCGGACTACTGCTCACCGAAGCCCTCAGCTACTCCTTCCGCGACCCCGCCGCCATGAGCTTCCTCGCCGGTCTCGCCGAATCCTGCGAGGCCGCAGGACAAGGGCTGCTGCTCATCCCCGCCGGAGCCGAACGCGACGACGTCCAAGCCGCAGCCGTCGTCCAACAAGCAGGAGTCGACGGATTCGTCGTCTACTCCGTCGCCGACGACGACCCCTACCTGGCCGCAGTGCGCGAACGACACCTACCCATCGTCGTGTGCGACCAACCCCGCAACATCCCCGAGGCCGCCCTCGTCGCAATCGACGACCGCGTCGCCATGAAAATGCTCGCCGCACATCTGATCTCGCTGGGACACGAACACCTTGCAGTGCTGTGCATGCGGCTCGGACGCGACCGCCGCGACGGCGTCGTACCCCCGGGGCGGCTGGCCGACAGTCACTTCCACGTCCAACGTGAACGCATCGCCGGCGTCCAGGCCGCCATGATCGACGCCGGACTCGACCCCGACACCCTCACCGTCGTCGAACGATTCGACCACACCGTGCGCTCCGGCCACTCCGCCGCAGCCCAGGCGCTACAGGCCAACCGCGAGACCACCGCACTGCTGTGCACCACCGACGTCATCGCCCTCGGTGCACTCAACTTCGCCAGAGTCTCGGGAATCGATGTGCCGAGCCAACTCTCGGTCACCGGATTCGACGGCATCTCCGACGCCATTCGCGAGAACCTGACCACCGTGCGCCAGGACGCCGAGGAAAAAGGCCGCCGCGCAGGCAAACTGGTGCTCTCGTCCTCGCACTCGGGCATCGTCGCCGCCGAAACACTCCCGACCGAACTCTTCCGCGGCCGCACCGCAGCACCGCCGCCGGCTCAACCGCCCGCAATCGCCTGAGCTGTCCTCGCGCGCTCACTCCAGATTTGCGCCCCAGATCTGCGCCCCTTTTGGGATCAATGTGGGTTTCAGTCACTCAGAGTGCAACAAAGCCACATTCATTCAGTGTCGGTTGGAACCCCGTTCGGGATGAATGTGGATTTCAGTCAGTCTGAGTGCAACAAAGGCGCATTGATCCCAACTGGGGAGGAGTGAACCGGGGCGGGGGGTCATGCAGGCTGAGCGCTGAGCAATCTCGCGCAGCGCAGCAGACCAAGGTGACTGTAGGCCTGGGGGTGGTTGCCAAGCGATCGTTCGGCAATCGGGTCGTATTCCTCACTGAGCAGTCCGGTCGGTCCGGCGGCGCTGACGAGTTGAGCGAACAGAGCCTCGGCCTCGGCGCGTTGGCCCACCAGCAGGTATGCCTCGACGAGCCACGCTGCGCAGAGGTGGAATCCGCCCTCGCCGCCGGGAAGGCCGTCGTCGTGGCGGTAGCGGTAGACCGTCGATCCGCTGCGCAGTTCGGCTTCGGTTGCGGTAACGGTGGCTGCGAAACGCGGGTCCGACGGCTCGATCAGTCCGGACAGGCCGATGTACAGCGTCGCGGCGTCGAGGTCGGTGCCGTCGTATGCGGCGGTGAAGGACTGCACTTCGTCGTTCCAACCGTTGGCGAGCACTTCTTCTCGGATGGTGTCACGAAGCTCGGACCAGCTCGATTCGGCTGTGCGGCCGAAGGTTTCGGCCAGACCGATGGCGCGGTCCACCGTCGTCCAGCCCATCACCTTCGAGTAGACATGGTGGCGGGGATTGTCTCGGATCTCCCAGATGCCGTGATCGGGTTCGAACCAGCGTCGCTCGACGGCTTCGACCATCGCGCGGACGAGGTCCCAGTCGTCGTCGGAGAGGCCGTTCTCGGACCCCGCGGCCTTGCGGGCGTGTGCGAGGGCGGACACCAATTCGACGATGGGCCCGAAGACGTCGAGCTGAACCTGTTGGTTGGCAGCGTTTCCCACGCGGACCGGACGTGAACCCGCGTAGCCGGGCAGCTCGTCGATGACGGCCTCGGGTGGCAGGCCCAGGCCCCAGATGGTGTAGAGCGGGTGCAGGCGTTCGGGTCCCGACACCGATTCGAGTACCCCGTGGATCCACGACAGGTAGTTCTCGGCCTCGGCTGTCGATCCGACGTCGACCAGTGCGGTCGCGGTCAATGCTGCGTCGCGCAGCCAGCAGTATCGGTAGTCCCAGTTGCGCACTCCACCAATGTCTTCGGGCAGCGAGGTGGTGGCGGCAGCCATGATCGAACCGGACTCGGAGTGCACGAGGCCACGCAAGGTCAGGGCCGATCGCTTCATCAGGTCGCGCTTGAGCGGCGGCAGATTCAGGCCGTCGGCCCAGTCCTTCCAGTACGACTCCGATGCTCGACGCCGTTCGACCTCGGGCCACGGGTGCTCGCTCAGATCGTCTGTGCCGAGCCGCAATTCGAGAACTATCGGCCCGTTCGACGGGTCGACCTCGGCGTGGGCGGACTGCTGGGATCCGTCGGAGACGATGTTCCAGGTGACGCCGGGGCTCCGCAGGACCATCGGGTCCGCGGTGCCGAGGATGCGCAGTCCGTCCACGTCGGGTTCCAGTGATGCCCACGCCTTTCCGAACTCCGGACGCGGCGCGAACGTGACGATGGCCGATGCCTTGCCGGTGATGACGCGGGTCAGCGCGGTCTGGCCCTGGCCGATGTCGTGCGGGAGGTAGTCGGTGACCTGCAGGCTGGCCCACTTGGTCTGCACGGTCATCGTGCCGTCCACGTACTGCTGGCTCAACGGAAGCGATGCGCGGACGGGTCCGATGCTGAAGTGTCCGGCCTGATCGCCGCCGAGCAGGTGTGCGAACACCGCTGCCGAATCGGGCTCGGGGTGACAGAGCCAGGTGACGTCGGCATCGGGAGTGAGCAGCGCGACGGCGTTGGGGCTGGCCAACATCGTCAGTCGTTCGATGCGCGGGGCGTCGGCTCCGGAGAGCCACTGCCGACGCTCCTCGAGCAGGAACGCCAAGGCCAGTGCCACGTGCTCGGTGCTGTCGATGCGGAATTCGGCGAGAGTATCGCCCGGTCCGATCTTGACCCCGATGTCGGGTCCGTGCAGGTGGCCGAATGCCTTCTCGTCGGTGACGTCGTCGCCGAAAAAGACTGCGGCAGTGGAGGCTTCCTGATGTCTGAGGATATCGAGGGCGACGCCCTTGTCGGTGATGATGACGGCCAGCTCGATGACGGACTTGCCTTCGGTCACCTGGACGCCGTCGCGTGCGGCAGCACCGGAACGCACGGCGGCCAGGGCTTCCTCGCCCGCGGCGGGCTCGGCGTTGCGCACGTGCAGTGCGACGCTGGCCGGCTTGGTTTCGATACTCACGCCCGGATGGGCGTCGGCGATGGCTTGGAGCTCGCCGGTGATGACGGTGAGGAGCTTCTTGGCGTCGTCGTCGATGGCGTTGACGAACCCGGCGTCGAACTCGCTGCCGTGGCTGCCCACGAGCTGCACCTCGGACGGCAATCGCGAGAGGATCGCGAGATCGCGGAGGGCGCGGCCGGAGATGACCGCAGCGTTGGTGCCGGCGAGGGAGGCGAGCCCGCGCATGGCGCTGACGGACTCGGGGTGCGGGAAGGCCTTTTGCGGGTCGGAGACGATCGGAGCCATGGTTCCGTCGTAATCGGACGCGACGAGCAAACGCGGAGTCCGAGCGACTCCGACGAGTGCGCGGCGAAGTTCGAGCGGCAATTCGAGAGCAGTCACGCGTCGAATCTAGGCGATGAACCTCGTCTCGGCGTACCTGGCTTCGTGCGTCCGGTGCATCACTGCTGGTCGGGAACCAGACCGGGCGACGGCGTCACACCGGAAGCAGCCGACATCGACCTCGCGGATTTGGTGACGATGGCCAACATCGCTCGTTGTGCGGCGTCGGCGTCACCGGACTGGATCGAGGACGCGACCACTCCGTGCAACCGGATGGCCTCGGGGTCTGCTTGCCGCGACATCAAGGCATGGCGGGTGCGTCCGGCGAGTACCTCGACGACGATGTCCGACATCGACCGCAACATGGGATTGCCCGACGCCTCCAGCAGCGTGCGGTGAAAGTTGCAGTCGTGTTCGAGGTAGGCCTCCGAGTCCGCGGACCGCGACGTCGAGGACATTCCGATGACGGCAGCGGTGAGCGCCCCGCAGTGCTCGGGGGTGGCTCGGTGGGCAGCGAGTTTGGCTGCCAAAGGTTCGATACCCGACCGCAGTTCGCTGAGCAGCAGCAGCTGCTCGGCGCGGGCAGGCCCGGCCAGTTGCCAGCGGATGACCACCGGGTCGAGGGAGTTCCAGTTCTGCGAACCCAGCACCGTGATGCCGACGCGTCGCCGAACGGTGAGCAGGCCCAGTGACTCGAGAACACGAACGACTTCTCGCACCACGGTTCGCGATACGGCGAACCGCACGGCGACGTCGTCGGCCGAGATTCGGGTGCCACTCGGGATCGCGCCACTCACGATGTCGCGCCCGAGCTCGTCGAGCACCGAATCGTGGAGTTGGCGAAAATCGTTGGTCTCGGTCATGTCCGATCGATCGTCCCACGGGTTGCCCGGTTTCTCGCGTCTGTCCGATCCCGATGCACCGGATGGAGCAGTATCGAGTCATGGCAGCAGAGAAGACAGGCAGAGCGCACCATCCGGTTCTCGTGGTGATGGGGGTATCCGGATCGGGCAAATCCACCGTGGCAGGCATCCTCGCCGGAGCCTTGAAATGGGACCTTCAAGAGGGCGACGACCTGCACCCGGACGCCAACGTCGCGAAGATGGCGTCGGGTCAGCCCCTGACCGACGAGGACCGATGGCCTTGGCTCGACATCATCGCCGAGTGGATCACCGACCACACCAGCACGGGACGATCGGGAATCGTGACGTGCTCGGCACTCAAACGGTCGTATCGGGACGTACTGAGCGCAGGGGCCAGGGACGGGGCGCCGGTGATCTTCGTACACCTGGCCGGAACCAAGGACCGAATCAGCGGACGTCTGAACGCGCGGATGGACCACTTCATGCCGTCTTCACTGCTCGACACCCAGATCTCGACACTGGAACCCCTCGGCGACGACGAGAACGCCATCGTCGTCGACATCGGCCCGCCGCCCACCAAAATCGCCGAACACGTCCTCGTCGAACTCGAAAAACGCGCAGGAATGTCCGAAAGCCACTGAGTGCTGCCTGCCTCGGTCCTCTCGCTCCCCACCCGGGTTCGGATCAATGCGGGATTCAGTCGGTCAGAGTGCGGCAATGGGACATTGATCCACACCCGGGGGCCGAAACAGGGCAGAGGTCCGGGGCGGAGTGTCCGGTAAGTGCATATTCCAAGCAAGCGCGCTTGATTTTAAGTACTACGAATGACCGAAAGGACTTGTAAAAGTACGACGAATGCGAGAAGGTGAGCTTGTTCACTTTTCAGTGAGGAGACAGCTCATGGTGCGAGGCGCACCCGCCAGGCCGGTCCAACTTCCCGTTCCCAACGCAGATGTCTGGGACTGGCAACTCGACGGTCTGTGTCGTGGTCTCGACTCGTCCGTGTTCTTCCATCCCGAGGGGGAGCGAGGCCGCGCCCGCGCCACTCGGGAAAAGACCGCCAAGCAGGTCTGCGGCCGGTGCCCGGTGCTCGAGCAATGCCGTCAGCACGCCCTCGAAGCGAACGAGCCGTACGGCGTGTGGGGCGGAATGTCTGCACACGATCGCGCCGACTTCTACCGCGGAGCCGTCCGTACCGCTTGATCGGAACCTGTCGGTGGTCTCGTGTTTCATGACGACCCATGAACAAGGTCCTGCGTGCGACGCTCGTCAGTGCGGTCGTCATCACCACCGTCATCGGAATCGCGTCGTTCGTGTTGAGTTTCGCCGCACTGTGGGATCTCGCCACGATGGCGGGCGTCCCGCGTTCTCTGTCGTGGCTGTGGCCGGTGATCGTCGACGGCACCATCCTGCAGGCTACGATCTCCGTCATCGCACTCGCCCAATTCGAGGAACAACGCAGTGGTCGACGCTTCTTCTGGGGCGTGTTGATCACGGCAGCTCTGGTCAGTATCGGCGCAAATGCCATGCACGCCTTCATTTCCGACGCCGGAACACTGCATCCGGCGCTGTCGGCCGCCATTGCGACGGTCGCCCCGGTCAGTCTGTTGGCCGCGACCCACGGACTCGGCATCCTCGTCCGAGTGCCGGCCGAACTGCCGCGCGACACCGAACCACCCGAACCCGAACAGACCCGTGAAGTCGGACAGGTCCATGCGGTCGAACAGACCGGCAGGGCCGAGGCGGGACGGAACCACACAACCGAGCAACCCGACGACGTCGAGTCGAGCATCGCAGACGTTCCGGTCGATGCCCGGGGCCGGACGGCCCCCGTCGCCGCGAGCATCGACGACCATGACGGCGACACCTCGGGCGCGCGAACCCAGGAGACGCTGATCGAGCATATTCGGGTCGATTCGCCGGCGCGCGATATTCCGTTCACGTCCGTGCGCCCGGTCGAACCATTGGACGACGTCGATCGCTGGATTCTCGACGAAGAACGGGTGGACGATCTCTATCCCGTCGACGCTCCGTGACATCCGGTGGCACCATCGAGAGATGAGCCAGAATCTGCCGAGATCCGTAGTTCCCGAGAAGCCGAAGCCGGGTCAGGAGTCGGTGTGGGATTACCCCCGTCCACCGAAGCTCGAGTCCTCCAACCGTTCGCTGGTCGTCCGGCTCGGCGGCGAGGTGGTCGCGCGCACCACCGCCGCGTACCGAGTGCTCGAAACCAGCCATCCGCCCACCTGGTACATCTCGCCCGCAGACGTGGTTCCGGGTGCGTTGACGCCGTCCGAGGCCCGGTCGACGCATTGCGAATGGAAAGGCGCGGCGACGTACTGGGACGTGCACGGCGGCGACGCCGTCGCCCCGGCCGCGGGGTGGAGCTACGAGAACCCGACACCGCGGTTCGCCGAGATCGCCGGCTACCTCGCGTTCTCACCCAGCCGACTCGACTGCGAAATCGACGGCGAGGCGGTCCGGCCGCAAGAAGGCGGTTTCTACGAGGGCTGGATCACCGACGACGTGGTCGGCCCGTTCAAGGGCATTCCAGGCTCCTACGGCTGGTGATCACTCACCCCGCGGGTAGCTCGGCGCGGGGGATGATCTGAATCGAACTCGTTGCGCCGGGGTCGCTGCCGGTCACCAGAACGTCCCCGGTGCGCGGGTCCACGGCAACAGAGTTGGCCTGTGTCACGGTCGGGACGTCGCCCAGGATTCGCGGTGCGGAGACGTCCGAAACATCTACCACGCGCAACAGATTCGACGCGGTCAACGTCACGAACAGCAGTGCCCGGTCGCGGTCGACGGCAAGTCCATACGGATTACCCGGGGCCTCGATCGACGCGGTCTGGCGGATACTCCCCGCAGCGTCGACCGAAGCGAGAAGAACGGTCCCGCCGTCGGTATCGGCGAACCCGGCTGTTGTCTCGTTCACCGTCACGGCGTGGGTCAGCTTGACGCCGATCGGGGCCTGCGCCACCTCCCGCTGGGTCGCGCCGTCGTAGACCCACACACCGTTGCCCTGCACGTCTGCGACGGCGGCGTACGGGCCGAGAGCGGCAGCGCCACCGGGCTGGACCGGGCCCGGCGGTAGCTCCGACACGACCGATCCCTCGCGCAGGAAGATCACCCCGCCGCCCATCTCGTTGGTGGCCACGATCGTGCCGCCGGAGGTGAGCACCGCGTCGTGCGGCTGCCGTCCGACACCCGTGGCCGTGGACAGGATCGCGCCGTCGTTGAGCGCCACTTCGAGTAGTTCGTCACTGCCTTCGAGCGGGGCCAGGACCGGGCCGTCGGGACCTGCCAGCGAAAGATGCCGGGGTGCGCCCGTCGTCGGGACCATCTGCCGGACGGCACCCGTCGCCGCGTCGAACAGCACCACGCCGTCGGGCTCGCGTACTCCGGCGGCGGCGATGCCCGACGTCCCCACGACGATGCCCTCGGGAGCCCCGGGGAGCGGAACGACAGTTCCGACGGGATCGGCAGAATCGGGTGCCTGGGCGGGTTCGGCCGCCGGAGTTGTTGCCGGAGTGGTTGCGGGCGAAGGGGATTCGTCAGGGGCAGACGAGCACCCCACGAGCAGGAGGCACATGACCGTCGCCGCGGCGAGAGCGGTTTTCACGATCGGCGGTACTGCTCGAAGTGCAGGGCATCGTCCAGTGGACGCCCCGTGCGCCAGCCGAATCGCTCGAGATCCGGTACCTCCTGGAACGACTCGACCGGGCCCACACACAACCATGCGATCGGACGCACCGGGGCGGGGATGTCGAGCAGTTCGGTGAGGTACGCCTCGTCGTAGAACGACACCCAGCCGACCCCGACGTTCTCGGCTATCGCTGCGAGCCAGAGGTTTTCGATGGCCAGTACTGCCGAGAACAATCCGGTGTCGTCGACGGTGTCGCGGCCGAGGACGTGCGGGCCTCCCCGGTTCGGGTCGTACGTGACCACCACTCCGGTGCCGCTGGTCTCGATCCCTTCGATACGGATGGGATCGAACGTCTGTCGGCGCTCGGAGTCGAGCTTGTCCGCGAAGTCCTGTCGGCAGTCGGCGACGTGTGCGGCGAAGGCGCTCAACGTGTCGGGTTTGCGGACCACCACGAAATCCCAGGGCTGGGTGTTACCGACGCTCGGTGCCTGATGCGCTGCGCCGAGGATGCGGCGCAAGGTGTCGTCGTCGACGACGGTTCCGTCGAACTCGGCTCGCACGTCGCGGCGAGATCGAATGGCCGCGTATACCGACAGTGTGGCTTCGGTCATGATATCCGTTCTCCGATAACAGTTTTCAGGTTCTCGTTCAGTTCGTCGACGAGGGCGGGCAGGTGCTCGCCGGGTGTGGGGCGGCCCAGATGGAAGCCCTGCGCCCGTCCGCATCGCAGCTCACGCAACACCGATACCGTCCTTTCGTCCTCTACGCCCTCTGCGGTCACCGACAGTCCCAGTGTGCGCGCCAGTTCAATGGTCGAGCGAACGATGGCGGCGTGAGTGGCATTGTGCGACATTCCGCTGACGAACGTTCGATCTATCTTGAGTTCCTGGACCGGGAGGCGCTCGATGTAGGCCAGAGAACTGTAGCCCGTGCCGTAATCGTCGATGGCGACCTGCACTCCCATGGCGTGCAGACCGGCCAGCACCTCGGTGGCACCGGCGGGGTCGGTCATCGCGGAGCTCTCGGTCACCTCCAAGGTCAACTGCTCAGCAGGACAATCGAACTCGGACAGGACCCGGGACACGTGGAAGATCAGGCTGTCGTCGAACAGGTTTCGGGTGGAGATGTTGACGGCCATGCGCAGGTGCAGGCCCGATGCCGCCCATCGCTGTCGTTCCGCCAGGGCTTGCTCGAGGACGTAGCGGGTCAGTGGGCGGATCAGTCCGGTGTGCTCGGCCGTGGGCAGAAATGCGCTGGGAGAGAGAATGTCTCCACTCGGGTGGTGCCAACGCAGCAGGGCTTCGACCCCCACCACGGTCATAGAGTCCAGATCGACCTGGGGCTGATAGCGCAGTCTCAGTTGATCCGACGCGAGGGCGGCGGTGAGCTCGCCCAGCATGATCAACTGCTCGCTCTTGTCCCGGTCCATGGACCGGTCGTAGTACGCGACGCGCGATTGCACGGTCTTTGCGGCCTGTACGGCGAGGTCGGCGCGCTGCACCAGACGGTCGGGTGTGGCGTCGTCCTCGGCGACGCCCGCCGGGGCGTTCGTCGCCACCCCCACGGATGCTTCGATGAGCAACGACATGTTGCCCACCTCGAACGGCGTCGAAAATTGTTCGAGTATGTCGCGGGCGAGGGCTTCGGGATCCATCGAATCCGATTCACCGCACAGCGCAAATTCGTCACCGGCCAAGCGTGCCAACAAGATCGCGTCGTCGCCTACCGTGCGCAGTCGGGTGGCGACGGCGGCCAACACCTGATCTCCGAGGCCCCGTCCGAACGTGTCGTTGATTTCGGTGAAGCGGTCGATGTCGACCGTCAGCAACGTCGATTCACCGGCGTTGCCGTAGATCTGGTGTTCGAGGGCGCGCAGGTTGGCCAGCCCGGTGAGGTGGTCGGTGTCGGCTACGGCACGGAGCTGAACGGTCTGGGTGTGCAGCAGTCGCAGCAGGTCGGTGATGCGCAGGATCACCAGGACCACCAGAATGCCCGCGCACAGCATGACCGCCCATCCCCACTGTGCGATCGGCTTCTCGCGCACGACTTCGACGACCATCACGGCGGGGGCGGTGAGCGTGGCGGCGGTCAGCACGACGACGGACGGTGTGGTGAACGACGCCATCAGGTGGGCGTCGGATTCGATGGTGGGACTGGTGATTCTCCGCATCGACGGGTGGAGTGCGGCGACGCCGATGAGGACGTAGGACAGCGTCCATCCCGCGTCGAGCAGCGAGCGGTCGGCCGAGGAATCGGACACGATGGAGAAGTTGTTGACGGTGTCGGTGACGACGAGCAGGACCACCGCCGCGGTGAGCAGTCGGTAGGACAGTGCCCGCCACTGACGAGAGCCGACGAAGTGGGCGAGCAACCCGAGCAGAAAGATGTCCATCGCGGGATAGGCGACATCGACCAGCCCGGCGACGCCGGAAATGCCGTCCCCATCCAGCGACGGTTGGACCGCAAAAACCCAGGTGAGCAGTGCGAATGCGACCATCACGATAGCGCTGTTGGCGATGTGGCCGCGTTCGCTCGCCCTCCACTTGTGCCGGACCAGCAGAAACAGTCCGAAACCGTAGATCGGGTAGCCGACGAGGTAGAGCGCGTCGGCGAGCGACGGGTAGGACGCGACGCCTCCGCCGGCGTGAAGCCACTCGTAGACGATGTCGCCGAGCACCCACACCGCGGTGCCCGCGGCGATGCTCCACCAGGCGGTTCGGTTGCGCGGACGGTTGAGCCTCGTTCCCACGATCGTGGCGGCGACGGCGGACGCCCCGACCACGACGAAGATCGATTGCGACCAGACGGAGTCGGGCACCGCGAAGTAGGCGATGCAGCCGAGTACGCCGAGTGCTCCGTACCACCGCCACCAGGCCGTCACAGTTGTCTCCAGCCGTTCGCGTGATCCGACGACTCAACAATGGCACATCAGGTGACCTGGGTCACTTTCTCGGGGTGTTTTTCGGGCTCGATGCAGGTAACGGGGATGTCGGTGCCTCGTGGGAGCATGAAAACGTGGAGTCGAGCGCCGAAACGGCGAAGAGCGGGGAAGCGAGCATCATGCATGCCGATCTCGACTCCTTCTATGCCTCGGTGGAGCAGCGAGACGACCCGCGGCTGCGGGGAAAACCGGTGATCGTCGGCGGGGGAGTGGTACTCGCGGCCAGCTACGAGGCCAAGGCCTTCGGGGTACGCACCGCGATGAGCGGTGGGCAGGCGCGGGCGGTCTGTCCGCAGGCGATCGTCGTGCCGCCGCGTATGGAGGCGTACTCCCAGGCGAGCAAGGACGTGTTCGACGTCTTTCACGACACGACGCCGCTCGTCGAGGGAATCTCCATCGACGAGGCCTTTCTCGACGTCGGAGGCCTGCGCAAGATAGCGGGCAGCGCACTCGACATCGGGCAGCAACTGCGCCGCGACGTCGCCGAACAGGTAGGGCTCCCAATCACCGTCGGGATTGCCACCACCAAGTTCCTGGCGAAGGTGGCCAGTGCGTTCGCCAAACCCGACGGGCTGCTGTTGGTGCCACCCGGTGGTGAACTCGAGTTCCTGCACCCGCTGAACATCGAAAGGCTGTGGGGCGTCGGCAAGGTCACCGCCGAGAAGCTGCACGTACTCGACATCAGAACCGTGGGAGACATCGCGGCCTACGGCGAGAGATCGCTGGCCTCGGTGTTGGGAAAGGGCGCAGGAGCGCACCTGTACGCACTGGCCATGGGACGAGATCCGCGCCGCGTGCAGCCCGGAAAGTCGCGCAGTTCCATCGGTGCCCAGCGGGCCCTGGGCCGCGGGCGGCACGACGCGGCCGAGGTGGAGGCGTCGTTGATCGGCCTCGTCGATCGCGTCACGCACCGAATGCGGGGCGCGCAGCGGACCGGCCGAACCGTGATGTTGCGCTTGCGGTTTGCCGATTTCACCCGGGCCACCCGATCGCACACCCTCGATCGCGCCACCGCCGACACCCGGGACATCCTCGATGCCGCCCTCGAGCTGCTGCACGAGGCGGCTCCGCTGATCGCGGAGAAGGGCATCACGCTGGTCGGGGTGACGGTCTCGAGCATCGACAGGGGTGGAGCCGAGCAACTGGAACTGCAGTTCGACGCCCCCTCGGTACGCAGACCACCCGAGGCGTCGGCTCTCGACCGTGCGTTGGACGGGGTGCACAAGAAGTTCGGGTCGACGTCGCTGACGCGCGGGGTACTGCTCGGACGAGACCCGGGGGTATCGGTACCGCTGCTGCCGGACTGACTACGTGCGCACCGTCGGCTGCACCCGAAAGCCCTCGGGCATCATGGTCAGCCGCTCCGTGACTTTCAGCCGATACGACGGGTCGGCCTGCAGATCGAAGCGTTGCAGCACGGTGCCGAGTACCAGTACGGCCTCATGGATGGCGAATTGCCTTCCGATGCATGCTCTTTCGCCCGTCCCGAAGGGCTTGTACACGTGCGCCGGCCGAGCTTTGATGCGGGCGGGCAGAAAGTTGTCGGGGTCGAATTTCTCCGGCCGGTCGCCCCACACCGGATCTCGGTGCAGGGCCGTCGCGAGCACGATCGCCCAGTCTCCTGCCGCCATGGGGTAGCCGTCGCCGATGACGGTGTCGGCTCGTGCGCCGCGTCCGAACGCGGGAACCGTCGGCCACAGACGCAGTGATTCGTCCAGGACTCGGCGGACGTACCGGAGTTTGGGTACCTGGCCGAACTCGGGCTTGTCCGTCCCCCAGATTTCGTCCACCTCGGCCCGGGCCCGTTCGAAGACCTCGGGGTGGGTGGCCAGGAAGTACAGTGCGAAAGACAATGCACCAGAGGTGGTCTCGTGCCCGGCGATCAAGAACGTCAGAATCTGGTGGCCGATGTTGGCTTCGCTCAATGCATTCGGGTTGTCGGCCTCGCGCGCCGCGTCCATCATGATCTGCAGTAGGTCGGTGAAGTCCCCGTCGGACTGTCGACGAGTACGTACGACGTCGGTGAGTACCTCGGCCAGGTACTTCTTGTTCTGCTCGTATCGGCGGTCCGATCGGGCGAACAGCGGCGCGGCGAACGCCGGGATCGATACCAACGCCCGCCGTTGGTTGTACGTCAGTGCGCCGACCATCGCGGACACGAACGGGTGTGGTTCGGCGCGGGTGAACGAGCCGAAGCTGTAGCTGAATCCGGTGCGTCCGATGGTCTCGAGCGTCAGCTTCGTCATGTCCGAGGACACATCGGTCGTCGACGCGTCGCGCGAACGCTCGGTCCAGTGCTCGATCAGATCGTCCGCGACGTTCACCATGATGTCGTGGTAGCCCCGCATGGCTCCGGCGGTGAACGCCGGCCGCAGCAGATCGTGGGCCCGTTGCCAATTGGGCTCGTGGTTGTAGGCGGTGAACAGGCCGTCGGCACCGATGTCGCGGAGGCGCTCGACGCCCGGCGGCAGGAACTTCTCGAAGCGGCGTTCGTCGCACAGATCGCCGACCACGTCGGCACCCGAGGCGAAGACGAAGCGTTTGCCGAGGATGTGGCGCTCGAACATCGGTCCGAGCCGGGCGGCCAGAGCGGTCGAATCCTGGATCGGCGAGCGCGGGTCGACGCCGATGACGTCGCCCAGTATCGGCAACCGATACGGCGGATGCGGTAGTACGCCGTCTCGTAGTGCGAATTCCGTCGACATGGCCGCTCCTCAGTCCCCGAACCGACTCGTTGAACCGGTGTCAAATAGTGACCGTACTCACCGTTGAACTCGTGTCAAGTAAGGTTCGAAATCCCATGACCACACCTCGAAAACGCATGACACCGGAGCAGCGGCGTGCGCAGCTGATCGAGATCGGGTCGACCCTGTTCGCCGAACGTCCCTACGAGGACGTGTGGATCGAGGAAGTGGCAGACCTGGCCGGGGTCTCACGGGGTCTGATGTACCACTACTTCCCGTCCAAACGGGAGTTCTTCGTCGAGATCGTGCGCACCGAATCCGAGCGCAACCTCGCCGTCACCGCCCCGGACCCGTCGTTGCCGGTCCTCGAGCAAATAGCCGCCGGACTCGACGCCTACATCGCCTACACCGACGAGCATGCGCACGGCGTCCGAGCGGTCAATCGAGGCGCGCTGCTCGGAGACGACCGCATCAACGACATTCTGACGCGCGAGTTCGACATCCAGCAGCAACGCATTCTCGACGCGCTGCCGGACGAGTTCCACGGCGACGAGACGATCCGGGCCGCGCTCCGCGGGTGGGTGGCATTCGTCCGCGCGGTCTGTCACGACTGGGTGGAGCGCAGGACTCTGAAGAGGGAACAGGTTCGCGAGCTGTGTCTGAAGGCGATCGCAGGTCTTCTCGAGGTGTGACCTGCGGGTCTATCGTCGGGGAATGTGCCGAAACATCACCACCCTGCGGGGATTGGAACCACACGCCACCGACGACGAGATCGAGGCTGCGGCGCGTCAGTACGTCCGCAAGATCAGCGGAGTGCAGAAGACGTCCGACGCCACCCGTGACGCGTTCGAGACGGCAGTCGCCGAGGTGACGGCCACGACGCATCGGCTGCTCGACGCCCTGCCGGACCGGCGGCAGCCACCTCCGACGGTGCCTCCGCTCAGGCGTCCGGAAGTGCAGGCGCGGATTGCCGCCAAGGCGGCTGCCGGGGCCTGATGCGCGCTAGCAGACCACTGCATCGAATGGATGGTTTTCCGCAGAATCGGACGCGCGATCGGGGTCGAGGGTGGCAAACTGGTCGAGTCAGGCGAAGGGGGTGACGATGACCGATCGACGACGACGACGCACGTTCGATTCCCGAGACGGTGACGCCGAGGTCGCCGAGCCGCTGCTGCGAGCGGTGTTGTCCTACGCGCCCCGCGACGAGTCCCCGATGCCCCATCCTTCCGAGGGCATCACCTTGCGGGCCGAGAACGGATCCGGTTCGATCCGCCTGGAATTGGCCATCGCCGACGATCTCGGGGTAGGCGTACCGGGACCGTTCGGATCCAGATTCTACGAATGTGGATCGTTCGAAGTAGTTGTGCCGCAACGAGACCCACGCGAGGGTGCGTTGTTGATGATTCACCTGCTCGAAGCCCAGGCTCCGCATCGATTCGAGTTCACCGCATCCATGCCTGCGTGCTGGGCGTTACGGCTCGAGCGAGACGGTTCCGTATCGGTGCTCGACAGCACCGGCGACGCAGTGATATTCATCGGCCGCCCTTGGGCTTTCGACTCCGACCTGCACCCGGTGCACGTGTACTACACCATCGAGAACGGCCTGTTGGTGCAGAATGTCGGAGCTACCTCCGACACCGGATACCCCATCCTCGTCGACCCCGATCCCGAGGCGATCATCACCGGAGACGGCAGACTCGTCACCGAGAGCTGGACACCGCGGCTGGTCGTCGGAGGCATCGTCGAGGATCTCCCGCCGCGGTCGATCTCCGGCCGAAAAGTGTTGTAGCGCAGTCAGAACGGATCGTGCTGAATGTGCTCCATCGGCGTACCGACCTTGCGCAGTGCGTACAGCGTGGTGCGCACCATCGACGGCGATCCACAGATCTGAATCTGCCGATCGGCCCACGAGCCGAACCGGGTCACCACCTTGCCCACCGGGCCGTGCAGCCGATGATGCATGCCCCACGGGAGTTCGCGCGTCGGACCCGAATGCCACCACGGATCCTCGAGCTCCTCGGTCACCGGCACCACCGTCAACCACGGATTCGACAACGACAGCTGCCACAGTGTGTCGAGGTCGTAGAGGTCGCACGGATACGTCCCACTGACGAACAGATGCACCCGCGGATTGGTGCTGCGCTGGGCCATCTCCATCACCTGCGCGCGCAACGGTGCCAAACCGGTGCCCCCGGCGATCATCAGCACGTCCTCGCCGATCGTGCGATCGACGTGCATGCCGCCCAGCGGCGGGCTGATCAGCCAACGGTCGCCGACAGTCGTTTCGGTGACCATCGCCGGTGATACCCAGCCCCCGGATACGCGTCGAACATGGAACTCGATCTCGCCGTAGGGGTTGCTGGGAATGGCAGGGGACAGGTAGCGCCACAGTTTGGGTCGCTGCGGTATCTGCACACTGACGTACTGGCCGGGGAAGTAGGGAATCTCCCCGTCGGTCTTCAGCCGCACCACGGCCAGGTCGTCGAGCAGGCGGTGATGTTCGACGACCGTCGCGCCCCAATACGGGGGCAGCTCGTCGTTGTCGGCGGCGGCGGCCATCGCGTTGCTCACCACGGTGAGGGCGTCTCGCCAGGCGGTCTCGACCTCGTCGGTCCACATCTCGGTGCCGGCGAAGCTCCGGAAGGCGCTGATCAGCGCCGAACTCCCCGCCCGGAAATGTGCTCCGGAGATTCCGTGCTTGCGGTGGTCCCGGCCCAGCTGTTCGAGGAACGGCTCGACGCGGTCGGCGTCGTCCAGATTGTCGAAGATGTACCCCAGTGCCAGGACGAAATGCTCGCGCAATGCGTCCATCGACGCCGGGAACAGGGAACGGAAGTCAGGATATTTGGCGAAAAGGTGAGCGTAGAACGACCGGGACAGCTGTTCGGGACCGTTCGGTGCAGCCGCTACCGACTTGAATCCGGTGCGGACCAGGGAGACCGTGCGTGCGTCGAGCAACCTCCACCCCCACCGATTGACACCTTCGACCGTCACCAAAGTAGACCGATCGAGACTTTCGCGCATCAGGGCTGCGCCCTCGTGCGCGTCTTGCGCCCCTCCAGGTACGCAAAACGCGCACGAGAAAAACTAAGGTTGAGCGGAACAGACTCAACTTGTCTATGGTTGTACCCAGCGACACGCTCGAACCCCACACTGGAAAGAAGGTGACCGGTGGACAGTTTCACTCCCACCACGAAGTCGCAGGCAGCACTTTCGGCTGCCCTGCAGGCCGCATCCGCGGCCGGTAACCCGGATATTCGTCCGGCACATTTGTTGGTGGCGTTGCTCGATCAGACCGACGGCATCGCCACACCATTGCTGAAGGCCGTCGGCGTCGACCCCGCAACGGTGCGTCGAGAAGCGCAGAACCTCGTCGATCGCCTGCCCTCGGCATCCGGTTCGACCACCACTCCGCAACTCGGCCGTGAAACCCTCGCCGCGATCACCGCAGCGCAGCACCTGGCCACCGAACTGGACGACGAGTTCGTCTCCACCGAACACCTCATGGTGGGTCTCGCGACCGGAAACGACGACGTCGCCAAGCTCCTGTCCGGCCATGGTGCAGGAGCCAACGAGCTGCGCGACGCGTTCCAGGCGGTCCGCGGCAGTGCCCGCGTCACCAGCGCGGATCCGGAGAACACCTACCAGGCGCTGGAGAAGTACAGCACCGACCTGACGGCGCTCGCCCGAGAAGGCAAGCTCGATCCCGTCATCGGTCGCGACACCGAAATCAGGCGTGTCGTCCAGGTGCTGTCCCGGCGAACCAAGAACAACCCCGTTCTGATCGGTGAACCCGGTGTCGGCAAGACCGCCATCGTCGAAGGACTCGCGCAACGCGTCATCGCCGGCGACGTACCCGAAAGCCTGCGAGGCAAGACCGTCGTATCCCTCGATCTCGGTTCGATGGTCGCCGGCGCGAAGTTCCGCGGTGAGTTCGAGGAGCGGCTCAAGGCCGTGCTCGACGACATCAAGAACTCCGCCGGTCAGGTCATCACGTTCATCGACGAGCTGCACACCATCGTGGGCGCGGGAGCCACCGGCGACTCGGCGATGGACGCGGGCAACATGATCAAGCCGATGCTTGCTCGCGGCGAGCTCCGACTCGTCGGCGCGACCACCCTCGAGGAGTACCGCAAGTACATCGAGAAGGACGCCGCCCTCGAACGCCGCTTCCAGCAGGTCTACGTCGGGGAGCCGTCGGTCGAAGACACCGTCGGCATCCTGCGCGGACTCAAGGAACGCTACGAGGTGCACCACGGCGTCCGCATCACGGACTCCGCCCTGGTGGCCGCCGCGACCCTCAGCGACCGGTACATCACGGCCCGGTTCCTGCCGGACAAGGCCATCGACCTCGTCGACGAGGCTGCATCACGTCTGCGCATGGAGATCGACTCGCGCCCCGTCGAGATCGACGAGGTGGAACGAGCCGTCCGTCGCCTCGAGATCGAGGAGATGGCCCTGGCCAAGGAGACCGACGACGCATCGAAGGCCCGGCTGGACAAGCTGCGTCAGGAACTCGCCGACCTACGGGAGAAGCTGGCCGAACTCAGCACGCGGTGGCAGAACGAGAAGAACGCCATCGACTCGGTGCGGGCGCTCAAGGAAGAACTCGAGAACCTGCGCGGAGAATCCGATCGTGCCGAACGCGACGGTGATCTCGGCAAGGCCGCCGAACTGAGGTACGGCCGGATCCCGACCCTGGAGAAGGAACTCGCGGCCAAGACCGAGGACTCACCTGCCCAGGGCGACGTGATGCTCAAGGAGGAGGTAGGCCCGGACGACGTCGCCGACGTGGTGGCGGCGTGGACCGGAATTCCGGCCGGCCGAATGCTGGAAGGCGAGACCGCCAAGCTGCTGCGGATGGAAGACGAACTCGGCAAGCGAGTCGTCGGACAGAAAGATGCAGTGCAAGCGGTGTCCGACGCCGTCCGACGGGCCCGCGCCGGGGTGGCCGACCCGAACCGTCCGACGGGCTCGTTCCTGTTCCTCGGACCCACCGGCGTCGGTAAGACCGAGCTCGCGAAAGCGTTGGCGGAGTTCCTCTTCGACGACGAACGCGCGATGGTGCGCATCGACATGAGTGAGTACAGCGAGAAGCACGCCGTCGCGAGGCTCGTCGGTGCCCCTCCGGGCTACGTCGGCTACGAGGCCGGCGGGCAGCTGACCGAGGCGGTACGCAGGCGTCCGTACACGGTGGTGCTCTTCGACGAGGTGGAGAAGGCTCACCCGGATGTGTTCGACATCCTGCTGGCCGTGCTCGACGAGGGCAGGCTCACCGACGGTCAGGGCCGCACGGTCGACTTCCGCAACACGATCCTGATCCTCACCTCGAACCTCGGTGCCGGCGGCACCAAGGACGAGGTGATGGACGCGGTGCGGCGCTCGTTCAAGCCCGAGTTCGTCAACCGGCTCGACGACGTCGTCGTGTTCGACGCACTGTCGGAGGACCAGCTCGAGTCGATCGTCGACATCCAGCTCGGCTTCCTCGCGAACCGTCTGGCAGCTCGTCGACTGACTCTCGACGTGTCGTCGCCGGCCAAGATGTGGCTGGCCGTACGCGGTTACGACCCGCTGTACGGTGCTCGACCGCTTCGCCGACTGATTCAGCAGGCGATCGGCGACCAGCTGGCGAAGCTCCTCCTCGCCGGTGACGTGCACGACGGCGACGTGGTGCCCGTCAACGTCAGCCCCGACGGCGAACGGCTCATCCTCGGCTAGCGCCCGAGCCGGCAACCAGCCGGAGCAGGCCCGCACGAGACCTCGTGCGGGCCTGCTGTCGGTTGCCACTGTCGACGTTCTCGGCGTGGGTACCCTCGTGGAATGACAAATCCGGACGACCCGCGAGCACCCCGAGATCGCGATCAGGACGCGGCGCAGCAGCCGGAGTCATCCCAGCCGACCCAGGACTACGGGCACCCAGGTGCCCAGCAGTACCCGGACGCCCAGCAGTACCCGGACGCTCAGCCGACGGAGGCGTATCCGACCCAGGCCTACGGCAACCCCGACCCGCAGGCGTACCCACCGGGCTACCAGCCGACGCAGGCGTTCCCGCCCTTCGACCCGGCGCAGCAGGCGGCCGCGAACCAGGCCTACGGGCAGGCCCCGGGATACGACACCCAGCAGTTCGGTCACACCCAGCAGTTCGGACAACCACAGCAGTTCGGGGGCACCCAGCAGTTCGGGGGTGCGCCGCCGCCGCAGGAGCCGAACAGCGTCGATTCCGGCAGTAAGGGGCCCCGTCCGTGGGTTCTGGCGCTGATCGGGCTCGTTGTGCTCGTCATCGTCGTCTCGTTCGGGATTGCGTTTCTGAGCGGAGGGCGCGACGAGCCGGGCACCACCGCCGCGGCACCGTCCACCTCCATCCGGCCCTCGCCGTCCAGCGCGCCCACGACGACGCCGCGGCCCACGGAATCGGGTGCGACAACCACACCCGAGCTCATCCCGGGCGGCATTCCCGAGATCCTCGGCCAGCTCGGCTCGTCGGTGGGAACGATCAACGCCAACGACGGTTCGACTCTGACGCTCGACGGCCTCGACGGCGCTCCGGTCACAGTGCAGACCACACCGCAGACCCAGATAATCTCGTTGTCCGGTCGCGATCTCGCGTCGTTGGCCGTCGGTGCTTTCGTCGTGGTGCAGGGCGAGGCCGTCGAGAACGGAATCATCCGTGCGAACGTCATCATCGAGACTCCCAAACTCGGAGGGTGACGGCGGGAGTGGAGCCTGCGGAATGACCCGCAGCTCCCCGTGCGGCTCCTATGACCGTTCACAGGAGTCGGCGGCCGTGGACGGGCGCGAGGTGGAAGTCGATTAAGGTGGTTCGCGATGACGGCAATGTGGTTCGGCCTGGCGGTAATTGCACTCGTGGGCGCAGCAGCGCTGCTCTACATCGACCGATCCAAGCGAGATCGATCCGGTCGGGTACGGCAGATGTGGGCCAAGGCCCAGGGGTACGAGTACCGACCCCACGACCGAGAGCTGGTCACCCAGTTCTCGCGCGCCGCGCTGTCCAAGCCCGAGTTCGATGTGGCTCTCGGTGTCGTCACCGGAGTTCGGCGTGGTGAGGAGTTCGTACTCTTCGACGTCGAGGAAACGGGCACCATCGTGGCCGTGCAGCGTTCCGTCGGCTCCGATGTCGATATCGACCTGAGGCCCCGCTCGACGCCACCTCCGCGCGACGAGGACATGCAACTTCTCGGGTCCATCGGACCGCGAGTGGTGTTCGCCACCGACGTCGACATCGCTCGTCGTGTCTGTGACCAGCGGATGGCTGCGTTCACCGAGTCGATTCCCGAGAATCTGCAGCTGTTGTGGAGTGAACAGGACTGGACTCTCGGATCGATGCCCCTGACCAGCTCGGGGCGCGATTGGGATGCCGCGATCGATGCGGTGGCGCGACTGTCGGGGATGCTGCACGTTCTGCCGCCGGTCCGCGGTAGCGCGGTGTACGGCTCGCGTCCGGGCGGCGGCGAGTCCGTTCGTGATCGAAGCGATCCGGGTCGACCGTTGGTGCAGGAACCGCGCGTCGGGCCGCCCCGCAACCAGCAGTCCGGGAACGTCCCGCCGCGCAGTGTCGAGCCTCGCGGTGTGGAGACGAGAAGTCCTGCTGCCGATTCTCGTCCGCAGGAGGCGACTCGACGGCCGAGTCCACCGAGGCCGGATCAGAGCGGACCGCAGGCCACGCGATCGGTGAATCCGGTGCGACCGGTGCCGCGTCCGCCCGTGTCCCGTCCGATTCCGTTCGATGCGGATCGGCGACGCAACCAACCCTGATCATTCTCGGGCGTGCCTACCGGCCTCGGCGGCTGGGCACCGTTAAATTCGTACCTCGTGACGGTTTTCTCGGGCGTTGTGGTCCTCGTGCTGGTACTCGTCGTTCTCGGTTACGTCCTGAGTGTGGTGCGCCGCCTCGCGCGGTACCGCGGTCTGGCCGAGCAGAGCGCACGGCTCGTCGACATCGAGCTCGAGCGTCGATACGAGCAACTGCAACCGTTTCTGACTGCGGCCGAGTCGGCGGACCTGTCGGGCGACCTGCTGCGTCAGCTCGCCGGAGCGCGTTCGTGGTCCAAGGCAGTCCGTGATCGCGGACTGGGCCTGCAGGCGCAGGCTGCAGCCGAGAACGCTCTGTCCGCCGCCTTCCATGCGGTTCTCGACGACGCCGAAGCGCGCCGCAGTGTCGTCGGCAACTGGGCGTTCCAGGGGCCGGCCGGCGACCTGACGGTCACCGAGAAGCGGATTGCCGGCGCGGTGCGGGTGTACAATGACACGGCGTATCAGCTGTCCGAGGCCGTCGGATCGTTCCCCTCGTCGCTGGTCGCGAAGGCTCGATCGGTGACCGCGCCCGAACCGTTCGTCGAAACCAAGGAGTCCCTGAACGAGCACCGCGCCGCCGAGGTCGCCGCGTAGGGGAGCGCTGCGCCCAGTACCCGGGTGCGGGTGGTCGAGAATCTCGGTGGGTAAGTTCGTACCGACCCGACCGCCTCATGGCACGACGAGAGGAACCCGAACATGGCTGACAGCGCTGCGAATTCGGACAGGCAGGAACTGGCCGATCTGGTGAAAGAGCTCGCCGTCGTGCACGGGAAGGTGACGTTGTCCTCGGGCAAGGAAGCCGACTACTACGTGGATCTGCGTCGGGCGACCCTCCATCATCGCGCAGGTGCATTGATCGGTTCGCTGATGCGCGAACTCGTCGCCGACTGGGATTTCGCGTCGGTCGGCGGTTTGACCATGGGCGCAGACCCGGTGGCGATGTCCATCATGCATGCCGAGGGTCGTCCGATCGACGCGTTCGTGGTGCGCAAGGCGGCGAAGGCGCATGGCATGCAGCGTCAGATCGAGGGACCGGACATCGTCGGCAAACGTGTTCTGGTGGTGGAAGATACGACGACGACCGGCAATTCGCCCCTGACCGCAGTTCGAGCCCTGCGCGACGCGGGCGCGACGGTGGTCGGGGTCGCCACTGTCGTGGATCGGGCGACGGGTGCGGACGAGGTCATCGCCGCCGAAGGGCTGGAATACCGATCACTGCTGGGCTTGGCAGACCTCGGTCTGTAGCCACTGTCGCGGCCGGACCGGGGGCCCGGCCGCGACAGTGATTGTCTACAAGCCTGTTTCAGCGAATCAACTGCGCGACGACGACGAAGTTGTCGTCGGTAGGCTCGCCGCCTTGGACGTCGCAGTTGGCCAGGATCAATCGACCGGGTACCGATTTGCGCAGTTCGTTGTCTGCCAACAGTGATCCCTTCGGCAGGGGTCCTACGGTTTCGACTGCGTATTCCAAGGTGCCGCTCGAGGTACGCAGCACAACGGTGTCGCCAGGGGTTACCACCCGCAATGCCTTGAACGGGGCGTCCCGCTTCGAATAGTTGTGTCCGGCAACAACTACCGTCTGCTCGGTCGAGGTGCCCGGCATGCCACTCTCGGCCCACCAGGCCGGTAGTTCGTCCACCGGGTTCAGCACCTGCCCGCTTTCCCCGCCGCGATAGAGGGGGTCCGGATGAATGGGACTGCTCAGATAGGTCGACCCGTCCGCCGAGCGCAGCTCGATGTACTCCGGTCGAGAGGGGGCGACATCGCCCGTCGGTGCAGCCCCCGAGATCTGTGACTGCACCGGCGAACGATCGGGTGCGGCGATCCCGACTTCGTCACTCGCACAACCTGATACGAGAAGAACGAACGTCAGGATCGCCGTCCACAGCCAGCGGGTGTTACGAGGTGGCATCGGTGGAGCTGCGGCGACGCAGGTAGAACGCGCCACCGGCAGCTGCGACGACGACCACGCCGACACCGGCCAGGATCACCGGGGTGTTCGACGAGCTGTCCGAAGCGCCCGACGCCTCGTTCGAGGAATCGCCGAGTGCCAGATCGACCGGCGGGAGCTCTCCGGCCACGCTGACGACGCCGTTGTCGTCGGTGGTGAAGTAGTCCGCGACGGTGAAGGATCCGTCCTCGTTCTTGACGCCGACGAGCGAGACTCCGGTCTTGTCGACGACGACGGTGTTCTCGTCGACCTCGGTGACGGGTACGTCTTCCTTCACGGTGTTGCCGAGGTTGATGGTCCACTCGAACTTCGGTCCGCTGGCTGCCAATTCGGCTGCCTCGGCCTTGAGATCGGCCTCGGCCTTCGCCTTGGCGTCGGCTTCGGTCTTGGCGGCCGTTGCGGCGTCCTGAGCCGTCTTCAGCGTGGCTGCTGCCTCCGTGGCCTTGGTCTTGGCGGTCGCGGCTGCGTCGGTCTTGGCCTGCAGGTCGGCGTTCGCCGTCTCGACGGCCGTATTCGCCGTCACCAGTGCCGCTGCGGCTGCGTCGGCCTTGGCCTGCAACTCGGCGACATCGGCGTCCGACGGCGCGGAATCGAGTGCAGCCTGGGCAGCGGTTGCCGCCTCGGCCTTGGCGTCGGCATCGGCCTTTGCTGCGTCGGCTGCAGTGCGGGCGTCGGCTGCGGCTTTCTCGGATGCAGTGTCTTCACCTGCGGCGGCCTCGGCTGCGGCTTCGAGGTTCTTCGCGTTCTGCTCGGCCACTGCAGCCACTGCGGCAGCGGTCTGAGCCTCGATGTTCAGTGCCAGCGACTTCGCGGCAGTGGCAGCGGCAGCGCGAACTGCAGCGGTCACCTTGGTGAGGTTGAAGTTCTTGAACGAATCCTGAACAGCGGTAACGGAATCCGCGAGCGCCTTGTTCGATGCGTCGGCTTCGACCTTGGCGGTGGCGGCGAGTTCGGCCTTCGCGTCGGCGTCTGCGCGAGCCGCCTCGGCTGCGGCGGTGGCCTCGGGGTCGCCCGAGACGGCTGCGGCTTCGAGCTCTTTCGCCTTCGCCTCTGCCTCGGCTGCGACTGTTGCAGCGCTGTCGGCGGCGGCCTTGGTTTCGTCGGCCTTGGTCTTCAGTTCGGCAGCGGTGTTCTTCGCTGCGGTGACCGCTGCGCTCGCTGCTGCGCTCTCGACCTTGGCGTTCGAGGCGGCCGTGACGGCGGCCTTGGCCTTGACGTCTGCCTCGGCAGCAGCAACTTCTGCCTTGGTGGCGTCGGTGCTCGCGGTGGCCTCGGCTGCCTTGGCCGTCTCGAGTCGTACCTGGGCGGCAGCCGATGCGGCTGCGGCTTCCTTGCTGGCGGCCTCGGCGTCGGCGATCGCCTTCTTCTCGGCGTCGGACAACTGCGGAATGACGTCGAGATTGACTGTGGCCGTGCCGTCTTCGTTGAACACGACGCCGCCGGTGATCTGCGGCAGTGGACGAACGGCGGAGGGGGCTTCGGGTGTCGGGACTGCGGCTGCGGCGGCCGCGGCTGCGTCCTCGGACGTGACGGCCGGGACAGGAGCGTCGATCTGTCCTTCGGCTGTTGCGGTGCCCGATCCTTCTACTGCGGCACCCTGTTGGCCTGTGGGAGCGGCGGGTTCGACGCCTTCGGATTCTTCGCCCGCCGGTGCTTGAACCTCGGAGCTTTCCGGCGTACTGGGCTCCTGAGCACTGGCGATTCCCGGTGCGGCGATGGACAGGGACAGTGCCGTGGCGGCCCCGGCTGCGGCGAGGCGCGCCTTCTTGGACCTGGCGATCGACTTCTGCGACATGGAGATTGTGGCCCTTCGGTCAGTGGCAGCAGTGAGCTGCGCGCACCCGTCCTCCCACGCGGAACGAGTGTTGTTGGTGAGTCACACGAACAACCGTGATGACGTGACCGTAAACCAACCGGACGGTACATCGAACCGAAAAGTCCTTTACTGAGGTATTGGTTACCAAAGTGTTACTGATGAGACGGATGTGACGAATGAGGCCATTGATACACGCCGACGGCCGAGAGTGATGCTCTCGGCCGTCGGATCCAGCGGTTGATCGGAAGGCTCAGTCGCCTACTGTCACCGCGCGGGCTTCGTCGATGCTGTGTGGTGCCGGCTCGTGTTCGTCCACGTGGGAGAGGACTTTTCGGCCGGTCGCCAGGACGACGATGGCCAGGGCCGTGCAGGCCGCGCCGACCCAGAACGGGACGTGCATGTTGGATTCACCGAGCTTGCCGGCCAGGTAGGGAGCGGCGGCACCGCCGGTGAAGCGGACGAAACTGTAGGCCGCCGACGCGGTCGAGCGCTCCACCGGTGCCGAGATCATGACGGTCTCGGTGATCAGAGTGTTGTTGACGCCCAGGAACAGGCCGGCCACGACGGTTCCGACGATCAGGACGGTCTTGTTCTCGGTGAACATCGCCATGACGCCGAGGTCGACGGCGAAGAGCAGGAGCGAGAGCATCATCATGTTCAGCGTTCCGTAGGCCCGCTGCAGTCTCGGTGCGATGAACACCGATGCCACGGCCAGGCAGAGGCCCCAGCCGAAGAAGATGAAACCGATCGAGTAGGTGCCCATGTCCAGGGGGAACGGGGTGTACGCCAGCAGGGTGAAGAAGCCGTAGTTGTAGAGCAGTGCGGTGATGCCGACGGTCAGCAGTCCGCGGTGTCGCAGTGCCCGGAACGGGTCGAGGATCGACGTGGTGTGCGCGGGCTTGGGGGTGTCCGGGAGCATGACGATCAGCAGGATGAACGCGATGGCCATCAGTACCGCGACGCCGAAGAACGGTCCGCGCCAGCTGAATCCGCCGAGTAGGCCGCCGACCAGCGGGCCGGTCGCGATTCCGATGCCCAGTGCGGCCTCGTAGAGGATGATCGCGCGAGCGACGCCGCCGGATGCTGCACCGACGATGGTCGAGAGTGCCGTGGCGATGAACAGGGCATTGCCCAGTCCCCAGCCGGCGCGGAATCCGATGATCTCGCCGACGGAACCGGACATGCCGGCGAGGGCGGCGAAGACCACGATGACGGCCAGGCCGGCCAGTAGCGTGCGTTTGGGTCCGAATCGGCTGGACACGACGCCGGTGATGAGCATCGCGACGCCGGTGACGAGCATGTAGCTGGTGAACAGCAGCGACACCTGAGACGGCGAGGCGTGCAGTTGTTCGCCGATCGGCTTGAGGATCGGGTCGACGAGACCGATGCCCATGAAGGCGATGACGCTGGCGAACGCGACGGCCCACACTGCGCGCGGTTGCTTCAGCAGGCTGTCGGGGGAGGTGCTGGTGGTCACGAAAGAGTTCCTCTCTTTTCGCGATCGACGGGTTCGAGGATGCTGCGAAGCTCGCTCAGGCCGTCGGTCAATTTCTGGATTTGTTCCGGGTCTCGGTCGGACAGGTACGGGACGAGTCCGTCGACGATGTGACGGCGACTCGCGGCGAGCCACCGATGGCCGGCCTCGGTCATCTCGACGAGCACGGCCCTCGAGTCGTCGGGGTCGGACGTCTTGGTCACCAGGCCGTTCTTGCCCAACTTCGCGAGCAGTGCCGTGGCCGAGGGCTGCGAGCATCGGTCCAACTCGGCGAAGGTGCTGATGCGCAGGGGCTGATACTCCTCGAGCAGCGACAGTGCCCGCATCCACGCTCTGGGCCATTCTTCGCTGCCGAATCGGGCAGCCAAGCGAACGAAGCGTGACGAACTGGTGACCAGCTCCGAGACCAGATCTTTGAGGTCGTCGTGGGAATGGCTCACCGATTTATTGTTACATACACTAACTATCTATCGCAACGCGAGGCTCGCCGGCCGTTGAAATCGGGTGGGGTGAGCTCGGGGGAAGAGAGCGGTCAGTGTCGACTCAGTAGATCGGCGATCTCGCGATCCCACTCGGCGTTTCGGCGCCCGTCGTAACGGAAGCGCATGACGTAGTAGAAGCCGATCAGCGCAGTGGCCGCCAGGATCCAACTTCCGACAGCACTGAAGATCGCGGCAGCGACGACATCCGACGAGGTCAGTGGCCGCAGGCTCAGCTCGCCGGCGTCGTTCACCCAGATCTGAGCGGTCGTACCGACCGGCGACCCGGTGTCGACGCTGACGCGGCCGGTGTGCTCGACGCCTCGGTAGACCCACTGCGAGGGAACGGCCGTCACGGCGGCACCGTTGGTGGAGTCGAAGCTGGTCGCGGCAGTCGGTGCCACGGTTGCGACATCGGTCGTGGTGGCCGTCACCTGGTGAATCGACGTGCGCTGCTCATCGAGTCGTTGCTGCTGCTCGGAGTAGGCACCGGTGCCGATCCACAGCGAGAACGGCGCCATGACGATCAACAGGGTGACGACCCAGCGCTTGATCTGTGCCTGGCGAAGGTCGCAGTCGCGGAGAAGCGGATTGGGGTAGCCGGCGACCTCGTCACCTGCGATGCGAGTGTGCCCGGTGAGTTTGCGGCGCATGATGGTCCCCAGTGCTTTCGAAAATGATCCGACCGACCTGTCCACGATGCCCACGCTCACTGCGAGTATCAAGCGATAGGGGTCAGGGTCACATGTGACGGTCGTTATGACGGATTCGCCCCGGAAAGGTCGGAAGTGAACATCGATCGGGTGGGATGTGCCCGCGTTGCCGCGTCGGTAGCAGGTGCGGTGACAGTGCTCGGGGCGTGGACGGGCTCGGCACGGCTGCAGAAGATCGCCAAGCCGCTGATCGTTCCTGCATTGGCCACCGCCCTCGATCCGGTACACGACCGGGTGCTGGCGACGGGGCTGGTCGCAGCCACCATCGGCGACGTGCTGTTGATCGACCCGGACGACGACTCGGCGCTCGAACTCGGTGCCACGGCATTCGGAGTCATGCAGAGCTGCTACACGTTTCTGCTGTGGCGTCGTGGTGCGCGACCGGTTCTGCTGGACGCCGTTCCGCGATACGCGGGCTGGCTGGCCGCGTCGATCCTGCTGGCTCGACGCCAACCGGCGGTTGCCCCGACCCTGTCGGCCTACGGCGGCGTGCTCGCGACGACGTCGACGTTGTCTGCGCGGTCGGTCTCGCGTGGAGGTGATCGCCGGCTCGTCGTGGGCGGCATCCTGTTCACGCTGTCCGACGCGCTGATCGTCCACCGACGACTGTTCCTCACCGACGAACGGCAGCGCCGTACGGCGGAGGCGGTGATCCTGTCCACGTACGTGGCCGCTCAGATGCTCCTCGTCGACGCCCTGGCCACTACTCGTCGACGCCGTGACGGGGAAGCAGCAGAACACGCTCTCGATGGGCCGGGTCCACTCGAACGGCGATGACCGTGCCCGGCTCGAAGTGTGCGGTGTCGGCTCGGGGGATGCCGTAGACGATCTTGCCGAAGTAGCTGCTCGAGCCCGGCACGGTGAACTCCAGGTCGAGCTCGGCGGTGTCGTCGTCGATGCGCCGGATCGCGTCCACCGTCGCCCACCCCTCGACGCCGTGTTCGATCAGATCCTTCTGCTCGCGCGTGGGGCGTCCGGCGATCATCATGGCCAGGCCGAGGGCCGCGCCGAATCCGGCCACCAGGGCTGCCAACTGGTACGGCAACGTGCCGGGCGGGGTCTTGTCCACGAGCCAGCCGATCCAGACTGCCAGCACTATCGAATAGCCGATCGCCACGACGACGACGGCTCGCACGATCCTCGAGTCGTTCACTTCGGTACTCCTGTGCCGTCGGGAGACGGCGTTCGATCGATCGGAGATTGGGGGTTACTCGTAAGTAGGGTTACATGTACGGTGATCGATGTGACTCGACCAACTGTCTTCATCTCAGGTGCCGCGGCCGGCATCGGCCGTGCAACGGCACTCAAGTTCGCTGCCAACGGTTACCTCGTCGGTGCGTACGACATCGACGAGACCGGTTTGGCGTCACTCGGCAAGGAAGCTGCTTCGCTCAGCGGTCGGGTGTTCACCGGTACTTTGGATGTAACCAACTCCGACCAGTGGGAAACCCGGTTGAAGGAGTTCGTTGCCGAGGGTGACGGTCGACTCGACATCTTGATCAACAATGCCGGGATCCTCGCTGCAGGGGCCTTCGAAGACATGCCGCTCTCGGTGCATCGCCGCCAGATCGACATCAACGTCAACGGCGTCGTCTACGGCACCCACGCTGCATTCCCCTACCTCAGGGACACCCCGGGCGCGCAGGTCGTCAACCTGTGCTCGGCCTCGGCCATCTACGGTCAGCCCGAGTTGGTGACGTACGGCGCATCCAAGTTCGCGGTGCGCGGCATCACCGAGGCGTTGGATCTCGAATGGAGCAAGTACGACATCGCGGTCAAGGCCATGTGGCCGCTGTTCGTCCAGACGGCGATGACCGAGAAGATCTCGACGGGCACCACGAGCTCGTTGGGCATCAAGCTCACCGTCAAAGATGTGTCCGACGCGATCTTCGACGCCACCCGTCCGGTGAAGCGCCGGTTGCACAAGGTGCACTTCCCGGTCGGGCTGCCCTCCAAGGCGCTCTCGCTCGGTTCACGGTTCTCGCCTGCGTGGCTCACCCGTGAAGTCAACCGCCGTCTGAGCCACACCTAGAACGCCGCACCGGACGATGCCGGCGCTGCGCCGGTATCGTCTGTCTTTCGAGCAGTAGGTGTCGAAAGGTGGGTCGGGTTTTCTTCATGCTGAGCACGGTGCGGTCGAGCAGGACAAGACAATTCGGGACAGTGCGATTCGGAACGGTGCGGGCGTGGGTGGTCGCTGTCGGGGTCGGGTCGGCGCTCGTACTCACCGGCTGCAGTAGCGAGTCGGCTGCGCAAGCGCCGCCTACGTCGTCGACCACCACCCCCGTGCCGACCACCACGACGACCGCACCGACCACGACTCCGCCGCCGGTGACGACCACGTCGGAAGCGCCGCCGCCCCCGCCGGTCGAACCACCCCCACCGGTCGCGGAGCCGCAGACGACGTATGCCGCGATCGGCGGGGCCTATTACTTCACTTCGCCCGACGGGCTGTTTCAATGCGGCATCGTGCCGCTGTCGAGTCGCACCGAGGCCGGCTGTCAAGGCACGACCACCCCGGTTCCGCCGCGGCCCGACGACTGCATGATCAACTGGGGCAACGGTATTCGCGTGACCAACGACGGTCCCGCGGCATTCATGTGTTCCGGGGGAGTGGTGTACACCTCGGGTGGCGAGTCGATGGATCCGCCGCTGGCTGTCGGTGCGACCATCGCCGAGGGTGGCTACACCTGTACCTCGGCCGAGAACGGAATCTCGTGCGCGAACGACGCCACCGGTCACGGATTCCGGATCGCGCCCGATAGTAACGAAATCTATTGAGCGAGAACGAGATCGACGGCCAACCGGCCGAAGCCGGTCCCACCGAATGGGGTGAGAACCCGAACGGCGTCGGCCCGTGGTCGGACACCCACGACGAGCCGCCGCCCGCCGACCCGCGACTGGACCCCGAACTACTCGCCGCCGGTGATCGACGCAATGTCGTCGACGCATATCGATACTGGCGACGCGAGGCCATAGTCGCCGACATCGACACTCGCCGTCATTCACTGCACGTCGCCATCGAGAACTTCGCGAACGACGCGAACATCGGCACCGTGGTGCGCACGGCCAACGCCTTCGCTGCACAGGCGGTGCACATCGTCGGGAGGCGTCGATGGAACCGTCGCGGCGCGATGGTCACCGACCGGTACCAACACATTCACCACCACGATTCGGTGGAGGCGCTGATGGCGTTCGCCGAGGACCAGGGGCTCGTCGTCGTCGCCGTCGACAACACCCCGGGCTCGGTGCCGATCGAAACGGCAGAATTGCCGCGCAACTGCCTGCTGCTGTTCGGTCAGGAGGGTCCCGGCGTCTCCGATAGTGCGCGGGAGTCCGCGTCCATGACGGTCTCGATCGCGCAGTTCGGGTCGACACGCAGCATCAATGCCGGTGTTGCGGCCGGGATTGCGATGCACTCGTGGATTCGTCGCCACGCCGATCTCGATACCGCATGGTGAGGACAGGGCCTTACCAGGACGGGATGTAACGGTTCGGCAACGGTAGTGGCAGGATTGCGGGTATGCAGGAGTTGTGGTCGCAGCGTGCCGACGCTGCGGAGGGGGCCGTCGTCGCACGGCACATGCGTCGGCTGTGGGGACTGCCCGGTACGGCGCTCGGAGTCGTCGCGTGGCCGCCCGTCAAGCATGAGCGTGCCTTCCTGCGCTGGCACTACTGGTGGCAGGCACATCTGCTCGACTGCGCAGTGGATGCCGCCGACCGCGAACTCACCACGAAACGTCGACGACGCCTGACAAAGATCACCCGCGCGCACCGCACCCGAAACGTCACCGGCTGGACCAACAACTACTACGACGACATGGCCTGGCTCGGGTTGGCTCTCGAACGTGCGCAGCGTCAGCACTTCGTCGGAAATCGCAGCGGCATCCAGCAGATCGAGATGGAACTGTTCGACGCCTGGGCTCCGGCCGAAGGCGGCGGCATCCCGTGGCGCAAGAAATCCGACTTCTACAACGCGCCGGCCAACGGCCCGGCCGCGATCATGCTCGCCCGCACCGGTCGGCTCTGGCGGGCCCAGGAGATGTCGGACTGGATGGACCGCACCCTGCGTGACTCGCGCACCGGATTGATCCTCGACGGCATGCATTCCACCCGCGCCCTCGTCGACGCGGGCAAGTCCGGCGAGGTCGAACGCGCGATCTACAGCTACTGCCAGGGCGTCGCACTCGGACTGGAAACCGAACTCGCACTCCGTCTCGGCGAGCCGAGGCATGCGCAGCGCGTCCACGCTCTGGTCGACGCCGTCGAGAACCACCTCACCCGCAACCTCGTCATCACCGGCGGCGGCGGGGGAGACGGGGGCCTGTTCAACCCGATCCTCGCGCGCTACCTCGCATTGGTGGCCACCGAACTACCCGGCGACACCGACGCCGACGACCGTGCACGAGAGGTCGCCGCTGCAATCGTCCTCGTCTCGGCCGAGGCCGCATGGGAGAACAGACTCGAAGTGGAGGACAACCCACTGTTCGGTGCCGACTGGACCCGCGAAGCACGATTCCCGGGGCAGGGCCTGCACATCGCCACCTTCGCCGAGGGAACGGTCCGACCGTCCGAGGTGCCCGAACGCGACCTGTCCGTGCAACTCGGTGGCTGGATGCTCATGGAAGCGGCCTACCGCGTCTGCGCTGGTGGATTCTAGGTCGTTCCGCGGGTCTTACTCCACAACCTCGTCGACGACGATCGTCTCTTCGGGACGCGCCATTTCCTTGCGGTATTGCCAGATGCCCAGACCCGTTCCGACGACCAGCAGCACGATCATGCTGATCAGCACCGCGGGCATCAGCCACGGGATGCGCTGGATGAACGAGCCGAAGTAGAAACCGACGAGCAGCAGCACCGGTGCCCAGATGATCGCGCCCAGAGTGCTGGCGATGGTGTAGCGACGGTGATCCATCTTCGCCGCCCCGGCGACCATCGGGCACAGCGTGCGCACCCACGGGATCCAACGCGCGACGAGAACCGCCCAGAATCCGTGCTTTTCCAGCAGCAGATTTACCTTGTGCAGGTTCTTGGTGTTGAGGTACTTGCCGTTCTTGCGGGCCACCAGCGTCGAACCGGTTCGGTGGCCGATCATGTATCCCACCTGGTTGCCCGCGATCGCCGCGACCATCGCACCGACCGAGAGAGCCCAGATGTGGCCGGTGCCCGACGCGTGCGTCGCCATGACGATGCCCGCAGTGATCAGCATCGAGTCGCCGGGTAGGAACAGGCCGATGATCACCGCGCATTCGATGAACACGAATGCCATCACGATCACCCACACGACCAGCGGACCCGCAGACTGCAGCGGTCCGAAACTGCCGACGGCCTCGGTGGACACGGTCTGCAGTGCGGCGGCGGTCAATGCTGTGGCGCTCAGTGACACGGGCTCGATCGCTTTCGGATCAGGACTTGGAGTCCGGGGCGTCGGCTTCGATCGCGTCGGCTGCTTCCCCGAGTGGAGTCTTGCGGGCCTTGATCATGCGCTTGCCGACCTCGATCACGATGGGCAGGACGGACACGGCGACGATCAGCAGGAAGATGATGTCGACGTGGTCGCGGATGAACGCGATCTGTCCGAGCAGGTACCCCAGAACCGTGACACCCGCGCCCCACAGGATGCCGCCGACGACGTTGTACGTCAGGAACAGCGAGTACTTCATGTGCGACGCACCGGCGACGACCGGCGCGAACGTCCGCACGATGGGTACGAATCTCGCCAGGATGATCGTGATCGGGCCGTGCTTCTCGAAGAAGACGTGCGACTCGTCGATGTACTTCTTCTTGAAGAACCGGGCGTCGTTGCTCTTGAAAAGGGCAGCACCGCCCTTGGTGCCGATGAGGAAACCGACCTGGTCGCCGAGGATCGCCGCGATGGGAATCAGGATGACCAGCGTCCAAATGGACGCAAATGGCTCGATCTCGGTGGACTTCGACGCCGCGATCAGGCCGGCTGTGAAGAGCAACGAGTCGCCGGGCAGCAGCGGGAACAGCAGGCCGGACTCGATGAACACCACCAGCAGCAGACCGATCAGGACCCAGTGACCGAAGGAATTGAGCAGGTTCACCGGATCGAGGAAACCGGGCAACAGGGCCAGATTCGTCGTCACCGATTCCGAAGCAGCAAGAAGACTCACCGCGCCCACACTACCGGCCGAAACCGGCAACTCCTGAACAGTCGGTGTCGGCCGACCGTGAACTCGATGGCCTGTTCGGCACCCCTCGACGGACAACCACCCGAGAGGGACGTGAGCGGGTACGCACGACACCGAGCGCGGAGGTTGCCATACTGCACAGGACACAATCGAACTTTCAATGGAGGAATGACGCCGTGCCTATCGCAACTCCCGAGGTCTACGCCGAGATGCTGGGCCGGGCGAAGGAACACAAGTTCGCCTTCCCGGCAATCAACTGTGTGGGTTCCGAGTCCATCAACGCCGCCATCAAAGGCTTCGCCGACGCGGGTAGCGACGGCATCATCCAGTTCTCGACCGGCGGCGCAGAATTCGGCTCCGGCCTGGGCGTGAAGAGCATGGTCACCGGCGCTGTCGCGCTCGCCGAGTTCGCCCACGTCGTGGCTGCCGAATACGACGTCACGATCGCGCTGCACACCGACCACTGCCCCAAGGACAAGCTGGACACCTACGTGCGTCCGCTGCTCGCGATCTCGCAGGAGCGCGTCGACGCCGGCAAGAACCCGCTGTTCCAGTCGCACATGTGGGACGGATCGGCCGTGCCGATCGACGAGAACCTGGAGATTGCGAAGGATCTGCTGGCTCGTGCTGCGGCCGCGAAGATCATCCTGGAGATCGAAATCGGTGTCGTCGGCGGCGAGGAAGACGGCGTCGAGGCAGAAATCAACGACAAGCTGTACACGTCGAACGAGGACTTCCTCAAGACCGTCGAGGCACTTGGTGCCGGAGACGCCGGCTCGCGCTACCTGCTGGCGGCCACCTTCGGCAACGTGCACGGCGTCTACAAGCCGGGCAACGTCAAGCTCAAGCCGTCCGTTCTCGCCGACGGTCAGCGTGTGGCCAGCGAAAAGCTCGGCCTGGCATCGGGCTCGAAGCCGTTCGATTTCGTCTTCCACGGCGGATCGGGCTCGGCGAAGAGCGAAATCGAAGAGGCGCTCGAGTACGGAACGGTGAAGATGAACGTCGACACCGATACCCAGTACGCATTCAGCCGCCCCATCGCCGGACACTTCTTCTCCAACTACGACGGTGTGCTCAAGATCGACGGCGAGGTGGGTAACAAGAAGGCCTACGACCCGCGCAGCTACCTCAAGAAGGCAGAAGCCGGAATGACGGCCCGTGTGATCGAGGCCTGCAACGACCTGAAGTCGGCCGGACGCAGCGTCAGCGCCGGATAAGCGGCTGCGCCCCATGTGAGCGGAACCTCGTAGCCCACTACGAAGTTCCACTCACATGGGTTCTCAGCTGCACACCTTCCACTGATCGCCGTCGAGGCTCAGGTCGAAGGTGCGCGGCGAGCGATCGTTCGGGTTGGCGTCCGTGTGGGCGATGACCTGAGCGATCGCCGTGGTGTCGTCGGTGACCTGGATGGCGTCGATGCTGTCGACGGTCGGGATGTTGCCCTGCTCCACGGACACCCGATGCACGTCGGCGAACTCCGTGTCCGGGATGTCGCGGTAGAACGTCGCCAGGTCTCCGCAGGACGTACTGCGCAGCGTGGCCAGATCTCCGGCGGCCAGCGCCCTGGTGAACGACTCGACCGTCGTGCGAATCTGCGCTTCCGGGGAGTCTTCGACGCTCGTGCGGTCGATCAGCAGGTACGCACCGGCGGCCACTGCCGCGATCACGACTACCGCGGCCACCAGAGCCGCCCACCACTTCTTGTGACTCGGTTTGTTCGGTTCCGCAGCCGGCGGTCCGACGCGGCGTGGTCCGACCTGCTGCGGCCGAGCCTTCTGCGGTTCGATCTTTCTGGGCGCGATCTTCTGGGGCGTGATCTTCTGGGGCTCGGCTTTTCGAGGCGCAGCTACCGGCGAATCGGCTTCAGGTGCAGCGATCTTCTCGGTGGGGGCGTCCGTCGATTCGTCGGCCGGCTTCTTCTTGTTCAGGTCGATCTTGGTCGTGTCGGCCTCGGGGGTCGCATTGTTCTTCTCGTCCGACATGCGTTCTCCCTCGTTCACCGAATTCCTCGAAAGCTGTAAGTCCGAAATTTCGTCAGCTGGCAGCCTATCGACCGCGTGTGCAGCGCAGCGTGAGCGCCGCCGGGGGTGTTCGGACACGATTGGGTGACGTAGGGGCACAATGAGCGCCATGACTTCTTTCGGTGATCTGCTCGGACCTCAACCAACGCTGTTGCCCGGCGACGACGAGGCCGAATCCGCACTGCTGAATCACGAGGCTCCCGAGACGGTTGCTGCGGCCCATCCGACGGCGTCGATCGCGTGGGCGTATCTCGCCGAGGCCGCTCTCGAATCGGGTGCCACCATCACCGCGTACGCCTATGCGCGTACCGGTTATCACCGAGGTCTGGACCAGTTGCGTCGTAACGGATGGAAGGGATTCGGGCCGGTCCCGTACAGCCATGAGCCCAACCGCGGATTCCTCCGATGCGTCGCAGTCCTCGCCAAAGCCGCCCGCGACATCGGCGAGCACGACGAGTACGCCCGCTGCCTCGACCTCCTCGAAGACTGTGACCCCAAAGCAGCGGAAGCGCTCGGCCTGGGCTGATCGGGCCCGCGCGAGCCGGGCGCGTGGCCGAACCCGGATGAAGGCGGGCACCGAGCGGCTGCGGTTGTCGTTGTTGCCCATCGTGCAGTGCGCGTTGGCGGCCGGGGTCGCGTGGTTCGTCGCTACGGATCTCGTCGGTCACGAACGTCCGTTCTTTGCGCCCATTGCGGCCGTCGTCTCGCTCGGTGTGTCCCTCGGGGCGCGGTTGCGTCGATCGGCCGAGCTGGTGGCCGGCGTGACGGTCGGCATCGGCGTCGGCGATCTGTTGATCTCCCTGATCGGCAGTGGGCCGTGGCAGATTGCGCTGGTGGTCGTTTTGGCGATGTCGGCTGCGGTGTTCCTCGACGGCGGCCCCATCATCGCGATGCAGGCCGGATCGTCCGCGGTGCTGGTGGCGACCCTCATTCCTCCGGGCAACATGGGTGGCCCCAACCGCATGGTGGACGCGTTGGTCGGTGGTCTGGTGGGCATCGCGATCGTGGCGTTGATTCCGACGCATCCGGTGTGGCGGGCGCGTAAGGATGCGGCGAACGTGTTGGCGACCGCGGCGAGTGTGTTGCAGAAAGTGGCCGACGGGTTGGTGGCCAACGACCCGAAACCCATCGAGGATGCGTTGCGCAAGGCTCGGGCGACGCAGTCCGGCATCGATGCTCTGCGGACCGATCTCAAGGGCGGCCGGGAGATCGCGCGCATTTCTCCGATGTACTGGAATCATCGCACTCGGTTGGCGGCCCTGGCGGCGACGGCCGACCCCATCGACAACGCGGTTCGCAATATTCGGGTGCTGGCACGGCGGTCGTTGACCTTAGTGCGCGACGACGAAATTCTCGACCCGCGGGTGGTCGACGAGGTGGAGAAGCTGGCGCATGCGGTGGAAGTCCTGCGCCAGATGATTCTCGCCGATCCGGGGCAGAAGCCGGATGCGGCGGAGGCCGCGCGGGTGTTGCGGTCGGTCGCTGCCGGAGCGAAGCCGGAACTGATCTCGAACGCCGGGTTGTCGGCGACCGTGGTGCTCGCTCAGTTGCGGTCGATCATCGTCGATCTGTTGCAGGTCGCCGGGCTCAAGCGCATCTCAGCGCTGGCGACTCTGCCGCCGACGGTCAAGCATCCGCACGTCCCGCCGGAGTTGTGACCCGAGCACACCATTGCATATATGCGTATGTACGCATATGGTGACTGCCTGAAGTCGTTGCAGTCACGAGGGGGAGTCATGGGCGCGGGTCACGGACACAGCCACGGCGTGGGTGGTCATTCGCCCGACGGCGCGGGACCGCCCAGATCTCGGGTTCGCAAGATGATCGTGGCGTTGGCCGTTCTGGTGGTGTTCCTGGTGGTCGAACTGACCGTGGCGCTGGCCATCGGCTCGCTCGGTCTGCTGGCCGATGCCGGCCACATGCTCACCGACGTACTCGGAATGTCGATGGGCTTGATCGCTCTCGTCCTTGCGCGAAAGGGAAGTGCCGCAGCGGCAAGGACATTCGGTTGGCACCGTGCCGAGGTGCTCACCGCGATCGCGAATGCTGTTCTGCTGCTGGGCGTTGCGGCGTTCATCATGTACGAGGCGATATCTCGCATCGGCGATGCGCCCGAGATCCCCGGTCTTCCGTTGATTCTCACCGCTGCGGCCGGTCTTGCCGCGAACATCGTCGTCATGATGCTCATCCGCGGCGATGCGAAGGACTCTCTCGCCGTTCGCGGTGCCTACATGGAGGTGCTGGCCGACGCCGTCGGCAGCGTCGGTGTGTTGGTGGGCGGTGTGCTCATGCTGGTGTTCGGGTGGACCTGGGTCGACATCGTCGTCGGCGTGCTCATCTCGCTGTGGGTGGTTCCGCGTGCGATCAAGCTCGCCGGGTCGGCACTGCGCATCCTCACTCAGGCGAGTCCTGCCGATGTCGACGTGGACGCGTTGACCGGAGATCTGAGCGCCCTTCCCGGAGTGACGGGAGTGCACGACCTACATGTGTGGACCCTGACCACCGGAATGGACGTGGCCACCGTGCACCTGGAATGCGAGGGGTCGTCGTCGATGGTGCTCGATCGAGCGCGCTCGCTGTTGTCGACCTACGGACTCGACCACGCCACCGTGCAGGTCGAGCCGACCGCACACGGCCGAACCTGCAAGGAAGAGCTCACCTGGTGACGGTGCGTACCTCGGTTCCCGGACGCCAGACGTCGATCTGCATGTGATCGTCCACCAGTGACGTCAATACCACTTCGCCGATGTCGAGATCGAACACGTGATACGGCACGAGTTCGCCGGGAGCCGCGTCGAATATCGGTTGCAGCACAGCAGGATCGGTGATCTCTGCGGCGATTCCGCTGATCTTTGCGTCGCCGCCCTCCATCGAGTGGTGGCCGGGATTGCTGTGCAGTGCGAAGCGGCCGTCGCGCTGAAGATCTCGCGCTTTGGCGGCACCGAGCATCGAGCCCAGTCGCAGCACCCCGGTGTCCACGAACTCCACCTCGGTTCCGCTCACGCGCGGTGAGCCGTCTGCTCGTAGCGTCGCAAGAACATGGTGCTTGTGCGCGGTGAATCGGGCCCGCACCGCCGACGCGAGAGTCGGAGCCGCTGCCGAGAATTCGTTCCACGTCGTCATGCGCACATTATGCGATCGACCACCGACAGTGTTGGGCAGGAATGCACGGAACCTGCCCGAACAGACGGAATCCCGCCGATCGCGTTCGATATCGTGCACTCTTTCCCGCTGGACCTGTCAGATCCAGAATCGCATCAGGTAGTTGCCGTTGCCGGCGAAGAACTCGGGGACCCCCGACAATCCGAACAGGGTGTAGATCGCTCCGAAGAAGGCGGCATTGACAGCCGGCACGAAAAGCAACGCAACGAGGACGAGAATCCCGTATCCCTTGAACTGGTTCAGCGACGCTCGGGTGGTGGGTGAGAGCGAGGGTTCGAGGGCTGCGTATCCGTCGAGTCCGGGCACCGGGATCAGGTTGAGGATCGTGGCCATGATCTGCAGAAACGCCAGAAAGCTGAGCCCGTACCAGAAGGCGGCGTTGGTGCCGTCGGTACCGAACAGCCTGATGACCACCAGAAGTGCCACGGCCACAACTGCATTGGCGAACGGGCCGGCCAGTGCGATGCGCCGCTGGGTCGACGCCGAGAACTGTCTGGTACGCAGGTAGACGGCGCCGCCCGGCAGGCCGATCCCGCCGATCGCGATGAACACCACCGGGAGAACGATGGACAGCAGCGGGTGGGTGTACTTCAGCGGGTTCAGGGTCAGGTAGCCGCGGAGCTCGACTTCGCGATCACCGGCTCGAAACGCGGTGTAGGCGTGGCCGAATTCGTGCAGGCACACCGACGCGATCCACCCGGCGAGAACAAGCACGAACACTCCGATGCGCGCGGCGACGGACGTGACGTCGTCCGCCGTCCAGGCAAGGGCACCACCGATTCCGGCGACGGCGAGCACCGCGACGAAGATCGGGCTCGGCAGTACGGGACTGCGCCGCACCGGAACGGTCATCGGACCAGTGGGGCTGTCATCGGACCAGCAACCACTCCTGATGGTGGCGGTAGAAGGTCGACCGCTTCACCGCCTTGCCGCCGGCGATGCCGTCGCGCGTCAGTTCGGCGGCGGGGGAGCCGAGTTGCATGGCGCGGCCGCTCACCCAGCGGCGCGGCAGAAATCGGCGACGGCCGACGACGCGTGCACGGAGGCCGGGCATGTCCGGGGTGGGAGCCACCTCGACTCCGGGCACGACGCCGGAGAACAACCGGGTGTCGTCGACATAGGCCTCGCCTTCGAGGTCGGTTCCGTCGGCACCGCCGAGCAGAGCCCTCCCGACGACGGCCTTGCCTGCATCGTCGCGGATGAGGGGTGTGCTCGACGCAGTGCCCGTCAAGGCGACCTTGGCGGCACGTGACCCGGTGCCCAGCTTGTAGATGTGAGCGGCATCGGTTGCGTTCTCCGGCACGAACGCGACTTCGACGTGCAGCCGTTCGGTGCGCATCAGGCGCGTCAGCAGCGCGGCGAGGGACGCATCATCGCCCAGGACGATGATGCGTGGCTCGGGGGCGGATTCGATGTCGGAGAAGATCGCGCTGCAATCGTCGTCGGTCGGTACTGCGTCGGCGTTGCGCAGTGGGACGTCGGTCAGCGTGATCGGCAGCAGCGGGTTGCCGCACTGCAGAACGAACGGTGTCACGGCGCTCCTAGATCTTCCGATGAATCCTCGTCACGACCATAGTGCCCTCGTTCGGCGTCGACCGTAGCGGCATGCGGGCCAGCTCACCGCCTCGGCTAGACTGTTCCCCCGGCCACTGTCGCGCCTGCGACGAATGGTGACTGCTGCATTCGCTCTAGTACATCTGCAGCACGTCCTTGCACGAAAGCAACGTAGGAGAGCACATGCCGGCGATAGTCCTGATCGGCGCCCAGTGGGGCGACGAAGGCAAAGGCAAAGCCACCGACCTGTTCGGCGAACGACTTCAGTGGGTGGTTCGCTACCAAGGCGGCAACAACGCCGGCCACACCGTCGTTCTTCCCAACGGCGACAAGTTCGCGCTGCACCTGATCCCGTCGGGAATTCTGACGCCGGGCGTCAAGAACGTCATCGGTAACGGTGTCGTCGTCGATCCGGGTGTGCTGCTCACCGAGCTCGACGGCCTAGAAAAGCGCGATGTCGATACGTCGAACCTGCTGCTCAGCGCCGATGCGCACCTGATCATGCCGTACCACGTGGCCATCGACAAGGTCACCGAGCGCTTCCTCGGAGCCAAGAAGATCGGCACCACCGGGCGCGGCATCGGCCCGTGCTACCAGGACAAGCTCGCCCGCGTCGGAGTGCGTGCGGCGGATGTGCTCGACGAGAAGATCCTGACCCAAAAGGTCGAGGCTGCACTGGAATTCAAGAACCAGGTGCTCTCGAAGATCTACAACCGCCGGGCGTTGGACCCACAGCAGGTCGTCGACGAGGTGCTCGAGCAGGCCGAAGGTTTCAAGCACCGCATCACCGATACGCGCCTGCAGCTCAACCTAGCGCTCGAGCGCGGCGATACGATTCTGCTCGAGGGATCGCAGGGCACGTTGCTCGACGTCGACCACGGCACCTATCCGTACGTGACGTCGTCGAACCCGACGGCAGGCGGTGCGTCCGTCGGCTCCGGCATCGGCCCGAACAAGATCACCACGGTCCTCGGCATCCTCAAGGCCTACACGACGCGTGTCGGTTCGGGTCCGTTCCCGACCGAGCTGTTCGACAACCACGGTGAGTACCTGGCCAAGCAGGGCGGCGAGGTGGGCGTCACCACCGGTCGTGCCCGACGTACGGGCTGGTTCGACGCGGTCATCGCTCGGTACGCCACCCGCGTCAACGGCATCACCGACTACTTCCTGACCAAGCTCGACGTGCTGTCCAGTCTGGATACCGTCCCCATCTGCGTCGCCTACGACGTCGACGGCGTCCGTCACGACGAAATGCCGATGACGCAGACCGGTTTCCACCATGCGAAGCCGATCTACGAAGAGATGCCCGGTTGGTGGGAAGACATCTCCGGTGCCCGGACATTCGAGGAACTGCCGATCAACGCGCAGAACTACGTCCTGCGTCTCGAGGAACTGTCGGGCGCGTACATGTCGTGCATCGGTGTGGGACCGGGCCGCGACGAAACCATCGTCCGTCGAGACATCCTGCGGTAGCCGAACCCGTTATCGAAAAGCCCCGAGGCGCACTGCCTCGGGGCTTTTTGCTGTCTCCGCACGAACCTGTAGACCCAGGAACGTCTGTGTCGATGAAACAAACTGTGCTCTCGTAGACCGGCTGGAAACAATCATTCGGACGGGTAATCGTCCGAAATCGGCCGTCGGCAGTTGTCCGATTCAACCGATTCCGGATGAGGCTCTGCTTTACAGATGATCGCGACATGTAAACGCAGAGTTCGAAACGAGCGGCTGAAAAGACTCCTGGACTTTTACTCTCACTTGGGTAACAGGCCACGTAGACGTGGCGAAACAATGAGCATCGCACCAATTGCGGAGGCCTCTTCGGATGGCCGACGATCCGATCGGATCACCCCCCTCGGCCCCGTGTGGCCACCGAAGAAAGTAGAACGAATGAACAAGGCAACCAAGGGCGCGCTCGCTGCCGCTGCCGCTGGCGTGCTCCTGCTCGGCGGTGCCGGGTCCTACGCGCTCTGGAGTGATAGCGAAACCGTCGACGGTGGCACCGTGACTGCAGGTATTCTCGACATCGCTCCCGGTACCAGTACGGGATGGAGAGACATTTCGGCGGGTGCGCCTGGCACCCCGATCCCATCGATCGCCAGCTTCCGTATGGTACCCGGCGACATCCTGCAGTACGACGCAACATTCGTAGTCACCGCCACCGGTAACAATCTGACCGCGACGTTGACGGCTGATCCGCTGACCGCAGTGAGGTACGACGGCACTTCCGGATTGACTGCTGTCAATGCTCCGGTCGTGGTTACCAACTCGACCGGATCCAACACAATCACCTCCGCTCAGGCCGGACAGACGATCACGGTGTCGGCGAAGGTCACCTTCGATAGGGAAACCGCCAATCAGGTCGGTCAGAACGGCACTATCAATTTGTCGACGTTCAAGCTGAATCTTCAGCAGACACGTCCGTAGTCATTTCGGTTCGTGTCGAAACTCAGACCGAGAGTCAAGACAATGTGGCTCGGTATTGCGGTTGCGTCGGTGGCTGTCCTGGCCTTTGGGTCAGTGCAGACTACCGGCGCACTGTGGCGCGACCAAGAGACGATGAACGCGGGGTCGGTCAAAGCGGGCACGTTGACTCTCTTTGCGGGTGGAGATTCGACTACGACCTCCCAGGTTTTCCAGTTCGACAACCTCGCCAAAACTTTGATTGCACCCGGTGAATTCGGCCAGGGTGCGATGGTGTTGAGGAACGGTGGCAACGTCCCGCTGCGGTTCAGAGTGAGCAGGATTGGGTTGACGCCGGCTACGGTGGCACCGGCCACGCCGGTGCAAGTCGCCGTAGACGTTCGGATCGGCACGACTGTTGCTGCTTGCACGACGACCAGTGCGCCGTCGGGCCCGTCCGTAGTCAGCGTTTCCGCGAGCACGTCGTCGCCTGCAATCGTCCCCGTCGGAACGCCGATCTTGGAGCAGACCATTCAGGCCAATCAGGCAGTGGTGCTGTGTGTGCGGTCGACGTTGGTGTCCGCCTCGACGTCAGTGTCGTCGTCGTACCGACATGAATTCACCATTGTTGGAGAGCAGGTGCAGAAGTAATGACGACCGCTGAGCAGACCAGCGAGAAGACCGGGCTCCGCTGGTGGATCGTCAACGTTATGTCCTTGCTTCTCTTGTTCTGTGTAGTGGCGATCCTCCTTGCAGCCGTGGTTGTGCCGAAGGTCAGCGGATCGCAGGCATATACAGTTCTGACCTCATCGATGGAACCGACGTATCCACCTGGAACCTTGATCGTCGTCAAGCCGGGCGACGTGCAGTCGATGGGCATCGGCGAACCCGTCACATACCAAATTGCCTCCGGACTGCCCGAAGTGATAACGCACAGGATCGTCGCCGTCGGTTTCGACGCAGAAAACAGGCGGGTTTACACAACGCAGGGCGACAATAATCCGCGTCCTGATGAGAGCCCGGTCAAGCCCGAGCAAATCCGCGGAAGGGTTTGGTACAGCATTCCGTACCTCGGGTACGTGAATAATTGGATTACCGGTGAGCGCCGAACGACCGCCGTATACGTGATTGCGGGCGGCTTGGTTGCATTCGCGCTCTATCAGTTTGCGAGCGCAGGGATCGACCGGTCGCGGCGAAAGCTGCAGTCGTGAGCTTTCTCCGTCCGGTGTTCAACGTCCTGTCCAGTACTCGCGTTCGTGCGCTTCTGTCGCTCGGGATGGTTCTGGGCCTCGGCGCCGTGGGCACTCTTGCCGCGTGGTCGTCGACTGTGGTTGCGACGTCAGGTCAGTTCACAACCGGAACTGTCGACATAACCATCAACAACTCGAACGATCCGGTGACGTACGCGTCTGCACCGCTGACCGGGTTGTTTCCCGGTTCGATTACCTCAGGGGCATTCACTGTCCGCAACGTCGGGTCGACAAATTTCTCGTACTCCGTCGCTGTTACCGGGACTGGTCTCGGCGCATTTTTCGATGTAACTGTCAGGAAGGACGGAAGTGTGACTGCGCCGTGCACTGACGGCACTGCAGTCACGCCATCACTCGCTCCTTTGCCCGCGAATCTACAGATTGCTCCTGTGGCAGCACCCCTGGCCGCCACAAGCGGAGTTCAAGTTCTGTGCGTAAGTCTGCGACTGTCGCCGGATGCCCCTGCTAGCGCGCAGAGCTCGACGGGGAACGTCAGCCTTCTCTTTACTGCGACGGGGGCTTGATGGCCAAGTCGAGACAAATGATGAAGGAATCCGCGCTCAATATCGGTGCGCTCTTAGGCGTTATTTGCTTCGTCTTCGCTGTGTGCGCTGTCTTCTTCGGCATCACACCGCTGATATTCCGTTCCGGCTCGATGAGCCCCGCGATTGATACGGGATCTTTGGCCTTGGCGCGTACCGTACCGGCGTCGTCGCTGACGGTCGGCGATATCGTGAGCATCAACCGTACGGATGGATCGCGTATTACGCACCGAGTTAACAAGATTCAGGGTTCTACCGGAAACTCTGTGTCGGTCCTCCTCAAAGGCGACGCAAATGCGGACGTCGATGCCGACAGTTATGCAATTACCGAAGCCGATCGAGTTTTCGCGCATGTGCCTTTTGGCGGCTATGTAGCAACGTGGACCACCACGCCGTTCGCCTGGGTGCTCGGCGCTGGACTTGCAGCATTCTTATTGTATGTCGCATGGCGTCCGGAGCCGAGTGCGCCACGTACGCCGAGCGGCAGGCACTCCTTGTCCACCGGGATTGCACTTGTAGCTGCTGGTGCGACCGCTCTGGGAATGGGGTATGCGCATCCTGACGTGACTGAGGCTGCTCTATCGGACACTGCGACTGTTCGGCCGGGGCCGCTAGCAGCTGGTACCTTACCCAACCCGACAGGACTGGTGTGCTCGGGCGGTGGGGCGTTGGCAGGATCGGTGACTTTGACCATCGGCCGTCCCGTGGCTCCGGTCACCGGGTTTCAGGTGGTAGTTCGGAATGCTGCAGGTACAACTTCCACGGCCCCGATGGCTTTCACGGTGCCGCAGACCGGTAGCGCCACCGCGGTGGTGACTTCCGGACTTCTCGGGGCATTGTTGGGCGGAACTTCGTATGCAGACGTTCGATCGACTGCTGGGCAGTGGGTCTCGCCCGGGAAACAGACCCAGACAATCACCTCTTTTCTAGGTGTGAATTGCAACGGCAGCGCCACCGCGTCGGCTAGCAGGCAAGCTGTGCCGATACCGTCGCCGACGATCGATAGTTCGGTGGCTAACACGACCGCGCCCGAGATCGCGGCATCGACCACGACAGCGACCACGACACCGACCACGACGGTTGCGCCTCCGAAAGCTACGGAAGTGCCACCAATGACGACGACGTCGGCACCGACCGTCCCCACCGAACCGGTCGTTCCCGCACCGATTGTCCCTGAACCAGTCGAGCCCGGACCTGCCGTCCCTGAGACGTCGGCGCTTCCGCCAGCCCCTCCAGCAAGCGCATTTGTCTCACCCGGTTCGCCGAAATCCTCGGGTGAGTACACAGCGAGTGTCGCACAAGGTGTGCTGGCAATAACCGATCCCGCGGAGGTGATCGTGTACGAATACCCAGTGTCGTCGAGTGAGCGTTACGGCACAGGGGCAGTGTGGTCCTCCAACGGCAGCTTGTACATCCTCTCGGAGAAATCTGCTCCGGTGCAGTTGGCTCCGTCAGGTGATGGCACGTTTGTTTCGAGTACGAAATCGACCGCTGACTTACCGTCGGACATCGCCGCGTTGCTTTAGCCCCGATCCACCGACGTCATCCCGCTGGGCTTCGTGTGCCGGCCTCTTACCACGGTTCCGGCGGCGGGTTGCAGGTGGTGCTGATCGCTCCGCTGTACCTACGCCGAGTCCGCGCCTCATGATGCCGAGGGCATGTGCGCGAAAGGTCCGTCGGTCAGACCCGACAGCGAGGTCTCGATGATCGCGTATGACCGGAGGTCCATTGCGGAGGACCTGCTTACCCGCGATTTGGAGCGATCGTAGGAGGCGCGCCTCGTTCGGCGTGTACGTAGACCGGCCGAAGGCGCGAGTCGATGTCGACTGCGCGTGGTCTCGAACGGTGGTCGACCCCGCAGCGACGGATGACGTCCCCGCCGAGATTCTCGCCCTTCTGCAATAGCGGAGACGCCACATATATCTCGGAATCGAAGTGCGCGTCTACGAATCGGGTGGATAATCGAGGCCAAGTAAAGCGACGGAGGGCCGGTCGATGACTGAAAATTACAATGGCTTGGAAGTTTTCAGCTACCAATTCGATCGGTTTGCTTACGAACACTCGTGGATCGGGGCGCAGACTGGCGAATTCATGCTCGGTCCGCAAGGGGGCGGCATGTTGGAGTTCACCCACGCGATGGTGTTCGCCCTCCCCGAGGGTGGTGCGCACGAAGTACACGGACCCATTCTGGAGTGGTACCTCTCGCACGGCGGACCCTATGGCGCACTTGGCTATCCGATCAGCAACGAGCGCCCGACGCCCACCGGTTCCGGACGCTACAACCTGTTTCAGCGCGGAGCGATCGGCTGGCTTCCGGATACGGGCGCATTCACCATCGGCGGTAGAGAAGAGGATTCTGATGTCAGTCCGGGTCCCGCCGCCGCGACGGTTTCCGTTGTCGACGCCTCGATGTCTTCGGTCGGGATATCTGGCTGACAAAGCCAACTTCAATCCTGTTTTCCATCTATTTATTCGGTCGAGAAGTATCTTTAGCGATTACCGATGAATTCAGAACAGCGTCGGCTCGTCGAATCCGGCGACGCCTTCGATGCCGAGAATTCGTTGTTTCGTATTCGCCCCGCCGGGAGCGGAGAAGCCGCCTACCTCTCGGCCCGCGCCGAGCACGCGATGGCACGGAACGATGATCGGTACCGGATTTCGGCCCAGTGCCCCACCCACCGCCTGGGCCGCGCCCGGCACCCCGAGTCGACGCGCGATGTCTCCGTACGTCAGCGTCGCGCCCCTGGGGATCGCGCTGCACACGGTGTAGACCGAGGCGTCGAACGCCGAAACCTGAAGCACCAGCGGGATCGGGCTCATGTCCACGTCGCGCCCGGCGAGGAGCGCCACGATTCGATCGATCGCGTCCTCGGCGAGAGCGTCGACCGGACCTAGGTCAGCGGCGAAGCCGGCCAGGTAATCGAGCATCGCCTCGTCCGACGGCTCGGGTAGTGCCACGGCCATCACGCCGTCCGCGCTCCAGGCAAGACCGCATCGCCCGATGGCCGTGTCGAAGAGGGTGCTGCTCGGCATGGGTCGAGTATCCACCGGACGCCGACAGGCAGTCCAGTCGAACGCCCAATGGACTTGAAAGTTCGATGCCAGTGGGTGAATATGGGCTGTATGGCCTCCAGAGTGCTCAATGCAACGTCACTGGCCCGTGATCTCGGAAGCTGGCGCGGCGACGCGTCGGCCGATGGATCCGGCAGGCGCAAGGCCTCCCGTCCCACGTACAGGGCGCTCGCAGACGGGGTTCGACTGCTCATTCACGACGGCCGCATCCCGTTGGGTGTCGGGTTGCCGAGTGAACGCGATCTGTCGGCTGCTCTCGACCTGAGTCGCACCACGATCACCTCGTCGTATTCGGTGCTGCGCGACGAGGGCTATCTCATCAGCAAACAGGGATCGCGCAGCACCGTGGCGTTGCCTGCCGCGCCGACACCGAACGGAATGCTGATTCAGTCGACGTCACCGTCGGGTCCGGTGGTGGACATGAGTCATGCGGCCATGTCGGCGGCCGACGGAACGATGACAGCAGCGTACGAATCTGCGCTGCAAGCACTTCCGACGTATCTGCCCACTCACGGTATGGAGCCCATCGGACTCGCTGTGTTGCGGGAGGCCATCGCGCAGCGTTTCGTCGAACGTGGGTTGCCCACCACCGCCGATCAGATCATGGTCACTTCGGGTGCGCAGCAAGCGGTTCGGTTGCTGCTGGGTACGTTGACCGCGCCCGGTGACCGCGTCCTGATCGATCACCCGACATATCCCAATGCACTCGAGGCCATCAGGCGCGTCGGTGCCCGGCCGGTGCCGGTGCCGGTCCGTCCCGTCGAAGGGGATTGGGATCTCGACGGAATCCGCAGTGCAGCAAGGCAAACCGCCGCCAAGGTGGCGTACTTGATCCCGGACTTCCACAACCCCACCGGGCAGGTGCTCGACGCGGAGGGGCGCGCCGAGCTCGCGCGCATCACCCGAGACACCCGAATGACGCTCATCGTCGACGAAACCATGGTGGACCTGTGGCTCGATGCGCCACCGCCGCCACCGGTCGCGTCGTTCGGGCGGGTGTCGGGATCGGACATCGTCACGATCGGTTCGGCGTCCAAGTCGTTCTGGGGCGGTCTGCGCATCGGGTGGATCAGAGCGCATCCTTCGCTCGTCTCGCAGCTCGCCGGCTCGCGAGCAGCACATGACCTCGGTACCTCGATCGTCGATCAATTGGCGTCGTCGTTCCTGCTGCAGGACGCCGAACCCGCGCTGGAGGTCCGTCGATCCCAACTGCGGGAGCGTCGAGATGTGCTCGAAGATGCTCTGGCCGAACATGTTCCGGAATGGAAATACCGACGTTCGGAGGGCGGGATGTCGCTGTGGCTTCAGCTCCCCGCACCGGTGTCGAGTGCGCTCGCCGCTACTGCGCCTGCATTCGGAGCAGTGTTGGCCGCGGGCCCACGGTTCGGAGTCGAGGGTGCGTTCGAGCGTTACCTTCGGCTGCCGTACACCCGTGAGCCGCAAGAGCTTCGGGCCGCAGTTGCGGCCACTGCCGCGGCGTATCGAGCCTTGGCACCGAGCGTCGAATCCGAACAGCCGGCCCTGGTGTTCTGAGCGGCGGTGTTCTGACCGCGAGCTCGACGTTATGGACGAGAATCAGCCGAAAGGCGTCCATAACCTCGAGTTCGGCGCAAAGAATTACGCCCAGACGGATGCGATGTCGGTCGCCGTGGACGGCGGTGGCGTCGGGACTCCGTTTTCGGTTCGGGAGAACCGCGGTGCCGGACGGTGCTGCGTCACGCCGCCGATGTCGATGAGCGAGTCTCGGTCCTTCATATGTGGGTGGTTCGGGGCCTCGGCGAAGGTGAGGACGGGGGAGACGCAGGCGTCGGTGCCGTCGAAGATCGCCGCCCATTCGTCGCGGGTCTTGGTCAGGAATGTCGCGGTGAACTTCTCGCGCAGCTCCGGCCAGCGCGGCTTGTCCATCTGTGACGGTAGGTCTGCATCGGCGAGGCCGAGACCGGTCACGAGCTGAGCGTAGAACTGTGGTTCGAGGGACCCGACCGCCATGTACTTGCCGTCCGACGTCTCGTACGTGTCGTAGAACGGTGCGCCGGTATCGAGCAGGTTGACGCCGCGGTCGTCGCTCCATGCTCCGACGCCTCGCCAGGCCCAGATCATGTGCGACAGTGCTGCGGTGCCGTCGACCATTGCTGCGTCGACGACCTGTCCCTGTCCCGAATTCTGTCGTTCGTAGAGCGCCGCCATGATGCCGAAGACGAGGAACATCGATCCGCCGCCGAAATCGCCGACCATGTTCATCGGTGGCACCGGTCGTTCGCCGTCGCGGCCGATGGCGTTGAGGACGCCCGTGACGGAGATGTAGTTGATGTCGTGGCCGGCGGTCTGTGCCCAGGGGCCTTCCTGCCCCCAGCCGGTCATGCGACCGTAGACCAGGCGCGGGTTGCGGGCCAGGGCGTCGTCGGGCCCGAGGCCGAGTCGCTCGGTGACACCGGGGCGGAACCCCTCGATCAGTACGTCGGCGCGCTCGATGAGGCCGAGAACCTTCTCGATGTCGGCGGGGTCCTTGAGGTTCGCTTCGACAATGGTGCGGCTGCGCAGCTGGTGGTCGTGTGGAGAGACCTGCCCGGCGCGCTGGACGCGGACGACGTCTGCGCCGAGGTCGGCCAGCAGCAGTGCGGCGTGCGGGCCGGGTCCGATCCCTGCGAGTTCGACGACGCGGAGCCCTGCGAGCGGTCCACCAGTGTTAGCCACGTTTGTTGCCTCGTTCCGACTCGTCAGCTCCGATAGTGAATGGAGACTAACGTGTACTAGGGCGTCCTAGTGATGTGGGTGTGGATAATGGGGCTGTGACTGCCCCAGATCCCGTCCGCATCGGTACTCCACTGACCCCCGGTGCCACCCGGGTCATGCTCCTCGGGGCAGGTGAGCTGGGCAAAGAGGTCATCATTGCGTTCCAGCGCCTCGGTGTCGAGGTGATTGCCGTCGACCGTTACGACAACGCCCCGGGCCATCAGGTGGCGCATCACGCGTACACGATCGACATGAGCAATCCCGAAGAGCTGCTGGCGCTGATCGACGCTCAGCAGCCGGACTTCGTCGTCCCGGAGATCGAAGCCATTGCCACCGATGCGCTCGCCGAAGTAGAGGCCAAAGGGCGCTCGGTGGTCATTCCCACAGCGCGGGCAACACAATTGACGATGAATCGCGAAGGAATCAGGCGGCTCGCGGCCGAGGAACTCGGTCTGCCCACCTCGCCGTACGCGTTTGCCGATTCGTTGGACGAGGTCCGACAAGCGTTGTCCCGCATAGGCTTCCCCGCCGTCATCAAGCCGGTGATGTCCTCGTCCGGTAAGGGGCAGTCGGTGGTACGGACCGAAGCCGACGTCGAGACGGCGTGGGACTACGCGTTGAAGGGCGGTCGAGTCGATCTGGGCCGCGTCATCGTCGAGGGATTCGTCGATTTCGATTACGAGATAACACTTCTCACCGTGCGCGCGACAAACGGGACTTCGTTCTGCGAGCCGATCGGTCATCTGCAGGAGTCGGGCGACTACATCGAATCCTGGCAGCCGCAACCGATGTCCGACGCGGCACTCGCGTCGGCACGCGAAGTGGCCGAGAGAATCACGACGGCACTCGGTGGTCGGGGACTGTTCGGCGTGGAGCTGTTCGTGCAGGGCGACAACGTGTACTTCTCCGAGGTCAGCCCCCGGCCGCACGACACCGGCCTGGTAACGCTTCGTACGCAACGGTTCTCGGAGTTCGAGCTGCACGCCCGCGCCGTTCTCGGGCTACCCATCGACACGACACTGCTCTCGCCGGGAGCGTCGGCGGTCATCTACGGCGGTGTCGATGCGGACGGAATCTTGTTCGAAGGCGTCGCCGATGCCCTCGCGGTTCCCGAAACCGATCTCCGGCTGTTCGGCAAGCCCGCCAGCTTCGTCCGGCGGCGAATGGGTGTTGCGGTGTCGACGGCGTCGGACATCGAGACCGCTCGCGCTCGGGCCCGCGAGGCAGCAGGCAAGGTTCGACCGACCGTCTAGATCGCGCCGTCTAGATTGAGGCCACCACCGCCGCGGTAGCAAGGGCGTTGTTCATCGTGTGCAGTGCGATGGCCGGAATCAACGATCGGTGCAGTCGAACCAGCAGGGCCGCAGCAGAGCCGATGCAGACCATGATCAGCGCGATGGCGGGTAGTACGTGGACGGCCCCGAAGCACACCGCGGATCCGAGAACTGCGATCTGCCATCGTGTTCGGGTGTCGAACCACCCGAAGATCACCCGGCGGAAGAGGATTTCCTCGAGTACCGGTGCGATCAGGACGGTGCAGGCGATGGTGAGAGCGCCGGCGACCACACCCACGTCGAGTGCATCGAGAGTCGACGCGCTTCCGCCGGCATCGGAGGCGGGAGCTATGTCGACAGCGCCGGCGAGTGCAATGCCGACGCCCATGGCGGCGATCCACGCGACGGGTACTTCCCACAGCAGGTGCCACAGCGATCGTGGACCCGACGTGAGCTGCAGATCCTTCCACGTCCAGCCGCGGCGACTCAGCGACTGCCACAAGGCAACTGCGAACACCGCCGTCGCCAGCGGAATGGCGTAGCCGAGTACCCAATTCAGGTCGAACACACCGACGAGAAGCACGACCGCGGCCACCACAGCGATGGCACCGATGAGCAGGCTGCCGATGGACAGCAGGGCGTCGCCGCCGGAAACAGGACGTTCGAAAGTCGCGGTTCGGGGCACAGGCGTCAACTTACCGGCGATCGGCGTGCACACTTGACCACCATGAGCGCTCTCGGAGAAATACTGGTCGGCCTGGTGATTCTGGTCGGACTCGTCGGCATCGTCGTGCCCGTCCTGCCGGGCACCATCTTGATCTTCGCAGCTGTTGCGGTGTGGGCGTGGGTTACCGGCGGCACCGCCGCGTGGACGGTGTTCGGCATCGCGACGGTGCTGCTGGTTCTGAGCGGCGTCGTGAAGTACACCTGGCCGGGCCGCCGGATGCGGGAGGCCGGAGTGCCGATGCGGTCGCTGATCGTCGGCGGCCTGCTCGGCATCGTCGGCTTCTTCGTCATCCCGGTCGTCGGGCTCTTCATCGGCTTCATCGCCGGCGTCTACGTGGCCGAACTACCCAGGCACCGCAACCATTCCGAGGCCTGGCGATCGACCGTGCATGCGACCAAGGCGGCCGGGCTGTCGATCCTGGTGGAGCTGTTCGGCGCGTTGCTCGCCTCGGCCGTGTGGCTCGGGGGAGCAGTACTGATCTAGGGGACCCGATACCAGGCCCGGGCATTACCGTCGAGCACAGCGGGGAGGTCGCCGCCGACGGCCCCGGAGATGATGTCGATGTCGGTCTCGGAGAACGGCCGTGGGGCTCGTGTGCCGGGCAGGTCGGTGCCGAACAGCAGTGCCTCCGGGTTCACGCGGTGGATCTGCTGCAAGGTGTCGACGATGTCGAGGTCCACGCGGCCGAATCCTGTTGCCTTGACGCGTACTCCGCGGTCGACGAGGTTCAACAGATAGGGAAGTCCCTGCGTCGATAGTCCCAGATGGTCGATGCTCACCGCCGGTAGTTTCGCAAGGATCGGCTCGAGCGAAAGCAGCAACGACGCGTCGACGTACAGCTCGGCGTGCCAGCCCACCAGTTCGTGCACTCGTCGGGCCTGCGTGGTGAGCATCTCGACGTCGGTTTCACCGCGTTTGAGGTTGAATCGCATCGCCCGCACGCCTGCCTCGTCGAGGGCGACGATCTCCTCGTCCGTGCACTCCGGATCGAGCTGGGCCACCCCCACCCAGCCGCGTCCGAGCGTCTCCAATGCGGCCAGCAGATAGCTCTGATCGGTGCCCTGGAACGATGCGGTGACCACGGCACCGCCGGTGATCCCGAGCCCGTCGACGTCGTAGAGATAGTTCGAGACGGTGTACGGATCCGGCGTGTATCCCTGGTTCTCGATCAGCGGAAATCGAGGGTCGATGATGTGTAGGTGGGCGTCGAACACGGGTCCCAGCATGCCAGCTCGCCGATTCGCCGTCGCGGCGACCTGGCTCGGTGTTTGAATGCGAAACATGAAACCGGAGACCACCGTCGTTCTCGACGGATACACGTATTTCGAATGTCCACGCTGGCACGACGGGAGGATCTGGGTATCGGACTTCTACAGCCATCGCGTCGTATCCGCTCTCGAAGACGGTTCCGACGTGCGAGTCGAGGCCGAGGTGCCCAATCAGCCGTCGGGCCTCGGTTGGCTGCCCGACGGGCGGCTGTTGATCGTCTCGATGCGCGATTACAAACTGCTACTGCGCGAGCACGACGGTTCGCTGACCGTCCATGCCGATCTGTCGACGTACGTGAAGGCGAACCTCAACGACATGCTCGTCGACGCGCAGGGACGCGCGTACATCGGCAATTTCGGGTTCGATCTGATGAACTTCGCTCCCGTCGAGACGGCCGACCTGATTCGCGTCGACCCGGACGGGTCCGCACACGTCGTGGCATCGGATCTGTACTTCCCCAACGGAATGGCGTTCACCGATTCCGCTGAACTGCTCGTCGACGAGACGGTCGGGAACCGGGTCAGTGCGTTCGACATCGCCGAGGACGGGTCGCTGGGGGAGCGGCGTGACTGGGCGACGTTCGGTGAACTGCCGTCGTCGACGGATATGGCAACGGCCATGAGTGAGGTGAAGGTGGCAGCCGACGGCTGCTGCATCGACACCGACGGCACGATGTGGATCGCCGACGCACTCGGTCAGCGCGTGTTGCACGTCGCGCCGGGCGGAGAGGTTCTCGAGCAGCTCGACTTCGACCTCGGCGTGTTCGCGTGTGGACTCGGCGGATCCGACGGCCGCACGCTGTTCGTTTGCGCTGCACCCGATTTCAACGAGCATCAACGCAAGATCGAAACCGAGGGAAAGCTGCTGGCGGTTCGGGTGTAGAGCGCTTCGCGCATGTGAGTGGAAACTCGTAGCCTGCTACGAGGCAGGAGTGGAGCCTGCGGAACGACCCGCAGGCTCCACACTCACATGCGGCGCCAGCCGCTCTAGGCCTTGTCAGGCTCGGAGGCCTTCAGCATGTCCTCACGCTCGACGACCTTGACGCGCTCGCGGCCTTCTTCTTCGCCGAGGGAGCGTTCGTGGGCGTCGAGGCGGTACCAGCCGTCCCAGGTGGTGAACGGAACCTGCTTGCCTTCGAGGAACGAGGTGACGGCCTCGAGGTCCGGCTCGGCCGCACCGGCGAAGCTCGGCGCATCCTCGAGCAGGTTCGCGACTGTTTCGTTGGCGTCGCCCTTGGTGTGACCGATGAGGCCGACGGGTCCGCGCTTGATCCAGCCGGTGACGTACGTGGCGGGAACGGGCGTGGTGGAGTGCGGCGATTCGACGACGCGTCCGGCCTCGTTGGGGATGGTGCCTGCCTGCTCGTCGAACGGGAGCTGGCTGATGTTCTGGCTGAGGTAGCCCACGGCGCGGTAGACGGCCTGGACGTCCCAGTCGTTGTACTTTCCGGTGCCGCGGACGTTGCCGGTGCCGTCGAGTTCGGTGCGTTCGGTACGCAGACCGACGACCTTGCCGTCCTCGCCGAGTACCTCGTGCGGGGACTCGAAGAAGTGCAGGAACAGCTTGTGCGGGCGAGCGCCGACGTCGCGAATGGCCCAGTCCTGCAGGGTGTTGGCGACCATGTCGATCTGCTTGGAGCTGCGGCGAGCCTGCTCGGAGCCTTCGTCGTAGTCGATGTCCTCGGGGGCGACGATGACCTCGATGTTGGGCGAGTGGTCGAGCTCGCGCAGTTCGAGCGGGGTGAACTTGGCCTGAGCCGGGCCGCGACGTCCGAAGACGTGCACCTCGAGTGCCTTGTTGGCCTTGAGGCCTTCGTAGACGTTGGCGGGGATTTCGGTGGGGAGCAGTTCGTCGCCGGTCTTGGCGAGAACGCGTGCGACGTCGAGGGCGACGTTGCCGACGCCGAGGACGGCGACCTTCTCGGCCTCGAGGGGCCAGGTGCGGGGGACGTCGGGGTGGCCGTCGTACCAGGAGACGAAGTCGGCGGCACCGTAGCTGCCGTCGAGGTCGATGCCGGGGATGTTCAGTGCGCGGTCCGCGTTGGCTCCGGTGGAGAAGATGACGGCGTCGTAGAAGCGACGCAGGTCGTCGAGGTTGATGTCGGTGCCGTAGTCGATGTTGCCGAGCAGGCGAACCTGAGGCTTGTCGAGCACCTTGTGCAGGGCGGTGATGATGCCCTTGATGCGTGGGTGGTCAGGGGCAACGCCGTAGCGAATGAGCCCGAACGGGGCCGGCATCCGCTCGAAGAGGTCGATGCTCACGCCCGGTCCGCTGACATTGTGGTCGGACTTCATGAGCGCGTCGGCGGCGTAGATGCCTGCCGGTCCGGCACCGACGATGGCGACGCGGAGTGGACGAGTCTGATCAGTCATGTGCAGCGAGCTACCTTCTTCGAGGGAAGTGCGGACACCCCAGCATAAATTAAGGACAACCTGAGCTGGGGCAGTGGGCAACTTGCCGTATTCCCCGGGTTCCGGTAGGAATTGACCCGTGCAGACGACATACCTGGTCCGACGGTTCACCGTCGACTTCTGTCGCACCTGCACCAACATGTGTTGTCGGTGACCTGACCCGACGCCCAATCCCTGTTCCCCGACGTCGTCGGGACGGGATCCCTCCCTCGACGGCCGTGCCGCGACCAGTAGGCGCACCGCTGTCTCTCGGATTCGAGGACACATGACCACTCTGGAACAGACAGTTTCGCTCACTCTCGACAAGCTCGGCCCGTCGTTCGGTGCCGAAGTCATCGGTCTCGATGTCGCGTCGGCCTCCGATGCGCAGATCCACGCCGTCCGCCGAGCTCTCGTCGAGCACAAGGTTCTCGTGCTCCGAGGTCAGTCGATCGACGACGCAGGCCACATCGAGTTCGGCCGCCGACTCGGTGACCTCACCGCCGGGCACCCCGTGCACGACAGTGGTCACGTCGCCCCCGAGGTCTATGCCCTCGACAGCCAGGACAACGGTTTCGCCGACGTGTGGCACACCGACGTGACATTCATGGAGCGCCCACCGATGGGGTCTATCCTGCGGCCCGTCGTACTGCCTCCGCACGGCGGCGACACCAACTGGGCCGACAGTCAACTCGCCTACGAGTCCCTGTCCGCGCCGGTTCGCCGAATGATCGACGGGCTCACCGCAATTCACGACGGTAACCGTGAGTTCGGCTACTACCTCGCGCAGAAGCGCGGCGGTAAGGGCAACGTGTGGGACGGCAAGGAAGTGACCGCGCTGGTCCCCGTCGAACATCCCGTCGTGCGGGTGCATCCGGAAACCGGCCGCAAGGGGCTGTTCGTCAATCCGGGTTTCACCGCCCACATCGTGGGCGTCTCGGAGGCGGAGAGCCGCGGAATCCTGGATCTGCTGTACGCGCACCTCACCAAGCCCGAGCACATCGTGCGCCACCGTTGGCGTCTGGGTGATCTGGTGCTGTGGGACAACCGCAGCACCTCGCACTACGCCAACCGCGATTACGGCACCGAGCACCGCAAGATGCACCGCATCACGTTGAAGGGCGACATCCCCGTCGGGCCCACTCGCTGAAGGACCCACTCACTACGAGGACCCACACACTCCAGGACCCAGCTGAACGCAGACCCGTCGGATCGAGGAAGATTGCCTACATGGCGTCGTGGAGTGAACGTAGGCAGCAGTGGGTCGACAGTCGTGAGGAAGCGCGCAACAACGCATCCAAAGCGGCCGCCGACTCCGGTGAGCAGCGTCCGCCCACCGCGTGGCCGTTCATCATCGCTGCGGGCATCGTCGTCGTGCTGCTCGTCGGCATCTTCGCGGCGTCCAAGTTCGCCCCCGCGGAGGACAACGTGACACAGGCGCAGTTGCTCACCGACGCCGTCGACGGTTTCCTCGAAGCACAGAACACCGGTGACGCGGATCTGCTGCGTGCGAACACGTGCGCCGATCAGGTCGAGCGCCTGATTCCCGGCGACGACGCCCAGTACCGCACCGACCGCGCAGGCGACGTGGAACGCAACGGCGAGACGTCGATCGACGGAGTGCCCACGGGGTACGAGGTCAACGGCGACCGCGGCGTCGTCACGGTACCGCTGAAGGAAGAGAAATCCGGAGCGCAGACCGACGACAAATGGAAGTTCGTGCGGGTGAACGACACCTGGTTGGTGTGCAATGTCTGATCTCGGTATGTGTGTCGTAACAGCAAGTGACGGAAGGCTGATCCAGTGACCTACGCAGGTGACATAACCCCGCAGGCGGCGTGGGAGTTGTTGCAGAGCAACCCCGATGCCGTTCTCGTCGACGTCCGCACGCACGCCGAGTGGCAGTACGTCGGCGTACCCGACACCTCCGGCATCGATCGCCCGACCCACCTGATCGAGTGGGTGAGCTACCCCGACGGCGCTCGCAACACCGGCTTCGTCGACGAGCTGAAAGCCGCAGGCGTGGACGGCGATCGGCCGGTGGTGTTCCTGTGCCGCTCCGGTCAGCGATCCATCGGTGCGGCCGAGGCCGCCACGGCTGCGGGAATCGGCCCGTCCTACAACGTGCTCGACGGTTTCGAAGGTGCCACCGATGCTGACGGCCACCGCGGTGCCGTGGGGTGGCGTGCGGTCGGGTTGCCCTGGAGGCAGTCGTGACGAACATTCCCAGAGGCGGGGGTTTTCAGAAGCCGCTACCCGACGGTGTGGGTCAGGGAACGCTGGGAGTTCGCGGCGGTCTGATGCGATCGGGCTTCGATGAAAACGCCGAAGCGCTGTATCTCACCTCGGGTTTCGTCTACGAGAGTGCCGGTGCCGCCGAGCGGGCGTTCACCGGTGACATCGATCATTTCGTGTACTCGCGCTACGGCAACCCGACGGTCAAGATGTTCGAGGAGCGGTTGCGGCTGATCGAGGGTGCCGAGGCGTGCTTCGGCACGTCGAGTGGAATGTCGGCAGTGTTCACCGCGCTCGGCGCACTGTTGAAGGCCGGCGATCGATTGGTCGCTGCGCGTAGCCTTTTCGGTTCCTGCTTCGTGGTGTGCAACGAGATTCTGCCGCGCTGGGGCGTCGAGACCGTCTTCGTCGACGGCGAGGACCTCGAGCAGTGGGAGCAGGCGCTGTCGGTGCCGACGACCGCGGTGTTCTTCGAGACCCCGTCCAATCCGATGCAGTCGCTCGTCGATGTCAGGCGGGTGTCCGAGATGGCGCACGCCGCCGGCGCAACGGTGGTGTTGGACAACGTGTTCGCGACGCCTCTGCTGCAGCGCAGTCTCGAACTCGGTGCCGACGTGGTGGTGTATTCCGGTACCAAGCACATCGACGGTCAGGGCCGGGTGCTCGGCGGCGCGATCCTGGGATCGAAGGAGTACATCGACGGTCCGGTACAGACGTTGATGCGGCACACCGGACCTGCCCTGAGCCCGTTCAACGCCTGGACCTTGCTCAAGGGGCTCGAGACAATGCCGGTGCGTGTGCGGCATTCGGTGAACTCCGCGCTGCAGATCGCCGAATTCCTCGAAGGGCATTCGGCGGTGCGGTGGGTCAAATACCCGTTCCTGCCATCACATCCGCAGTACGAGCTGGCGACGTCGCAGATGTCGGGCGGCGGCACGGTCGTCACGTTCGAGCTCGATGCCCCCGAGGGCGCAGGCAAGCAGCGTGCTTTCGAGTTGCTCGACGGCCTGAAGATCGTGGACATCTCGAACAACCTCGGCGATTCCAAGACGCTCATCACCCACCCGGCCACCACCACACACCGCGCGATGGGGCCGGAAGGTCGTGCCGCAGTGGGCATCACCGATGGCGTCGTGCGGATCTCCATCGGTCTCGAAGACACCGAGGACCTGATCGGGGATCTGGACCAGGCGTTGAAGTAGCTGGGTCAGTTCTCGAAGACGCTGAGTACCGTTCTGAACTTTGCCGTGGTTTCGTCCAGCTCGGCGTCGGGGTCCGAGTCGGCGACGATGCCGCCGCCGGCTGTGGCGGTACCGGACAGGCCGTCCGCGGTGAGTTCGATGCACCGGATCGCGACCATCCATTCACCGTCCCCGCTGCCGTCGGTCCATCCGAGCGCCCCGGCATAGAAGCCGCGGGATCCCTCGATCTCGGTGATCGCTCGCATGGCGGCGGCGCGGGGAACACCGGCGACGGCAGCGGTGGGATGCAGCGCCAGTGCGAGGTCGAGGGCCGACGTCGACGGGTCGGCCAACGTACCGACGATCGGCGTGGACAGGTGCCACAGCTGCGGAGTGCTGCTCAGCTGAGGTGTCGCGGGTACGTCCAGTGTTTCGCAGAACGGTGCCAGTGCTGCCTTGATCTCGTCGACGACGAAGCGATGCTCGGCCTGGTCTTTCGCGCTGGCCGCCAGTGCCGCCGAGATACGCGCGTCCTCGTCGGGGTCGGTGGATCGCGCGGCCGTCCCGGCGAAGGGATGGCAGCTGACGACGTTGCCGCGTTTGCGCACCAGCAGTTCGGGGCTTGCGCCGACGAGATGTCTACCGGGCACGTCTGTGGGCGAGAGGTCCGCGAGAAATCCGTTTCCCATCGGATCGCGAGTCACCAACGCGCTCAACACCGCTGACGGATCGATGGGCGACTCGGCGGCCAGTTCGATCGCTCGTGCGAGCACGATCTTCTCGGCGACACCGGCTTTCACACGCCGCACGACCTCGCGTACCCGTTCGACGTGCACGTCCGGCTCGGGGATCTGGCGTTCGACGGTGACGGACGGAAGTGGCGGCTGTGCGTCCGGTACCGCCCACGCACCGGCGCGTCGGTAGAACTCCGCCGGCTCGATCAGCGCGGTGGCGTCGGACATGTCGAAAGGCAATACCCCGACGACGTTTCGGCCTTGCTGTACCGCCGCGACTGCGTCGGCGACGTCCGGAAACTGTTGCTGCACTCCCAAGCCGACGACGTGATGATCCTGCCGAGACAGAACGAATCGGAGCTTCATCAGAACGGGTTCTGTGTGCGGCCCACCAGGTCTGCGACGGAATCGAGCACTTTCGTCGGACGGTACGGGTACTGCTCGACGGACTGTACGGTCGAAATACCGGTCAACACCAGAATGGTCTGCAATCCCGCTTCCAGGCCGGACAGCACGTCGGTGTCCATCCTGTCGCCGATCATCAGAGTGTTCTCGGAGTGCCCGCCGATGGCGCGTAGAGCCGAACGCATCATCAACGCGTTGGGCTTGCCCACGTAGTACGGCTCTTTGCCGGTGGCCTTGGTGATGAGTGCGGCGACCGAACCGGTCGCGGGCAGCGAACCCTCGCGCGACGGACCGGTCGCGTCGGGGTTGGTGGCGATGAAGCGCGAACCCTTCTCGACGAGACGAATGGCGGTGGTGATGGCCTCGAACGAGTACGTTCGGGTCTCCCCGAGCACCACGTAGTCGGGGCTGGAGTCGGTGAGGGTGTAACCGATGTCGTGCAGCGCGGTGGTCAGACCGGACTCGCCGACGACATACGCACTGCCGCCGGGCCGCTGATTGCCGAGGAAGGTGGCGGTGGCGAGAGCCGAGGTCCAGATCGACTTCTCCGGAATGTCCAAGCCGGTGAATGCGAGACGTGCGCGCAGGTCACGTGGGGTGCGGATCGAGTTGTTCGTCAACACGATGAACGGGATCTCGTTGGCCTGCAGCTCGGCGAGGAACGTGTCGGCACCGGGGATCAGGTGATCCTCGTGGACCAGAACTCCGTCCATGTCCATCAGGTACGTCCACGGCAGGGGCTTCTCGATATCGGTCACCCCTCCATTGTGGACCATCCGGCGACCTGCGGACCATCTTCTGGTCGCGGCCTAACTTGCCCGCCGCTCGTGGTCGCGTCGCGAGTTGGCCCGATGCACCAGCCGTTCGCGGGCCGTCATGCCGCCCCACACTCCGAACGGTTCGTTGGCCGCCAACGCGAACCGCTTGCAGGCGTCGAGCACTCCGCAGCCTGCGCACACCTGCTTGGCGCGATCCTCGCGTTGGCGACGCGCCGTTCGCCCCTCACCCGAGGGGGAGAAGAAGATCTCCGAGTCCTGACCCCGGCACAGTGCGTCGAGCTGCCAGTCCCAGGATTCGGCGGCAGACGAGGAAATCCTGCGTTCGATCATTGCAATTGCGGTGTTCTTCGGTGGGGCAGATTCGTTCGGCATCGTGGCGACCCATTCCTTTCGTCGACGCTGCGCGAGACTGCTCCCGCACAAGGCCATTCGCCAGGAACTCTCGCCGCGTCGCGGGCGCGAGGCAAGGGTTGGAATCAGGGTGATTCGAGGTCGCGGGTTCAGGACACGTCGGGGGTGTACCGATAGAGGGCGTTCACTCAGTCGTCCAGCATGAACAGCGGAAGGATCACAGCCTGGATCGCGGCGATCACAGCAGGGAGATAGTCGCCTGCGACGACACACACGAGACTGCCGAGACCGAACAGAATCAGCGTCGTACGGGGAAGGAGCCACGTCGGCTTTCGGTCAGTTCGCCTGAGCGCGTAAAGAATTGCGGCTGCGATCGCCACTTGGATGGCGCTGTGAGTGGCCAGACGTATCGAATCGGACGTGTCGACTGCCTGGAATGTGCCGATCACGACCAGCGAACCGAGAAAGACGACACTCGCTGCGTTCAGCTGCCGATAGCGCGGCGTCCTTCGAAAGCCATCGTCACCGATCCTGGCTTTCCACACGTGCATGGGTCGAATTCTCGCACGAGGGTGGTGGAGTTCGTCGACCCTCTACAGATCCAACCCGGGGGCGGTTGCGAGCTCGACGAGCGAATCGACTGCGACGGTGTCGTCGAAACGAAACTGCACCAGCGTGTTCGACGGCCTGAGCACACTGAGCCACTCGGTCGGTTCCGTCCCTATCGTGCGCATGTCGGACCTGCGGGTCACCACGGTGCCGTCGGGCAGAACACTGCGCACTACGTCCGGATCGTCGGGCCACTCCACGTTGTCCTCGACGGATATCTCGACGTTCAGCTGTGCGGTGCCGCGCGAGGTGGTGAGAACGACTGCATTGCAGGCGCTTCCGCTTCCATAGGTGCCCGGCATCAGGTCGCCCGCAGCAACATCGGTGGATGTGTTCGGAAACGTGGTTTCCCACTGCGTCTGGAGTGCCGATCCGATGCGCACGACCACATCGCGTGGGAGTGGGGGAACGGGGTACTCGCGCGATGATCCACAGTCGGCTCGCGCTGGTTTCGTACCTTCGGGGACGCGTGCGCTCACCCGGAGTTCGGGATTCGAGACGATGTCGCGGAGCTCGTCGGCCTCGAGAGGGAGTTCGGCTTCGGCTCCTTCGCTCGAAGTCCGTGCGTGGACGGTGGTGTCCGGGGAGTATGCGGTCGCTGTGCGCCGATGCGTCGATACCCCGTCGTACTCGGACACCGCATCCAGCACATCGACGGCGGTGCCGTCGGGCAGCGTGATTCGTTCGTCGACCGATCCCTCGGTGCACGGCGGAATCGCATCGTCCCACGCCTCTGCCGAGACCCGAAGTGGTGCAGCGACTCCTGCACGATCGACAACCCCGGATGCCGTGCTGTCCCCACTGATGTCCTCGACGGTCATGCCGCCCGACAGTTCGGCATTCTTCGAGTAGATCTGTATCGGTTGGAACACCAGTGAATTCGAGGGGGAAGCGAACTCCACTTCGACGTCTGCGGGCAAGGAGCGAACCAGAGACTCCGACATCGCCGACGCCTTCTCGGCCGTCAGCCACGGGTAGTCGGGGTTGTCGTACGTGCCTGGGTAGGAACCGGTCAAGAAGGAGAACGTCTCGCCGTCGGGAACTACGACGTCACAACCCGGTATGTCTTCGACCTCGGGTTGCGAATCATGGGTGATTCCGGCTGCCACACAGCCCGCGGTGACGATCGCAGCGACGACCACGGCGTCGATCCACACTCCACCGCGTCGTATGTCGAGTCGCACACGACAAGCCTAATCGGTGATCGAGTGGCTCGTGAGTAGTGCGCAACTCCCGGTTCCGGTCCGAAGACCTGCTCTTGACATCAACGGCCCGCGTCGCATCCGGCGGCCCGGTGCCGGGGCATATTCGGCTGACACTCGGCAAACATCGTCGGTGGCAAGGGTTCAAATCATCGTGATTTCAACCGAATGCGCACGTGCACTTGACATTTCGATAAATTGTTCTGTACGTTCCTGTCACCATCCAGAGCGACCGAGAGACCTTGGCTCGATGACGTCGCAGCAACCCCGCCCTACGGCGTGTGGGTGCTACCGCCAGGACCGATGGAGGCACGACCGATGAACATCTGTATCAGTACGCACGCTTGACCGATCGGCGTACTCACAGCACGAAATCTTCGAAAGGCAACCCAGCGATGATCGCTGCCCATCCGACCCGGCGGTTCCGGTGACTCAACTCGACTCTCGACCCGTTGTGGATACGACGGACGACATTCCCGACGAACAACTCGTCGTTGCACGCACGTGGCACCCGTGGCGCTGGGTGATCGCGGTCGCAACGCTGATCGTGGTCGGTCAGTTCCTGCACGGCTTCGTCACCAACCCCGGCTGGGATTGGGGCACCTTCGCGCAGTACTTCACTGCAGCATCGGTGATGTCGGCGCTGTGGTTGACCATCCAGCTCACCTTCTGGGGAACGCTGATCGGTTTCGCCATCGGTATCGGCCTGGCGGTGGCCCGGCTGTCCGACAATCCTGTGCTGCAGGTTATTTCCTGGTTCTACATCTGGGCCTTCCGTTCCATCCCGTTGATCGTGCAGCTTCTGTTCTGGTTCAATATTGCGTACCTGTACCAGACTCTGTCTTTGGGAATTCCGTTCGGTCCCAGCTTCTTTCAGTTCGACGTCAACAACGTCATCAGTGGATCGACGGCGGCCATCATCGGGCTGGCCCTGCACCAAGCGGCCTACTCCGCCGAGATCGTTCGGGCCGGCATCATCTCGGTGGACCAGGGGCAACTCGAAGCTGCAGCAGCGCTGGGTATTCCGAAGAGGCGGGAGTTCTTCAAGATCGTTCTGCCGCAGGCGATGCGAGGGATTCTCCCCAACGCGGCCAACGAGGTGATCAGTCTGTTCAAAGGCACGTCGATCGTGTCGGTGATGGCCATTGCCGAATTGTTCTATCAGGTGCAAGTCATATACGGACGCAACGGGCGCGTGGTTCCGCTGCTCATGGTCGCGACCGTCTGGTACATCATTCTGACGTCGGTGCTCTCGATCGTGCAGTTCTACGTCGAGCGGCACTACGCCAAGGGCGCGGTACGCAACATTCCGCTGACGCCGATCCAGCAGATTCGCCACAAGCTCTCCAACGTCACCTTCGCGCCGAGAGGGGCAACCCGATGACCACTCTCGATGCCTCCACATCTACTGCCGCAACGAGATACGCGGTCGAGGTGCGCGGCGTCCACAAGTCCTACGGCGGGCTCGAGGTGCTCAAAGGCGTCGACCTCCTCGTACGTCCCGGTGAGGTGACCGCGATTATCGGCCCCTCGGGTTCGGGCAAGTCGACCCTGCTGCGCGCTCTGAACCATCTGGAGAAGGTGGACCAGGGCACCGTCCGGATCGACGGTGATCTGGTGGGATATCGGCGCAAAGGCAACAAACTGCACGAACTCAGCAACAAGGAGATTCTGCGGCAGCGTTCCCAGATCGGTTTTGTGTTCCAGAACTTCAATCTGTTTCCTCACCTGACGGTCCTCGAGAATGTCATCGAAGCCCCGATCTCCGCGCAGAAGCGCACGCGTTCCGACGTCGAACCCGAGGCGCTGGCTCTCCTCGAACGAGTCGGGGTGCACGCGAAAGCCCATGATTATCCGCGACGACTCTCCGGCGGACAACAGCAGCGGGTCGCCATCGCGCGTGCACTTGCCCTGCGTCCCACAGTCATTCTGTTCGACGAGCCGACGTCAGCGCTCGACCCCGAATTGGTGGGAGAGGTTCTCGAGGTCATCCGCGGCCTGGCACGCGATGGTGCCACCCTGGTGATCGTCACGCACGAGGTCGGGTTCGCGCGCGAGATCGCCGACACCGTCGTCTTCATGGATGGCGGCGTCATCGTCGAACAAGGCTCTCCTGCCGAACTTCTCGATTCACCCCAGGAGGAACGCACCAAGTCGTTCCTCGCTCACGTTCTCTAGCTCTCACTCATGCTTCACCTGCACCCACGAACGGGGAAAGTCATGTCCGGATCATCTCGTAGGCTCGCGGTAGTAGCGTCGGCATTCGCTGTCCTGGCACTCACTGCGACAGCATGCAGCGAGCCCACTGCCGAATCTCAGGTCGTCACCGAGGACGGCGGATCGTTCGATCTTTCACCCGAGCAGGCCGACCGCGTTCGCGCCGAGAAGGTCGACGACATCGCAGCCGAAGTGCCGCAAGCGATTCGTGATCGCGGCACGCTGATCGTCACCGGGTCGGGCGGTACCGCACCGCCGCTGCGCTTCTACGCCACCGACGACACCACCATCGTGGGGTCCGAGGTGGACTTCTCGTACCTGATCGCCGACATTCTCGGTCTCGACGTCGATCTTCAGGTCGCAGATTGGTCGCAGAACTTCGTAAAGATCGACTCCGGCGAGAACGACGTGTTCATCTCCAATGTCACCGTCACCGAGGAGCGCAAGGACAAGTACGACTTCGCGACCTATCGACTGGACAACCTCGCTTTCGAGGCGCAGAAGGACACCGATTGGACAGTCGAGAAGCGTCAGGACATCGCAGGCAAGAAGATCGGTGTCGGCTCCGGTACCAACCAAGAGCAGTTGCTGGTCGACTGGAACGAGCAGAACGTTGCCGAGGGTCTGGCTCCCGCCGAGATCGCTTATTACCAGAACACGTCCGACTACTACCTGGCGCTCGGGTCGGGCCGTATCGACGGGTACCTGGGACCGAATCCGTCCGCGGTTTATCACGCGGCAACCGGTGGTGAAACCAAGATCATCGGCACGTTCTCGGGTGCCGGAGATGCGCTGCAGGGTGAGATAGCAGTACTGACCAAGAAGGACAACGGGCTCATCGACGCCGTGCAGGACGCAGTGAACCACGCCATCGAGGACGGCAGCTATCAGAAGGTGATCGATCGTTGGGGCCTGCAGTCCGAGGCAGTGACCGAGTCCGTCATCAACCCGCCCGGGCTACCCCGCAAGGAAGGTTAGACAACTGAGCAGAGGTGACGTCGGCCGGGATGCTGGTCGCTGATCTGGTCGACAGTTAATCGAGACAGGAAGCACATGAGCGCGACGTTCGATGTCAACATTCGCACTGGTGACACGGGTCCAGGACGCGTGGACTTCGTCGAGGTCGATCAGCACGATCGGCTGGCGACGCCCCTGCTGCAAGAACTGGCGATCGAATATTCGTCCCGGTACGGCCGGAGCCCCGGTGTCCAATACGAGGAACTGAAGTCCTATCCCGCCCGGGAGTTCGCACCGCCGGGTGGTGTGTTGGTAATTGCCTTGGCCGATGGCGTTCCTGTCGCCGGAGGTGCGTACCGGAAATACGACTCGGAAACCGCAGAGCTCAAACGTATTTGGACATCGAAAGAGCACCGCGGCAGGGGACTCGGCAGACTCGTCGTGGCCGAGCTGGAACGCAGCGCACGTGATCGCGGATATCGCAGGGTCTACCTGACGACCGGCTGGAATCAGCCCGAGGCCGTTGCGCTGTACCTGGCAGCTGGATACACTCCGCTCTACGACCGAAGTTTGCCGTCCAGAACAGTCGGATCGCACCCCTTCGAGAAGAGTCTCGAATGAGCCCGGTTCAGTGATGCCCGACTACGGCCCGAGTGGGGTGCGGTGTCGCCGAGCAATTTTTGTCAGCCCGACGTGTCGGCGTGGTGTTCCAGAGCTGCACCGACCCAGAACTGCAGTGCCTGTTCGCTCGTCAGCGCTTCTGCATCGACGGTGATCCAGCCTTCACCCATCGACCGCCCCTTGCCCATGACGGCATGGTGGGCCCCATCGAGCTGGAGGTATTCGGGTTCGCGTACCCCGTCCACACGAACAAGCAAGGCACGGTTTTCGGTGCCGATCACACACCACCATTCTGTCTCGCACCATGAACGCCAGACCGCCGAACATCTTCTGCTCACGCAGACTCTCCTGGTCCCTGAGAGCGTCGCGGATGCGGTCCGCAAGAAGCTCGTCGTACGCCATGCGCTCGTACTCCTCCTGTGATGGTTGTATCGATGGAACCCCCTGGTCGTATCGAGCGCAACTGTGGGTCGACGCAATGGGGGATTCCTGTGTCAGCGTTGCAATCCTGCCGGAGGCGAGGCTGTGTTGAAGGCAGAGCTGTGCCGTGGTGGTGGTGTGGGTCGTCAGGCGGGTTGTCGTGGTTCTTCGTCGCCGGTGTCGCGGGTGTTGTCGTTGTGCTGGTCGGGTGGGTAGAGGACTTCTTCTGGGTGGTGTGCGTGGTTGATCAGGCCACGGCGTGTGGGGTCCATCCCTGTTGGTGGGTGCCACAGGGTGCGGCCCGGGTATCTGTGTCGCGCTGTGGTTTTGGTGGTGGCCCACTTTTCGGGTCCGGTGCCGACGTGTGCGTGGTGCATGTCGCAGGCGAAGGTGAGGGAGTCGATGTCGGTGGGTCCGCCCTCGACCCAGTCGTCGAGGTGGTGGGCTTGGCACCAGGTCGCGGGGCGGGTGCAGGAGGGGAAGCTGCAGCCGCGGTCGCGGGCGATGAGGACGATGCGTTGGTCGGCGGAGGCGATGCGTTTGGATCGGCCGAGGTAGAGGGCTCTGCCGTTGTCGTCGAAGATGGTGAGGTAGTGGTGGGCGTGCGAAGCCATGCGGATGGCGTCGCGGATCGAGACGCGGGATCCGGTGGCGGTCATGGCGTAGCCGCAGCCAGCGTCGAGGTCTGTGAGGGTCATGGTGACGATGGCGGTGACGGGTAGGCCGCGGTGGGTGCCGAGGGTGCCGGAGGCGAGGGTGTGCCGGAGCGCCATCTTCAGGGCATCATGACGGCGTTCGTTCTGGGTGCGTACATCTCGCGCGGCGGCAGCGTCGCGAGCAGCGGTGTCCGATGCGTCGGCGTCGGCGTGGCCGCCGGGTTCAGCAGTGCTGCCGGAGCCGGCATCGTCGTTGGTGTTGGGCGTGCCGTGTGGCGTTGTGCCGCAACCACAGTCGTCACCGTCGCACTCGCCGCAGTCGCCTTCGCAGCAGTCCTCGTCACCGCAGTCGTCGTCACTGCAGTCACTGTCCCCGTTGCGGGTCGTCCCATCCCACAGGCCTGCATCGCTCGACCCGGCATCACCGGACGACGGCTCGGACGTCGGCTCGGGCTGCTCTGCAGTGGACTTGCTGTCAGCTTCATCGTCGTGGACGATCGATGTCGGGTCGGCAGGGTTGTTGACTCCCGGCTTCGCGGCCTTGGAGAACAAGGCTTCGAGGTAAGCGCGTAGCTCGGAGTCGACGCAGAACTTCCCTTCGGACATGCCGTCGGAACCCTGCTCACCGAGGTAGAAGAACGCATCCCGTTTCCGTGGCCTCGGCTTCGCGTTCTTGTCTTCGTCTTCGTCTTCGTCTTCGTCTTCGTCTTCGTTCTCGTCGAAGTCGCCGTCGGGGTCGAGGATCGAGTCCAGGTGCGCCACCAGTGGCGCGAAGTCGTCGGGCCGTCGGGTCGAGGCGAGACCGACCAACTGCTGTTCGGCGCGATCGCGGGTCTGCGGATCCACAGTCGACGGCAGGTGCCGGAAGAATTCGCGGATCATCTGCACGTGCTGGGCATCGAGCAACCCTGCCCGCACCGCTGCAGCGGTGTGTGGCAGCAAAGGCGGTAGCGGTTCGCCGGACAGTGCGGTGCGGTGCGGTCACCCAACTCCGCGGCCAGACGTACTCGCGCCCCGGCTGTTCGTGGGGTGATTCGCAGCATCCATGCCACCGAGCACGGCACCGAACCCGGATACACGTCGAGGCCGTGTTGTGAGATCAGCTCGTTGAGCCAGGTGTGCGAGTAGGCGGTCACCGATCTGGTGAGCGCTTCCATGCGTTGGATCACCGCACGCCGGTCGGCATTCGACCACGCCACCGACCCTTGCCCCGCCAACTCGGCAACCGCCGACTCCACCGCCTCGACCAACCCCGCCAAGACAGGGTCGGACACGACGGGGGCAGGAGGCACCGTTTCGATGCCGTCCACCCCTGATCCGCCGTCCCCCGAAAGCATGAACAGAATCTACCGCGACCCACCGACAAGTATTCGAACGTTTGTTCCCGCATCATTCGGCTGTCGCTGCGGCCCAGCTGGAGTCGGAGCACGGCACTATGCGGCCAATTACATATGGACCAAAAGTGTGACGTTGTCGGTTTTGTGCAACCACGAGTCGCGAAGATGCTGGTGGCGGCGTTCAATATCTCCCAAGGCGGACGTAACGACCACAGCAGCGTTGCTTGCATCGGTGACGAAAGCCACTGCTCGACGGTATCTCCGAACGCGTGTGTCGAGCCGGTGTCCAATGTTGTGTGTTGACCCAGTGGGGATGATCGACATGAACGACTCGTGTGGCTCCGCGCTTTCGTGCAGTTCGCCCAAGGACATGATCACCCGTCTCCAGTTCGGCACCGCCGACCTATGGCCAGAGGACGCGGCGCTTCCTGCCCGCTGGCGCTACATGGCCGATCTGGTCGACTCCGATCGCGGCATTCTCGCTGAGCTCCACGGTTCGGTGTCGACTCCGGTGGCGGATGCTCTCGCTGCGGCTGCGGAACTGTGCAGACAATCGGCCGATGAGCCTGTGACCGCCGGAGACTGGGCGCTACTCGGACGAGCACTGGCGTGGCTCGGCCCCGGCGGTTCCGATATCGATCGCGCGTTGCTTGCTGTGGGAGAAGAATTGACACTGATCGGTCTCGACGGTGCGGAACAGGACTTCTCGGTCGCGACCTGGCTCTGCATGGACGTCCTCGTCCGATTCGCTCATGCCGGCGAAGCGATCGACTACTGGGTGCACCGCGTGAATGCGCCAGAGTTGAACAAAGTTGCGTCGCATGATGATTCGAGATCTTGCGCGAGTGGGAGCGCTGGACTGGCGCTGGCCGTCTGAACGGTAGGCGTCGGTCCGACCGCGCTTCTCGCGTCTACTATCGGCGGGTTTTCCTACCCCGGTTGGCAACCGGGGCGATGCTCTCGTAGTATCGGAAACTGTAGGACCATCCAGAGCGACCGAGAGACCTGGCTCTATGACGTCGCAGCAACCCCCCGCTCGTCGGGTGAGGGTGCTACCGCCGGGACCGATGGAGGATTGCACGTGAACACCCGAGTTGCCGCAGGCTTCGTCAACGGTTGCCGCCGTCTCCATGTCGATCTGTGCCGCCTCAACGGTTCGACCTGTCGCAGCTGACATTTCGTCACAACTCGTACTTCACACCTCACCTCATCATCTGCGCGCACTCCTTCCTGGGCACACCCAGCTCGGATGCGGGATCGTGCGCGCGATCGACCAGATATCGGAGACACCTACGTGTCCACTCGTCCTGCATTCCTGGTGGCCGGCCTGATCGCCACTACGGCCACAGTCCTCGCCGGATGCGCCGGTGGTGCCGCCACCACGGCCGCCGACGCCGGTCCGGCCCAGCCCGGCGGAACTCTGCGTTACGGCTTGTCCGGGGCCCCGACCTGCTCGGATCCTGCCCAGTCCGGCACCAACCAGACCATCTACGTCACCCGTCAGGTCGTCGATTCACTCACCGATCAGAACCCCGAAACCGGTGAGATCGAACCGTGGCTGGCCGAGCGGTGGGACGTGGGTGCCGATGCGAAATCCTTCACATTCACGCTGAAGGACGGCGTCACCTTCAGTGACGGCACGGTGCTCGACGCGGCGGCGGTGAAGGCGAATTTCGACGCGATCATCGGCCTCGGCGCAGCGAAGGCACCGTTGGCGGCGAGCTATCTGACCGGTTATCAGAGCGCCACGGTGGTCGACCCCTCGACGGTGCGCATCGACTTCGCAGCACCGAATGCGCAGTTCCTGCAGGCGAGTTCGACACCTCAGCTCGGAGTTCAATCCATCGCGACCTCGGCGCAGTCGGCCGAGTCGCGGTGCTTGGGTACCAATATCGGATCGGGACCGTTCACCTACGCGGATTACCAGCAGGACCGGTCAGTCATTCTGGCCAAGCGAAGCGGATACAACTGGGGTTCAGCGGTATTCGGTCACACCGGCGAGGCCTATCTCGATCGCATCGAATTCACCATCGTGCCCGAGTCGGGCGTTCGCACAGGAAGCTTGTCCTCCGATCAGCTCGACGCCGTCAGCGACGCGTTGCCGCAGGACGCTCCGCAGATCGAAGCGACCGGCGGCCGAATTCTGACCACCTCGAACCCGGGAGTCCCGTTCGGCATTCAGCCCAACGTAACTCGCGGTGCGCTACAAGACCCCGCCGTCCGGACGGCCCTGGTACCGGCGATCAACCGTCAGGAACTCGTCGATACCGTCCTCGGGCCCGACTTCCGCACGGCGACAAGCACGTTGGCCAGCGCCACCCCAGGTTACGTCGAACTCGCCGATGTCACCTACGATCCCGAGAAGTCGAAATCGCTGCTCGACGACGCCGGCTGGGTTCCCGGTGCCGACGGAATCCGTGAAAAGGACGGGCAGAGGCTGAGTTTCGAGGTCATGTACTCCGCAGTGTTCGCTGGCAACCAGGCGATCCTGGAGTTGACGCAGCAGCAGCTACGTGCGGTGGGCGTCGACCTGCAGCTCGAGTTGGTCTCGACGTCCGAGGCGACAGCACGTCAGGGCACCAAGGACTACGACTCCACGTACTACAACAGCACCCGCGCCGACGGCGACATTCTGCGCACCACGTTCGCCGCCGACGGACGTAACCTGAACGCGCGCAACCCAATTCCCGATCTGGATGCTTCGCTGACCGATCAGCTCTCGACCACCGATGCAACGGCGCGCAACGACATCCTCGCCACCGCTCAGCAGCAGGTGCTCGACAACGGACTGTGGATCCCCACCATCGAGCTGTCGCAGGCCGTCGGCGCGGCGTCGAAAGTGCAGGACCTGAAGTTCGAGGCCTCCGCTCGACTGCAGTTCTTCGATACCTGGCTGAGCGCATGATCCGGTACCTCGGGCAGCGCGTACTGCAGGCAGTGGCAGTGCTGTGGGCCGCGTTCACCATCTCGTTCGGCGTGCTGTTCCTGCTGCCCTCGGACCCGGTCAGTCTCGCTGTCGACTCTGCCGGTTCGGGCACACCGGTCGACGCGGCGGCCGTCGCAGAATTGCAGGCCCGCTACGGTTTGGACCAGCCGGTGTGGGTGCAGTACTGGCATTCGCTGTCTGGGGCTGTGCAGGGCGATTTCGGATTGTCCATCGCCACCGGACAGCCGGTGACGACGGCGATCCTCGATGCCGTGCCGAGCACGCTCGGCCTCGCAGGCACCGCACTGGTATTGGCAGTCGTGTTCGGGTCGGCACTGGCGTACGCCGCGACGTACACCCGAACGCCGTGGCTCAAGAATCTGTTGTTCGCACTCCCGCCGCTCGGGGTGGCTGTACCGACCTTCTGGGTGGGACTGCTGTTGTTGCAACTGTTCTCGTTCCAGTTGAGGTGGTTCCCGGCCTTCGGTGACGCCGGAGCGGCTGCACTGGTGTTGCCTGCGGTCACGTTGGCATTGCCGACCGGTGCGGTCATCGCTCAGGTGTTGGCCACCAGCATGTCGACTACCTGGAAGCAGCCGTTCGTCGATGTCGCTCGCGCCAAGGGCGTTTCGCGGCTACGGGTGCAGACGCGGCATATAGCGCGGCTGTCGTCCATCCCGGCTTTCACGATCGCGGGTGTGTTGGTGGGGACGCTGCTCGCCGGATCGGTCGTCGTCGAGACGGTCTTCTCGCGGGCCGGAGTGGGACGGCTGACCCAGACCTCGGTGTTGGCCCAGGACATTCCGGTGGTGCAGGGCATCGTGGTGCTGACCTCGCTGGTGTTCGTCGTGGTGAACCTGGCCGTGGACCTGCTGTATCCGCTGATCGACCCGCGCATCGTGCGCGAGTACAAGCCTGCGCGCGCAGTCGCGGAACCGGAGAAAGCCCGTGTCTGACATTCTGATTCGTGATCTCCAGATTCAGGCGGAGGCGTTGCTCGAGGCAGAGTCGGTGCCGTCGACAGCTCGTCGTCGCCGGGTTGTGACGAACGCCCTGAAGCACGTGTGGCTTATCTTGTCCGCGCTCGTGCTGCTGCTCGCGCTGGGATTCGCACTCTTCCCCTCCGTGTTCGCGAGCGGAGACCCGTTGGTGGGCGTGCCCGCCGACAAGCTCCAGGCCCCCAGCACGGCACATTGGTTCGGCACCGACAACATCGGCCGTGACGTCTTCACCCGCGTGGTCCACGGCTCCGGTCTGTCGTTGACCGCGACACTGCTCGCGGTCGGGATCGCACTGGTCGTCGGATCGCTCGTCGGCCTGATCTCCGGGGCAGTCGGGGGCCTCGTCGACGCCGTGCTGATGCGCATCGTCGATGTGCTGCTCTCGATTCCGACGCTGCTGCTGTCGCTGGCCCTGGTCACAGCGCTCGGCTTCGGAACCGTCAACGTTGCCATCGCCGTGGGGGTCACCCTCATCGCCAACTTCGCCCGGGTCATGCGGTCGGAGGTGTTGCGTGTGCGTCGATCGCTGTATGTCGAGGCGGCGTACGCCTCGGGTGTGCGATGGTTCGACGTCTTTCGCCGACACATCCTCCGCAACTCGTACGGTCCCGTGATTGCCCTCGCAGCAGTCGAATTCGGTATGGCGGTCCTGGCGGTCTCGGCGTTGAGCTTCCTGGGATTCGGCGCTGTTCCGCCTACACCGGAGTGGGGATCGCTGATCTCCGAGGGTCGGAACTTCCTCGCCACCGCCTGGTGGATGACCACCTTGCCGGGCCTGGTGATCGTGGCAGTCGTGCTGTCCGCGCACCGTCTCGGGCACGCACTCGAGAGGCGATCCGAATGAGCCCCATCCTCGAAGTCGACAACCTCACGGTCGGCTACGGCACGACGACGGCCGTGCGCGGAATTTCGTTCACCGTCGAACGCGGCGAGGTTCTGGCCGTCGTAGGCGAATCCGGTTCGGGAAAATCCACCACGGCCCACGCGGTCATCGGCTTGCTGGCCGGCAACGGTCGGATCCGAAGTGGCTCGGTGACCTTCGACGGCCGGCGCCTGGACACCGCGTCGGACAAGACACTGAATCGCCTGCGCGGTCGGCATATCGGGCTCGTGCCGCAGGATCCGACCACCTCACTGAACCCCGTCGTACGCGTCGGAGACCAGGTGGCCGAGGTGCTGCGTGTGCACGGGTTGGCAGATCGGCGTACCGCGAAGCTCGAGGCGATCCGCATTCTCACCGACGCGGGCCTCGACAACCCCGAGGTGCGGGCACGCCAGTACCCGCAGGACCTGTCCGGTGGGCAGCGGCAGCGGGTACTGATCGGTATCGCTCTCGCGTGCCGCCCCGAACTGGTGATCGCCGACGAACCGACCAGCGCCCTGGACGTCACCGTGCAACGACGCATCCTCGACCATCTGGACGCCCGAATTGCCGAGACGGGTGCCGCAGTTCTGTTGATCACGCACGATCTGGGCGTTGCGGCCGATCGCGCCGACCGGCTGGTCGTCATGAGTGGTGGTGAGATCGTCGAAACCGGTCCGACTGCAGAGGTGTTGGCGAACCCCACCCATCCCTACACACAGAAGCTGCTCGCGGCCGCGCCGTCTCTGAACTCGACGCTCCGTCCGGCCAGGACGGGTGCGGGCGATCCAATTCTGTCCGTCTCGTCGGTGTCGAAGCGTTTCGCCATCGGACGAGGCGTTCACCTGGATGCGGTGCGAGACGCCACGATCACGGTCGAGCGGGGTCGAACCGTCTCTGTCGTCGGCGAATCCGGTTCGGGGAAGTCCACCCTGGCGCGTATCGCGATCGGCCTGGAAACACCCTCCGCGGGCACGGTCACGTTCGACGGAATCGAGCTGACCGGCCTTCGTGGCACGGCGAGGCGGGAGCTGCGGCGTCGAGTCCAGATCGTCTATCAGAACCCGTACGCATCACTGAACCCGAAGTTGCGCGTCGGCGAGATCGTGCGAGAACCGCTGGACGCGTTCAAGATCGGGACGTCGCGAGACCGTTCGGCGCGTGCCGCGGAACTGCTCGACCAAGTGGCTCTGAGCAGTGACCACCTGGCGCGTCGCCCGGCCGAGTTGTCGGGTGGTCAGCGTCAACGCGTCGCAATCGCTCGGGCACTGGCGTTGGCACCGGAGGTGGTGGTGCTCGACGAGCCCGTGTCGGCCTTGGACGTGTCGGTGCAGGCACAAATTCTTTCGCTGCTCGGCGATCTGCAATCCGAGTTCGGTCTGAGCTATCTGTTCATCTCGCACGACCTGGCCGTGGTTCGCCAGATCAGCGACACCGTGGCTGTGATGCAGTCGGGCGTGATCGTCGAATATGGCAGCACCGCTTCGATATTCGACAACCCCCAGCAGGAATACACCCGCGAGTTGCTCGCGGCCATCCCAGGAACAGCGACACAGAGAGTGGGTACCGGTGTCTGACAAGCTTTTCGTCACCGCAATCGAACCGAGGGGAACCGGCGCACATCCACAGGCGTGGCGGCGACAGGATTCTCGCGCCGAGGAAGTGTTCACCGCGGCATTCTGGATCGAACAACTCCGCGCGGCAGACCAGGCCGGGATCGATCTGGTCTTCCTCGCAGACTCCTTCGCTTCCCGGACCCTCGAGGCGGTTGCCGTGGCAGCCCGGGCTGCTGCGCTCACCGAACGCATCGGTTTGATCCCGACGGTCACCGTCACCCACACCGAGCCGTTCCACATCTCCAAGCAGATCGCGAGTCTGGACTTCGCCTCACACGGTCGCGCAGGTTGGCAGGTCGAGGTGTCCGGCGGCGCGGAGCAGGCAGCACTGTTCGGGCGTAAGGGCGAGCAGGACGAAGAGAGCCTGTGGCAGGAGGCCGACGAGGGCATCGAGGTCGTCGCTCGGCTGTGGGACAGCTGGGAGGACGACGCCGAGATTCGAGACGCTGCGACGGGCCGGTTCGTCGACCGAGACAAGTTGCACTACATCGACTTCCAGGGTGAGCACTTCTCGGTCAAAGGGCCGTCCATCACGCCGAGGTCACCTCAAGGCCAACCGCTGGTGACAGTGCGCGCCCACTCCGCCGAATCCACCGCGGTAGCGGCCGCCAGAGCGGACATCGTGCGGATTGCTGCAGACTCGATCGAGGGCGCAGCTGCCCTCGCGGCGCATGTTCGACGGGCCGTCGTGGACGAGGGCCGCGACCCGGTGGACGTGTTCGTGCTACTCGACGTCGAGACCTTGGTGTCTGAGACCGCGGCCGAAGAATTGGCGCAGCTCGACAACTGGGCAGGTCGGGTACGTACGCCGCAATCGCTGCAGTACGTGGGCGACGTCGCCGGGCTCAACTTGCTTCTCGGAGCGGCCGAATCCGCGGGACTGGACGGGGTCACTCTCGTGCCGCTCGCGCTTCCGTCGGGAGTGAAGACACTCCCGGCCACGGACAGCAGAACCGGAGCGACGGTGCGTGAGCGCCTCGGCCTGGCTCGTCCGACAAATCGTTTTGCAGCACCCGGAAGGAACAGTCGGTGACGATCTCGAAGCGGACCAAGAAGCAGATCCACCTCGGCGCGCATTTCCCTGGCGTCAACAACACCACCGTCTGGACCGACCCGGCGTCGAAGAGCCAGATCGAATTCGATTCGTTCGTCCACCTGGCCGAGTCCGCAGAGCGTGGGCTGTTCGACTTCTTCTTCCTCGCCGAAGGTCTCCGATTACGCGAGCATCGCAACAAGATTCACGATCTCGACGTTGTCGGCCGCCCGGACACGCTCACGGTGTTGAACGCGTTGGCATCGGTGACGACGAAGCTCGGACTCGCCGGGACGATCAACACCACGTTCAACGAGCCCTTCGAGCTCGCCAAGCAGTTCTCTTCGCTGGACCACCTGTCCGACGGGCGCGCAGCGTGGAACATGGTGACCTCGTCCGACGCGTTCACCGGAGAGAACTTCCGACGCGGTGGCTACCTCGACCGGGCCGACCGCTACGTGCGAGCGAACGAGATCATCGACGTCGCCCGAGAGTTCTGGGATTCGTGGCAGTCCGATGCGTTCGTCGTCGATCGGGATCGAGGTGTGTTCGGCCGAGAATCCGAGATCCGCACGGTCTCGCATTCGGGTCCGCAATTCGATGTGACGGGCCGCTTCACGTTGCCGCGCAGTCCGCAGGGACACCCGGTGTTGTTGCAGGCCGGCGATTCCGACGAAGGTCGTGAGTTCGGTGCGGCCAAGGCGGATGCGATCTTCACCATCCACGGATCGCTGGAGGACGGGCAGAAATTCTACACCGACGTCAAGGGAAGGTTGGCCAAGTACGGCCGCGAGCACGCCGACCTGAAGGTGCTGCCCGCCGCGACGTTCGTCCTCGGGGACTCGGCCCAGGATGCAGCCGAGAAGGCCGACCATATTCGGCACCAGCAGGTCAGCGGCAAGACTGCCATCTCGTTTCTGGAGCAGGTGTGGGGACGAGACCTGTCCGAGTTCGACCCGGACGGGCCACTGCCCGACGTCGAGCCGAGCGGTGACGTGAGCATCACCCGTGGTCGCGCTCGCCACGGTGACCCGAGAACCCTTGCGCAGCAGTACCGTGAGCGTGCCGAGGCCGAGAACCTGAGCATCCGGGAGCTCATCATCGCGGTGACGACCCGGCAGCAGTTCGTCGGAACGCCGGCACAGGTAGCTGAGGACATCGACAGCTACGTCCAGAACGATGCGTGCGACGGGTTCATCCTCGTCCCGCACATCACACCGGCCGGGCTCGACGAGTTCGTCGACAAAGTCGTCCCACAACTGCAGGATCGCGGTAGTTTCCGTACCGAGTACACCGGGAACACGCTGCGTGATCACCTCGGTCTGCGTCACCCGTACCAACAGCGTGAAGGAGTGCGAGCATCGTGAGTGAATTCGAGCAGGACTGGAAGCAGTGGCACGCGGACCGGGAAGCGTCCTACGGCGATCCATTGGGGTGGTTGTCGCTGACCGGATTGTATTGGCTCACCGACGAGTTCGAGATCGTTGCCGATCTGCCCGGCCGATGGCGGGCCGACTCGGACTCGGTGACCGTCGAGGGAGTGGACGGGGTGACGACTCTGAATCCGGTGGAGGGTGCGCCCGGGATCCTCGTCGACGACGGTGAACGCCGTATCGAGGTCATCCGCCGCACCGGCGCGGTGGCGCTACGGGTCCACGATCCTAAAGCCTCGACCCTGCAGTCCTACAACGGAATACCGGCCTTCGAGCCCAGTGAGGAGTTCGTGGCCCGCGCCACGTTCACGCCCTACGACGCCCCGGTCACCGTGACGACAGGTGCCGTGGTCGAGGGTCTCGAACACCACCACACTGCGGTGGGCACCCTCGATTTCGAGCTGGCCGGTGCAGCCCAGCAGTTGGTTGCGTTCGGCGGCAACGACACTGGTCTGAAGGTTCTGTTCACCGATGCCACGAGCGGGGTCACCACGTACCCGGCAGCGCGGATCCTTGCTGTGGCGGAACCCGAGGGTGGCTCCGTGGCACTCGATTTCAACCGAGCGGCGAACCTGCCGTGCGCGTTCACCGACTACGCGACGTGCCCGGTCGCGCCGGCGGAGAACCGGCTGACGGTGGCTGTCGAAGCAGGGGAGAAGACGCCCGGATGACGCGCGTGCCGCTGTCCGTTCTCGACCTGGCACCGATCAGCGCTGGGTCGAGCACTGCTCAGGCGCTCCGAAATTCGCTCGATCTGGCACGACAGGCCGAAGAGTGGGGCTACGAGCGCTACTGGGTTGCCGAGCATCACTTCGTCGCTGCGGCCAGTTCTGCGCCTGCCGTACTGGTGGGTTTGATTGCGGCTGCCACCAACCGCATTCGTGTCGGATCGGCTGCGGTCCAGCTCGGTTTCACGACAGCTGCTGCCGTGGTGGAGTCCTTCGGAACGGTGGACGCGCTGTATCCGGGTCGTATCGATCTTGGTGTGGGTCGATCCGGGCAGCGCAGAGCAGCAGCCCTGACCGGTGCACAGCGGGCTGCGCCCGAGCACGCGGTGTCATCGGAACCCGGTGGACTGTTCCCAGTGGCGCCCGCTGCGGCGACCCCGCGAAAAACCTCGCTGCTGGCTGCGTCTCTGGCTGCGCTGCAGCAGCCACACGCTGAGGTCCCGGAATTCGTCGATCAACTCGACGACCTTGTTGCGCTGCTTGCCGGTAGCTACGAGCGCGACGGGGTGCCGTTGACGGCACGTCCGGGTGCCGGGGCCGATGTGGCGCTATGGCTGTTCGGCAGCAGCGCTGGGCCGACTGCCCGTGAGGCCGGTGCCCGCGGTCTGCCGTTCGCGGCGAGTTATCACTTCAGCCCGGGGACGACTCTCGAGGCGATCGACGAGTATCGCCGTGCTTTCGTGCCGTCGGCCCGGTTGTCCTCGCCGTACGTGGCGGTGTCGGCCGATGTGGTTGTTGCAGAATCGGATTCGCGCGCCCGAGAGCTTGCAGCGTCCTTCCCGCAGTGGGTGCACAGCATTCGCAGCGGTCGAGGTGCGATCGAGTATCCGGATCCGAACAATGTGGCACCTCTGACCGACGAGGAGTACCAGCGCGTAGCGGATCGGGTGGACACCCAGATCGTCGGGTCTGCGGCGACGGTCGCGGTGAAGCTCGACGCCCTGCAGGAAGCGACCGATGCGGACGAACTTGTGCTCACCTCGGTCACATACGACCATGCGGACCGGCTGCGCTCGTACGAATTGCTCGGTAGGGAATGGGGACTGCCGCGCCTGCGGATCTGAGCGGAACATTTGCGTCGTGGTGACCGTTGTACCGCGCATGACACGAGTTGCAGTTGCAGCGTCCTACGGTGGACCGGACGTCATCGAGATCGTCGAACGAGAGCTGCCTGAACCGTCCGAGGGCCAGGTTCTGGTCGAGGTCAAGGCGATCGGCGTCAACCCCTTCGACTACAAGAGCTACAGCGGTGCCTTCGGTACCGACGGGTCGAAGCTTCCGATTGCGTTGGGCAGCGAGGCGTCGGGCATCGTGGTGGCGGTCGGAGGAACCGTCGAGGGCCCGGTCGGTCCTGTCGCCGTCGGCGACGCGGTGGTTGTCTCCGGCCAGAACGGTACGTACGCCGAGCGAATTCTGGTTCCCGCGCGGTTCGTGTTTCCGAAGCCGGAAGCCCTGGACTGGAACGTTGCTGCGGGTGTACTCGCCGTGGCTGGAACTGCCTACGACGCACTGGTATCCGTCGGTGTCGAGAGCGGAGACACCGTTCTCGTGCACGGGGCGGCGGGCGGCGTCGGGTCCGTGGTGGCTCAGCTCGCTCTGGAGCGCGGGGCCACCGTCATCGGGACTGCGCGCCACCAGAACCACGACGCGCTCCGGTCCTACGGTGTCGAGCCCGTCGAATACGGCGACGGACTGATCGACCGGGTACGAGCAGCCGCACCGAATGGGGTGGATGCGGCAATCGACACGGTGGGCACCGACGAGGCCGTCGACGTCTCTCTCGAATTACTGACGGACAGAGCGAGATTGGTCAGCACGGCCGCCTTCGGGCGAGCTTCGGCAGACGGGTTCCTCACCGTCGGTGGGCCGGTGAGTATGGAGCGTCGACGCCTCGCATCCCCGGTGCTGCTGGAGCAGGCGGGTGCAGGCGTATTCGAGGTCACGGTTGCCAAGACGTTTCCCCTCGCCGATGCGGCGAGAGCACACGCCGAGCTGCAGTCGGCGCACCCGCGCGGCAAGTTCGTCCTGATTCCTTGACGAGAACCCCGGGCGCAGAACGCTTCACGAGCTCGTACTCGGACCGATGAACTCCTCGGTCACTCTCTGCGCGATGCCGTCGGGATAGGGGCCGGGGAGGATGAGAACGACATGATCGAATCCGGCGGCCACCGCGTCGCCGATGTCGTTTCTCAACCTCTCGGGTTCTTCGAACGACACCCCGAGAGCGATCGATCGGGTGATCGCCCCTGGATCGCGCCCGATCTCGGCGCAGTACCGGTCGAGTAGTCTGCCTCTGTCCAGTGCGTCGGCCAGGTCCCCACCGGGAATGTTCCATACGTCGGCGTGTTCGGCGACGAGGCGCAGCACTCCTGCGGCCCGGCCGCCGATCACGATCGGCGGGCCCGGTCGCTGAATCGGTTTCGGATTCTGGAACGCCCCGACGAGGTCGACGTGGCTGCCGTGAAAGTCGAAGGGTTCGCTCTCGGTCCAGAGCCTACGAATCACCGTGAGCGATTCACCCAGTCGCGCAACAGCGTTCGCAGCGTCGCTGTAGGGCAGCCCGCTCCCGTCGTACTCCCGTCTCGCCATCGGCACGCTCGGCCGTGATCCGGCACCGATGCCGAAGTCCAGCCGCCCGTCCGAGACCGTGTCGACCGTGACGGCGATCTTCGCGAGAATCGCGGGCGGACGGATCCGATTGCTGGTGACCATGATTCCGAGTCTGATCCGCTGGGTCTGCGCGGCCAATGCGGACAGCATGGTCCAGCCTTCGAAGATCGGGCCGTCGAGGTCACCGCCGATGGGCATGAGGTGATCGAACAGCCACGCGTGCTCGATTTCCGGAATGCCGTCTGCCTCGCGCCACACCCGGAGCAGGTCGGCGTAGGAGATGTTCTGGGGAGGGGTCATGATCCCGTAGCTGACCATGTCAGCGTCTCCGCAGGGAGGCGTCGAGCAGTGCCGGCGGGGTGTCGAACTTGTCGTCCGGCGCGAGATCGACTCCCGGAGCTACGATCTCGTCGATCCTGTCGAGGACATCGGCCGGGAGGACGGTGTCGGCGGCAGCGAGCTGCGAGTGTAGGTGCTCGACGGTACGCGGCCCGACGATCGCGCTGGTGACTCCCGGATGAGCCGTCACGAAACCGAGTGCGAGTTGGATCAGTGTCAGTCCGGCTTCGTCGGCAACACCGACCAGTTTCTCGACGGCGTCGAGTTTGGCCCGTCCCGTGGGAGTGTCCGTGCCGAATCGCTCGGGCATCATCGCCGCGCGGTTGGTGGTTGTCTCTCGCCCGGCCCGGATGGCTCCGGAGAGGAAGCCGCCCGCCAGGGGACTCCACGCGAGAACGCCCATTCCGTACTCCTGCGCGACCGGAAGGACGTGGGATTCGATGCCGCGCTGCAGGATCGAGTACGGCGGCTGCTCGGTGACGAACCGCCCTAGACGGTGCTCCCGTGCGGTCCACTGCGCCTGCACGATTCGGTAAGCCGGATAGGTGGAGGAGCCGAAGTATCGAATCTTCCCGGCACGCTGCAGATCTGTCAGCGCCGAGAGGGTTTCCTCGTCGCTCGTGGTGGGGTCCCAGCGGTGTATCTGGTAGAGGTCGACGTGATCGGTACCGAGTCGGCGCAGGCTGTTCTCCAGTTCGGTGACGATCCAGCGGCGGGAGCTGCCCTGATGATTGCGTTCGTCGCCCATGGGGTTGAACACTTTGGTGGCCAGCACGATGTTCTCGCGCCGACCTTCGATCGCCTTGCCGACCATTTCCTCGGATTGTCCCTGGCTGTACATGTCCGCGGTGTCGATGAGGTTGATACCGCCCTCGAGTGCGGCGTCGACGATCGCGGTTGCCTCGTCTTGCGTGGTGCGTCCGATGGCACCGAAGTTCATCGCGCCGAGCGAGAGAGTGCTGACCTGGACGCCGGTGCGTCCCAGTGTGCGGTACTGCATGGGGATCTCCTTGTGGCCTCTGGAGGGGTTACTCTGCGAGTAAGCGGAACAACGTTCCGTAAACAAACATACGGAACGTTGTTCCGTTTGTCGATGGCTGGAGGAACAGTGACCGAGGCCGAAGCCGAGCAGCCCAGAAAGCGGGCGGATGCGAGGCGCAACGAAGCGACCCTGCTCGACGCGGCGGCGGCTGCGTTCGTCGAGTCGGGAGTAGAAGTGCCGGTGCGCGATATCGCCAGGCGGGCCGGCGTCGGCGTGGGAACCATCTACCGGCACTTCCCGACGCGGGGCGACCTCGTCGTCGCCGTCTTCCGACATCAGGTGGAGGCCTGCGCCGTCGCCGGTCAGGAGCTTCTCGCCGGCCGCGAATCACCGCACGCGGCGTTGGTGCTCTGGATCGATCGGTTCGTCGACTTCCTGGTCACCAAACACGGTCTGGCCGAGGCCATGCAGTCGGACAGCGCCGGATTCGAGACCTTGCACAGCTACTTCCTGAACCGGCTGGTTCCGGTGTGCGAGTCGTTGCTCGACGCCGCTGCGGACTCGGGGGAGATCGCCCCGGGGCAGACCGCATTGGAGTTGATGCGGGCGGTCGGCAACCTGTGCATCGGTGCCACGGACAGCCGCTACGACCCGCGCAAGATGGCGCGGGTGCTGATCGCCGGACTGCGCATCGCGCCGTGATCCGGTCCGTTGTTCGGCCGACCGACGGTTCAGCGGCTGTGCCGCAGTAGTTCTGCCGCGAGCTGGTCGTTGTGTCGGAAGAACCCGGCGTTGGTCCTCGGCCGCGGAAAGGCACTCGACCACGTGTGTCCGGCGACCCACGGACCCACCGCGTAGCGGTTCTCGGCAACCTCTCCCGACGCGGTTATCAATCGAGAGCGCCCGTCGACTGCTACTTTCGCTGCGCTGTGCTCGGTGGCGCGGATGTCGGTGATCTCGCCGCGCGCATGGAGGGTGCGGAGCAATTCGTCACCGGCGGCGGCGATCGATGCGACGGGTAAGCGCGCGTCGATCAGAGTGTCGGCGTGCACCACCACATCGTGTGCAGAGCTACGGGCGACGAACGACCCGTTCTCCGGGGAGAAGGTGACATCGGGGCCGAGGAAGTGAACGATGTTCGCCCGGCTGAGGGCCAGGAGTTGTTCGAGCCGTTCCGGTGGCGGACCGCTCGCGACGAAACTGAAGAACGAGTGCAGCCACCCTTCCACATCGCCTGCGACCGACTGCGCCGGAATACGCCCGCGTCGCAACAACTCTCCGATGGTCATGTACACCGAGAGCAGCGCCGAGAAGACGGCGGCATCCGAGCTGTAGTAGGGATCTGCTCGACGACGAAGGTCCGTCTCGATGTAGGTCTGCAGCTCGGTACCTACCTCGTCGAGTCCCTCGAAACGCCGTCCGGCAAAGGGTTTGTCGAGCCGTGCCAGATCGATGCGGTCCTCGTCCTTCGGAACGAATTGCTCCACGAAGACGGTGAGTTCTGGGGATTTCCAGATGATTTCACTGAATCCGACCTCGAACTCCGGCCAGGAGCCGACTGTTCGCTCGGGGTGGGCCGTGAACAACTCGTAGTAATGAGCCCAGGCCAGTTCTTTGGATGCGAGCGGCCAGATTTCGTCGCGGAAGTGCAGAGGGCCGTGGCCGGGGAAGGCGTCGGCGGTGAAAAACCTCGGGAGGGGCGGGCGCGCCGCGGCGATGTCGTAGGAGATCTTCGCGTGGTACGGAACTCCGCGCCGCGAACCCGCATAGAGAATCGGTTCGCGGCCGGAGGCGGTGTACTCGAGCACGCCGTCCGCGTTGCGGGCGAACGATCCACCGCGAGTTTCCGCGAGCAACACCATCCAGTCGATGAATGCCAATCCGAGCCCGGCAATCAGCACCGGTTCTCCCGCAGGCACTCGGCTGGGATCCAGATCTGCGGTGTATCCGGGGCCGATGTACGTCAGCCCATGGGTTCGGGAGAACTCATCGAGCTGTGATTCACGGTGCGATGCAAGCGCATCCGGATGTCCCTGGGCCAAGAGCACGGCATCGGTGCGGATGGTCGATCCGTCGTCGAGTAGCAGTACCTGGTCGGCGGTCAGGTCCGTCACCCGTGCTCGATGAACGTGAACGTGCGTGTCGGTGTCGGCAACGGCGTGCTCGAACACCCAGCTGAGGTAGCGACTCTGTAGAGTCCGCGACGCGAAGGAATGCGGACCGAAATCGCGCAGTTCGTCCCGCAATTCGGGGTCCTGGCGCAGGGTGTGGGCATGTTCCAGAACCCACTGCGCCAGCGTCGGACCGGGGCGGATCGGACCGTCGACGACGGTGGTGTCGTCGGTGAACATGGTGACGTCGGCGGCCACCGAATTCATCCACAGCAGCGGTGGTTGACTGCTACGCCAGATGCGACCGGCCCCCGGAGGGAACGGATCGACGACGTGGATGTGCAGCTCCGCATCGGACCGGCGCGCCAGCAGTCGTTCGAGTACGCCGGTGCCGCGCGGACCCGCACCCACAATGGCGATAGTGAACGATTTCACCGGCGGCCCTCCATCTGACACTGTCCCACTACGAGAAGTATGCACACGCCGAAAGTCGTTGCTGCAGGGGCAAAAAATCACGGTGAGCGAATGTCTTGCGTCCTGGCGGTCGGCTACTCTTGCTTCATGAACTCGTCCGCGGACCACTTGGTCGAGCAGTACCTCGATGCACTTCGACGGGCCGACGTCGATGCGGTCCTGACTCTGTTCGCACCCGGTGCGGTTGTGCACTCGCCGCTGTACGGACCGACGCCCGCATCCGACTTCTATCGCGCGCTTTTCGCGGACACCTCGGGTGCGACGCTGACCTCGAAGGGCGTCGCCGAAGGTCGTACGTCCGAAGGCGCTCGACTCGTCACGTTCTGGTTTCATTTCGACTGGAGACTGCCCTCGGGTGTGGCGGCCCCGTTCGACGTGGTCGACGTCGCCGAACTCGACGAGGACGGACGCATTTCTGCACTGTCCATCGTCTATGACACCGTGGATGTGCGGCCGGTCTTCGAGCGTGAAACCGGGTCCTCGTGGAGGTCGACGTAGGTCGCACGACCTGATCGGTGACAGTAGAGAGGTGGTCCGGGCCCGCGAGAGCGGTGACCTCGTGCTGACACTGCGCGTCTACGTACCGGCATCTACGTCCTTCGAATCAGCGTGATCGCAACGGGTGTGCTCTACAGCTGATGAACCTAGGGTCCACGTATGACCTGGCTGAAAGCACTGGCAGCGGCGTTGATCGATCGACTCGGAGCTCACCCTGCCTGCACCGCCGCGGCGCTGGACTTCGGAACTCGTGGTTGAGCCGTCCGGTGAAGATCGTCGGTACAGGAAGCAGTAACACGATGAGCGCGAAGGGCTGAACCGAGGATGACCGAGACGTTGTACTTCGCCGTCGAACTCGACGGGTTCGACGAGACACCCGCGCTCCTGAAGCAGAACGTCGCCGACGCCGAACGCGCCGGCTTCACCCTCGTCACCTTCGGTGATTCGCTGGTCTCCTCACGCGAGCGCCTCGATGCAGGTACTCGTGCGGCATTCGTCGCCTCCACCACGTCCACCCTCGGCCTGGCTCCCACGGTCCACACTCTGACGACCGAACCGTTCTTTCTCGCAACACAACTCGCGAGTGTGGACCACGCCTCGCACGGCCGCGGGGCCTGGGTGGTCGGTGTCGACAACAGCGCGGACACTCACGCGGCTGTCGGATCCGAGGTCCGCTCCGAGACCACCGCCGAAGTGCGGGACGTCATCGACGTGGCGCGGCGGCTGTGGGATTCGTGGGAAGACGACGCCGTCGTTCGAGACGCGGAGTCCGGCCGGTATCTCGATCCCGCTCGCGTGCATCACGTGCGCTTCGAGGGCGAATTCTTCGACGTCGTAGGGCCACTGATCACTCCTCGTCCGCCGCAGGGGCAGGTCGTCGTCATCGGCGACGCCGACCTGGGAGTCACCGATCTGCTCGATGTCGCACTCGTACGCGGGGACGGCATCGGCGAGCAGGCCGACGCCGCTCGCCGCGACGGAGCCGCGCTGGTGTTCGCCGATATCGACCACCTGTCGAAGGCCGAGGCCCTCGCCGGTGTCGTCGACGGCGTCCGGCTGCACCTCGGTGGTGCGGCGTTGAAAGAGCTTGCCGTTCCGGCACATCTGATTCGTCGACCGACGCCGGGACTGTCGCTGCGGGAGAACCTGGGGTTGCCGCGTCCGGTCAGCCGCTACGCCGCGGCTGCGCACGAGTAGAGAAGAGCTGTCATGGGCATCATCGACCATCATCCGGACACCGGCGCACCGTTCGACCAGAACGCGCAGATTCATCTGGGCGTGTTCTATCCAGGGATAGGCGCGCAGACGGTCTGGGAGGATCCGAACGCCCCCGATCAAGTGGCCACCGACACGTTCGTCGAAGTCGCCGGCACACTCGAACGCGGTTTGTTCGACGCGTTCTTCCTCGGGGACGGTCAACGTATCCGAGAAAACCGTGGCGACATTCTCTCCACCGACATCGCCGGCAGGCCCGACGCCATCACGCAACTGGCGGCTCTGGCGTCGGTGACCGAGCGCATCGGACTTGTCGCGACCCAGAACACCACGTACAGCATCCCGGTGGAGTTGGCTCGTCGGTTGGCCACCCTGGACGCGCTGTCGGACGGGCGCGCCGGATGGAACATCGTCACCACCGACAACGCCTGGACGGGTGAAAACTTCAGGCGCGGAGGGTGGTTGGAGCACGAACGCCGTTACGAGCGCGCCACCCAGGTGGTCGAACTGGCGAAGCAGTATTGGGCAGGTTCTCCTGTGGAGTTCCACACCGATCTGCTCGAAACGGTTGCGGCACCCAACGTTCGGTCCAGTGTGCAAGGTAGGCCGGTGCTGTTCCAGGCCGGCGATTCGCCGGGAGGACGGGACCTCGCAGCCCGGCACGCCGACGTCGTCTTCTCGGCCAACAACGCCTACGACGCAGCGGTGGCCTACGCCAAAGATCTACGTGCCCGGACGGTTGCCTACGGCCGACCGGCCGATGCCGTGAAGATCTTGCCCGGGGTGACCGTCGTACTCGGCGATACCGAAGCCGAGGCCGAAGAAAAGGTGCGGTGGCTTCGATCCAACGCGCACAACGGTGTTCGAGCCATCGCCTTTCTCGAGCACTATTGGGGCAAGGACCTCTCGGCGTACGACCCGGAGGGCCCACTACCCGACATCGATCCGGTGGACGCCGAGCTGGATCCGTCACGCGGCACGCTGTCCATCGACGCTCGGACCGGCAAACTGACTCAGATCGCGCAATGGCGAGCCCTCTCGGAAGAGAAAGGGCTGTCCATCCGAGAGTTGGTGCTCGAAGTGTCGCCGGCGTCGCGCTTCCACTCGGGAACCCCTGCGGCAGTGGCAGACCACTGGGCAGACCTCGTGCGTCACCGTGTGGTCGACGGCTTCAACATCAACCCGTACCACTTGCGTGACGCCATCGGCGATCTGGTCGACAAATTGGTCCCGGCATTGCAGGAGCGAGGGGTGTTCCGTACCGAATACACCTCGACGACGTTGCGGGGACACCTGGGCCTCGACGGTGACGCTGCTTCCGACCGTGCACGGGCGTCGTAGCGGGCTGGGCACATCCCCATCTAACGATCAGGTCTCGGGTGAGGTCGTACGAGGTGTTCGACGCTCTACCATGGGCCTATGACTGCTGACCCGACCACGCCTGCACCGTCGAACAGCTCGGCGAATTGGAAGCGGCGCGGCATCCTGCTCGGTGCCGGCGTCGTTCTTCTGTTGATCGCTTACTTCGTTCTGGCGGCGTTCCTGCCGCGGTGGTGGAGCCTGCGCGTCGAAAGCCTGGCGGATCGCACGTTCACCAAGGGAATTCTGTGGGGCCTGCTGTTCGGAATCGTCTGCACGTTCGCGCCACTGATGTTCTTCTGGAGTGCGTGGTCGGTCCGAAAGGGTAGGGCGGGAAAGCAGTTGGCGATCGGATCGGTGATTCTCGCAGTCGTCACCGCCATCCCGAACCTGCTGACTCTGACCATCGTTCTGGGTACCAGCAATGCCGCCCACGCCGGCGAACGCACCCTCGATACCAGCGCACCCGGCTTCCGCGGCGCGACGGCACTGGGCGCGATCATCGCGGTGGTTCTGGTCGCGTTGCTCGTGTTCGTGGTGGTACGTCGGAACCGTCGACGTCGAACAGCAGCACTGACGCGATAGTCGTGTAACTGATCTCAGGCGCTGCGCAGCACCGACGGCTCGGTGATGACGCGAATCCCGGGCTCGGGGTCGAATCGGTAGCCGGTGCCGCGGACCGTCGTGATCAGTCGGCCGTACTGCCCGAGTTTGGTTCGCACCCTGGAGAGATGGACGTCGACACTGCGGCCGCCGTTCGAGTCACTCAGCTCGGATCTGTTCACCACGACACGAGGATGCTGGGCGAGATAGGCGAAGATCTCGAACTCGGTGTGGCTGAACCGAACGCTCTTGCCGGCGAGAACCACATCGCGCGCGGGTAGGTCGATGACGAGGGGAGCGTTGAGTTCGTTCACCCGGACGTCGAAACGCGTCAGGATCTTGGCATGTGGTGCATAGCTTTTGGCGGCGACGCGGAGAGCATCGGCGAGGGCGTGCAATTGCGGTCGGGTCAATCCCTGCAAGGATGACGTCCCGGAATCGGAGATGCGAAGAACGACGGTCGCTTCGGTGCTCATGGCTGTGGCTCCTGTGACAAGTGTCGACTGTGACAAGTGCTGTCGACGGTGGGGAGGTCGGATGGTCAGCGTGGGCAGCGACAGTTCGTGTTCACGCTGTCACAGTGCACGACGACGACTGGCCGCACCAGCGATAAACTCACCGTGATTGCAGCGGTTGACGGCGGCCCGTAACGCGTGGTCCGATCGAGCGTGACCGATGTAGCGCAGTCCCGAACAGACCTCGTCACCCGCGCCGTCGACTGGAACCACCCCGACGCCGAATCGCTCCGTGCCGCAATGGCATCGGAGGTGGGTCCCCGATACGCGGACCGAGCGGCCTTGATGGCGAAGACGCAGGCCAATGCCGTGAACGAAGGCGACGTGCATCGCACGTTCGTCGTCTATCGGTGCGATGCGCAGAACGTCGAGCAGGCCGTCGGGCATGCCGCTCTGCGGTGGAACGGCCCCGACCTCGAACTGAAGAGAATGTTCGTTCATCCTGATCACCGTGGGTCGGGAGTCTCCACCGCGCTGCTGCAGGCGTCCGAGAATGCGGCCCGCGACCAGGGATTGCGGCGTTTGATTCTGCAGACCGGTGATCGTCAGCCCGACGCGGTGCGGCTGTACGAGAAGAGCGGCTACACCCGCATCCCGGTGTTTTCGCCGTACGAACTGCTGCCGTTCTCCAACACTTTCGAGAAGCGTTTGTGACTCCTTACCGACGCAGAATCACGAACGTAGGGTCATGATTTCGGCCCCGCTGTCGGTGATGACGACGGTGTGCTCGCTGTGCGCGGTGCGGCAACCGGTGGTGCTACGCAACGTCCACCCGTCGGGGTCGGTGACCAGCTCATCGGTATCCGCCATCACCCAGGGCTCGAGTGCCAACATCAGGCCGGGGCGAAGGCCGTAGCCGCGACCGGGCCTGCCGGTATTGGATACGTGCGGATCCTGATGCATCGTCGATCCGATTCCGTGACCACCGAACTGAACGTTGATGGGATAGCCGGCTTCACGAAGAACCGTCCCGATGGCGTGGGAGATATCGCCGATCTTGTTGCCCGGACGTGCCGCGGCGATACCCGCGGCCAACGCTCGTTCGGTGGCATCGATCATCGCCAGGCTCTCTGCCGGCTTGTTCTCGCCGACGACGAAACTGATGGCCGAGTCCGATGCCACGCCGCCGAGGATCACGGCAAGATCGAGGGTCAGCAGATCGCCGTCGGCCAGGTTGTAGTCGTGCGGCAAACCGTGCAGCACAGCGTCGTTGACCGACGTGCAGATGTAGTGGCCGAAGGGTCCGCGCCCGAAGGACGGCGCGTAATCGACGTAGCACGACGTCGCCCCCGCCCCGAGGATGATGTCCTTGGACCATTCGTCGATCTCGAGCAGATTGGTGCCGACGGTCGCGCGTTCGCGGACGGTCTCGAGAATTTCGGCGACGAGTGCACCGGTTTCACGGGCAAGGGGAAGCTTGCTCGGGGGCAGGATTTCGATCACGGAATGCCTTTCGGTTCGATGCGAATAACTATACCGGTATAAGTATTGGTGACGGAGTGGGTCGTGAGCAACTGACCGAGCCCGACATGGGACGCTGACCGACGTGTCTGTTCACCCTCTCGACGATCCCATTCGTACCTCCCTCGGGGGTCCGCTGTCGCGGTTTGCGATCACGCGCGGCCGAGTGATTCGCGCTGATCCCCAGGTCTCGCCTTTTCTGGCGCATCCCGACGTTCTGCAGCCACGGGACTGGGACGACATCGCAGTGCTGTTCGGGCCGCGAAGCATCGTGGGATTGCGGGGGCCGGTGCTGGATGTGCCCGAGGGGTGGTCCGTGGTCGACAGCTTCGGAATCGTTCAACTCGTGGGCACCGAACTCGAGACTCGGCCGTTGGCCGAGGCGGTAGAACTGACAGCCGACGACGTGCCCGAGATGCTCGATCTCGTGCGACGCACCGAGCCGGGCCCGTTCCTTCCTCGCACCCGCGAACTCGGCACGTATCTCGGTATCCGACGGGGCGGCGCACTGATCGCGATGGCAGGGGAGCGCATGCGTCCGCCGGGGTGGACCGAGATCAGCGCAGTGTGTACCGACCCGGCTCATCGCGGACAGGGCTTGGCCACCGAGCTGGTCCGCGCGGTCGGTCACGGCATCAGGGCCCGAGGCGACGAGCCGTTCCTGCATGCCGCCGCGACGAACATCCGCGCTATCGAGCTGTACCTCTCCATCGGATTCGCGCTGCGCCAGACGTCGCAGCTGACGCTGGTGAGAACACCGGAACGAGCGGCCGACGTCTGAGGTCAGAAGGGCGGCTCCTCGTCTTCTTCGTTGGTCGATTCTGGTTCGGGGGTCGGGTTGTCTGGTGGGTCGGGGTAGGCGATGATGCCGGATCGTCTGGGTTGGGTGGGGATGTGTGGCCGGAGGTCGTTGCCGATGATGGGTACGGCTGTTCCGTTGGCTGGCAGGGTGATTCGGGTGGTCTTCGAGGTGGAGGTCCACAGGATGGCGCCGCCGGGGAGCATGACGGCGGTCCAGTAGCCTGCGGTTTTGACGCTGTGGTGGTATTCGCAGAGGCATTGGAGGTTGTTGACGGTGGTCCAGCCGCCGCCGAGGGGATTGGCGTGGTCGAACGGGTTGACGTGGTCGAGTTGGCAGCGTGTGGCGGGTCGGTGGCAGCCGGGGAAGCGGCAGTGGCGATCGCGTAGTCGGGCCGCTGCGGAGGCAAGGGAATTCCGACGCCGTTGCCGGGTGTCGGGATCGACAGTCGGGTCGGGTGGGACGTCTGTGGTGGTCGAATGAGGTTGTAGTGCAACCGAACCCGTATCCGAACGCAGCTGCGGGCTCGGACCTGCATCCTGCGCGATGCAGGCGAGGTGGAAGTCGTAGCAGGCAGCGATCTTTCGGGCCGCATGCCGATTCTCTTCCCGCGCGGCAGTGATCAACGCATCCAACGACACCACTGGTCCAGCCATTTTTCACCCCCCGGTGACCCCCAGTTCAGAACATGCGTTCGAACTGAAGAAAGAGTATCTCGACCCACCGGCAGGTTCGAGATGACGGTTGCTAGACCGTGCAGAGCAGGCCTACCGTTAACTATGCGAACAACATCCACGGTCCACTACGACGACGGTCTCGTGCGCGTGGACGACAGCGGGGTCACGTTGCGGCACTACTACTTTCCGTTCGCGATCGAGAAGTTCGTCCCCTACGGTGACATTCGCGCCGTCGACACCGCCGTGCTGGGCAACTGGAACGGACGTTGGCGACTGTGGGGCGCGTCGACAACCGACCAGTGGCTCCCGCTGGACGTCATGCGTCCGAAGAAGGACACTGCAGTGGTGCTCACCATCCGCCGCATCTCGCCGGTCTTCACCCCCGACGATCCTGAACTCGTTTCCCGACTCATTCGCGAACGCATCACCGCTCCAGCGTGACGCGCCCCGACGAGCGGTTCACCCTCGCCAGTGAACGCACCTTTCTTGCCTGGCTGAGAACCTCGCTCGGGTTGCTCGCCGGCGGGATCGCAATCGTTCACCTGGTTCCAGGATTCAGCACCGGCTGGGTTCGCACTGCACTCGGTCTGATTCTCATCGGCCTCGCGGCCGCCGCACCCGTCATCGGACTGCGGCGATGGATGCGAGTGCGCGCCGCCCTCGAGAGCGGAGCGCCCATGCCCGAGTCCCGGGACCTGTGGATCTTCGCGGTCGGCATCGGCGCAGTAGCAGTATTGGCTGCGGTGGTCACTGTTCTGGGGATCCAGTAGCACACCGCCAATCGCCACAGGTGCACAATCGAAGTACTAGACGACCAACGACAGGAGTTCGGCGTGGCGCAGGGTCTCAAGCTCGGGTACAAAGCATCGGCGGAGCAGTTCGGGCCGCGGGAGCTCGTCGAACTCGGTGTTCTCGCCGAGCAACACGGTATGGACTCCGCGACTGTCAGTGACCACTTTCAACCGTGGCGTCACGAGGGCGGCCACGCCCCGTTCTCTCTGGCCTGGATGACGGCCGTCGGCGAGCGCACGAAGACGATCCAGCTCGGGACGTCCGTTCTGACGCCGACGTTCCGCTACAACCCGTCGGTCATCGCGCAGGCGTTCGCCACGATGGGCTGCCTGTATCCCGGGCGCATCATGCTCGGAGTGGGAACCGGTGAGGCGCTCAACGAGATCGCCACCGGGTTCACCGGCGAATGGCCGGAGTTCAAGGAGCGTTTCGCACGACTGCGGGAGTCGGTTCGCTTGATGCGCGAGCTGTGGCTGGGAGATCGCGTCGATTTCGAGGGTGAGTACTACACGACCAAGGGCGCGTCGATCTACGACGTCCCGGAGGGCGGCATCCCCGTCTACATCGCGGCCGGCGGACCCGTCGTCGCGCGGTATGCGGGACGCGCGGGTGACGGTTTCATCTGCACGTCGGGCAAGGGCATGGAGCTCTACACCGACAAGCTCCTCCCGGCTGTCGAAGAGGGTGCAGGCAAGGCAGAGCGTGACGCCGGTGAGATCGACAAGATGATCGAGATCAAGATCAGTTACGACACCGATCCCGAACTGGCACTGGAGAATTGCCGTTTCTGGGCTCCGCTGTCTCTGACGCCGGAGCAGAAGCACTCCATCGACGACCCGATGGAGATGGAGAAGGCCGCCGACGAGCTGCCGATCGAGCAGGTCGCCAAGCGTTGGATCGTGGCTTCGGACCCGGACGAGGCCGTCGAGAAGGTCAAGCAGTACACCGACGCCGGCCTGAACCACCTGGTGTTCCACGCGCCCGGACACGACCAGAAGCGCTTCCTCGAGCTGTTCGAGAAGGATCTGGCACCGCGCCTGCGCAAGCTCGGCTAGTTACGTCGAAGTGCGGGGATCGGCCGAGAGTGCGAACAATCGCATGTCTCGGTCGGTCCTTGTTTCGTACTCGCCGTAGACCTCCACCATCGCGTCGAACTGTCGGTAGATGCGGGCCTTCTCGTCGTCGGTGATTCGGGTGGCTGTGACCGGTATCTTCCTGCCGCCGATAGTGACGACGGCCTTCGGATCGGCCAGAAGATTCGACGTCCATGCCGGATGGTGTTGTTGGCCGAAATTGGATCCCACGACGAAGATCCGATCACCCTCCCGGTAGTACAGCAGCGGACTCGTCCTCGGCTTACCGGATTTGCGTCCGGTGGTGGTCAACAACACCACCGGAGCAGCGATCGGTCCGAGGACGGTGAATCGGCCGTTCGACTTGGTCAACAACCAGCGGTCGACGCCTGCGAGGTTCCTGATCACCCACGAACCGGGCTTGGTCGACGCGAACTTGACGGCGGGCTTGCGGATGAACGATGTCTCGCTGCCCCAGCGAACATCCGGAAACGGTGATTCGGCCATGGCTCATGGGACAACCCGACTGTGCTCGGTGTCAACACCCCAACCATTAAGCTGGCGGGCATGGCTGAGTCCACCGGTGCCGAGACGGCTGACATGTATCCCTCGAGTATTTATGTCGCGTCACCGGAAGGCGACTCCGGCAAGTCCACGATTGCGTTGGGTGTGCTGCAGATGCTCGCCGCGACGACGGCCCGAGTCGGTGTGTTTCGGCCTATCGCCCGCTCGACGGACGAGCCGGATTACATTCTCGAATTGCTCGTCGAGCACACGACCGCCGATCTGAGTTACGAGCAGTCTCTCGGGGTCACTTACGAGCAGGTGCATTCCGATCAGGATGCGGCACTGAGCGAGATCGTCAGTCGGTATCACGAGGTGGCTGCGCAGTGCGACGCCGTGGTGATCGTGGGTAGCGATTACACCGATGTCGGCAGCCCGAGTGAACTCGGATTCAATGCGCGCATCGCGGTCAATCTCGGTGCCCCCGTGCTCCTCGCGCTGCGTGGCTCCGATCGAACCCCCGACGAGATCGCTCAGTTGGCGGCGCTGTGCCAGGCCGAACTGCGGCAGCATCACGCCCATCTCGCCGCGATCGTGGCGAACCGGTGCGATCCGGATCAGTTGGACGCTGTCACTGACGCATTGGCGTCGGTGGACGTTCCGGCGTGGAGCCTTCCGGAGATCCCGTTGCTCGTCGCTCCGACCATGGCGGAGTTGCTCGACGCGGTGGACGGCACGCTCTACAGCGGCGACTCGTCGTTGCTGCAGCGAGAAGCGATGCGGGTGATGGTCGGCGGTATGACGGCCGAGCACATTCTGGAGCGGCTCACCGAAGGTGTCGTCGTCATCGCGCCGGCAGACCGGTCCGACGTACTTCTCGCACTCGTCAATGCCCATGAGGCGGACGGCTTTCCGTCTCTCGCCGGCATCATCATGAACGGCGGCATCGAACCGCACCCGGCAATCGCACGACTGGTCGCCGGTCTCGGTCCGAGACTGCCGATTCTGACCACCGAGCTCGGAACCTTCGACACCGCATCGGCTGCGGCGCAGACCCGCGGCCGTGTTGCCGTCGGTTCTCAGCGCAAGGTCGACACCGCGCTGGGCCTGATGGAGCAGCGGGTGGACGCCAAAACCCTTCTGGGACGGCTCGATATCGCCATCCCGACCATCACGACGCCGCAGATGTTCGAATACCAGCTGATCCATCGAGCGCGTGCCGATCGCAAGCACATCGTGCTCCCCGAGGGCGGCGACGACCGGATTCTGCGGGCCGCCGGAAGGCTGTTGCAGCGCCAGGTCGCGGACCTCACGATCCTCGGCGAAGAAGGCCCGATTCGTCGTCGTGCATCGGAACTGGGAGTGGATCTGGATTCGGCGACCATCCTCGACCCCAAGAACTGCGACTACGCCGAGGAATTCGCGCAGGAGTACACGGAACTGCGCAAGCACAAGGGTATGACGATCGAGCGTGCCCGCGAGACCATGGCCGACATCTCCTATTTCGGAACCATGATGGTGCACAAGGGCATTGCCGATGGCATGGTGTCGGGAGCGGCGCACACGACCGCGCACACCATCAAGCCGTCGTTCGAGATCATCAAGACCACCGAGGGCGTGTCGACGGTATCGTCGATCTTCCTGATGTGTCTGTCCGATCGCGTACTGGCCTACGGCGACTGCGCCGTCGTGCCGGACCCGACGGCCGAGCAATTGGCCGACATCGCCATCTCCTCGGCGCAGACCTCGGCCCAGTTCGGTATCGAACCGCGAGTGGCGATGCTGTCGTACTCCACCGGCGAATCCGGCTCGGGAGCCGACGTCGACAAGGTGCGGCAAGCGACGGCGATCGTGCGCGAACGTAACCCGGAACTGTTGGTGGAGGGCCCCATTCAGTACGACGCGGCCATCGAACCGTCGGTCGCGAAATCGAAGCTGCCGGATTCCGACGTGGCAGGCCGCGCAACGGTGTTCATCTTCCCCGACCTCAACACCGGCAACAACACCTACAAGGCCGTTCAGCGCAGCGCCGGTGCCGTCGCTGTCGGGCCGGTACTGCAGGGCCTGCGCAAGCCCGTCAACGACCTCTCGCGTGGGGCACTGGTCGAGGACATCGTCAACACCGTCGCCATCACCGCCATTCAGGCGCAGGGTATCTCCCAGCAGGAGGCACAGGCGTGAGCATCCTCGTCGTCAACTCGGGTTCGTCCTCGGTCAAATTCCAACTGGTCGATCCCGATTCGGGCGAATCGCTGGCCAGTGGTCTCGTCGAGCGCATCGGTGAATCCGACGGGCGCGTCGAACTGGACTACCGCGGCGAGAGCGCCGAGCGAATCCAGCACATCGAGGACCACGGGGACGGGTTGGCTCTCGCGTTCGAGATGCTTGCCGACGCCGGCATCGAACTGGGGTCCGACGTCACCGCCGTCGGGCATCGCGTCGTGCACGGTGGCACGGTGTTCTATCGCCCCACGATCATCGACGACGCTGTCGTTCAGCAGATCTCGGATCTGAGCAGTCTTGCGCCGCTGCACAATCCGCCCAACGTCCTCGGTATCGAGGTGGCGCGGAAGCAACTGCCGAACGTGCCGCACGTTGCCGTGTTCGATACGGCGTTCTTCCATTCTCTGCCCGACGCTGCTGCGACGTACGCGATCGACGCCGCCGTCGCAGCCGAACACGACATCAGGCGCTACGGCTTTCACGGCACCTCGCACCGCTACGTGTCCGAGCAGGTTGCGCAGTTCCTGGAACGCGATCTCGGGGATCTCAAGCAGATCGTGCTGCATCTAGGCAACGGTGCGTCGGCATCGGCGGTCGACGGGGGCCGGGCGGTCGATACGTCGATGGGTCTGACCCCACTCGAAGGACTGGTGATGGGCACCCGCAGTGGGGATATCGACCCCGGCGTGATCATGCATCTGCGTCGTAGCGCTGGGATGAGTGTCGACGACATCGACACTCTCCTCAACCGCCGGTCGGGTCTGATCGGACTGTCCGGGGTCAACGACTTCCGGGAACTGCAGCAACGCATCGACGACGGCGACGCGTCGGCCCGGTTGGCCTACGACGTGTACATCCACCGGCTGCGTAAGTACATCGGCGCGTACATGATCGGGCTCGGGCGGCTCGACGTCATCACGTTCACCGCGGGAGTCGGCGAGAACGCTGCTGCCGTGCGCGCCGACGCGCTGGCGAACCTGGAACACTTCGGAATTCGGATCGACTCCGAACGTAATGCCGTGCGCAGCAAGTCGGCTCGCGTGATCTCCGCCGAATCCTCGGCCGTCACGGTGCTGGTGGTGCCGACGAACGAGGAGCTGGCGATCGCCCGGGCGACGGACGATCTGGTTCGCTCCTGACGTACCGCTAGAACAGCGAACGCGGACGGATCGCATTCGCCAGGTCCACCAACGAGAACCGGTGCGCGCGATCGGTCGCGCTGCGGGCCAGTGCCCGCAGACCCTTCTCGGTGCCGCGCCGCAAACCGTCCTCGGTGAACGGCACGCTGAGTATCGGTTCGCGTTCTGCCGTGGACGCGTGACCGGAGACGATCCAGTCCAGGGCCATCGCCAGGACCAACGTCCGCATCTGCAGTGCTCGGCTCTCCGCCTTGGGGAGCAGCGCCACTCGCCGTGCGGCAGAACGAAAGTCGGCCTCGGACAGCTCGGCGCGCGAGCGATCCATCAGCAAGGTCAGCACACTGGTCATGCGTGCCATCGAGTAGTGCCGCGAGCTGATCGGAACCTGGTCCAGTGCCGCGATGGCACCGGTCTGATCACCGCGGCGCTGCAGCTGCCGGGCCAGACCGAACGCCGAGCTGACGATGCCCCTGTTGGTGCGCCACACGGCGCGGTACAGGCCCTCGGCCCTGGCCCGCCACTTCTCGGCGTCCTCGTCGTTGCCGAGCGCGACATGCCCCAACAATTCCGACGTGGCACCGAGCGCCAGTTTGGGCGCGAGCTCGCCGGGCATCGCTCCGAGCACGTTGTCGAAACTCGTGAACGCAGAATCGTATTCGTGGTGCAGCAAGGCGATCAATCCGGCGTACCACTGCACCCGCCACGGATCGGCGGCGTGATCCTCGGATTGCACCTTCGACAGGATGTCGGTGGCCTCCACGACGTGGCCCAGATCGAGGTGCGCCTTGACCTCCGCGAGGGTGATCTCCAGGCTCGCTCCCGCGGGCGCGGAACCGGTGGCACCCGTCGTGCCGGCCGACACCCGCTCGATGCCGTTCCGCTTGGCGTGCTGGAGCGAGTCCAGAGTCTGCTGAGCTTCGACGTGCACGGCGGCGGCCAGCAGGGGAGCGCTCGGATCGTTGGGATCGACCAGGGGAACCGGCAGTGCGGCAACCACTTCGGCTGCCGTCATGCGCTCGTGGCGTACCTTGCCGTCGACGTAGGTATCGGTACGACCCACCGACTGCTCCGTGCCGAATGTCGTACGCGGCGGGCTGAACACCGCGGACAGGCCGGGCCGCTCGACGCCCGTCCGGATGGCCAGGATCTCGCGCAGCACGCCGGTTGCCTGCCCCGCGAATTCGTCGGCGGACCGGAACCGCCGAGTCGGGTCTGCGTTGGTGGCTCGAAGCAGCAGGCGATGCAGCGACGGGAACTGCTGCAGCACGTCCGATTCTGCGACCGAGGGCAGGCCGTCGAGGTACTTGCCGTTCTTCGACGGCATGTCCAGCGTCAGCACCGCGAGGGTGCGGCCGACGGTGTAGATGTCCGACGCCACTGTCGGCCCGGTCTTCACGATCTCCGGTGCCTGGTACCCCACCGTGCCGTACAGGTAGCCGTAATCCTCGATGCCCGCGACCGCGCCGAGGTCGATCAGCTTGATCTGGTCCTCGGAGACCATGATGTTCTCGGGCTTGAGATCGTTGTAGACCAGCCCGATCGAATGCAGATAACCCAGTGCCGGAAGCACTTCGAGAACGTAGGCGAGCGCCTGCTCGACCGGCATGCGGGCGTCGTCGCCGCACGCAGTCAGGATGTCGCGCAGCGAACGACCACCCACGTACTCCATGACGATGAAGCCGACGGAGGTGCCGTCGCCGCGGGGTTGTTCGACGAAGTTGTAGATCTTGACGACGCCGGGATGCGCTACCTCGGCCAGGAATTGACGCTCGGCAACCGCGACCGCATGGGCTTCCTCGTCGCCGAAATGCAGTAGGCCTTTGAGCACCACCCAGCGGTCGCTGACGTTACGGTCGATGGCCAGGTAGATCCACCCCAGACCGCCGTGCGCGATGCAGCCCTGAACGTCGTACTGGCCCACCACCCGATCACCCGGCTCGAGCAGCGGCGTGAAATCGAAGGTGGTGCCGCAGTGCGGGCACACGCCCACCGAGATGTCGGGCTCGCCCGGTTCGCTGCGCCCGACCTTGGCGTTGCACTTCCAGCAGAACCGTTTGTGCTGCGGCACCGTGGGATCCGACATCACCGCGGTCGCCGGATCGATCGGCTCCACCCGCGGAACCTCCACCAGGCCGCCGCCCAGACGACGCCGAATACCGGTGCTGCGGGAACGACCGGACCGAGATCGACCGGTTCTGGCCCGAGTGGATGCACTCTGCGACATGCTGGATCTGACGGCTGCGGATTTGGCAACCGGAGATTTCGAGTTGCCGTCGCCTACCGGCGAATTCGGCCCCGGAGTCGGTGCGGTTCGATCGTCGATCGGCGACCGGGACACCGCTTGCGTGCGTTCGACGCCGTCCGTCGGCGTGGCTTCCGGCCGCGAGACCGCCTGCGTGCGTTCGACGCCGTCCGTCGATGTGAGTTGATCCCGTGACACCGCCTGCGTGCGTTGCGCGGGAGCGGTGGGTTGCTGTTCGTCCTCGTCCATGACGTGCGCCTCTAATCGCTGTACGACGCGGTGGGTGGACCGGGGGAGGGGCCGAGCACCGTCAGCCATTTGTTGTAGATGCGGTTCCAGGTGCCGTCGGACCTGATGCGTGCCAACGTTCCGTTGACGAAGCGCACGAGATCCTCGTTCTTCTTGTTGATGCCCACGCCGTACGGTTCCGGGCTCAGACTGTCGCCGACGATCTCGAGGTACGGGTCCTGTGCGGCCAGTCCGGCCAGGATGGCGTCGTCGGTGCTGATGGCGTCGACCTGTCGTTGTTGCAATACCACCAGGCAATCCGACCACATGGGCACCGTCACCACGGTTGCCGCCGGTTGCACCCGCTGCAGGCGACGCAGCGACGTGGTGCCCTCCACCGCGCACACCCGCTTGCCCGCCAGATCCCCGACCCCACGGATACCCGAGCCCTGCACCACCAGAACTCGGTGCTGCGCTTGGAAGTACACGGTGGAGAACTGGACGTCCTTACGCCGGGCGCACGTGATCGTCATGGTTTTCACCACGATGTCCACCGTCGAGTCCTGCAAAGCTTCGAGGCGCTGTGCGGACGTCAGAATTCGGAAGTCCAACCGGTTCGGGTCTCCGAACAGGTCGCGTGAGATCTCCCGAGCGATGTCGACGTCGAACCCGACCAGCTGCCCGGTCATGGGGTCGCGAAAGCTGAAAAGGTTACTGCCCGTGTCGAGGCCGACGACGAGGCGACCCTTGGCGCGGAGTGCATCGATGGTCGGCTGCGGAGGCAGTGGCACGTCGGTGCCGGTCGGTAGCGGCCGCAGACTGGCCGTGGGGCGGGCGCACTCGTCGTCCGCCGGTGTTTCGGTGGGCCGAGCTGCGACGGCGGCACCGTCGGGTAGAGGGGGTTCGGTGAACGTCGTATCGGTCTGTGCCGCAATTCTTTCCGGCGGTGAGCACCCGACGAGCAGGGCAGTCGCGACGAGGCCGGCGGCGAGCAGACGTTTCACAGGTACTCACGCAACCTCGGGAACAGGCCGACACCGAACGCCACCGACGCCACGACCGTCAGCACGTACGCGCCGTTCGACAAACCCGACAGGACCCAGACCGATCGGTCGATGTTGGAGCGCAGTTCGCTTCTTGCACTGTCGATCCCGTCGACCAGCACACTGTCGAGAGCATTGAACGCGGCCGCCGAATCCGAATCACCCGATCCGGTCGCTATCGACACCGCACCGTTGAAGTCGCCCACCTCGAGCGCCGAATCGATCCGCGCATGCGAGGCCGACCAGTTGTTCAGGGCCTCGGTCACCTCGGGGTCGCCCTCGAACATGTCCGCGAGCCGAGAGACGTTGCCGGCGAACGACTGTCCGTAATCCTGACTGCCACCGCGGCGGGCCAGGTCGAGTGTCTCGTCCGCCCTGGCCTGCTGGGCCAGAATGAAACCCGTCGTGTAGGACTTCAGCGGTGCCACCCCGCGGTCGATAGCGCGGTCGGTGGCGATCGACGAGATCAATCCCACCACCAACATCCACCCGAGCAAGCCGGCCAGCGCGGCCGTGGCACCGAGAAAACCGACATTCAGTGTCCGACGCGTCGTCCGGGACAGGTACCACTGAGCGAGACCGGTCATCAGCAACAGGAACACCACCGACCCGATCGCGAAGTACGGGGGACTGGTGAACCTCTCCTGATCGGCCGAGACGCGGGAGGCCTGCTCGGTGTACAACTTCTCGGCCAGCGGCAACAGGCTGGACTGCATCATCGTCGACGCCTCGCCGAGATATGCCGCACCCACCGGGTTCCCGCTGCGATTGTTCGCTCGCGCTGTCTCGACCAGCCCGCTGTACACCGGCAACCCGGTAGCGATCTGCGTCAGCACCGCGCTGGTGGCCTCGTCCTTGTCGGTGACCCCGGCGGACGCGGCGATCAATTCCGACGACGCCTCACCCAATGCCTGCGAGTACCGGTCACGTACTTCGGGTTGCTCGAGCCCACCGGCGATGAAGGCCGACGCGGCCGCCGCGTCGGCCACCGACAGGGCACCGTAGAGATTCTGAGCCGAGTTGGCGAACGGCTCGGTGCGCACCAGCAGTGTCCCGAGAGTGTCGACTCGATCGGTCACCGCCGTGGACGCGAGATTTCCGACGGTCAGCGCCAAGACGACCAGCGCGGTACCCATCGCGACCAACCGCGCAGGCGTCGAACGCATCGTGTATCGAACCGGTGGCTTGCCTGCAGCGGCACCGACGTGGGGTGCCGTTGTCGGGGGGACGGCAGCAGAGGGAGTAATGCCGGCCGCGATCACGCATCGAGCATATAAGCAGGCGGACCGCACTGCAGCCACTACAGCACAGTCACTACGACGAGGCGGTTCACCTAGGGTGGGGAGCATGCGCGGTGACGGGGACGGTTGGGTGATCGGTGAGAACGGTTCTCGGCACTGGGGCAAGCACGGTGCCGCCGGTCTGCTGCTCCGTGCGCCCTCCGATGCGGGCGAACCGATGGTGTTGCTGCAGCACCGCGCGTTGTGGAGTCATCAGGGCGGAACGTGGGCCCTGCCGGGCGGGGCTCGCGATTCGCACGAGAGCACCGAGCACGCGGCGGTCCGCGAGGCGCACGAGGAAGCCGGTATCTCGGCCGAACAGTTGAGCGTGCGCAGCGAGCGTGTCACCGCCGCAGTCCCGAGCGGTTGGTCGTACACCACGGTCATCGCCGACACCGATCACCCGCTGGCCACCGTCCCGAACGGCGAGAGCACGGAACTGCGGTGGGTGCCGGAGTCCATCGTCGGCGAGCTGCCACTGCATCCGGGTTTCGCGTCGAGCTGGCCGTCGCTGCGTACCGAGCCGCTGCGCGTGCTGCTCGACACCGCCAACGTCCTCGGCTCCCGGCCCGACGGCTGGTGGAAGGACCGCGCCGGCTCGACCGGCGCACTGTTGACGTCGCTGGCCGCGACACTGCCGCGCACGGTGGAACTACCCAGCGGCCAGTACGGCTGGCTCACCCGCATCGAGGCCGTGCTCGAGGGGCAAGCGCGCGACGCCGTTGTCGACGATCCGCGCATCCCGGTGATCCTCGCGGACGGCACCGGCGACGACACCCTCACCGATCAGGCCCACCGATCGACAGACCTGACCGCACTGGTCACCGCCGACCGCGGACTCCAGAATCGACTGCCCGGCGCGGTGCACGTGCTCTCGCCGTCTGCCGTGCTCGCCTGGCTGTGACGTCAGTTCTGTAGAGCTTGTACCAGCGCGCGTGCGGCTGCCTGCGGATCGCGTGCTTCGGTGATCGCCCGAACGACCACGATGCGCTCGGCTCCCGCCGCTCGAACCTGATCCACATTGGTCGCGTCGACGCCGCCGATGGCGAACCACGGCCGCTCCGGCAACGCATCCGCGGTAGCCCGCAGAGTTTCCAGGCCGGCGGCCGAGCGGTTGGGCTTGGTGGGCGTCGGCCACACCGGCCCGACGGCGAAGTAGTCGACGCCGTCCTCGATCGCGGCGAGCGAGGACTGCGCGCGGTTCTGCGTCGAGCGTCCGATCACCACATCCGGGCCGAGGATCTGGCGCGCGTAGTGCACGGGCAGGTCGCCCTGGCCCAGATGCAGGACATCGGCACCGGACGCCAGCGCCAGATCCGCGCGGTCGTTGACGGCCAGCAAGGCGCCGTGGCGCTTGGTGGCCGCGAGCAGAATCGCCAGCGCAGCGAGCTCGTCCTTGGCCTCGAGCGGCCCGAACTGGCGCTCACCGGCGGAGTTCTTGTCGCGCAGCTGGATGATGTCGACGCCACCGGACAACGCGGCCTCGGCGAACTGCGCGAGATCGCCCTTGTCGCGTCGGGCATCGGTACACAGGTAGAGGCGAGCGGACGCAAGACGCTCGCGAGGAGTCTGGTTGCGGACGGTCTGAGTTGGGTGCACGAAACGAACTGTATTCTCATGGCAGCCGCGACCGACGACGGAGTGGCCGACATATCGCGGGAGTCCCGGGGATCGTGGGGCTGAGAGTGGGTTCGCCGCCCTTACCGTCAATACCTGAACCCGATCATGCGGGCGCAGGGAGTGAGGACGTGAATCGCGTGCATATCGTCGTTATCGGCGGAGGCGTCATCGGGCTGTCGACGGCACTACGACTGGCGGAGGACGGCCATCGGGTGGTGGTGCACGATCCTGCGCTGGGTCGAGGCGCGTCGTGGGTCGCCGGGGGCATGCTGGCCCCGCTGTCCGAGGGGTGGCCCGGTGAACACGAACTCCTACGGCTCGGTGCCGCGTCGCTCGGGCGGTGGCCGGACTTCGCCGGACGCCTTCCCGGCCCGTCGGTGTTCTCGGCCACCGGATCGATGACCGTCGCCCTCGACTCCGCCGACGCCACCGACCTGCGCACGATCGCCGAATGGGTGGGCGAGCAGGGACACGAGCTCGAGATTCTCGGCCGCGCGCAGGTGCGTGAACTCGAACCTGCATTGGCGCAGAACATTCGGCTCGCGTTGTTGGCACCGACCGAGCTGTCCGTCGACAATCGGGCCCTGGTTACCGCGCTCGAGCAGGGATGTCTCGACGCCGGAGTGGAGTTCGTGGCAACCTCGGTCGACGCAATTCCCGACGCCGATCAGGTGGTCCTGGCCGCCGGTTCGCGCTGCGCCGCACTGTGGCCGACACTGCCCGTCCGGCCGGTGAAAGGCGAGATCCTGCGGCTGCGTCGCCGACCCAGCGCCGCACCGCCACCGCACCGCACCATCCGCGGAACCGTGCACGGCCGACCCGTGTACCTGGTGCCACGCGGCGACGGATTGGTCGTCGGCGCAACACAATACGAATCCGGTGAGGACACCCAGGTCACCGTGGCGGGGGTACGAGACCTGATCGCCGACGCCGAACGACTCATGCCGAGTATCGGCGAGTACGAACTGTACGAAACCGCTGCAGGTTTACGGCCGATGAGCCCCGACGGACTGCCGATGATCGGCAGACTCGCCGACAACGTGATCGTCGCTACCGGGCACGGCCGCAACGGCATTCTGCTCGCGCCGATCACCGCCGACGCCGTCGCCGCGCTGATATCGGGCGACACGCTGCCCGAGGCGAAAGCCGCCACACCCGAACGCTTCTCACAGATCGAAAGGACACCATGACCCAGGTTGCCATCGGGATCACCGTCAACGGCGAGGATCACCTGCTCACCGAGGACATGACCATGCGTCGGCTGCTCGAATTTCTGGGCCTGCCCGAGAAAGGTATAGCCGTCGCCGTCGACGGTGCCGTGCTGCCCAAGAGCCAATGGGACACCACCGACGTCCAAAAGGGTTGGACCATCGACGTTCTCACGGCGGTTCAGGGTGGCTAGCGCACTCACCATCGCCGATCGCACCTTCACGTCCCGGCTCATCACCGGCACCGGGGGAGCGGCCAACCTCGCCGTCCTCGAGGAAGCCCTCGTCGCGTCGGGAACCGAACTGACCACCGTCGCGATGCGCCGCGTCGACGCCGCGGGTGGAACGGGAGTGCTCGATCTGCTGCGGCGGTTGAACATCGCCCCGCTGCCGAACACCGCGGGGTGTCGGGGAGCAGCCGAGGCCGTGCTCACCGCGCAGCTCGGCCGCGAGGCGCTCGAGACCGACTGGGTGAAACTCGAAGTGATCGCCGACGAGCGAACCCTGCTGCCCGACGCCATCGAATTGGTCAAGGCCGCAGAGCAACTCGTCGACGACGGTTTCCAGGTGCTGCCGTACACCACCGACGACCCGGTACTGGCCAAGCGTCTCGAAGACATCGGCTGCGTTGCCGTCATGCCGCTCGGCTCACCCATCGGCACCGGCCTCGGCATCGCCAATCCGCACAACATCGAGATGATCGTCGAGGCCGCAGGGGTACCGGTGATCCTCGACGCGGGCATTGGCACCGCCAGCGACGCCACCCTCGCGATGGAACTCGGCTGCGACGCAGTGCTGCTCGCCACCGCGGTGACCCGCGCGAAGGACCCGGCGCTGATGGCGTCGGCGATGAGACATGCGGTGGCGGCGGGTTACCAGGCCCGACATGCAGGCCGCATCCCGAAACGATTCTGGGCGCAGGCAAGCTCGCCGATGTAGCGGCTGCGTCGGCGGCGCGGCCCTTTGTGTGGTGCTGCGTATTTCGCAAACGCGAGCGCGTTTGCGAAACGCGCGCAGAATAGTGGCGAAAACAAGGGCGAATCCCCGCGCATCTGGCAAACGCGCGCGCATTTGCGGCTGCGCTCAGGCGACCGCGTGACGCATCCAGGCCTCGGCTGTCTCAGGGTCTGTGTCATCCAAAAGGATGATGCAAGTCGCGACTGTGGGGCGATGTGGACACGTCGTCGATCGGGGACAGTTGTCCCATGATCGAAGTGACAGGACTGACCAAGCAGTACGGAGCGGTGACGGCGGTCGACAACCTCACCTTCACCATCAAACCCGGCATCGTGACCGGCTTTCTCGGACCGAACGGTGCGGGCAAGTCCACCACGATGCGAATGATTCTCGGGCTCGACCGCCCCACCTCGGGGACGGCGACCATCGAGGGCAAGAGCTACAGCCACCTGAAGCAGCCACTGCGTACCGTCGGCGCTCTGCTCGACGCCAAGTGGGTGCACCCCAACCGATCTGCGCGTGCGCACCTGGAATGGATGGCCGCGTCCAACGGCATCCCCAAGTCCCGCGTCGACGAGGTGCTGCGGCTGGTGGGCCTGTCCGAGGTAGCGAAGAAGAATGCGGGCGGATTCTCGCTCGGCATGTCGCAGCGGCTCGGTCTCGCCGGCGCTCTTCTCGGTGACCCCAAGGTGTTGTTGTTCGACGAGCCGGTCAACGGACTCGATCCCGAGGGCATCGTCTGGATCCGAAAGTTCATGCAGCGCTTGGCAGCCGAGGGCCGCACGGTCCTGGTGTCGAGCCACCTGCTCTCGGAGATGGCGCAGACGGCCGAACACCTCATCGTCATCGGACGCGGCAAGCTGATCTCGGATTCCTCGGTGCAGGAATTCATCGACCATGCCTCCGAGGCCTCGGTACGCGTGCGCAGCCCACAACTCGACGGCCTACGTCAGGTGCTGACCACCGCCGGCCTCACGGTGCGTGAGCCGGACAAGTCCGACGAACTGCAGCCCTCGCTCGTCGTGCTGAACTCCACCACCGACGCGATCGGCGACCTCGCCGGCCGGGCCGGAATCACATTGCACGAGTTGGCCTCTCAGCGCGGCTCGCTCGAGGAAGCATTCATGAAACTCACCGGAGACACAGTGCAATATCACGGCTCGGGAGCCGAAGACCAGAACACTCAGCAAGCAATGGGCGGTGCACTCTGATGGGCGTCTTGGCAGCAGAAAGAATCAAGTTCACCTCGACCAAGTCGCCGTGGTGGTGCAGCGCGATCGTGGTGGTCTTCGGCCTCGGGTTCGGAGCCATCCTGGGTTGGGCCGCAAAGACCGCCGTCGGCCCGGATGCGCCGGAAGGTCTGCCACCGACCACCGCATACGACGTCGTCGGCAGCGGCGTCGGCGGACTCGGCATCATGGTGCTGATGATCCTCGGTGCACTCACCGTCACCAGCGAATACCGCTTCGGCCTGATCCGAACCACGTTCCAGGCGATCACCAACCGGGCCTCGGTGCTCGGTGCGAAGGCACTGATCGTCGGCGTGTACGGGGCAGTGCTGTCGTTGGTTCTCGCCTTCGGCGCGTTGTTCCTGGCCAAATCCATCGCCGGTGAGGAAGCCGGCGCATTGCTGAGCTTCGACGTCGACGGCACCTGGCGCGTCGTCTACGGCACCGCAATTCTGGCGTTCGTGCAGATCGTTCTGGCCGTTGCCGTGGGTGCGCTGATTCGCCAGTCCGCCGGTGCCATCGCCGTGTTGTTGTTGTGGCCGTTGCTCATCGAGAACCTCGTCGGGATCATCCCGAAGGTCGGCGAGAAGATTCAGCCGTTCCTGCCGTTCAAGAACGCCGACCATTTCCTCGGCGGATCCGCGGGAACGGACTTCCACTGGGGACCCGTCGGCAGCCTGATCTACTTCGTCGTCTTCACCGCGGTGATCTTCGGAGTGGCAGTGTTCGTCGTCAATCGCCGGGACGCCTGACACCTGCCTGGGTAGGGTGTCCGCTATGCGGATTTCCTTGCTTGCAGGTAGCGCCGTCACTGTCCTGATTCTGGCCGGTTGCTCGTCCTCCTCCGGTACGGGGGACGAGGAACCGGCCAGAGTTTTCGCGACACCCGACGGGGCCGGACTGTCGGAAGCGGTCACCGAGGATGCCCTCGTCGGGCACCTGCAGGAATTAGAGGACATCGCCGCCGCGCACGACGGTAACCGCGCGGCCGGGACTGCCGGGTACGACGCGAGTGTCGATTACGTTGTCTCCCAACTGGAATCGGCCGGATTCGACGTCACCACTCCCGAATTCGATTTCGACACCTTCGAGGCGCAGACGCAAACCCTGTCGCTCGCGGGCACCGAGATTCCGGTGTTCGCGCTCAGCTACTCGCCCACCACGTCCGCCGAGGGGATCACCGCACGCGTCGTCGGCGCTCCCGCCGGGGCAGACGGGTGCGAGGCAGCCGATTACGCCGGTCTCGACCTGACGGGAGCGGTGGCAGTCGTGCCGCGAGGGGTGTGCCCGTTCGGTGCGAAGCAGACCGTCGCCGCCGAATTGGGTGCGGCAGCAGCGATCATCGTCAACAACGAACCCGGACCACTGGATTCGGGAACGCTCGGTGATTCCGAGACCGCGAAGATTCCGACCGGCGGTGTCAGCCAGGAGGACGGGGCAGCGGTCCTCGCGGCCCCCGAGGTCACGTTGACTCTCGTCACGACGACCGAGTCGACCACGAGCCGCAACATCATCGCGCAGACCACCACCGGCTCGACCGAGAACGTGGTGGTCGCGGGCGCCCACCTCGACAGCGTCCCCGAGGGCCCGGGCATCAACGACAACGGCACCGGCACCGCCGCCGTGCTCGAGACTGCTCTGCAGATGGGCAGTGCACCCGAGGTGACCAACGCGGTCCGGTTCGCATTCTGGGGTGCCGAGGAGAACGGGCTCGTCGGTTCGACCAAGTACGTCGAGGGCCTGTCCGACGAGGACAAGCGAAACATCGCGCTGTACTTGAACTTCGACATGATCGGCTCGCACAACCCCGGCTACCTCGCCTACGACGGCGACGACTCCGACCAGGTCGGTGAGCCCGCGGGACCGGCGGGATCCGACGCCATCGAGCGCACGTTCGTCGAGCATTTGGCGGCCGACGGTATCGCCGTCGACGGTACGGATTTCGACGGTCGATCCGACTACGGGCCGTTCATCGAGGTCGGCATCCCCGCAGGCGGTGTCTTCAGCGGCGCGGACGAGAACAAGACCGCCGAGCAGGCCGCGAAGTGGGGTGGCACGGCCGATCAGACGTTCGACGAGAATTACCACACCGATCAGGACACCCTGGCGAACGTCGACCGCGCGGCGCTGGCGAGGAACGGTGCCGCCGTGGCGTACGGCATCGGTGTCTACGCGCAGTCGGTGGAAGGCCCCAACGGAGTACTTGTCGGGGCTGCGCGCGAGGCCGCACGCGCCGAAGGGTAGGGGAAGTATGTGTAACCGTGAGTTACGCTCGATGCTGTGAACGCAGTCGTCTCCTCGGTGGTGGAGTGGGTCCGCACCACCAACCGAGCGCCCACCGTCGTCGGGGCGGTTCGGCGTGTGCGTCGCGCATTACCCGGTGACCCCACGTTCGGTGATCCGCTGTCGATCGACGGTCCGGGACGCGCACTGGCCGTCGCGCGGGTGGCGGATCGGTTCCTGGCAGCGAACGGACTCGACGACGAACCGGGTGCCTCCCGCGAACTCGGCCTCGGTGCCCTGCAGGTGTGGCAGGCCATCCTCGAGCGAGCCGGTCGGGGCCGCGGCGACGAGGACGTCACGATCGTCTTCACAGATCTCGTCGGGTTCTCGTCGTGGTCGCTGCGCGCGGGCGATACCGCCACATTGACGTTGCTCCGCAAAGTCTCCAAAGCCGTCGAACCCGAGGTCGTGTTCCGCGGTGGCCACGTCGTGAAAAGACTGGGCGACGGCATCATGGCCGTGTTCGCCGATGCGGGCAAAGCCGTCGACGCCGTGTTCGCGGCGCGCGAGGCCCTCACCAGTGTGAACGTCGACGGCTACACCCCGACGATGCGAGTCGGAATCCACACCGGAAGCCCGCGTCAGGTCGGTTCCGACTGGCTCGGTGTCGACGTCACCGTCGCAGCGCGGGTCATGCAGACCGGCGGAAACGGCAACATCATGATCTCGGCCGCCGCACTCGACGCCGTGTCACCGGAGGTGCTCGACGCGTTGCACGTGGTCGCCAAGCCTTATCGGCGCAGCTTCTTCGCTCCGAAGATCAAGGGCGCACCCGACGACCTACGCATTCTCCGACTCGTGCAGTCGCCACAGCGGTGACACCGGGCCGTGGCCCGCACCGAGGTCGTAGGACGCGGCCAGGCAACGGGTGACCCATTCCTTGCCGAACGCCACCGCGTCGGGCATCGAGTATCCGTGGGCCAGCGCCGACGCGATCGAGGCCGCGAGGGTGTCGCCGCCGCCGTGATCGTTGCCGGTGTCGATGCGTTCGCTGGTGAATTCGAGGAAGGTGTCGCCGTCGAACAGTAGATCGGTGCTGTGGGTCGAGGTGCGGAGGTGACCGCCCTTGACCAGGGCCCATTGCGCGCCCAATCCGTGCAGCGCCTCGGCGGCGCGACGCGCGCCGGCGTCGTCGACGACATCGATGCCGGTGATCAACCGAACCTCGTCGAGGTTGGGAGTCACCAGCGAGGCGATGGGAAACAGCGTGTGCCGGATGGCGTCGAGCGCCTCGGCGTGCAGTAGGGGGTCACCGTGCATGGACGCGCACACCGGGTCGACGACGAGCGGAACCGGGTGGTCGCGGCCGATACCCACCTCGGTGCACACGGCCGTGACGGCCTCGATGATCGCGGTGGACGCCAGCATCCCGGTCTTCGCTGCGCCGACGCCGATGTCCGATACCACCGAGCGAACCTGAGCCGCGACGATCTCCGGCGGGATCTCGTGGAAGCCCGTGACGCCGACGGTGTTCTGGACCGTCACCGCCGCGACGGCAACACATGCGTGCACGCCCAACATGGCCATCGTGCGACTGTCCGCCTGAATTCCGGCACCGCCGCCGGAGTCGGTTCCGGCGATCGTCAGCGCGCGGACGGGAGTCTCGCCGTTGGGCGTGAGCGGTAGGAACTTCACGAGAGACGACAGTACCGGCGGGCCGCGATCGGCAGGGTCTCGGCAGGCGAGACGCCGGAGGTGAATGTTGGTGAAAACATGGTGACACTTTGAATGTTGTTGTATCACAACGGCGCACGGGGACACTTATGAGCTGTACCAGCATCCGGTTCGGGATCGATGGACAAACCTACGCATCCGAAGGTTTGTTGGTAGAAAAGGTGACAGACCCACCTCGCGCATGTTTAATAGTGGTGCACGTCACATACCGTCTCGGTTCCGAAGTTCCTCCACCACTCCACACCCAGCAAAGGAGGCGTCCATGCTTGCGAGTTCTCCCAGTGCTGATGTCTCGATCAACAAAGACCAGAATCGCTTCGAGCTTCGACTGAACGGCGACCTCGTCGGCATCGTCGGATTCTTCGAAGTCGAAGGAAACGGAGCCCGTGCGACACGCACGCATGTCGTCTCATTCATGCACACCGTCGTCACCGAGGACTTCGGTCATCAAGGCTTGGCCGGCATTCTGGTTCGCCGCGCCCTCGACAGCGCGCGGTCTTACGGCTGGAAGGTCAAGCCGGTCTGCACCTACGTCCAGCGCTTCGCGGCAGCCAACCCCGAGTACAACGACATGCTCGTCGCTCTCTGAGTACTCGCACTGCCCGGCCGGTCACACCAGGGCTGGTTACGTAAAGGACTCGACTCGGCGTCGATCGGTGCACTTTCCCCGCGACACTCGAGCAACTCTGGTCTCATAAGTGACATGAGTCACATCATTCACCGTCGCTCCGACGCGGCGATTCCGGTCGAGCGCCCCTCGGTCCGCATCGAGGACAACGCCGATCACAACAGATTCGATCTGTTCGTCGACGACGATCTCGTCGGCATCCTCGGCTATCGGTTCGGCGATGGCGACGATGCAGCCGGCGACGAATCGGTTGTCGCCCTGATGCACACGGTCGTCAAAGAGGAATACGGCGACCGCGGCTGGGCAGGAGTGCTCGTGCGCGCATCGCTGAACACCGCGCGCGACCGCGACTGGCGCATCGTGCCGATCTGCACCTACGTCCGTCGCTACCTGGCGCAGCACCCGGAGTTCTTGGACCTGGTGGTCGAATAGAGAGCACTGCTCTTGCCTGGAGTGTGTCGAGGGTGAATACTGCTCCCTGTAGAGAGCGCCGCTCTCGAAAGGTTGGGTACTCCCGATGCGTGCAGCTCTGTATGTCTTCGTCGGCCTCATGTTCGGCCTCTACCCCGTATTGCGCCCCTACTCGGACGAGATGAGCAGTGCAGGAGCGGACGCCTTCGCATCCTCGAGTTGGGTGACGGCCCATACCTTCGCGATGCTCGGCTTCATCGCACTCGGACTGGTTGTGCTCTACGGCGGTCGACGGTCCGATCCGGCAGTGGTCACTACCTGGATCGGCGTCGGACTGCTTCTGCCGTACTACGGTGCGGAGACGTTCGCGCTGCACGCGCTGGGCATCGACGCCGCCGCGAACTCGAACCCCGGGCTGCTAGACCTTGTCGATCCGATTCGCTACTCGATCGTGCAAACGGTCATGTTCGGCCTCGGACTGGTGTCGATCGCCGTCGGGCTGGTGATGTTCGCTCTACGGAACCGCTATGCGATGGTGCTGGCCGCCGGATTCGTGTTGTATCTCCCGCAGTTCTACACCCCACCGGCCGTGCGGATCGCCCACGGAATCTTGATTGTCGTGGGAGCGATCATCGCTGCGCGAGCGGTGGCCGGCAGTTCGGTCCGCCCTACTCAGCCGATCTCCACGATCACCGGAGCATGATCGCTGGCACCCTTGCCCTTGCGCTCCTCGCGATCGATCGATGCGCCGGTCACGCGAGCCGTCAGAGCAGGTGAGGTCAACGCCATGTCGATGCGCAGACCTTGCTTCTTCGGAAATCTCAGCTGGGTGTAGTCCCAGTACGTGAACGTCCTGGGCTCGGGAGTGAACTGCCGCGTCACCTCGGTGAAACCGGCCTCGGAGAATGCCGCGAAGGCATCACGCTCCGGCTGCGAGGTGTGAGTCTTGCCCTCGAACAGGGCGGGATCCCACACGTCGTCGTCGGTGGGAGCGATGTTCCAGTCGCCGACGAGCGCGATCTGCGCCTGCGGGTCCGCCGCCACCCACGCCTGCGCGTCGGCCTTCAGGGCCGCGAGCCACTCGAGCTTGTAGGTGTAGTGCGGGTCGGCAAGCTCGCGGCCGTTCGGCACGTACAGGCTCCAGATACGCACCCCGTTGCAGGTCGCTCCGATGGCGCGGGCCTCGTCTGCGGCCTCGACCTCGGGATCCTTGCTGAACCCGGGCTGATCCTCGAAGCCGACCTGCACATCGTCCAAGCCGACGCGCGACGCGATCGCCACGCCGTTCCACTGACTGAGCCCGACGTGGGCAACCTCGTAGCCGATCTCGGTGAACCGCTCGTACGGAAACTGTGCGTCCTTGCACTTGGTTTCCTGCATCGCCAGCACGTCGACGTCGGATCGCTGCAACCAATCGACGATTCGATCCTGCCGAGAGCGGACGGAGTTCACATTCCAGGTAGCAAAGCGCACGGGAAGGAACCCTATAGAACGCGTCCGACAGGCTCGCGGCCGATCGCGTCGTCCGGGCGCGCGTAGCGATAGCGGTGATGCTCGCCGAACCCCAGATCGCGGTACAGCGACTGGGCATCGGTGTTGTCGACGGCCACCTGAAGGTATGCGTGCGTGGCGCCGTTCTCGCGTCCCCACCGCACCAACTCACCGCACATCAGCGTGCCGAGACCGTTGCGGCGATGCTCGGGGGACACCCAGAGCGAGGTCAAGCCCACCCACGACCGACCGTCCGGGGCCGCGGTGACGGCCGCTCGGCCCACTGCGATCGATCCGACTCCTGCGTTCCCGATCGCGCCGAAACCGAGAGTTCCGTTGCGCACCGCCGAGACCACCTCGGCAGCACCCGTCGACGCTTCTCTGCCTTGGTAGCGCAGAGAACTCAACCAGTCGGCGGTCGGTTCGGGAGTGACGGCGACAGCCGAATCACCTTCGCGTAGAACCAGATTCGAGATGTCCGCCGCCATGACGACGGTCTCGTTGAACGTCGACCAGCCGGCCGGTGCGGTCGCGAGACGGTCGGGGAGGGCGAGGATCGGCGACAGTCCTCGTGCGTCGTAGCGGGCGGAGATCGCGGCCACCGTCTCGGAATCTGCTGCTGCGCCGGGCTCGAGAGGCACGGCCGAATTGGCGCGCCCGGTGAAGCCGTGCCCGAATCGCAACTGCCAGCCGGTGATCCACTCCTGTTCGACACCCGGCCACCCATCGGCCGCGGCCGCCTCGAGAGCCCGAATCTCCGAGGTGCGAACAGGTTTGGGGCCCAACGGCTTCAAGGCCACTATGCGATCGGCGGCCACCTGGACCAGAGCGCCGTCCTTGGCGCGGACCGACACCGCGACCGCGTCGGCCGACACCAATTCCCCGATGACGTCCGTCATCGGATGGGTGTGGCCGGGTGGCAGTCGGTACCGCAGCATCACCCGCGTCCCCGGCGGAACGGTCACGGCAGCGATCAGTCCTCGTCCTCGTCGTCGTGGCCGAAGGGGTCGTCGACGGTGCCCGGCACCCAGCTGAGGCCGGGGACGCCCCACCCGGAGCGCTTGATCGCCTTCTTCGCCGCTCGCGCGTGGCGACCGATGAGCACATCGGTGTAGAGGAAGCCGTCGAGGTGACCCACCTCGTGCTGCAACATCCGGGCGAAGAACCCGCGGCCCTCGATGTCCACCGGATCGCCGTTGGCGTCGGTACCGGTCACTCGCGCCCAGTCGGCCCGACCGGTGGGGTACTGCTCACCGGGGACCGAGAGGCACCCCTCGTCGTCATCGTCGGGGTCGGGCATCGTCTCGGGAATCTCGGACGTCTCGAGCACCGGGTTGACGACCTCTCCGCGGCGGCGGAACACCTTGCCGTCCGCGCCCTGGTCGGGGCAGTCGTAGATGAACAGACGCTTACCGACGCCCACCTGGTTCGCGGCCAGTCCGACGCCGTTGGCAGCCGCCAACGTCTCGTACATGTCGGCGATCAGCTCGGCGAGCTCGGCCGGCGACTCGGTGACGGGATCGGTCGCAGTGTGGAGCACCGGATCGCCGACGATCCGGATGGGAAGAATTGCCATGGTCGACAAGGATAGTGGGTGACGCCCGGCCTACCCACCGGCCCGTCGAGAGCGGAGCCGGTGGACGAGTGTCGCACCGGCGGTTCGGTCGTCGACGAACACGCCACGCGCGAGTACCTCGCGGGAGCCGGGTCCGGGCGGTCGAACGTGGTTGAATGATCCCCGAAGTACAACTGTGTAATTCGCTCGAAGTTCGGTCGGTACTCGTACGGGTGCCGGCAGCACTGGGGGAAGCAGATTTCCCCGGGGTCGGTTGTCGCACGGGCCCAGGGGAGTCGAGAAGTCGAGGAGTGGGATGGACGGCGCAGCAGCGCGTGACTCGAACCAGTCTCAGCAACCGGGATCGGACGGCTCTCAGGATCCGAACGAAGTCGGTGCGGACGGCTTGAGCCGACGAGAGCACGACATCCTGTCCTTCGAGCGCCAGTGGTGGAAGTACGCCGGGGCCAAGGAAGAGGCGATCAAGGAACTCTTCTCCATGTCGGCAACCCGCTACTACCAGATCCTCAACGCGTTGGTGGATCGTCCCGAAGCCCTTGCTGCAGACCCGATGCTGGTCAAGCGACTGCGCCGCTTGCGTGCGAGCAGGCAGAAGGCCCGTGCTGCACGTCGGCTGGGTTTCGACGTCTGAGCTTCGGCGTCCGAGCTTCCGCCGAGCGGTGCCGGGCTCCGTCCAAAAGGTCTCGGTCGACGGTCGGCTAGGGTCGAGTACGTGAGCAGCCCCAACCCGGAACAGACCGGGCCACCCCTCCGTGCCCTGGCCATGGTGCTGATCTCGCTCGCGATCCTGTTCGCAGCGATCGGTGCCCTGTCTCTGACCGGCTCCGATTCCGAGGATGCGGCAGCAGAACCGCCCGCTGCCGCGACGACGACGGCAGCTGCTCCGGTGGCCCAAGCTCCCGGTACTCAAGCTCCCGCCGCGCAGGCTCCTGCCGCGTCGTCGACCACGTCCGCCGCAGCAACCACCTCTCGCGCCGCCGCCGACGTCGAGGTGCGCGTGCTCAACAACTCCAACGTCTCCGGGCTCGCCGCCGGAACTGCGAGCACACTCACCGCCGAGGGCTGGACGGTCGCCGAGACCGGCAACTTCAGCGAAGCCCAGTTCGCCCAGACCGCGGTGTACTACGGCACAGACACCGGTGAGCAGCAGGCAGCGCAGACGATCGCCACCCAACTCGGCATTCCGGCCGAGCCCAAGCCCAGTTCACTCGAATCCACCGCGGGTGTCGTCGTCATCGTGACGCAGTAACTCGCCGGCATGACAACCTGTCCGGTTCGGCCGAATCGGTCGGCACGTTATGATTTTGCAAGCCCTTCACCCTGCCCGAAAGAGGAGCACTCTTCGATGGACCTGTTCAAGCGACGCACTGCTGCGACCCGCTCTTTGCGTTACGTGGCCCCGGTCCTCGCGATCGCCGCTCTCGGGCTCTCTGCCTGCAGCAACGGCGAGGTCGCGTCCGACACACCCGGCACGGTGCCGCCGGTGTGGACCGGTGAAGCAGACCCGTCCGCGGCCGCAGTCGCCGGTGACGGTCGGGCAGAGAGTGGCTCGGAAGGCAGCTCCGAGAACATGATCGAAGGCGTGCTCCGCAACGCGTCCGGTGCCGAGGTGGGCACCGTGTCGTTCGCGTCGGAGGGCGAGAAGCTCACCGTCACGGCCGAGGTCGAGAACATGACGCCGGGCTTCCACGGCTTCCACGTCCACACCGTCGGTGCCTGCGAGCCCAACTCCGTAGCGCCGACCGGCGGCGAGCCGGGCAACTTCCTCTCTGCGGGTGGTCACCTGCAGGTCGACGGACGCACCGAACACCCCTCCAGCGGCGACCTGTCGTCGATCCAGGTGGGCGAGGACGGCACGGGCCGCCTGGTCACCACCACCGATGCGATCACGCTGGACGACCTGCGCGCCGGTGGTGCCGGAACGTCGGTCATCGTGCACGAGGGTGCCGACAACTTCGCCAACATCCCGCCGCGGTACACGTTGCCCGACGGTGCTGCGGTACCCGACATGGCGACCCTGATGACCGGTGATGCCGGTGCTCGGGCGGCGTGCGCGGTACTGAAGTAGTTTGAACGCTCCCCGGATCGACTTCGCGAGTTCTCCGCGACCCACGCTCGGCGTGGAGTGGGAAATCGCGCTGGTCGACAAGAGCACGCGGGATCTCGTCAACTCCGCCGAGGCAGTCATGGACGGCGTTCGTGACCTCGCCGGAGACACCTCTCGGGTGACGAAGGAACTGCTGCGCAACACCGTCGAACTCGTCACCGGAGTGTGCGAGAACGTCGGGGAGGCCATGGAGGACCTCGGCGGCTCGTTGGACCTGGTGCGCCGAGCCGCGGATCCTCTGGGGATCGATCTGTTCTCGGCCGGGACGCACCCGTTCGCGGAATGGTCGACGCAGCAACTGACCAGCTCCCCGAGCTACGACGAGCTCATCGCGCGTACCCAGTGGTGGGGTCGACAGATGCTCATCTGGGGCGTGCACGTCCACGTCGGGGTGTCCTCTCCCGACAAGGTCTTTCCCATCCTCAACTCGTTGCTTCTGCAGTACCCGCATCTGTTGGCGCTGTCGGCGTCGTCGCCGATCTGGGCGGGCAACGACACCGGATACGCCAGCAACCGAGCACTGATGTTTCAGCAGTTGCCGACGGCCGGTCTGCCGTTTCAGTTCGACGACTGGTCGCAGTTCGAGGGTTTCGTTCGTGATCAGCTCAAGACCGGCGTCATCGAGCAACTCGGGGGGATGCACTGGGATATCCGCCCGGCGCCGAAGTGGGGAACCATCGAGGTCCGGGTGTGCGACGGCGCATCGACCAAGCGTGAACTCGCGGCCCTCGTCGCGTTGACGCACTGCCTGATCGTGCATCTCGACGAACGACTCGAAGCGGGCGAGACCCTGCCGACGATCCCGCCGTGGCACGTCCAGGAGAACAAGTGGCGAGCTGCCCGGTACGGCCTCGACGCCGAGATCATTCTCGACGCCGACAGCAACGAGCGGCTGGTCACCGACGATCTGCACGACCTGCTGGAGAAATTGACGCCGACGGCGGTCCGGTTGAATTGCGTCGACGAGCTTGCCGCGGTGGCCGACATTCCCCGCCTCGGGGCCTCGTATCAACGCCAGCGTGCCGTGGCCGCGAAATCCGGCGGCGATCTGCGTGCCGTCGTGGAGTCGTTGGTCACCGATCTCCAATCGTGACCCTCTGTATTTAATTTTGTGTTCACTCAGCGTTTACGATCAACGGCGTGCTGCAGGGGGACGTCGAGAGCGTCGAGGTCGATGCGACACGTGAGGACTCTGTTCGTCCTCTGATCGTCGGTGCCGTCCTCGTGGCAGCGTTCCTGGTGACTTTGCAGGTCGTCGCGTGGAAATGGAACTTCCCCGGCCCGCTGCCGAGCATGTGGAACGACATGTTCGGAACACCGAAGTCGATGTCGCTGCCGTGGGCGGCGCTGGTCCTGGCCACGGTAGGTCTGAACAACTCCACCCGCCTGCGCGTACTGGCCGTCGCTGCTGCGCTCGACGCCGTTGTACTGGGCGGTCGGTATCTGTTCGATGTGCCGCCGACCGTCGGGAACGGGCCGTCGCTGGTGCTGGTCGCGCTCGCGTTCCATGTCGTCCGGCGGCATGACACTCGGGCGATGCGCGGCGTCGCCCTCGGCGCACTGTTGTTGCTCGCGACCAAGGCGGGTGATGCCTGGTTGCACATCACGACCTTGGTCCGGCCCTACGTTCTCGACGAATACGCATACGCCGCCGATCATGCGCTGGGAAATCCGTCCTGGGTGCTCGGCAGCATTCTGGACCGACTCGGCCCGGTCGCCGAGGGAACGCTGCACTGGATCTACATTCAGCTCCCCGTCGCGGCGATCATCGTTGCGCTGTACCAACTGCGTGGGGTCGCCGCGGGCTCGGCGTGGCCGAAACACTTCCTGTTCCGCACGTTCCTGCTGATCGGACTCGTCGGACCGGTGTTCTACCTGCTGTTTCCGGTGGTGGGCCCGATGTTCGCGTTCGAGTCGTGGCCGACGCAGTCGGTTCCGCTCTCGGGCACCCTCGGCGAGATCCCGTTCGACTTGCAGACGCCGCGCAACTGCATGCCCAGCCTGCACACCGCGTGGGCACTGAGCATCTTCATCCATTCCCGACGCGGTCCCTGGTGGCTGCGCACCGGCGGCACACTGTGGCTGGTGGGAACACTGGCCGCGACGCTCGGATTCGGTTACCACTACGGCGTCGACCTGGTCGCGGGCGCGATACTGTGCCTCACCATCGAATCGTTGCTGCGCGACCCGGAACGGGGATGGGACCGCGACCGGATCACGCTGGTGACCTACGGTTGCGTCGCGATGGCCGTACTACTGTTGAGCTACCGCTACCTCGCCGAGGAGTTCGCCGCGAACCCACTGGTGTTCGGTCCGCTCGTGCTCGGAATTCTGATCGGCATGGCGTTCGGATTCCATACCGCGTTCTTCGCCGATCGCTCGCGCTTCACTGATCGGGTTCGTTCGGTTCCATCTCGTTGACGATGAGCAGGCCGTCGCGCCCGCGCTGTTCCCGGTAGGCGACGCGTCCCACGGTGTGCGCGATCACCGGAGCGGTGACGAGCGTGAAGATGCCGACCAGCACCAGCATCCAGATATCGACATTGCCGCGCAGGCTGATGATCGCGCCGACCAACACCATGATCAAGCCGACCACCTGCGGCTTGGTGGCCGCGTGCATACGCGAGAGGGTGTCGGGAAAGCGCACGATGCCGACGGCGGCCGTGAAAGCCAGCAGAGCTCCCATCAGGATGAAGATCGAGGCAATGACCTGGGCTACCGTGCTCATTCGTCCCTCACTCTGAATCGCGCGATGCTGACCGACCCGACGAAGCTGACCAGGGACAGCGCAACGATGGCAGGCACCAGCGTGGTGTCGCGGCTGTAGACGGCCCACACACCGAGCCCACACATCGACACGGCGAGGATGGTGTCCATCGCGACCAACCGGTCCAAGGTGCTCGGGCCGTCGAGCAGCCGGAATGCGGTGAGGATCGCGGCGGCGAGCAGCAGCGCGCCTGCGATCGCCAATACGACGGTCACGACCAGTCCCCCTTCCTGTTGTCGTCGGTCATCTTGTCGTCGCGCGGGGTATCGAGGTCGCCCGATTCGGGATCGTCGCCGAGAACCCCGTGATATTGCTCGTACTCCTGGTAATGCAGGGGGCTCGGCTTCCAGTCGGAGTCACGCTCGAAGGCCGCGACGAACAGCTTCTCCAGGTTCCGGACGTAAGCGTAGAAGCCGTCCACGGCCTTCTGCGTCCCCATGTCCAGCACGTGCACGTACAGCAGGCGTCGGGTGCGATCGATCTCGAGGACCATCGTTCCCGGAACGAGATTCATCGCGTCGACGAAAAGGGTGAGCACCAGATCGGACTTGATGGCGATGCGGCAGCGCAGCACACCGGTGACCGGCGGTGCCTTCGGGCGGATCGCCAACCACGCCACACTGACGCTGGATTCGGCTGCGTAATAAAGGAATACGACTGCAAGCTTGACGAGCGAGAACACGTGGATGCGGCCCTCGACCGGCACCCGCGGCAACGGCAACAGCACCATGATGAGCAGGCCGACCGCGAGGCCACCGAGGATATTGGCAGCAGAGACGTTGCCCCACAACAGAACCCAGATAGCCGTCAGCCATGCCAGAGTCCAGATTCGCAGCAGGAAGGAACGGTTCATCTTCATCGGGTGCCCTCCTCGTCTGCGCGTGCCTGTTCGTAGGCCTGATCGCCGACGAATTCGGCTCCACGCACCGCGTCGATGTACACCGAGCGATCCCGCAGATCCGCCGCCGCCCGATCGCTGATGTCGATGATGCGCCCGGCGAACACCGTCATCGCCAAACCGACGACGACGAGGCCGATCGTCGGGATCAACATGAAGGCGGGCATGCGGCCCACATCCTCGCGGTCACCGAACTGGATGTCCGAGGAATCGTCGAGCAGCGCAGAGGGGCTGTTGTCCGCGAGATCGCCTTCGGGGGCGTCCGCGCGGGCTCGCCAGAACGCCTTGGTCCAGACACGAGCAACCACGTACAGCGTCAGCAGGCTGGTGACGGTGCCGCCGGCCACGAGCAACCAGGCCAGTACGCTGCCCTGGTCGCTGCCGGCCTGCAGCAGGGCGACCTTGCCGATGAACCCCGAGAACGGTGGAATACCACCGAGATTGAGGGCCGGCACCAGGAAGACAATGGCCAACACCGGGCTGGCCGCGGCCAAGCCGCCGAGCCGTCGCAGGGACGACGAACCGGCCTGGCGCTCGATCAGGCCGACGACGAGGAACAGCGTCGTCTGCACCAGAATGTGGTGCGCAACGTAATAGATCGAGCCGGACAATCCCGATTGAGTCGACAGCGCGACACCGAAGATCATGTAACCGATGTGGCTGACGAGGGTGAACGAGAGCAGTCGTTTGATGTCGCTCTGTGCGATGGAGCCGAGGATGCCGACGAGCATCGTCAGCAGGCCGCAGACCATCAGAACGTTGTCGAGTGAGCCGTCCGGGAACAGCAGCGTGTGTGCGCGAATGATCGCGTACACACCGACCTTCGTCAGCAAGCCGGCGAACACCGCGGTGACCGGAGCCGGGGCCGTGGGGTACGAGTCGGGTAGCCACGTGGACAACGGGAACACCGCGGCCTTGATGCCGAACGCGACCAGCAACACCGCGAAGATGGCGGTGCGGGTGCCGGACGGGATGTCGTCCATCCGCACGGCGATGTGCGCCAGGTTCAGTGTTCCGGTGGCACCGTAGACCAGTGCGATGCCGATCAGGAAGATCAGCGAGGAGACCATCGAGACCATCACGTAGGACACACCGGCGCGAACCCGGTCGGCACTCGCACCGAGCGTCAGCAACACGAACGAGGCGGCGAGCAGTACCTCGAAGCCGACGAACAGATTGAACAGGTCGCCGGCGAGAAACGCGTTGCAGACGCCTGCGGTCAAGGCCAGATAGGTGGGCAGGAAGATCGATACCGGCTGATTCTCGCTGCCGTCGCGAATACCCTGTCCGATCGAGTACACCATGACGGCCAGCAGCACGATCGACGAGACGACGAGCATCATCGCCGACAGCCGGTCCACCACCAGCGAAATGCCCAGTGGTGAATCCCAGCCACCGACCTGCAGTGCGCTGGTCCCGTCGCGGTCGGCGAGATAGAGCATCATCGACGAGATCGCGACCACCGCGGTCAGCGCGGCGAGAGTGATGAAACGCTGCGCGCGGGGCCGACGTCCGAGCACCAGCGTCAGCGCCGCGGCGAGCATCGGGATGAGCACGGGCAGCGGGGTCAGGGCATCGATCACGCCCGGGGAGATCGTCACTTGTCGTCTCCCTTCGTGTCGTCGGTGCTGGAGTCGTCAGCGCTGGAGTGGTCAGTGCTGGGGTGCTCAGGTCGGCTGTCGTCTTTCTCGGCCGTGTCGAGGCCGTCGAGACCGCGCAGCTGGGGGTTGTCGTCGTCGTTGTCGAAGTCGCCGTCGTGCAGATCCTCGTAGCACTCGAGATCTTCGAGGTTCCTGATCTGCTCGAGTGGAATCGGATTGCCCTTCGAGTCGAAGGCGTCGCCCCCGAAGCTCGGCTCACCGGTGACCGGGTCGTCGGAACGGTCGCGGTCCGGTGCTTCGGCCATCGAACGGCGCTGGGAGACCTTGGTGTCCTCGGGGTCGTTCTCCAGGTCGTCCTTCGTGTTGAGCGTGAACGATCGATACGCCAGCGCGAGCACGAAGGCAGCGATACCCATGGTGATGACGATCGCCGTCAGGATCATGGCCTGAGCCAACGGATCGGCCATGTTCTGGTGCAGAGAGTTGTCCCGGCCGACGATGGGCGGCGTACCTGCCGGGCCACCGACGGTGAGCAGCAACAGATTGACTCCGTTGCCGAACAGCAGCAGACCGAGCAGCATCTTGGTGATGCTGCGTTCGAGCAGCAGGTACACACCCGATGCGACGAGAACGCCGACGATGACGAGCATTCCGACATCTGCGGTCATGGGGCACTCACTCGGCCTTGGCTCTGCATTTCCACCTGTGCGTCGAGACGCGCGCCGAGACTGCGGAGCACGTCGAGTACCAACCCGACCACGATGAGATACACACCGAGGTCGAAGAACAATGCGGTGACGAGCTTGATGTCACCGAGGAGAGGAAGTGTCACTTCCAACGTCGCCGACGACAGCGCCGGAGCGCCGAGGAACATCGACGCCACCGCGGTCCCGGCCGCGAAGATCAACCCGAGACCCAGGATCTTGCCTGCGTCGATCGGAACGGCCTCACCGAGCTCGTACCGGCCGCCGGCGAGATACCGCAGCACCAGCGCCAAGCCCGCCGTCAGTCCACCGGCGAAACCGCCGCCGGGGGCGTTGTGCCCGGAGAAGAAGAAGTAGATCGACAGCACCATGATCGTCGGGAAGATCAACCGCGTCGTGACCTCGAGAATCAACGAACGATGCCGCGGATCGATCAGATCGCCGCCGAGCAGCCACGTCGTCTCCGCCGCGTCGTTCGTGTCCGACGACGAGGCGGGGGCGTCGGACACCCGCGGAGCGCTGCCGAACCGCCGGTTGCGGAACACCAGGCTGGCCACGCCCGTCGCGGCGACGAGGAGTACGCAGATTTCGCCGAGTGTGTCCCAGGCGCGGATGTCGACGAGGATCACGTTGACGATGTTCTTGCCGTCGCCGAGCTCGTACGCGGCCTCGGGGAACTGCAGTGAGACCGGCGCGGCACTGCGGGCGTTCATCGCGAACGCGCCGAGCACGCTGACGGTCGCTCCGACGGCAACGGCGAGTGCGGCGCGGGGGCCACGCGAACCAGCCGAGCCCCGGTCGTCGACCTCGGCGGGCAGTTTGCGCAGTACCAGGACGAACACCACGAGGGTCAGAGTCTCGACGAGGAACTGAGTCAGGGCGAGGTCGGGAGCGCCATGGATGGCGAAGATGACGCCGCAGCCGTACCCGGTGAGTCCGACCAAAATGACACTGGCCAGACGGTTGCGCATCACTGTCGCGCCGAGGCCACCCGCGATCATGATCACTCCGATGACCAGCTGCAGCGGGGTGTTCCACAGCGTGTAATCCAGGCCGGGTTCTTGGCCGACGATCAACACGATGATCGGCAGCAGCACCAGCGTCAGCAGGATCGTGCCCTGAGTGAGGGGGAGCGAACCACGCTGCGTGGTGCCGGTCAAGCGAATGGACAGGGTGTCCATGGACTTGAGCACGTTGTCGTAGATGCGGTCTGCGTTACCGAGCGGCGGATGCTCGAATTTGAGTCGGTTGACCACCCGGTGTGCGATGAACAGCCCGACGCCGCCGGTGACGACGACGACGGTCAGCGCCAGCGGCAGGTTGAACCCGTGCCACAACGCCAGGTGGTAAGGCTCCTGCCCGTACGACGGCAGGGTTCGGGCGTAGGGACTGACGATGTGGTCGACGACCGAGGACGTGAATCCGGCGATCAGACCCAGAACGGCGAGGAACGCGGGCGCGGCGAGGAACAATGCGGAGGGTGCATGCATGGCCCTGACGGACGGGCTCGGACGCTTGAGCTGTTTGCGGGCGAACGCGCCCCAGACGAACCGAATGCTGTAGGTGACCGTCAGAATCGAGCCGATCACCAGGCCCGCGACGACGACAGCCGCGACCGTGGGGTCGAGCGTCGGCGTGCTGATCACGGCCGACAGGGCTGTTTCCTTGCCGACGAAGCCGATCATCGGTGGTAGTCCGGCCATGCTCGCCGCCGCGAGCGCTGCAATGGCGGCGAGCCACGGGGCCTTCTTGCCCAGGTGGGCGAGCTTACGAATGTCTCGGGTGCCGGTGGTGTGGTCGATGATGCCGACCACCATGAACAGCGTGGCCTTGAACATCGCGTGCGCGATCACCATCGTCAGACCGGCCAACATGGCCTTCTCGGATCCGATGCCGACCAGGACCATCAGGAAGCCCAGCTGGCTGACCGTGCCGAACGCCAGAATCAGTTTCAGGTCGAATGCACGCAGTGCTCGCCACCCGGCCAGAATCATCGAGAGCAAGCCGAGGCTGATGACCGTGGCGCGCCACGGACCGGAGTCCGCGAAACCCGGAGCGAGGCGCGCGACCAGGTAGATACCGGCCTTGACCATCGCGGCGGCGTGCAGGTAACCACTGACCGGCGTCGGCGCGGCCATGGCACCGGGCAGCCAGAAGTGCATCGGCACGATGGCCGATTTGCTCAGTGCGCCGATGAGGATCAACACGATCGCCACTCCGGGCAGCCAGCCGCCCGGGGCGTTCGCGACGACGTCGGACAGGTTGTACGACCCAGCGGCCTGGCCGAGGACGATGATGCCCACCAGCATCGCCAGACCACCTGCGGTGGTGACGAGCAGAGCCTGCGTCGCGGCGCGCCGACTCGACGCGCGTTCTGCATAGTGGCCGACCAGCAGGAACGACAACACCGTCGTGATTTCCCAGAAGATGTAGAGCACGAGCATGTTGTCGCTGGTGATCAGGCCGAACATGGCTCCGGAAAACGCGACCATCTCGGCGGCGAACAGGCCCAGCCTGGGCTCGTCGTCCTCGAAGTAGCGGGCGCAGTACAGCAGGATCAGCGAACCGATGCCCAGAACGAGCAACGACATGATGGCGGCGAGCGAATCGAAGCGCATGTCGATGTCCATCGACAGGCCGGGAACCCATTCGATGTGCAGCTTCTGGTCGGTGTTCCAGTTGCCGAACACCCAGATCAGGCTGAGCAGTGGCACCAGGGCCAAAGGGAAGAATGCAGTACGTCCCCACCACCGGACGAGAAGCGGCGCGAGCAGCGCGGCGGCGGCGTGCGCAAGAAGAATAGCGAGCAAAAATCACTCCGTCGTCTCGGTCGCCTCGGCTTTCGGGCCGGGGCGGTGGTCGTAGGGCGGCGATGAGTAGGGTCGTGAAATTGTGTGTGAAATCGACCTGGGTCTCCGAAGACTCGGTCTTTGAGAAATAGCGGACCGACCACCTAACGGTGGCGGGCACGTTTGTCGGTTTCCATCCTACTTTGCGTGGTCGACGGCGTGCCATGCGGTACAAACCGGACGTTTCCGATAGAGAGAGTCGATCGTCGATGAGTGAACCGAGACCCATTCGCACCGCCGGTCTTGCCTACGTTCGCCACCGCCGCATGCTTCAGACGCGGTCGACGGGCAAATCTGCCTTCTACATGGCCGGCGGCAAGATCGATCCCGGCGAGTCGCCCGAGCAGGCGCTGCACCGCGAGATCAGGGAAGAACTCGACGCCGCGGTCATCGACGTTCGGCTGCTCGGAGTGTTCGAGTGCCAGGCCTGGGGCCATCCGATGGGCACCCCGCTCGAGATCACGTGTTTTCTCGCCGATCTTGCCGACGAGCCGACGCCGACCAGCGAGATCGCCGAGATTCGGTACTTCACTCGCGACGAGTACGCCGCCATGCCCGATGTCGCCCCGGGGTCGTTGATGGTGTTCGACCGAATGAAGGCCCTCGATTTGATCGACTGAAGCGCGTATGTTGGATGTGGGAGAACGTACGTTCTCCACAACCGCCGCGAAGGAGTCTCCATGACCGACCTGTCCCAGAAGGCCACCACCCTGCTCGAGCTGCACCAGCCGGGCAACCCGGTCGTCCTGCCGACCGTATGGGACGCCTGGTCCGCCAACCTCGCCGTGTCCGCCGGCTTCACTGCACTGACCGTCGGCAGCCACCCCGTCTCCGACTCGATCGGCAAGCCGGACAACGAGGGCATCACCTTCGACGAACTGCTCACCCGCATCTCCCAGATCTCCGCCGCCGTGGACGCACCGCTCTCGGTCGACATCGAATCCGGCTACGGCGAGGACCCCAAGCGCCTGATCGAGGGACTGATCTCCGCCGGAGCCGTCGGCCTCAACATCGAGGACACCGTCCACAGCGAGGGCGGCCGACTTCGTGAAGCACAGGAACACGCCGACTTCGTCGGAGCCCTCCGCACGGCATCCGACGCCACCGACGTCCACGTCGTCATCAACGCTCGCACCGACCTGTTCGTCAAGCAGATCGGTGACGAGAACGATCGCGTCGACCGCGCCATCGCACGCCTGAAACTGGCCGCCGCTGCCGGTGCCGACTCGCTCTACCCCGTCGGCTTCCACAACGACGCCGACTACAAGCGTCTCGCCGAGGAACTCCCGCTGCCCATCAACGCTATCGCCAACCCTGCCGAGGGCGACCTGTCGCATTTCGCTTCCCTCGGCGTCGGTCGCATCAGCTTCGGCCCGATCTTCCAGATGGTGCTCGCCAAGCGCGCCGAAGAAGTTCTGGCCCGCTGGAAGTGAGAGCGGCTGCGCCGCATGTGAGTGAAACTTCGTAGCCTGCTACGAGTTTCCGCTCACGACCCGTAAGCCCGCAGATGCGCCACCTGCTCGGGATCGAGTGACGGCTTGACCGTGGCCCGAGCGGTGGCGACATCCTCGGCGGTGACGTCTGCTGCGTCCATCGACCGACGCATCGCCGTCAGTGCGGCCTCGCGCAGCAGGGCCGCGCAGTCCGCGGCGGAGTAGCCGTCGAGATCGCGTGCGAGGGATTCGAGATCGACATCCTCGGCGAGCGGGATCGACTTGCCCGACGCCTTCAGGATGTCCACTCGCGCATCGGCATCCGGCGGCGGGACGAAGACCAGGCGCTCGAGCCTGCCGGGCCGCAGTAGAGCGGGATCGATCAGATCGGGCCGGTTCGTTGCGCCGAGAACGACGACGTCGCGCAGTGGTTCGACGCCGTCGAGCTCGGTCAGCAGTGCCGCGACCACTCGGTCGCCGACACCGGAATCCGAACTCTGCCCGCGACGCGGTACGAGGGCGTCTACTTCGTCGAGAAAGATGAGCGAGGGGGCGGAGTCGCGGGCGCGCTGAAACAGTTCGCGCACAGCCTTTTCCGAGGACCCGACCCATTTGTCCATCAGTTCCGCGCCCTTGACCGAATGGACGCTGAGCTGGCCCGAACTGGCCAGGGCGCGCACCAGAAACGTCTTGCCGCATCCGGGTGGGCCGTACAGTAGAACTCCGCGCGGTGGCTCGATGCCCAAGCGCGCGAACGAATCCGGATGACGCAGCGGCCACAGGACGGCCTCGGTCAGGGCCTGCTTGGTCTCGACCATGTCTCCCACGTCCTCGAGGGAGAGGCTGCCGATCGCCAATTCCTCGGCGCCCGAGCGTGACAACGGTCGAATCACCTGCAACGCGCCGATCAGGTCGTCGTGCATCAGTGAGGCTGCCGTCGCATCGTTCGATGCTCGCGCAGCCGCTCGTAGCGCCGCTTCGCGCACCAGGGCAGCGAGATCGGCGACAACGAAACCCGGTGCCCGTGAGGCTATTTCGCCAAGATCGACATCATCCTGAGGGACCTTCTTCAGTAGATGCTCCAGTAACGCTCTGCGACCGGCGGCATCGGGGAGAGTGAGCGTCAGTTCGCGATCGCACAGATCCTGCCCACGCACTCTGGCGTCGGTGGCCTCGGGATGTGCCGTCGTCACGATCAGTGCGAAGCCGGGAGTGTCGACGGCACGGCGCAGCACATCGAGGACGAACGTCGACGCAGGCTCCGGATCGGACGGCAGCAACGCGTCGACATCGGTGATCAGCAGCACCCCCGAGCCGGTCAGTTCGTCCACCGCGGCAGTGACGCGTTCGACGCGAGCCGACGCCTCCAATGCGCCGATCGACGGCCCGTCCAGCACGACGCTTCGCCGTTCGCCGATGACGGCCCGAGCCAACGTCGTCTTGCCCACTCCGCCCGGGCCGGTGATCAGCACGCCCAGATGCGGAGATGCGCCGAGGGTGGCGAGCAGTTCCGACTCGTCGAGCGCCAGTCGTAGCCACTCGGTGAGTTTGGCCTGTGCAGTGCTCACGCCCACCAGGTCGGCTGCGCTGACGCGTGGCGGGGCCGCAGCTCCGGGCGTCGGAACCGATGTGGCCGAGGCCGATTCGGGTGATCCCGAGGCGACCGTGCCGCGTCCCCAGCTCACCGCAGAATTGGGTTGCACGCTCACGGGACCGCCGGAGGGTTCGACGGCCGAGACCGTCAACAGTTCGGTCGTCCACGCCACCCCGAATGTTCGCGACAGTGCCTGCGTGGCCGTCGACGTCGATGTGCCGGGCCCCAGATCGCGGGGGAGGAGCGACACGGTGTCGCCCACGGTGAGGACCTTGCCGAGTAGCGCTTGGCGCAGGGTGGCGTCGGAAATGGAACCGGTGGCCAGGGCCGATCCGGTGACCGTGACGGTTCTCGCCCCGTAGACCGTCACGGGAGCGACTGCCACAGAAGCATTTTCGCGTAGTCCGGCATTGGAGAGCGTGACGTCGTCGAGCAGCGCGGTACCCTGCGGGATTCCGCTGGGAGCCTCGGCAACCACCGCAGCCGTACGCCGAGAACCGATGAGCGAGACGGCATCCCATTCCCGCAGACCGAGCGCCGCCAAGACCTCGGGATGGAGTCGGACGACGCCTCGCCTGGCGTCGGCGGCCGAGGTGTTCAATCGGGTGGTGAGAACGAGCTCGGGGGTTCGGGATTCGGTCACACGTCCAACCTAATGGGGTCGTCAGCTGCGCGGTCGGCGAAGTCCCAGACGCGCCTGCGACCGGCGCGCGTTGCCGGGCGACCGTCGAATGGCGCGGCGTTCCGCGCGACGCTCGGCCGGCTTCGCATCCCACGTGTACGGGCGTGCAGCCGTCCAGCGCTGCGAGCGCACCGCGAACGGAATGTGCACGAGGTAGGCGAACACCAATCCCATCAGCAGGACCAGCGGGAAGGTGATGAGCGCGGCAGCGAGCAGCGCGACCAACACCAGCAAACCGGCGGCCAGGCGCGGTGGCACCGAGACCGTCTTGAGCGCGAGAGTGGGGATGGTGCTGACGATCAGACCAGCGGTGAGGATCGACCAGCCGGCGACGACGTAGAACGAGGCCCACCAGCCGTCGCCGAATTCCTCGAATGCAGCGATCGGGGCGAGCGCGATGAGTGCACCTGCGGGTGCGGGGACCCCGGTGAAGAACTCGCGGGCGTACGCCGGGGTGTCGTCCTCGTCGAGCAGGGTGTTGAACCGGGCGAGGCGGAGCACGATGCTCACGGCGTACACCAGTGCGACGATCCAACCGCCACTACTGCCCTCGAGCAGAGTCACGTAGAGCACCAGGGCGGGCGCGACGCCGAACGAGATTGCATCGGACAGAGAATCCAGCTCGGCACCGATCTTGCTGGTGGCGTCGAGCAGACGAGCGATGCGGCCGTCCAGTGCATCGAGTATCGCAGCGGCACCGATCATCGCGAGTGCGGTTCCGAGTTGACCGTCGAGAGCGAACTTGACCGCCGACAGCCCGGAGCACAACGCGAGAATGGTGACGACCGACGGAAGCAGACGGATAGCAGCAGGCGGCTTGGCGCGTCTGGTGATCATGTCGTTTCTACTGGGGGAGCTCGGCGAGTACCGTCTCGGCACCGACCGCTCGTTGGCCGCGTTCGACGAGGAGCGTCGTCCCGGCCGGGAAGTAGGTGTCGACGCGGGAGCCGAATCGGATCAGGCCGTACGTGTCGCCGATGGAGAGCACGTCTCCGACCTTCGCGTTGTTGACGATGCGTCGAGCGATGAGACCGGCGATCTGCACCACGCCGACGTGGTGACCGGATTCGGTCTCGATGTGCATGCTGTTGCGCTCGTTGACCTCACTGGCTTCGGCCAGGTCTGCGGACTTGAACTGGCCGCGGCGATGCACGACCTCGACCACGCGTCCGCCGACGGGAACACGCTGCACGTGCACGTCCAGAACGGACAGGAAGATGCTCACTCGCGGCACGGGCTGTGCACCGAGATCGAGCTCGGCGGGCGGGATCGCGGTGTCGACGAGGGTGACCAAACCGTCGGCGGGAGCGACGACGACGCCGGGGCGGTTCGGCGGCACGCGCGACGGGTGGCGGAAGAAGGTGGCGCAGGCTCCGGCGGCGACGAGCCCGGCATTGCGGACCCACTTCGACCGACGGCCGAGCACTGCGACGGCCAGGGGACCACCGACGAAGGGCAGTCCGGCGGGGTGCAGCGGTGGAACCGTTTCGCGAACCAGGTCGACGATGTGAGCCACTCCCGTGCGGGGTGGTTGATCAATCGGGGCGGGACGGCGTGCCACGGTCTCCTCTTACTGTCGGGCGAGCTCGGATGCGGGCAGGGATTGGACGCCGGGAGCTGATCGGACGGCGAACAAAACGACTGCCGGGGCCCTCACAGAGTACGTGAGCGGCCCCGGCAGTCGGGAAGTGCGAGTGAAATCAGACGCGGCTGCGACCGGTCACGAGCTTGACCAGGAACAGCAGGATGCATGCACCGAGGATGCAGGTGATGAAGCTGAAGATCAGGCCGCCACCTTCGACGTCGACGCCGAAGACCTTGAGCAGGTATCCACCGATGAGGCCGCCGATGATGCCGACGACGATGTTCAGGATGATGCCCATCTGAGCATCGGTCTTCATGATCTTGCTGCCGATCCAGCCGGCGAGACCGCCGATGATGATCCAGCCGATGATTCCGAGACCCAACATGTGTTGCCCCCACTTTCCGTGTGTATCGATTGCTTGTCGAAACCATGGATGCCCAGGGGTAACAAACCTGAAACCTTCCTGAGAAAAGTTATTTTCGGCTCGACTTTTCGCTTTCGGTCTTGATGCGTCGGAGCGTGCTGTTCATGCCTTCGACCAGCTCGACATCGAACTCGTCGATCCCGCCGAGGATCCGCTTGACCAGCAACGACGACACGGCCGAGGTGCCGCTGGGGGCTTCCCGCTTCTCGACGACGGTGGTTCCGGTTGCCGTCGGAGTGAGCGTGTACGACCAGATCGTCTTGTTCTCGACGATGCGGAACGCCAGTGCCTTGTTCGGCTCGAAGGTGACGACCTTGGCGCTGGTCGGCCACACGAGCAGGCCCTTGCGGTTGATGTTGAGCGTTCGGGTGCCCTTGCCGACGGGTCCGCCGAAGACCTTCATCTTCTTGCACTGCGGACTCCACTCGCCCATGCGCTGTAGGTCCGAGACGACCGACCACACGGCCTGCGGACTGGCATCGATGTCGATCGTGGCTTCGAGGGTCTTGCTCAACGTGGGCCTCCGGGTTGTAGGAATAGCTGCAACTGATCGTCACACCAATCGTGTGCATCCTATGTGGCCGTGACCACACTCGGCCACCATGTGAGTGGAACCTCGTAGCCCACTACGAACTTTCACTCACATGCGAGCGAAGCGAGCTCCACTCCTGCTCACATGCGAGCGAAGCGAGCCAGAACGAATGCATACAGGCCGTACAGAGCGATTCCCACGCCGGCGAGGATCAACAGAACCTGCCCGTAGGGCTGGGCTCCCAGGGTCTTGACGGCACCGTCGATTCCGGTGGCCTTCGACGGGTCCGACTGCAGTACCGCTACGACGACGAGGATTCCGGCCCCCACGAGCGCCGTGCCCTTGGCCGCGTATCCGGCGATGCCGAGTTTGACGACCGCTCCGCTCTGGCTGCCTTCGAGGTCGTCGAGGAAATTCTTCGAGACGCCCTTGTAGACGTGGTATCCGCCGACGCCGATGACGATCAGGGCGATGACGATCAATACGAGCTTGCCGCCACCGGATTCCATCAATCGCGCCGAGTAGCCGGCGTTCTGTTGCCCACTGGACTTACCGGATCCGGTCGCGAAACCGTAGGTGGAGAATGCGAAGGCAATGTAGACGACGGCCAGCGCTGCCGCCTTGAGTCGATCCATCGCGCTGCCCTCGTCGGAATCGGACTTCTTGCCGACGATGGCCTCGACGATGCGCCACAGGGCCAGTGCCACGAACGCGACGACGGCAACCCACAGTGCGATCTTGCCGCCGGGCTTCTCGGCCAGTTCGGCGAGTGCTCCGGACTGGTCGGCGTTACCGCCCTGACCGAACGCCAATCGGATGGCGATGTACCCGATCAGGATGTGCAGCACTCCGCTGACGAAGTGGCCGGCCCGGGCCGCCTTCTCGAATGCACCGTTGTCCTGAACCGAATTGGCCAGTGATTTTCCTGTAGCCGATTTACCTGTTCCCGAATGTCCCGACGTGGATTTTCCCGACGTGTTCACGAACGTTCCCCGATCAGTTGATGTGGGCCGATGTTTACCCCACGTAGAGCGGGGAGAAACGGTCTTTCGGCGCGAAACGCCGTACGAGATCCCAGCCCGGCGTTAACGCCGGGCGGACACTGATCGATGTAGCAAGCGGAGTGTCGGGACCAACGAAGAAATTGTTCGGAGTGATCCACCGTGAAATTACAGTCGATAATGCGTCGTACCAGCAGTGATCTGCCCCTGTTGAAGACCGCCAGGATGAGCGGCAGTCCGCGTACCTGGCCGGCCGAGAAGCTCGAGCGGCTGCTCACCCCGCAGGAGATCGATCTGATCAGGCGCGGCCGAATCTGACCCTGCTGTTCCCAGGCTCGACGCCGTCACTCACCTCCCATAGGGGGTCCGGTGGTGGCATGCTCATGAGGTTGACGAGCACCAGTCCTGGAGGGTCATGAAACCGGTCATTCTCAGCGTCGACGACGATCCCGGAGTATCGCGTTCGGTCGCCCGCGACCTGCGCCGCCGGTACGGCGAGCAGTACCGCATCGTGCGCGCGGAATCCGGTGCCGGGGCGCTCGATGCGCTCAAGGAGCTGACGTTGCGCGGCACTCCGGTCGCGATTCTGTTGGCCGACTACCGCATGCCGAACATGAGCGGCATGGAATTTCTCGAACAGGCCATGGATCTGTTCCCGACGGCGCGGCGAATCCTGCTCACCGCCTATGCCGACACCGACGCTGCGATCGACGCCATCAACGTCATCGATCTCGACTACTACCTGCTCAAGCCGTGGGATCCACCCGAGGAAAAGCTCTACCCCGTCCTCGACGCTCAGCTCGAAGCCTGGTGCGCGTACGACCATCGGGCCGTGGAGGACACCAAGATCGTCGGCCATCGCTGGTCTGCGCGGTCCTCGGAGATCAGGGAGTTTCTCGCCCGCAATCAACTGCCGTACCGCTGGTACATGTCCGACGAATCCGAGGGTGCGCGGCTGTTGGCAGCGGCCGGAGTGGCCGACGACCGGCTGCCGGTGGTCATCACCACCGAAGGTGACGCGCTGATCGAGCCGTCCGATGCCGAACTCGGCAACCGTCTGGGGCTGACGGTCTCACCGTCGGAAGAGTTCTACGACCTCGTTGTCATCGGCGGCGGCCCGGCCGGTCTCGGCGCTGCGCTCTACGGCGCGTCCGAGGGCCTGCGCACCACGTTGATCGAGCGCACCGCGACCGGCGGGCAGGCCGGGCAGAGTTCACGCATCGAGAACTACCTCGGCTTTCCCGACGGCGTCTCGGGCGCACAACTCGCGGAGCGGGCTCGGCGGCAGGCGCTGAAGTTCGGTGCCGAGGTGGTCACCACGCAGGACGTCGTGGCCCTGGAGACCAACGGCGCTGCGCGGACCGTGCGGTTCGCCGACGGCCGCAGCATCAGTGCCCAGACGATCATCCTGTCCACCGGCGTCGCCTACCGCCGGTTGGAGGCCCCCGGAATCGACGACTTCACCGGTCGCGGAGTGTTCTACGGCTCGGCGATGACCGAGGCAGCTCGCTGCGCCGAACAGGACGTCTTCATCGTCGGCGGCGCGAACTCGGCCGGCCAGGCGGCGGTCTATCTTTCGCGAGGCGCGAGGTCGGTGACGATCCTGATCCGTGCGGCGTCCCTCGAGGCATCGATGTCGTACTACCTCATCAAGCAGATCGAAGAGAACCCGAAGATCAGCGTTCGGCCGTGCACCGAGGTCGTCGGCGTCTCCGGCGACGGGCACCTGGAGCAGATCACGCTGCACAACAGGGCAACCGACGAGACGACGACGGTGGACGCGCAGTACCTGTTCCTGTTCATCGGCGCGGCACCGCGCACCGATTGGCTCGAGGGCGTGCTCGTGCGTGACGATCATGGATTCGTGGTGACGGGCCCCGATCTGGTGGTCGACGGCCGCGGTCCTGCCGGGTGGACACCCGCGCGGTTGCCGCACCACCTCGAGACGAGCGTGCCGGGAGTGTTCGCGGCCGGTGACGTCCGGTCGGACTCGGCCAAGCGGGTTGCCTCGGCAGTGGGAGAAGGAGCGATGGCCGTGATGTTGGTGCACAGATACTTGGCAAATCCGTGAACGCGCCCCTGTGTGATCCGGAGGAGTTGCGGACGCTGTTCTTGTTCGAGCAGCTCACCGACGCACAGCTCGCCGAGCTGTGTCGAGACGGTCGCATCGAAACGATCGAGCCGGGGCCGGTGTACGCGGAAGGCGACCCAGCGACGTGCTTCTACGTGTTGATCGAGGGCTCGGTGGTGCTCTCGAAGCTCTCGGGCGGGGAAGACCTGGTGGTCAATCGCACCTCGCAGCGTGGGGTGTATGCCGGTGCGTGGCAGGCATATCTGGGTGATCGAGTGCCGCAGACCTATCAGGGTTCGATGCGGGTGACCGCGCAGTCCCGGTTCTTCGTCCTCGATGCCGACTGCTTCGCCTCGATCGTGCGTGAGTGGTTCCCGATGGCCCTGCATCTGCTCGAGGGGTTGTTCTTCGGAAACCAGAACACCAAGCAGGTCGTCGAGCAACGAGAACGCTTGTTGGCGTTGGGTTCTCTGTCGGCCGGGTTGACGCACGAGCTGAACAATCCGGCCGCGGCCGCGGTGCGGGCGACGTCCGCGTTGCGAAATCGGGTGGCGCACATGCGGCAGAAATTGGCAATGATTGCCGGCGGGACTCTCGATCGCTCGAGCTTGTCGCATCTGGTCGGACTGCAGAACGAGGCCGTGGAGTTGGTGGCCAAGGCGCCCAAGTTGACGGCCATGGAGGCGTCGGACAGGGAGGACGAGCTCGGAGAGTGGTTCGACGACAACGGAATCGACGGGGGATGGGATCTGGCCCCCACTTTCGTCTCGGCGGGTCTCGACGTGCCGTGGCTGGATCGGGTGTCGGCGACGGTGGGGGATCCGGCCATGCTCGAAGGGGCGATCAGGTGGCTCAACTACACGGTGGAAACCGAGTTGTTGATGAACGAGATCTCGGATTCGACCACTCGTATCTCCACTCTGGTCGGTGCAGCCAAGCAGTATTCGCAGATGGATCGAGCGCCGTACCAGACCGTCGACGTGCGGGAACTACTCGACAGCACGCTGATCATGTTGGGGCGCAAGATCGGTGACGATATCCGCGTGGTGAAGGAATACGACCCGTCGGTGCCGCCCATTCCCGCGTATGCCGCCGAGCTCAATCAGGTGTGGACCAATCTGATCGACAATGCGGTGCAGGCCATGGAGGGCCGCGGCACGCTCACCGTCCGCACACTTCTCGACGACGATCAGGTGCAGATCGAGGTGTGCGATACCGGACCTGGTGTGCCGGAAGATATTCGGTCGCGAATATTCGAGCCGTTCTTCACCACCAAGGCCGTCGGTGAGGGCACGGGGCTCGGTCTGGACATCTCGTGGCGGATCGTGGTGAAGAAACATCAGGGCGATCTGCGAGTGGTGTCCCAGCCGGGGGACACCCGATTCATCGTGCGACTGCCCGTTCATCCAGCAATCGAGGAGGCATCATGACAATCGACGGTATCGATCCGACAGCCCCGCCGTCCGGTCCGGGCTGCGTGGAGTGCACGCAGACGCAGGGGTGGTGGGTGCATCTGCGGCGATGTGCGCAGTGCGGGCACATCGGGTGCTGTGACTCGTCTCCGTCGCAGCATGCCAGCAAGCACGCGGAATCCACTCGGCACCAATTCGTGCGCAGCTACGAGCCCGGTGAGGACTGGTTCTACAACTACGAGGACGAGCAGATGTACGACGGGCCCGAACTTGCTCCGCCGCAACATCATCCGCTCGATCAGACGGTTCCGGGCCCCCGTGAACGGGTGCCCTCGAATTGGCAGAGTTTGATCAACTGAGTGGGCGGGGCCGACTGAACAGTCGATTTCGCTCGGATGAACACCGCAAATCGAGTGCGCACTGTGGGTAATCTCGCAGCATGACCTTGATTGCGGAGGACCTGCTGCTGTTGTTGCTCGACGACGAATCGGGCAAGCCATCGGCCGATTCCACCAAGTTGCCCCGTGTTCTCGCGGGTGCGCTGGTCGTCGAGCTCGCCCTGGGCGGGTCGCTCCGCATCACCGGTCCCGGTGAGCAGACCACGAAGGACCACGTCGTCGTCGCGGGAGATCCGCCCGCAGACCCGTTGCTGCGCCGGGTGTTCGATCTCGTGGCAACGGCGTCGCGGCCGATGAAGCCGCAGAAGGTGATAGAGAAGTCGCAGAAGAATCTGGCGAAGGAACTGGCTGCGCGTCTGGTCGCGCAGGGCTTCGTCACCGAGAAGCAGGACAAGGTCTGGGGGCTTTTCCCGACGACGACGTGGCCGGCTCGCGACACCTCGCGGGAGAAGGTGCTGCGGGATGCACTGCGGAGTGCTCTCGTCGACGGCACGACGCCCACACCGCACTCGGCTGCTCTGATCTCACTGATCTCGGCAGTCGATCTGACGCACAAGGTCATCGTCGATGCCGACAAGAAGGTGCTGAAGACGAGGGCCAAACAGATCGCCGAGGGTGAGTGGGCGGGTGCAGCTGTCCGCAAAGCGGTCTCGGACGTCAATGCCGCGGTGACGGCAGCGATCATGGTGCCCGTCATCGTTTCGACCACGAGCAGCTGAGGGCGAAAATGAGAAGTATTGCGATTCTGTTGTTCGACGACGTCGAGGTGCTCGATGCCTGCGGGCCGTTCGAGGTGTTCTCGGTGGCCAATCGGGTGGCCCAACGTGCCGGTAGCGCGGTGCCTTTCGACGTGACGCTCGTCGGGCTCGACGACGCAGCGGTACGCGCGCGAGGTGGGATGAGAATCGGCGTCGACACCACGATCGACGATCCACGGACCTACGACCTCGTCCTGGTTCCCGGCGGTGTCGTCGACGCGGTCGAAGCGGACGGCCGAGTGCTTCAGTGGCTGCAGCGACTTCGACCCACCGCAGAAGTTGTCGCATCGGTGTGCACCGGTGCCTTCGTTCTCGCCGCGGCGGGCCTGCTCGATTCGCGACCGGTCACCACACACTGGGAGGACCTCGACCTGTTGCGCACCCGCTGGCCCGCGCTGGCCGTGCACGAGGGAGTTCGATACATCGACCACGGTGATCTGGCGACGTCGGCCGGTATCAGTGCAGGCCTGGACCTTGCACTGCATCTGGTCGCGCGGTGGACGAGTGCCGATCAGGCTCTCGCCACCGCGGGCCAGATGGACTACGACTGGTCAGGCGCTGAGCACCCGTAGGGCCAGGGCGACGACGGCGAACACGGCCAGGCCTGCCGCCGGACCGAATTCCTTGTCCTTGATGCGCAGGTGCGCGACGACTGCTCCGACGAAGTACGCGATGACGCCGATGGCTGCCGCGACTCCGATCGGCCATGCGAACAGGCCGACGAGCAGGCCGATGGCACCGAGGATCTCCGCGTAGGCCAACCACGGAATCTTGTCTGCGGGCACGCCCACCTGTTCGAGCATCGGGACGACGGAGGGGTTGCGCGTCAGCTTTCCGACGGCGGAGAACGTGAGTGCCACGGCCAGCAGCACCGACACGACGACTGTTGCGATGAACATGAGCCCTGCTTTCATTTCTGAGGCCACTAGTGAATCAGAAGTGGCAAGGCAGACAGTAGCACTTCGGTACGGTGGGGTCATGGCCGCGAACGAACCCACTCACGAACCTCGTGCCTGCGACGGAGCCCTGACCAAAGCGTTCGGCTTCCTCGGCAAGCGATGGAACGGAATTCTGCTGGCCACCCTGATGAACGGGTCGATGGGATTCGCGGACCTACGCCGGGCCGTCGGTGGTATCAGCGATTCGGTGCTGTCCGAGCGGCTCGGTGAGCTCGGCAAGGCCGGCCTGGTCCAGCGAACAGTGGACAACGGACCGCCGCTCTCGGTGCAGTACAGCCTGACGCCGTCCGGCGCGGCGCTGCTGCCGTCCCTGCAAGCACTGACCGACTGGGCTTCGAAAAACCTCTGACCCCCGCGAACAATGTCGCGAGGGCCAGCGATCGGTGGTTGAGAAGGTGCTCAGTCCGCGTTCTTGCTGACGTTCTGGCCTTCGGCCGAATCTGCGAACTCCTGGGTGTCGAACACTTCGCCGCCCAGGGGATCGACCGGTGCGTTGTCACCGGAGTACTCGACCGCACCCGTCTCGGGGTGAATCTCGAGTTGTTCGGTGGGCACCTCGTGCACCGCCAGCACGACGCTGCCGTCCGTGCGCGGCGGCGTCACCCCTTCTCGAGACGGTGCCAGGCCGGAGAATGTCGACGAAATTCCGGCACTCACTCGCTTGCGTACCGCCGGTGACACCGGTGCTGCCTGAGGCTCGTCCTGCCCCACATCGGGTGTCGCGGTGACGCGCAAGTACCGCGGGGTGGTGGCGACGTCGTAGCGGAAGGCCTTGAGCATCGATATGCATGCGAGCACAAGGATGATCGAGAACGGTACTGCCGTGGCTATCGACATCGTCTGCAGGGCCGTCAACGATCCTGTCCCGCCGATCAGGAGCAGCACCGTTGCTGCCACGCCTTCGAGAATCGACCAGTACACGCGGGTGATCTTCGGGGGCTCGAGGTCACCGCCGGTGGAGAGGATGTCGATGACCAACGAGCCGGAATCGGAGGAGGTCACGAAGAAGAACACGATGACGAAGATCGCCAGCACGCTACTGATCGTAGCCAACGGCAACGTGTCGAGCAGCTGAAACAGACTCGTGTTGGTGTCGACGGCACCGTCGACCAGCAGGTCACCGTTGTCCCGCTGACGCAGAATGCCGGCATCACCGAAGATCGTGAACCACAGCGAACCGATGATGGTCGGTGCCAGCAGCACTCCGAACACGAATTCGCGGATGGTACGGCCGCGTGAGATGCGGGCGATGAACATGCCGACGAACGGTGCCCAGCTCATCCACCAGCCCCAGTAGAAGATGGTCCAGGCACCGGCCCAGCCATCGTCGGAGAAGGGCGACGTGCGCAGCATCAATTCGGGCAACGCCTGGACGTAGCCGCCGAGGTTCTGCACCCAGGACTGCATGAGGAACAGGCTCGGTCCAGCGATCAGAACGAAGACGGCCAGCGCCGCGGCCATTCCCATGTTGATGTTCGAGAGCCATTTGAGCCCTCGTGAGACGCCGGATACGACAGAGAACGTGGCGAGGCCGGTGACGCCGGCGATGATGAGGACCGTCACCCAGTTGTTGGTGTCGACCCAACCCAGGTACTCGAGACCGGCCGAAATCTGCTGCACACCGAATCCGAGCGAGGTGGCCACACCGAACAACGTGCCGATGATGGCGACGGAGTCGATCGCATGGCCGATGCCGCCCTCGATGCGCTTGCGTCCCAGCAGCGGCTCGAGCAACCAGCGCACGGACAGTGGGCGTCCTTTGCGGTACGTCATGTAGGCCAGCCCGAGTCCGACCACGACGTAGATCGCCCAGGCGTGCAGACCCCAGTGGAACAGGGTCAGCTCCATCGCCTGACGGGCGGCCGGGTCGGTGCTGCCGGGAATGCCCCCGGCTTCGGGTGGCGTGACGTAGTGCGAGAGAGGTTCGGCGACGCCGTAGAACACCAGGCCGATACCCATGCCGGCGCTGAAGAGCATCGCGAACCAGGACAGGACGCCGAACTCCGGCTTCTCGTCGTCGCGGCCCAGGCGAATGTTGCCGACCCTACTGAGGCCGCAGTACAGCGCGAACACCACAAAACCCGTGGTGGCCAGGATGTACCACCAGCCGACGCCACTGGTGATGGCGTTGTTGAGCTTGTCGAACGCGTCGGCGGCAGTGCCGGCATAGATCACCGAGAAGGTGATCATCACAAAAATGACGATAGATGCGGGGACGAAAACCGGCTTGAGCAGGCCGCCCCACGCTTCCTTTACTGCTTTCACTTACTTGACTTCCTTACAACTCGAGTCGAGGTGATCGGCTGACCACTATCGGTATGCCGTTCTTTTTCCCTTGTTTTGGTCAAGTACCGGTAATCACCATAAACGACGTCGGCGCGGGCGGCGAAACGTGACCGAGCCGGTGAGCTGGGGAGACAGGCCCGCGTCGAAAGTCTGCCGAGTCGCCGCGAGCACCCGAACGGACTACAGTTCTGTCGATGCTGCGGCCTCGTCCGATCGTCCCTCTCGTGAGCCTGTGGGCTGTGAGTGAGGCTGCGCAGCAGGTGATTCCATGACGCCCGGCCAGCTGCAGCCGGGTGCGGAGTTCGCCGGCTTCCGGGTGCAGCGTCGCCTCGGGGTCGGCGGCATGAGTGAGGTGTACCTCGTACTCGGCCGCGGACACGATCGGCTCGAAGCTCTGAAGATCCTCGACCGCGACGCCTCGCGCTCGCCGCGACTGCGCACCAAATTTCGGACCGAGGCCACGGTGGCCGAGCTGCTGGTGCATCCGAACATCGTGTCGGTGCACGAACACGGTGAGTTCGAGGGTCAGTTGTGGATGTCGATGCACTACGTCGACGGGTACAGCGCGGCGCGGTTGGTCGCTCGCGGTCAGATCGCTCTCGACGTCTCCCGCGTGGCACGCATCGTCGCCGAGGTGGCCAAGGGGCTCGACTATGCCCACTCGAACGGCGTCCTGCACCGCGACGTCAAGCCGTCGAACATCCTCATCTCCACCGAGCGAGTAGACGGGTACGAGCAAGTGTTGTTGTCCGACTGGGGAATTGCGCGTCTGGTCGACGACTCGACGCCGCTGGTCGTCGGCGGAACTGTACTGGCGTCCATCCACTACGCGGCACCGGAACTGCTTCGCGGGGGAGTGCTGAGCGCGCAGACCGACGTCTACGCATTGGGGGCGACGCTGGTCGAATTGCTGACCGGGCGAACGCCGTACCCGTTGGCCACGCCGCTCGCGATCACCGCCGCACATCTGTCGGCCGAACCGCCTGCGGTGACGAGGCGTCGGCGATCACTGCCGCGGGGTCTCGACGCGGTGGTCGCACGCGCGTTGGCCAAGGACCCGGCGGATCGATTCCAGACCTGCGTGGAGCTTGCCGATGCCGTGGCTGCTGCTGTTTCTGCCGGAGTGCCGGAGCCGCCGGCGCGACGCTCACCGTTCACCCGCTCGCGATGGCTCAGGTTTTCTTGACTCCATGAGCAGGGCCCCGCATCGGGTCGATGCGGGGCCCTGGCTCGAGAGGGGGTTGGGAAGGGTCACTCCTCCGGTTCGGTCGGACGGTTGGCCACCACCGGGTACTGGCCGGTGTAGCCCATTCGTTCCTCGGCCACCGAGAGCACCTTGGTGCGCACCAGGAACCAGCCGCCGATCAGTGCGGGGATGATGACGACGAGGGTCGCGATGGTCCACGAGCCGATCGGGGCATCGAAGGCCATCAGGACCAGCACGCCGAACAGGAACACCAGCGTCGCGTAGCTCGTGTACGGCGCACCGAACAGTCGGAACTTGGGCCGCTTCAGGATGCCCTTCTTGGACCAGCGGTACAGCTGAATCTGACACAGCACGATGGTCGCCCAGCTGGCGATGATGCCCAGTGCGGACATGTTGAGCACGATCTCGAACGCCTCGCCGGGCGCGATGGCGTTGAGGGCGACACCGAACAGGGTGATGAAGCAGGTCAGCAGAATGCCGCCGAACGGTACTCCGCCCTTGGTCATCTTCTTGGTGAATTCCGGTGCGCTGCCGTTCATCGCCATCGACCGCAGAATTCGGCCGGTCGAGTAGAGACCGGCGTTGAGGCTGGACAGCGCCGCGGTGAGCACCACGATGTTCATGATGGTGCCCGCGCCGCCGAGGCCGATGCTCGAGAAGAACGTCACGAACGGCGAGGTACCGGCCTGATATGCGGTGTACGGCAACAGTAGTGCGAGCAGTACCAGCGAGCCGACGTAGAACAGTGCGATACGGGCGATGACCGAGTTGATCGCCCGCGGCATGATCTTCTCCGGGTTCTCGGTCTCACCGGCCGCGGTACCCACCAGTTCCACTGCGGCATAAGCGAACACGACGCCCGAGATGACGATGACCAGGGGCCATGCGCCGGACGGGAACAGGCCGCCGTTGTCGGTGATCAAGCTGATTCCGGGCATCTCGGAACCGACGGGGATGCGGCCGGCCAGGAAGACGATGCCGACGATCAAGAAGGTCACCAGCGCGATGACCTTGATCATGGCCGCCCAGAACTCCATTTCACCGAACCACTTGACCGACACCAGGTTCAGGCTCATCACCAGAACCAGTGCGACCAGCGCGATGGCCCACTGCGGAATCACCTCGAAACTTCCCCAGTAATGCATGTAGGTCGCGATGGCCGTGACGTCGACGATGGCTGTCATCGCCCAGTTGAGGAAGTACATCCACCCGGCGACGAATGCGGCCTTCTCGCCGAAGAACTCGCGAGCGTACGAGACGAAGCTGCCCGACGACGGGCGGTGCAACACCAATTCGCCGAGGGCGCGGAGAATGAAGAAGACGAAAATTCCACAGAGGGCGTAGGCGAGGAAGAGGCCGGGCCCGGCACTGGCGAGGCGTCCGCCCGCGCCGAGGAACAGGCCGGTGCCGATTGCGCCACCGATCGCGATCATCTGCAACTGTCGAGGTTTGAGGCCCTTGTGGTAGCCCTCTTCCTCGTGGTCCATCGCCGAGTTGTCGTACGACGTGTCGACCGTATCGGACATATTCGATCCTCACTGTCGCTTTTGCGGGGGTTTGTCCGAATTTTTCGGGTGTCGAAACCGTTGTCGTTCAACGGTATTAGCGTCGCGGGTCCGATGCACAGTATTCGGATGTTAACAATGCGTACCGGTGTGAACAGTGTGTGACAGATATCGGCTCGGCCGAGCATCTGCTCGTCACCTGCGTCCCGCGGTGGCGTCGAGCATGGGGGGTGCGGCGGTTCGCTGGCGGCGGACGACCTTGCACTCACCATGGGCGAGTGCTAGAAATGCAGTTGGCACTCTCGACACGTGAGTGCCAGGTCGGGACACGGTGAGGCCGGGGAATCAACGACACCCCTGGTCGTCCGTCGCGGGCACCGAGCTCGGCCAGCAATGTGTCACCCCCAATCCGGAGGATCACTTCGCAATGGCCAAGATCATCGCGTTCGACGAAGAGGCACGCCGTGGCCTCGAGCGAGGCCTCAATGCCCTCGCCGACGCAGTAAAGGTGACGTTGGGCCCCAAGGGTCGCAACGTCGTACTCGAGAAGAAGTGGGGAGCTCCCACGATCACCAACGATGGTGTTTCCATCGCCAAGGAGATCGAGCTCGAAGATCCCTACGAGAAGATCGGTGCCGAGCTCGTCAAGGAGGTCGCCAAGAAGACCGACGACGTCGCAGGCGACGGCACCACCACCGCTACCGTTCTCGCTCAGGCACTCGTCCGTGAAGGCCTGCGCAACGTCGCAGCCGGCGCGAACCCGCTCGGCCTCAAGCGCGGCATCGAGAAGGCTGTTGCAGCCGTCACCGAGTCGCTGCTCGCGTCCGCCAAGGAGATCGACACCAAGGAGCAGATCGCTGCTACCGCTGGCATCTCCGCAGGCGACCCGTCCATCGGCGAGCTCATCGCCGAGGCAATGGACAAGGTCGGCAAGGAAGGCGTCATCACGGTCGAGGAGTCCAACACCTTCGGCCTGCAGCTCGAGCTCACCGAGGGCATGCGCTTCGACAAGGGCTACATCTCGGCGTACTTCGCCACCGATGCAGAGCGTCAGGAAGCCGTCCTCGAAGACGCGTACATCCTGCTCGTCAGCTCCAAGATCAGCACCGTCAAGGACCTGCTGCCGCTGCTGGAGAAGGTCATCCAGTCCGGCAAGCCGCTCGTCATCATCGCCGAGGACGTCGAGGGCGAAGCTCTCTCCACCCTCGTGGTGAACAAGATCCGTGGCACCTTCAAGTCCGTCGCCGTCAAGGCTCCCGGATTCGGTGACCGTCGCAAGGCGCAGCTCGCCGACATCGCCATCCTCACCGGTGGCGAGGTCATCAGCGAAGAGGTCGGCCTCTCCCTGGAGACCGCCGGACTCGAGCTGCTCGGTCAGGCACGCAAGGTCGTCATCACCAAGGACGAGACCACCATCGTCGAGGGCTCGGGAGATTCCGACGCCATCGCCGGTCGCGTCAACCAGATCCGCGCCGAGATCGAGAACTCCGATTCCGACTACGACCGCGAGAAGCTGCAGGAGCGCCTGGCCAAGCTGGCCGGTGGCGTTGCAGTCATCAAGGCCGGAGCGGCAACCGAGGTCGAGCTCAAGGAGCGCAAGCACCGCATCGAAGATGCCGTGCGTAACGCCAAGGCAGCCGTCGAAGAAGGCATCGTCGCCGGTGGCGGCGTGGCACTGCTCCAGGCAGCGCCCGCACTCGACAACCTCAAGCTCGACGGTGACGAGGCAACCGGCGTGAACATCGTTCGCGTCGCACTGTCCGCCCCGCTCAAGCAGATCGCATTCAACGCAGGCCTCGAGCCCGGCGTCGTTGCGGACAAGGTCTCCAACCTGCCCGCAGGTCACGGCCTCAACGCCGCGACCAACGAGTACGAGGACCTGCTCGCTGCAGGCATCAACGACCCGGTCAAGGTCACCCGCTCGGCACTGCAGAACGCAGCGTCCATCGCGGCTCTGTTCCTCACCACCGAGGCCGTCGTCGCCGACAAGCCCGAGAAGGCCGGAGCGCCCGCTGGCGATCCGACCGGTGGCATGGGCGGCATGGACTTCTGAGTCCAGCCCCTCGCTGAAAAAGCCCGACTCCCTTTCGAGGGGGTCGGGCTTTTTCGTGTGCTGTAGTCAGTCCCGGTGATACGCGATGTTGACGACGTTGCCGTCGGGAGCGCGAACGAAGAAGCGGCGCACACCCCACGGCTCGGTCGTCAATGGGTGCACGATCTCGTAGCCCAGTTTCTGCGCTTCGGCGTACGCGCCATCGACATCGTCGGTGTGCACCGACATCACCGAATCCTCGGGTGCGCTCCGATCGCTCGTCACCAGCTGAACGCTGACCGGGCGGTCGGGTGACGACAGCCGCGCGACCCACCCCATATCGAACTCCTCGGATTTCAGACCGAGGAACTCGGTGTAGAACGATTTGGCCTCGTCGACGTCCGGAACCCGCAGGTTGGTGATGATGCTCATTGTTTTCATCGAACTCCCTTTCCGAACGTGGGCCGGTCGGAGACCCGGGAGGTTCGACGCCAGCAGCGGAGTTGTCGGCTGTTCGGTGGTTAGTGTGGGGCATGACGCGAATCCGCTCGATGACGGTCGCACTCGCTCTGGCAGCGGCCCTCGCGGGCTGCTCCACCTCCGGAACTGCCACGCCCGTATCGGCACCGACCACAACCGATGTCACCGCCACCACCGAGCGCGCCGAGCCGACGTCTACAACGCCGACCACTACCTCGAGTGCCGCCGAGCCGTACGTCGTCGGCAGTACGCGCATCACCGGATCGACAGCGCGTGCGACCTACGACGTCGCGATTCCACAGCTGAGCGGCGGCAATCCGGCCGTGACAGCCGAATTCAACGAGTCGATGCGCGCGGCGTTGCAGGATCAGATCGACCGCGATTACGGGAACGACTTCGCTCTCAGCGACGGCTACTCGACGGGTACGGCCTATGTCGGGCGGCGCGTGATCAGTGCCGAACAGATCACGAGTTGGATCGCCGTACCGCCCGGAGCGCACGGTAATTCACTGCTTGCGACCGGGACGATCGACGCCGATACCGCACAGCCGATCACTCTCGGTGATGCCTTCACCGACCTCGATGTGGGCCTGTCTCGACTGTCCGATCGAGCAGCGGCAATTCTCCCGTCCACCCGCGCGGGCGGCAGCTTCGAGCGCTCGGGCATCGAACCGACGGTGGCCAACTTCGGGAACTGGACGGCATCGCCGGAAGGTATGAACATTCACTTCGGTGACTACCAGGTGGGGTCCTACGGCATCGGCCTCGTCACGATCACGATCCCCTGGACCGACCTCTCGGATGTTCTCGCTCCCGGCATGCAGGACGTGTTGAGCAGCTGACCCTCAGCCCGGCAATGCGAGCATGGACCCATGATGATTCGCGCAGGGGTGCTGGAGGTTGCGTACGACCGCGTCGGTGATCCGTCGGGTCGATCGGTGGTGCTGATGCACGGGTTTCCGTACGACCCGCGCAGTTACGACGACGTCGCCCGGCTGCTCGCTCAGTCCGGCTACGACGTGGTGGTGCCCTACCTGCGCGGCTTCGGACCGACTCGCTTCGTCGACGCCGGCACGATGCGCTCGGGTGAACAGGCTGCGATCGGCCACGACCTCCGCGAGCTGACTATCGCCCTGGAGCTGAACGACCCCATCGTCGCCGGCTACGACTGGGGTGGCCGAGCGGCGTGCGTCGTCGCCGCGCTGTGGCCGGAATTGGTGTCCGGTCTGGTGAGCGTGTCCGGGTACCTCGTGCAGGACATCGAGGCGGCTGTGACCACGCCCGTGCTGCCGCACCTCGAGAAGCGGTATTGGTATCAGTACTACCTGCACTCCGAGCGCGGCCGGGCCGGGCTCGCGGCCTACCGCGCCGAGATCGCGCAGACTCTGTGGACGGATTGGTCGCCGACATGGAGGTTCGGGGACTCCGAATTCACGGCCACCGCGCCCTCGTTCGACAACCCCGATTTCGTGGACGTGTCCGTGCATTCCTATCGGCACCGATACGGCATCGAGGCGGGGGACGTCGCTTACGCCGCGACGCAGGAGTTGCTGACACGGCAACCGGCGATCACGGTGCCCACGGTCGTGATCGATCCGACCGAGGACACCGTCGCCTCGTTGTATGGCCGCACAGACCACACGGCGCACTTCACCGATCTGATCGATGTTCGTCAGGTCGAGTGCGGCCACAACCCGCCCCAGGAGTTGCCGGGGCAGTTCGCCGACGCCATCATGACACTCGGCCAGGTGATCCGGGATCGCGAAAGGACCTAGTCGACCGCGAGTTCGCCCAGTTCGTTCCAGTCGGTGCCGTCGACTTCCTGGCTGATGATCTTCGGCGTCTCCACCAGGTACGGCGGAAGATCCTTCTGGGCCTGCTTGAAGTGATCCGAATTCACATGGGCGGCACCGGCATCCGGGTCCTTGAATGCCTCCACGAGGACGTACTCGGTGGGGTCGTCGAGGGTGCGCGACCAGAAGTACCAGAGGCAACCTTCCTCGGCCTGGCAGGCTTCGGTGAAATCGCGCGAGATCTCGGGCCAGTTGTCGGCGTGCTCGGGCTTCACCTTGAACTTGGCGGTGATGAAGATCAACGTTGCTCCCTGTGGTTGTAGTGACGAATCTGGGTTGTACCCGATTTCAGGGTACGAGAATCGCGCGGCCGCGAACTCGTCCGTTGTCGAGGTCGTCGATGGCGCTCTGGAAGTCGTCCAGTGCGTACGTCTGCGTGTGCAGGTTGACGGCACCGCGGGCGGCGAGTGACATCAGATCGCACAGGTCGTTGTAGGACCCGACGAGATTGCCGACGATGTTCTTCTCCGCCGACACCAGGTCGATGGTCGGCACGTCGACGTTCTCTCCGTACCCGATGACGTGATAGTCGCCGGCCCGCCTCGTCATGGCCAATCCCTCTGCAGTGGAACCGTTCTCACCGACGAAGTCGAGTACCACCTCGGCTCCGAAGCCGCCGGTGAGTTCCATGACCTGATCGACCTGACTGCCGTCGGCGACCACCGCGTGATCGGCCCCCAAGGTGAGCGCGAGTTTCACGGCGTCGGCATTGCGGTCGATGACGATCAGCTCGGCGGGCGACAGTGCTTCGAGTACCTGAATGCCGATGTGGCCGAGGCCGCCTGCTCCGATGACGACGCACTTGTCGCGGGGAGTCAGACGCCGGGCCGCCTTCGCGGCCGCGTGATATGCCGTCAGGCCGGCATCGGCAAGTGCAGCGACTGCGGACGGTTCGAGTGAATCATCGATCTTGACGACGGTTCGCGCATTGGTCCGTAGGTAATCGGCGTATCCACCGTTGGTGTCGATACCCGGGAAATCGCTCGTCTCGCAGTGGACGTCGTCGCCCGAGCGGCACGCCCGGCACAACCCGCACGTGACGAGTGGATGCAGAATCACCTTGTCGCCCTCGCGGACGTTGGTGACGGCCGAGCCGACGGCGTGGACCCACCCGGCGTTCTCGTGGCCGATCGTGTAAGGCAGTGTGACGCCGGACTTCTCGGCCCACTGGCCTTCGAGAATGTGCAGATCGGTACGGCAGACGCCGGCACCGCCGATCCTGACGATGACGTCGAGTGGACCCTGTACTTCCGGAATCGGAACCTCGGTCATCTCCAGATTCTTGTGATATCCGACGACCTGGACGGCGCGCATCGAACTCATGAAACATGCTCCTGTGTAGTGCGGAGGGGGACAGTGAGAGTGGTGAGAGGAACGAACGCGCCCTCTTCGCGAGGGACTTGCTGTTCCTCTGCGCCGGGGTAGCGGGTCTGCAGCAATCCGCGGCAGAAGTGCGCATTACCGTCGATCGAAACGCGGGTGGCGCGGGCGCGTCGCATCACCATCGTCAGGTCGCCGGTGTGTGGACGACCCGCATGATCGACCAATGCCGGTGCCGCCGGATCGGTCCGCAGGCCGAGAGCCTCGCGTCGGCGAAGCAGCGCGGTCGAGGTGCGATCATCCGGTAGGTCTGCGAGAACCACTGCGGCCAGGTCGTTCTCGGTCGAGTCGGGATTGGCGCGCAACCACGCCATGAGCGACCGTTCCATCGCCGCCACGTACGCCTTGCGGCGGAACGTCGCTCGTAGTTCGTCGAGGTCCTCTTCGGCCTCGTGCCCGAAGGTGCCCCGATATCCCGCGTCGGCGGCGAGGCCGGCATTGATCTTGTCCGAGTCGTGGTGATCGTCCAGTTCGACGAGAACGTGCTCGGTCCACGGCAACGCCGTCAACACGTCCTTGGAGTCTCCCGCCATCAGATACGCGAAATTCGGCGAACAGAACGACGTCGGCAGTCGAAGATGAACGTGCACAGTGCCCTCGTCGACCTCGAGCGACCGGACGAACCCGAGATCGGTGATGGGCTCGTCCAATTCGGGATCCAGGACGACGCCGAGCGCGGTGTACGCCTCGTCCTTCCTGGTGGTCACAGCAGTCGTCACGTCACACCGCCGCAAGGTCGGCGCGTTCGGGCTGACGCGGTCCGGTCTCGGTTTCGTCGGCGTCGGGCAGCTGCAGCTCGGCGGGCACCGGGATGTCGTAGAGCTTTGCGGCGTTCAAGCCCAGGACCTTTTTCTTCTGCTCGAGTGTGATCGGTGCGTATTCGTCGAGGGACTCGTGGATCTGGAAATCGACGAATCCTTCGACCAACCACTTGGGCGTCCACAGTGCGTAATCGGAGGAGAAGAAGATGCGGTCCTCGCCGAGCCAGTACAGCAGCTCGCCCATGATCTGACCGAAGTACTTCGGCCGCGTGTGCATGAACGGGATGGCGACCGCGAGGCCGGCATACACGTTGGGCTCCTGGGTGGCGATCCAGCAGAAGTCCTCCAGGCGCGGCAGTCCGCAGTGTTCGACGACGAAGTTCAGATCGGTGAAGTCGGTGGCCACGTGGTCGACGTCTGCGACGTCGAACGCATCGCGATCGAGCGGACGGATGGTGGGTCCCTTGTGCACGTGGATGTTCTTGATGCCGACCTCGCGGCACACGTCGAGGTAACGCCGGGTCCAGTCGTCGTCGAGCTTGTAACCGCGAGAATCGCCGTGCCAGTCGGCCGTGTAGAGCTTGACGCCCTTGAGCCCGAAGCGTTCTGCGTCGGCACGCAGTTGGTCCAGGCCACGCTCGCCGTTGCGTGGGTCGAAGTGATGGTTGTAGGTCAGCTTGTCCGGGTGAGCTGCAGCGAGCGCCGATGCCTCGTCGGTCTGGCCGAACCCGCGGTGATAGAACTCGCCCAGGTGAGCGGGCTGGAAGATGGCGTGGTCGACGTATCCGATCTCGAACAGGTCGCGCATCAACCGATCGCCGCCCTGGTAGAGGTACTCGTCATAGGTCCACAGCTCGCTCTCGGGGGAGAGGTTGCGGTGGTAGTCGTAGAAGCAGTCGATGAACTGCTTGCCGTGGATGTTGCGTTGGTTCTCCTGCCGCGCATCCCAGAGCGCGACGTGGGCGTCCACGATGAAGTAGTTCTCGCCGTTCTTGCTGTACATGGCTGACCTCCAGAGACTGTGCGTGACGTCTGTCACAAGCGATCTGTGGATGACGGTAGGCGCGGCGAAGGCTCGACGAAGTAGCGCGATGTCTCAATTCGAGACGCTGGTTTCGGATCCATGGCGACCAGCGAATGTAACCTGAATCACATGGCAGATCCCGAGGGTCTCGTACGAGCCCGCTTGCACTCGGAGCCCCTCGCTGCCGTGTCGCATCGGTTGCTCGCATCGTGGCACCGAAGCCAGGAATTCGGAGTGCCACTCGAAGACGTCGTACCAGCATTTTCGGGCACCTACGACGGCGAATCACTGTTCTACCGATGTGGGCGTGAGGTGCTCGACGGACTGCGCGACACGTTGGCGAACGAGCCGGTGTCGATGATGTTGACCGACGCCGACGGTCTGGTGCTCGATCGAGTGAGCGCGGACCGTGAGCTGTTGGCAGCGCTCGACCGTGTGCATCTGGCCCCCGGCTTCTCGTACGGCGAGAACCAGGCGGGCACCAACGGCCTCGCCCTCGCGCTCGCCGATCGAATTCCGGCAGTGGTGCGCGCCTCCGAGCATTACTCGCTCTCGCTCACCGGATACACCTGCGCCGCGGCACCGGTGCTGAACCCGATGACGGGCACCGTGGAGGGCTGCGTCAACCTCACCACGTGGTCGGAGTCGTCGACGGATCTGCTGCTGGCCCTTGCTCAGTCGGCGGCAGGGAACACCGCGGCGATGATGCTCGCGCGAGCGCAGGGACAGCACGCGCGTCCGGCACCACGTGGGACGGTCTTCCGCGTCGAAGCGTCGTCGGGTCGGCCGGGTGCGGGCAGCGTCCCGACGCTGTCGACGCGGTGGAATCAGGCTCTCGCGTCCTCCGAAACAGCTCTCAGCCAACATGATTCGGTCCTGCTGGTGGGAGAACCGGGAACCGGACGTGCCACGATTCTGGCCCGAGCGCTGCGTACCATCCGCCCACGGGGTCGAATTCTGAGTGCCGGAGTTCCGGCGGCGCGCGACGTCGACGCCTGGCTGGATCTGTGGACGCCCGAGCTGCCCAAACCCGACACCGCAGTCATCGTCCGCGACGTGGACCGGCTTCCGGCGCGAGGGGCAGACGCGTTGGCGGAACTGATCTCTCGTGTCGGTGACGGCGTGCCCGTCACCCTGACGGCCTCCGATTACGACGCTGTTCCCGCTGCCCTGGCGCAATTGGTGCGTTCGGTCGTCGAGGTCCCGCCGCTGCGCGATCGGCCCGAGGACATCGCTCCGCTCGCTCGGCATCTGGCATTGCGGGCGCGTGGACGCGAGGTCAGCCTGACCGGAGACGCCGAACGAGCCCTCGTCGGATATTCGTGGCCGGGGAACGTCACCGAGTTGGCGACGGTGATGCACGAGGCGGCGGTCCGCGCCGACGTCGTCGGCGTCAATCACTTGCCGCCCGAGGTGCTTTCGCGGACCACCCAACGTCTGACACGAATCGAGACGTTCGAGCGCGACGAGATGATTCGAGTACTCAGCCGGCCCGGCATCACGATGAATCAGGCGGGCGAGGAACTGGGAATGAGTCGAGCCACGATCTACCGCAAGCGAGACCGCTACGGCATCACGCTGCGTTCCCACACGTAGCTCCGGTGGACCTGCGAGAAAATCTCCGACTTCCGAGCGCGCGCGGCCGCGGGTACATCTAGTGTCGCTGGTATGGCATCTCCGGCAATAGAACTCGAGGTGGGCACGCGCACGGTGCGCATTTCCAACCCCGATCGGGTGTATTTCCCCGAGAGCGGTGCCACGAAGCTGGACCTGGTGAACTACTACCTGAGCGTCGGCGACGGCATCGTCCGCGCGTTGCGGGAGCGGCCGTGCATGATGCATCGCTTCCCCAAGGGCCTCGCCGGTGAAAAAGTGCACCAGAAGCGGGTGCCGCACGGAGCCCCGCCGTGGTTGGAGACCGTCGAGGTGACGTTCCCCCGCTACAACCGCACCGCGGACGAGCTGTGCGTGACCGAATTGGCGCACGTGGCGTGGGCGGTGCAGATGTCGACGGTGGAGTTCCATCCGTGGAACTCGCGCCGCGCCGACGTCGAGATGCCCGACGAATGGCGCATCGACCTCGATCCGATGCCCGACTGCCCCTTCGATCGGGTCCAACGCGTCGCCGGTGTCGTGCAGGACGTGCTCGGTGACCTCGGCGCAGTCGGCTGGCCCAAGACCTCGGGCGGTCACGGTCTGCACATCTACGTTCGCATCGACCCCGCGCACGGCTTCAAGGACTTGCGAAGGGCTGCACTGGCATTCGCGCGGGAGGTGGAGCGCCGCGCACCCGAGGACGTGACGACGACGTGGTGGCGCAAGGATCGCGACCCGTCGAAGTTGTTCGTCGATTACAACCAGAATGCCCGCGACCATACGATCGCCAGCGCGTATTCGGTGCGGGGAAACCCGAGGGCGACTGTGTCGACACCCATTTCGTGGGCCGAGGTACCCGACGTCGATCCACGCGAGTTCACGATTTTCACCGTACCGGCCAGATACGCCGAACTGGGCGACCTACATGCGGGTATCGACGACGCGGTGTTCGCAATCGACGAGCTACTCGAATGGGCGGAGCGCGACGAGCACGAGGGGCTGAGCGACCCCGAGAAGTAGCCGAACTCGAAGATATGGACGGAAATCGGCAGAAATCCGTCCATAACTTCGAGTTCGGCAGCCAGAAGTCAGTCGGTGCCGGACTCGATTGCGGCGTGGTCGAGGGCTGCGGAGTCCACTGAGTTCTCGGCGCTGCTGGCGGCGATGGCGTCGGCTCCACCGGGGGCGAGTTCGCCGATCAGGTCGCCCCAGGCGGTCAGCTGATCCTGGGCGGCGTACTGCTCGAGTTTGCTGCGCGAATCCGCGATGTCGAGGTTGCGCATGGTCAACTGGCCGATGCGGTCGCCGGGGAAGAAGGCCTGCCCCTGGCTGCGTTCCATCGACAGTTTCTCGGGGTGGTAGCTGAAGTTGCTGCCCTGGGTGTCCACGATGGTGAAGTCCTGACCGCGGCGCAGGCGAACCGTCACGCTGCCGGTCACGACGTTGCCGACCCAGCGCTGCAGGCCCTCGCGCAGCATGAGTGCCTGCGGATCGAACCAGCGGCCCTCGTAGAGCAGGCGTCCGAGTCGGCGGCCCTCGTTGTGGTACGAGGCGATGGTGTCCTCGTTGTGGACGGCGTTGACGAGCCGCTCGTACGTGATGTGCAGCAGTGCCATGCCCGGGGCCTCGTAGATGCCGCGACTCTTGGCCTCGATGATCCGGTTCTCGATCTGGTCGGACATGCCGAGCCCGTGGCGTCCGCCGATGGCGTTGGCTTCCATCACCAGGTCGACGGCACTGTCGAAGGACTTGCCGTTGATCCGAACGGGCCGGCCACGCTCGAAGTCGACGGTGACGTCCTCGGCTGCGATCTCGACCTCGGGATCCCAGAAGCGGACACCCATGATGGGCGAGACGATCTCGAGGGACGTGTCGAGGTATTCGAGACGCTTCGCCTCGTGGGTGGCACCCCAGATGTTGGCGTCGGTGGAGTACGCCTTCTCGGCCGAGTCACGGTAGGGGAGGGTGCGCTGGGTGAGCCACTGCGACATCTCGTGCCTGCCGCCGAGCTCGGCGACGAATGCCTCGTCGAGCCACGGCTTGTAGATGCGCAACTCGGGGTTGGCGAGCAGGCCGTAACGGTAGAACCGCTCGATGTCGTTGCCCTTGTACGTCGAGCCGTCGCCCCAGATGGAGACGCCGTCCTCCTGCATCGCGCGCACGAGCAGCGTGCCGGTCACCGCGCGGCCGAGGGGAGTGGTGTTGAAGTACGTCTGCAGTGACGATCGGATGTGGAACGCGCCGCAGGTCAGTGCCGCGAGGCCTTCCTCGACCAGCGGTTCGCGGCAGTCGATCAGCCGGGCCTGCTCGGCACCGTACGCGAGGCCGCGGGCGGGTACGTCGGACAGATCGGGCTCGTCGTACTGGCCGATGTCGGCGGTGTAGGCAAACGGGATCGCGCCGTGCTCGCGCATCCACGCCACGGCCACCGAGGTGTCGAGACCACCGGAGAATGCAATGCCGATTCGTTCACCGACCGGGAGGGAGTTCAATACCTTCGTCACGGCCCGCAGCTTAGTCGTACGGTCAGCTGGGCCGATCGGCGAGCGACTCCACTGCACCACGGACGGCATCGAGGTGGGCGGTCATGGCGCGGGCTGCTGCGTCGTACTCGCCGGATCGGATGCCGGCGACGATGGCGTCGTGTTCGACGTTGGACTGCTGCTGCCGGTGGGCGACGAGGTTCAACGTTTCGGACTGCCGCGTCAAGGCGTCCCGGATGTCGACGACGATCGACTCGAACACGCGGTTTCTGCTGGCCCGCGCGATGGCGGTGTGGAACTGCGCGTCCAACAGGACCCAGGCCTCGTGGTCGTCCTCGGAACGCATCTCGTCGGCGAGGCCGGAGAGAACCGCCAACTCGTCGGCGGTACGTCGTTCGGCCGCCCACCCGGCTGCGGGTACCTCGACGTGGGGTCGGGCCTCCATGAGTTCACGGGCCTCGTAATTGCCGATGTCGAGGTCGCTACCCACTCGATCGCGGACGACGAAGGTGCCGAGGCCCGTCTTGGTTTCGGTCAGACCGAGCGCGTGGCACGAGCGCAGAGCCTCGCGGATGACGGAACGACTGACGCTGTGTCTCGCGGCCAGCGCCGCCTCGGACGGGAGCTTCTGCCCGACGGGGAGCTTTCCCGACGAGATCGCGGCACGCAGGTCGGCGAAGACTGCCTCGGCGGCGCTCATGCGGGCATTGGTGGGCGCACTGACTGCCCAGCTGTCCGACAGGTTCATGCAGTGATCCTATCCCGGGGTTGACCGACGAGGTGTTCTACGCCACACTCTACCTGTCAGACAGCCGGACAGCTGGACACCCTTTGAAGGAGCGCACCCACCGTGGCCGATACCCGCATCGAGAAAGACCTTCTCGGCGAACGCGAGATTCCGATGACCGTCTACTGGGGAATCCATACCCTGCGCGCGCTGGAGAACTTTCCCATCACGGGGCGGCCGATCTCCACCAACGCCCACCTCGTCCGCGGGCTCGCAGCCGTGAAGTGGGCGGCCGCGGCGGCCAATCAGGACCTCGGAATCCTCGACGCCACCCGCGGGGAAGCGATCCGGGCCGCGTGCCAGGAAATTCTCGACGGCCAGTGGCACGAACAGTTCGTCGTCGACGTCATTCAGGGTGGCGCGGGGACGTCGACCAACATGAACGCCAACGAGGTCATCGCCAATCGTGCCCTGGAAATCCTCGGCCACGCGCACGGTGACTACTCGATGCTGCACCCCAACGAGCATGTGAACGCCTCGCAGTCCACCAACGACGTGTATCCGACGTCGGTGAACATCGCGACCATCTTCGCGGTGCACGAGCTGATCGCATCGATGAAGGTCCTGCGAGATTCGTTCTCCCGCAAAGCAAGCGAGTTCGCCACCGTCGTCAAGATGGGCCGCACCCAGCTGCAGGACGCGGTGCCGATGACACTCGGTCAGGAGTTCGGCACCTACGCGATCATGATCGACGAGGACTGCTCACGGCTCGAGGAAGCCGCGTTGCTGGTGCACGAGATCAACCTCGGGGCCACGGCCATCGGCACCGGGCTCAATGCTCCTGCCGGATACACCGAGTCGGCCGTCGCGCACCTGCGCACCATCACCGGCCTGCCGTTGGTCACCGCAACGGACCTCATCGAGGCAACGCAGGACGTCGGTCAGTTCGTGCACCTGTCGGGTGTGCTCAAGCGCGTCGCAGTGAAACTGTCGAAGATCTGCAACGATCTCCGGCTGCTGTCCTCCGGGCCGCGCGCGGGCTTCAACGAGATCAATCTGCCTCCGATGCAGGCGGGTTCGTCGATCATGCCCGGCAAGGTCAACCCCGTCATTCCCGAGGTTCTCAATCAGGTTGCCTACGAGGTGATCGGTCACGACGTCACCATCACGATGGCCGCCGAGGCAGGGCAGTTGCAGCTCAACGCTTTCGAGCCGATCATCGTCAAATCCCTGTCCGACGGTATGGCGCATCTGAGTGCGGCCTGCCGGACCGTCGCGCATCGGTGCGTCGACGGCATCACCGCGAACGTCGATCTGCTGCGTGAGCGGGTGGAGAACTCGATCGGTCTGGTCACCGCGCTCAGCCCGTACCTCGGGTACGTGGAGTCGACGGCCATTGCGCAGGAAGCGCTGGTCACCGGTCGCAATGTCGTCGACCTGGTGCTCGAGAAGGGCCTGCTGGCGCGAGAAGAGCTGGATCGATTGCTGAGCCCCGAGCATCTCGCGAACCTGCGGGTGGCTCCCACCGAGCATTCCGTTGCTCCCGAGACGTCGACGAGGTAATGCGATGAGCACCGAGAACCCGACCCAGAAGCAGGCCTTCAGCGAAGAGGAGCTGGGGTATCGAAAAGAACTGGCTCCGCGCCAGATTCAGATGATCGCCATCGGCGGCGCGATCGGCACCGGCCTGTTCATGGGTGCCGGCGGAAGATTGCGTGACGCCGGGCCCGCGTTGGTTCTGGTCTACGCACTGTGCGGCTTCTTCGCATTCCTGATCCTGCGCGCGCTGGGTGAGTTGGTGATGCACCGCCCGTCGTCCGGATCGTTCGTCTCGTACTCCCGCGAGTTCTTCGGTGAGAAGGTCGCGTTCGCGGCCGGGTGGTTGTACTGGATGAACTGGGCGATGACGGCCGTCGTGGACGTGACGGCAGTGGCGCTGTACATGAACTTCTTCAAGAAGTACTGGGCACCACTGGGCAACGTCGATCAGTGGGTGTTCGCGCTGGCCGGCCTGGTGTTGGTTCTCGGTCTGAATCTGGTGTCGGTCAAGGTGTTCGGTGAGCTCGAATTCTGGTTCGCGCTCATCAAGGTCGTGGCCCTGGTGACGTTCCTCGCGATCGGCACCTACTACGTCATCTTCGGTACCCCCATCGACGGGCAGGCTCCGGGTCTGAGCGTCCTCACCGACAACGGCGGTCTCATCCCCAACGGACTGCTTCCGGCGATCGTCGTGATCCAGGGCGTCGTATTCGCCTATGCCTCCATCGAATTGGTCGGTACCGCCGCCGGAGAAACGCAGAACCCCGAGAAGGTCATCCCCAAGGCGATCAACACCGTTATCGTCCGCATTGTCGTCTTCTACGTCGGCTCGGTGCTGCTGCTCTCGCTGTTGCTGCCGTACACCGCGTATCAGGCCGGGGAGAGCCCGTTCGTCACGTTCTTCGGAGCGATCGACGTCGAGGGTGCCGACGCGATCATGAACCTCGTCGTGCTCACCGCAGCGCTGTCGTCTCTCAACGCCGGGCTCTACTCCACCGGTCGCATCCTGCATTCGATGGCGGTAGCCGGTTCGGCACCGAAATTCGCGGCCCGCATGAACAAGCAAGGAGTTCCGTACGGCGGCATCGCACTGACGTCGGTGGTGACGCTGCTCGGGGTCGTCCTCAACGCAGTCGTCCCGGCGCAGGCGTTCGAGATCGTGCTGAACCTCGCTGCGCTCGGCATCATCAGCGCGTGGGCCGTCATCGTGGCGTGCCAGCTCAAGTTCTGGTCTCTGTCCAAGACCGGCGCGGTCACCCGGCCTGCGTTCCGGTTGTTCGGTGCCCCGTACACCGGCTACGCAACGCTAGGCTTTCTGGCGTGTGTACTGGTACTGATGGCCTTCGACAAACCCGTCGGTACGTGGACCGTCGCGTCCATCCTGCTCATCGCGCCGATGCTGATCGCCGGATGGTACATGTGCCGCAACAGAATTCGAGAGGTAGCCGCCCGTAATGACTGAGGAGTGGAGCCTGCCGGAACGACCCGGCAGTGCTGAGTTCGTCGCGTTGTTGACCACCGGTGGGACGATCGCCAGTAGTCGCGACGAGCACGGGGTTTCTCGGCCGGTCGCAGGCGTGGGCGTCGACATGGACGGCGTGGTGGTGCGCGAGGTGATGTCGAAGGACAGCTCCGCCCTGGACCTCGCCGATCTCGACGCCATTCGCACTGCCGTGGTCGACGCGTTGGCCGAGGACGGCTGCGCCGGAGTGGTGGTGTTGCACGGCACCGACACCATGGAGGAGTCGGCGTTGTACGTCGACCTGTTCCACGACGACGCGCGTGCGGTGGTGTTCACCGGGGCCCAACGCACCGCCGATCATCCGGACCCGGACGGCCCCGCCAACATCACCGCCGCGGTGACGGCGGCGCGGTCCGAGCAGGGAGTGCTGATCGCGTTCGGCGGACGAGTACTGCCGGCCCGCGGGGCGATCAAGAAGCACACTTCCGAACTCGACGCCTTTCGGTCGGCAGCAGTGCCGAGGCCGGACCCGCTGCGGTGGCAGCCCGTCGCGGGAGTGCGCGTGGACGTCGTGGCCCTGTACCCGGGCGCGGACGGGGTGCAGATCGATGCCTGTCGCGAAGCCGGGGCGTCGGGCATCGTGCTCGAGGCGTTGGGCTCGGGTAACACCAACGCTCTGGTGGTGCACGCGGTGAAAGAGGCCGTTGCTGCCGGGCTGCACGTGGTCGTCACGACGCGGGTGCCGTTCGGTGAGACCTCGCCGACGTACGGCGGCGGAGGCGGCGGCCACGATCTGCTCGACGCCGGTGCGGTGTTCTCCCGCGAACTCCGGGCCGGGCAGGCGCGCATCCAGTTGGCGGCGCTGGTCGCCACTGGAGCTACTGACGTGGTCGTCCACAATTCGTTCGCCTAGGCGGGATCCCGCCCACGGAGCCGAATAGTGGACACTCAGCGCACCAAGGAGGCGTGACGTGAGCACGATCGAGATCGAGTTCGCTCCGCATTGGGTGAACGCGTCCTTGGTGCGCACGCTGGCGCGGCCGTTCGTGACGATCGACGGCGTGGAGCATCGCCAGTCGTGGTCGGAACCGTCGACCTACGAGCTGGCACCGGGCGGCCACGAGCTCACCGCATTCATTCGTTACCGCGGCACGACATCCGCACTCGGCACCGGGCGGCGACGCGTCGAACTCGGTGCAGAACAGCACCTTCGGCTGCGAGCTCGAAACGGGTGGGCGAACCACATGCCGTTCGAGTTACAGCTCCGACTCGCCCCAGGTCTCGACGCGTAGTTCGTCCCCGACCGAGATGGTTCCTTCCTCGATCACCGAGAACTTCGAACCGAAGGCGACACCCTTCTGCCGGGCCCGGCGGTAGGTGCCGAGAGTGCGCAGAGGTTCGGGTCCGGTGCGAACACCGGTGCTCTGCTCCACCGTGGTGACGGCGCAGCGGATCGCCAGCTTCGTGTACGTCAATCGTGCGTCGCCGATCGAGATGTTGCGCACTTCGTCCTCGACATGAGCGTCCTGCGAGCCGTCGACGACGATGTTGGGCCGAAATCGGTCGATCGGGAGCGGCGCGTCGAGGCGGGAGTTCAGACCGGCCAGCGTGGCGGTCGAGAGGATGTGGACGGCGGCGCTGTCGGCGAATTGGGCCGAGCCGGGACAGATTCCGTCGGTGACGCGGCCGTGATCGCGGGGCGCGGCGACGAGGCGGGAGGGCTCGCCGATGACGTCGGTGAGCCAGGCGGCGATGTCGTCGCCCTGGTCGATGCCCCGCAGCGGCGTGCCGAACATCGTGACCTCGCGGCCCGCGGAATCGCGATCGACGACGGCGGTGACGCTCCCTGCGCTCTCGTGGCGCAGTGTCAGTGAGCCGTTTTCCACCGAGCATCGAACGACGGCCAGCACGGGATCGGTGCGTTGGCTGCGGAACGAGCCGTCCGCGTCGACGATCATGAACGCTCGGTCGTGTTCGAGACCGGCTGCGCTCACCCGGACCGAGTCCAGTGCCGTACCGGCACATCCTTTGACGGGATAGGTCACCAGAGACGACACGCGCACCCGTCGAGGATACTGGGACACATGACTCGTGCTCTGTTGGTAGTCGATGTTCAGAACGATTTCACCGAGGGTGGTGCTCTGGCCGTGGTCGGCGGTGGGGAGGTGGCGCGCAGGATCAGCGCGTACCTCGCCCGGAGCGGCGACGACTACGACCTCGTGGTGTCCTCACGCGACTGGCACGACGGCGACAGCGACAACGGTGGACATTTCGCCACCGACGCTGCCCCGGATTTCGTCACCACGTGGCCCGTGCACTGCGTCGCGGGAACGGTCGGCGCGGAATATCACCCGGATTACCGAACCGGCAGCGTCGACGTGCATGTCTACAAGGGGCAGGGCAGACCGTCGTATTCGGCGTTCGAAGGCGTCACCGAGGATGGAACATCTCTGTCCGAGATCCTGACCGCCAACGAGGTGACGGCCGTCGACATCGTCGGTCTCGCCACCGATTACTGCGTGCTGGCGTCGGCGAAAGATGCAGTGGCACAGCACCTGGACGTTCGGGTTCTCACCGATCTGGTGGCCGGGGTCGCTCCCGAGACCTCCGCAGCGGCTCTCGACGAACTCCGCGAAGTCGGAGCAGCAGTGGTGTGAGACAGCAGTGGTGTGAAACAGCAGTGGTCTACAAGTCGATCGTGGTGGTGATGGACGTGACCGACGGTGCCGCGGGGGTGCTGCCGAAACCGAACGTCACCGGGGGAGTGACGGGCGTCAGCGAGCCGAGGTCCTCTCCTTGCCAGGATGCGACGACGTCGACGACGCGGTGCTGGTGCCTGGCTCCGTAGTATTCGCGCCTGCCTCCGCCGGCGCTGCCGCGAGTTCGCACTCCGCGCAGTATCACTCGGGCGATGGGGTCGCTGATCGTGCAGAACCACGGTGCGGTGGACACGGCGTCGGGGACGAGGCTCAGGGCGCGGCCGAGAACCGTCGGTCCGGCCACTCGGATGCGTACCGACAGATCCCCGGCCACGACGGACCGCCACCCGTCGGGCTGTTCGGAGAAGGTGACCGGTACCAGCTCGGTGGAATCGAACGAGTATGTCGCCGTGACGAATTCACGTACTGCCTCGTTCGGTGCCACGAGTAGGCGTCGACCGTCCGCGAATTGGACCATCACATCGGTGAATTCGCCGAGGGGCGAGCGCGTCCAGTGTCCGACGACGATGCGCACTCCCGACGTCGTACCTACCCCGTAGATCTCTCCGTGAAACCGTGATCTGGTCATCTTCGTGCACTCTCACCTAGGTAGCACTATGCGGTGCATAGTGGAGGTCATGGCGTCCTCGCAACCCACTGTATTCGTCCTGTTCGGCGCGACCGGAGACCTCGCGAAGCGAATGGTTCTGCCGTCGTTCTACCAACTCCACGTCGAAGGCCTGCTGCCGGAGAAATGGATCCTGATCGGCAACGGTCGCAAGGATTCGTCCGACGACGAGTTCCGCGACCACGTGAAAGATGTGCTCGACGAGTTCGCCGAGAACGTGGCCGACGACGATTGGTCGGCGTTCTCGAAGCGAATCCGTTTCGCGGGCAACGGCTTCACCGTCGACGATCCCGGCAAGCTCCCCGACGTCGTCGCCGACGCCAGGAAAGAGATCGGTGACGACGCACAGCTGGTGCACTACATCGCGCTGCCGCCGAGCACGTTCGTCGACTACACGAAGGCCCTCGGTGCACACGATCTCGCCGAGGGTTCCCGAGTGGTGTACGAGAAGCCCTTCGGCACCTCGCAGCACAACTTCGAGGAACTCGACAAGGCCGTGCACGAGGTCGTGAAGGAGGAACAGGTCTATCGCATCGACCATTTCCTCGGTAAGGAAGCAACGCAGAACCTGCACGTGTTGCGGTTCGCCAACGGCATGATCAGCGGCATCTGGAACTCCGAGCACGTGGAGCATGTGCAGATCGACGTGCCCGAGACACTCGACATCGACGACCGCGCCGAGTTCTACGACGAGACCGGTGCCGTTCTGGACATGCTGGTGACCCATCTGTTCCAGGTGGCCGCCGAGGTGGCCATGGAACCCCCTGCGTCGTTGAAGGCCGAGGATCTGCAGTCGGCTCGCGAAACGGTGATCGGGCAGTTCCGTCCACTCGACACCGACGAGGTGGTTCTGGGGCAGTACGACGGCTACCGCGACGTCGACGGCGTTGCCGAGGATTCGACGGTCGACACGTTCGTGGCCGCGAAGCTGTGGGTGGATACCGATCGCTGGCGTGGGGTGCCGTTCCTGCTTCGTACCGGCAAGATGCTCGGTGCCGGAGCGCAGCGGGTATCGCTGGTGTTCCGCAAGCCCGCCGACAGTCCACTGTCGACGCTGCCCGAAGACGGCGCGGTGCTCTCGTTCGACCTGTCCGGTGACGGCAGCATCGATATCGCCATGACGGTCAAGGAACCGGGACCGGATTTCGACCTGTCCGTCGGGCATCTGTCGTTGCCGCTGAAATCGGTGCCCGACGCGGAGCCGTTGAGCCCGTACTCCCGTCTGATCCTCGATGTACTGAACGGGGACCGATCGCTGTTCACCAGACCCGACGGCCTGGCCCACGTGTGGGAGGTGGCGGCGCCGCTGTTGAACGATCCGCCCGCGGTGAAGAACTATGCGCCGGGCTCGATGGGACCGACGGAAGCCGACGAGCTGGCTGCGCCCTGCGGTTGGTTGATCACCGGGAAAACCGAGGACTGATCACCGGAACGGTGAAGAACCGGGTCGGCTTTCGAGCCCCGAAACAGCCGGTGGGTCCTTTTTGTCCGAAACAATGGAATGGATCGCGTCTGGAACGTTATGTTCCTGTGGCCTGGTCACCCTCCGACTCGGGCCACGACGTGTCTTTCGAAAGGCTTACCCATGCTCCTCGATCTCCTCACCGGCCTCCTGCCCATCCTCGGCGGCGGCGAAGACGGTGGCATCACCGGACCCATCACCGGTGGCCTCACCGATGGTCTCGGTGAACTCCTCGACGGACTGCTCGGCGGAAGCACCGGTAGCTTCGGCTCCAGCTAGGCCCCATTCCGCGAAGTCCGACGGCAAGGCCCCGCTCCTCCACCGCCGAGGATGCGGGGCCTTTCCTCGGTCCCGGGAGCTCACGGGCGGCGCGGCATCAGCATCAGGGCAGCCAGGTAGATCAGTACGACCGTGCCACCGCTGAGCACTGCACCGGCGACGGTGGCGACGCGAACGAGGTTGACGTCCCAGCCGAAGTAGTCGGCTATACCGCCGCAGACGCCTCCGATCATCTTCTGCGAGTTGGACAGGGTGAATTCTCTGGGGGAATTGCTCTCGAATGTCATGGTGAGAAGTCTGCGTCGCCGACGCCTGTGGGCACATCGGGGCTTTCACCCATATCGACCCGGAGAATCGAACGATCGAGAAACGGGTCGATATGCAAGTTCGGTGACTTTTACGACGCAGACGCTCGACCTGTTGTCGGCGCGAGGATTACGGTCGGATGTGTCGGTCGCTTCCGGTCCGTCCCCCTTGCAGACCGGAAGCGTGTCCGATGCGTCCGGTTGCGCTCGGTGTTCACCGAATCGCCATGGACCGGTCACCGATGAGCACTAACTTTCGGCGCATGACCGACTTCGATCTCCGCAACGGCGTGGCTGCACGCAAGAATCTCAGCGACGTGCGGGACATCACGACCGCCGTGGATCTTGCCGATACTTCGGGGTTCGTCGTCGACGACTCCGATGACGACGACCCGGTGCTGCTGACGGTACCGGGCGGTCACGTCGTCGACACGTGGCGGGAGAACTACCCCTACGACGAGCGTATGACCCGCGCCGAGTACGAACTCGAAAAGCGGCTGCTGCAAATCGAACTGCTCAAGCTGCAGATGTGGTCCAAGGACACCGGACGACGCCACGTCATCATCTTCGAGGGTCGCGACGCCGCCGGTAAGGGCGGCACGATCAAGCGGTTCATGGAGCACCTCAATCCCCGCGGCGCACGCGTCGTCGCGTTGGAGAAGCCGTCGGTGCGGGAGTCGACGGAGTGGTATTTCCAGCGGTACATCGGGCATCTGCCTGCGGCCGGCGAAATTGTGATGTTCGACAGGTCTTGGTACAACCGTGCCGGTGTCGAACGGGTCATGGGGTTCTGCACCGAGGAGCAGCATGCACAGTTCGTTCGGCAGGCACCGCTGTTCGAGCAGATGTTGGTGGACGAGGGCATCAGCTTGACCAAGTTCTGGTTCTCGGTGTCGCAGCACGAGCAGCGCACTCGCTTCGCGATCCGGCAGGTGGATCCGGTACGGCAGTGGAAACTGTCGCCGATGGATCTTGCGTCACTGGACAAGTGGGATGCGTACACCGCTGCGAAGGAAGAGAACTTCCGCGCCACCGATACCGACGTAGCACCGTGGACCGTGGTGAAGAGCAACGACAAGAAGCGCGCGCGGATCAACGCGATGCGGTTCGTGCTCAACAAGTTCGACTACGCCAACAAGGACTCCGAGATCGTGGGCGAAACAGACCCGTTGCTCGTCGGTCGCGCGAAAGACGTGCTCGGAGAATAATTCTGGGCTACATACCGGGGTCTGCTCGGTGAACGTCCTGCGTCGCTTCGGTATCCGCGCAGTGAGTTCGTGCCGCGTTGTGCACCGCGACGGTGGTTGCGGTAGGAAAGTGGTAGGCCGTATTACCTACGGCTGTACGAAGAGACGAGCATCAGGAGTTCTCATGGGTTCAGCTGCGCAGTTCATCACCGACATTGCAACCGGAGTCTACGACGGCATCGTCGACGCGATCGTCGAGCAGATCGTCGGCGTGCTGACGTCGGGTAGCGCCGCGTAATTCGTCGGTCCACGAGTCGCGGTCGCTGTCGGGGGCGGCCGCGACTTTTCGTCTCCGTGACCGTTTTGTGACAGCTCACCAAGATTTCTGACTTTTCGATGCCAATGCGTGTACGAAACGTTATCCGTTCGGGTAGAAATCTTCATGCAGAGGTAATCGAGTGACGACCGTCACGTTCGATCTGCACATCCCTCGAACAACAAGGAGCCTGTCGCATGTCCGCTGAACTCGGTGACCTCTTGGCAATCTTCATCCAGCTCTTCTCGGGTATCAGTTCTTCCTCCGACTGACATCCCGGCTCCGCGCCGTAGGCCTCGGCCAGGACGGCAGACCGGAGCCGAATCGATGAACAGTAAGGCTCGCGACGCCGCGTCGGCGGCGAATCCCCTCTCTCGAAGGAGTTTTGATGGAATTTCTCTCGCTGTTGCTGCAGTTGCTCGCTGTCGGCAGCTCCGAAGGAACAGGTTCGGTCGTCAACATCCCCGGCACGCTCCCCAGCTGAAGCGCGACCCCGAAGCCGGGCCCGACTACCGTCGGGCCCGGTTTTCGTGGTTTCGAAGTGTCATTCGGTCGACCGAAATATCCTCCAGCGGTCGATGATTCGCCGCCGACCGGGTAGACCTGAACCTCATCCTCGATGCGCTCGGTATCGACGGTAATAGAGGTGGTGCCATGCTCGAAGCCGTAGTCGGATTCATCAACAGTCAATTGTTCTGGTTCAGCTGGTCGACCGGTAGCTACCACCCGATCATCCTGTGAGGTAGTGCCCTGGGGAAGGTGCGGTCGCACCGTCATAGGGTTGGCCGATGCAGACGGTTCCGATTCAGATGCCCGACGGTTCGACGGTGCCGGTGACGCTGTTTCCGAGTGAGGGCCGAGACGATGCGCCCGTCATCGTCGTTCTCCCGGGTCTCGGCATCCCCGGCGGCTACTACCGGCTGTTCGCCGAAGCGCTCGTCGCCCGCGGATTCCATGCTGCGATCGGCGATCTTCGGGGCCAGGGGGACAGTAAGCCGAAGCCGAGTTCGTCGAGCAGGTACGGATATCAGGAATTGGTCTCGGTCGACTTTCCGGCGATCTTCGAGGTGGTGCGCGAGCAGTTCCCCGCCGCGACCCCGTATCTGCTGGGCCACAGTATGGGCGGACAACTGGGCGCGATGTACGCCGCCCGAATTCGAGGCAGGCTCGGTGGCTTGATCCTGGTGGCGTCCGGGTCGCCGTACCACCGCGGTTTCGGCACCACTCGCGGGGTCCCGCTGTACTTCGGCGCGGCGGCGATGGCGATCACCAGCAACATCGCCGGGTTCTGGCCGGGGGACCGCATCGGGGTCGGCGGATTCGGTCGTCAATCACGAGTGTTGATCGACGACTGGTCGAGGTTCGCCCGAACGGGCTCGATCGAGCCGGCCGGTGCCGATATCGACTACGAGGAACGGATGGGCCGGCTGACCCTACCGGTGCTGGCAGTGACCATCGAGGGCGACGATCTGGCCCCCAAGGGTTCGATGGAGAATCTGACGGCCAAGCTTGCCAACGCCGACATCACCACCGAACACATCGACGAGCCGCTGGGCCACAACGGGTGGATCCGCAATCCCACCGCGGTGGCCGACCTGGTCGAGCGGTGGATGCACCGCTGACACAACCCCGTGCCGAACGATACGGTCGTTTGGACTAATTCATGCGATAAGTTCCAACTCCGCGCCCGTTCTGGTGTACAACGCTAGTGACTCAACTTCTGTTCTGCCGAAGATAGCGAGCACGTGTATGAACGGCCTGGGGGCTACAGCTCGTCGGATCGGTAGGGCTGTGCTCGTGGCCGCGTGTATCGCTGCGTCGGCCGCGCAGGGCACGGCCCTCGCCGCGCCCGACGCGTCGACGTCGTACGTGGTGCGTACGGAGGAGACCGATGCCGTCGCCATGACGGCGTTCGTGTACTCGGCCGCGATGGAGCGGATCATCCCCCTGAAGATTCTTCGATCGCCGGACCGTGCGGAACCGAGCCCTACCGTGTACCTGCTCAACGGCGCGGGCGGTGGGGTGGACGGTATGGACTGGTACACCCAGACCGATGTCGTGTCGTTCTTCGCGGACAAGAACGTCAATGTGGTCACTCCCGTCGGTGGGGCCTATTCCTACTACACGGACTGGCAGCACGACGATCGCGTGCTCGGCCGCAACAAGTGGGAGACCTTCCTGACCCGCGAACTGCCTCCACTCGTCGACCAGCTGCTGAAGACCAACGGCCGCAACGTCATTGCCGGAATCTCGATGGCTGCTACGTCGGTGCTCAATCTGGCGGCGCACAACCCCGGTCTCTTCCGGGCGGTCGGCTCCTACAGCGGGTGCGCCTCGACCACCGATCCGCTGGGCCGCGCGTACGTCAAGACCGTTGTATCGATGGCGCTCGGAGCCGACGTGAAGAACATGTGGGGCGCGGACGACGACCCCGACTGGGTGCGTAACGACGCCGTCGTCAACGCCGACAAGCTGCGCGGCACCGCGCTCTACATCTCCAACGGCAGTGGCCTGGCGGGGGCATCGGACACCTTCGACGGAACCAACCCCAACGGCCCCGGTTTCGTGCTGCTGAACCAGATGGTGGTGGGCGGTGCCATCGAGGTCGCCACCGGCGACTGCACCCGTCGACTGAAGAGCGCGCTCGAAAAGCTGGACATCCCAGCCCATTTCGAGCTACGGGAACGCGGCACGCACTCCTGGGGATACTGGCAGGACGATCTCCACAATTCCTGGCCGATGTTCGAGCAGGCTCTGGCCGACTGACATCACCGGCTCTCGAGGTGCCGCCACAGGAACTCGTACGTCAGTGCGGTCTTGAACGCCAGCTGCGCATTGTCCGACGCCCCACCGTGGCCGCCCTCGATGTTCTCGTAGTAGCTCACGTCCTGACCGAGCTCGGCCAGCCGCGCAGCCATCTTGCGCGCGTGTCCGGGATGGACTCGATCGTCTCGGGTGGACGTGGCGATGAGTATCGGTGGGTACTTCCGCTCGGACGCGGCCACGACGTTCTGGTACGGGGAGTACTGCGAGATGAACTCCCATTCGGCGGGGTCGTCGGGGTTGCCGTACTCGGCCACCCAGGACGCTCCCGCGAGCAACAGGTGGTACCGCTTCATATCCAGTAGCGGGACCTGACATACCAACGCCCCGAACAGTTCCGGGTACTTCGTTTCCATGATGCCCATCAGCAGGCCGCCGTTGCTGCCGCCCTGGGCGGCCAAGCGGTCGGCGGTGGTGATCCCTCGGGCCACCAAATCGCGCGCGACCGCGGCGAAGTCCTCGTGGACCAGATGCCGGCCCGCTCGCAACACCTGGGTGTGCCAGGACGGTCCGTACTCGCCGCCGCCGCGGATGTTGGCAACGACGTAGGTGCCGCCGCGCTCGAGCCACGTTCGACCCATCGCTCCGCTGTAGCCGGGCGTCATCGAGATCTCGAAGCCGCCGTAGCCGTACAGCAGTGTCGGGCCGGGGCCTGCGTCGCCGCGTCGGACGACGAAGTAGGGGATCGCGGTGCCGTCGTCCGACTCCGCGAAGAACTGCTGCACCGTCATGCCGTCCGCGTCGAAGAAGGCGGGAGCCTGCTTCAGTACCTCGAGCGCGCCGCCGACCGTGCCGACCAACAGCGTGGCCGGGGTGAGGTAACCCGAGGAGCCGAGGAAGAACTCGTCCCCGTTCTCCTCGGCGTCCGTACCGATGATCTCGGTCGACGCCAACTCCGACAGCCCGTCGACGGTGGTCGTATCCCACTCCGTCGTGCGCGTTTTGCGCCCCTCCAGGTACGCAAAACGCGCACGAGGGGTGAGCACATGCAGACGAGTGCGGACATCCTGCAGCGTCACCAGCAGCAGATGATTCTCGGTCCAGGCGTACTGATGCAGGGATGTGTGCTCGTCCGGAGTGAACAGAACCGCCAGAGATGCTGTGCCGCTCATGAATTGGTCGAAGTCGGCCGCGAGCAGAGCGCCCGCCGGATGGGTGACACCGTCGTAGGTCCACTCGGTCATCGTCCGAATCAGCAGCCAGTTCTCGTGGACCGACGTCGATGCGTCCGTCGGCGTCGGAATGCGGGTCACCGCCGTACCGTCGAGCACGTAGGTCTCGGAGTTGTAGAAGTCGGTGGACCGCTGCACGAAGTCGCGCTCGAATCCGGGCGTGCGGTCGTGCCACGCGGAGATCGAAATGTCCTGGGATTCGCCCTCGTAGACGGTCTCCGCGTCGGCGAGCGGGGTGCCCCGGTGCCATCGCTTGGTGATGCGCGGATAGCCGGATTCGGTCAGGGACCCCGGTCCGAAATCGGTGCCGACGAAGACCGTGTCGGCGTCGATCCAGCCGATATCGGTCTTGGCCTCGGGCAGCGTGAAACCGCCGTCCTCCGCAGCGCGGAACGTGCGGGAGTCGAGATCGAACTCGCGTACCACCGTCGCGTCGGCACCGCCTCGGGACAGCGTCACCAGAGCGCGCAGCTGGTCGGGGCGCAGTACCTGAGCGCCGCCCCACACCCAGTTCTCGCCCTCGTCGGCGGCCAGGGCATCGAGATCGAGCAGGACGTCCCATGCGGGTTCGTCCGTGCGGTACTCGTCCATCGTGGTGCGCCGCCACACCCCGCGGATGTGCTCGGCGTCGCGCCAGAAGTTGTAGAGGAACTGCCCGCGCCTGCGTGCGTACGGGATCCGCGCATCGGTGTCGAGAATCTCGCGTACACCCGCCACGGTGGCGTCGAAACGCTCGCCTGCCAGCGCCTGGATCGTCACCTCGTTCTTCTCGCGTACCCACGCGAGTGCGTCGTCGCCGGTGACGTCTTCGAGCCAGAGGTACGGGTCGTCCGAGAAAGCCATGGCACAGTTCTAGCAGCACACGTGCGGTCGGGTGCAGGACGCGTGCGAGGCTACCGGCTGGTAACGAAGACCAGGTCGAGACAGTGTCGGAGGGCACGACTACGCTGGGGACTCGTGACCTCACACTATGACGTCGTTGTCCTCGGAGCCGGTCCCGGTGGGTACGTCGCTGCTATCCGCGCGGCACAACTCGGACTCAGCACTGCCATCATCGAGAAGAAGTATTGGGGCGGTGTGTGCCTGAACGTGGGCTGCATCCCCTCGAAGGCGCTTCTCCGTAACGCCGAGCTGGCGCACCTCTTCACCAAGGAGGCCAAGCTGTTCGGTATCTCGGGTGAAGCATCCTTCGACTTCGGTGCAGCATTCGACCGCAGCCGCAAGGTCGCGGACGGACGCGTCAAGGGCATCCACTTCTTGATGAAGAAGAACAAGATCCCCGAGTACGACGGCCAGGGCACGTTCACCGATGCCAACACCATCGAGGTCGAACTGTCCAAGGGCGGCACCGAGACGATCACGTTCGACAACGCGATCATCGCGACCGGCAGCACCACCAAGCTGCTCCCGGGAACCGAGCTCAGCAAGAACGTCGTCACGTACGAAGAGCAGATCATGACCAAGGATCTGCCGGGATCGATCCTCATCGTCGGCGCGGGCGCCATCGGTATGGAGTTCGGGTACGTCCTGAAGAACTACGGAGTCGACGTCACCATCGTAGAGTTCCTCGATCGCGCGCTCCCCAACGAGGACAAGGACGTCTCGAAGGAGATCGAGAAGCAGTACAAGAAGCTCGGCGTCAAGGTCATCACCGGCGCGGGTGTGCAGAGCATCGACGACGACGGCTCCAAGGTCACCGTCGAGATCAAGCACAACAAGTCCGGTGAGAGCGAGACCTTCACCGTCGACAAGGTGATGCAGTCCGTCGGATTCGCTCCTCGCGTCGAGGGCTTCGGTCTCGAGAAGACCGGTGTCGAGCTCACCGATCGCGGTGCCATCGGCATCACGAACACGATGCAGACCAACGTCCCGCACATCTACGCCATCGGCGACGTCACCGCCAAGCTCCAGCTCGCCCACGTGGCGGAGGCGCAGGCCGTGGTGGCTGCCGAAACCATCGGCGGCGCAGAGACATTGCCGATCGACGACTACCGCATGATGCCGCGCGCCACGTTCTGCCAGCCGCAGGTCGCGAGCTTCGGTCTCACCGAGGACCAGGCCCGCGAAGAAGCGCAGGCTCGTGGATCCGACATCAAGGTCGCGAACTTCCCGTTCGCCGCCAACGGCAAGGCACACGGCCTGGGCGACGCGACGGGCTTCGTCAAGCTCATCGCCGACACCGAGCACGGTGAGCTGCTCGGTGGCCACCTCATCGGACCGGACGTCTCGGAGCTGCTGCCGGAGCTGACCCTGGCCCAGAAGTGGGACCTGACGGTCAACGAGCTGGCCCGCAACGTCCACACGCACCCGACGCTGTCGGAGGCACTGCAGGAAGCGATCCACGGCCTCGCAGGCCACATGATCAACTTCTGATCTCTGCTGTAGAACGACGAACGGCGGCGACCACCTCGGTGGTCGCCGCCGTTCGCTTAGTTCTGGGGTGCTAGGACTTTCGCCAGTGGTCGAATCGGCCCTTGATGTCCGACGCCACGTCACCGATTCCGTTGCCGACGGCGTCGACGGCACCGGTGAAGCCGCTGCCGATGTCGCGGACCGTCTTGATCAGCGGGTCCTCCGACGTGTCGAAGTTGTTTTTGTACGTGCGGGCCGCGTTACGGAACTCCTCCGACACCTTGGCCTCGTGGTCGGTGGACCGGCGTGGGTAGTCGCCACGAAGGATCGCCGCGTACTCGCCGGTGTCGACCCACTTCTTCAGTTCCGCAGCTCGCAGCACCGAGAACGGGTGCGAGAGGAGTTCGAGATTGAGCAGCTTGAGCACGCCGTCGCGCAGATCTCCACTGGCCTCGTACTCGGCGGCCTGAGCGAGGAAGGCGTCGACGTCGATTTCGCTGATACGTGCGCCGCCCGCCAACTTGAGCTGCACGCTGATCGCGGTGTGCACATCCTGTCCGCACAGCAAACCTGCTCTGTCGCCGGATAATTCGGATTTGCGCTGCCATTCCATCAGCCCCGCGATGACCGCGCGCAAGGCCCAGCCGCCCACCGGAACCCAGCCGACCGTGCCGGCGAGGCGCATCAGGTGCATGAGAACGGTGCGGTACACCGCGTGGCCGGACAGGGCGTGGCCCAGTTCGTGGCCGACCACGAATCGCTGTTCCTCGTAGGTCATGATGTCGAGCATGCCGGTGGTCAGGACGATGAACGGTCGATCCATCCCGATGGTGAACGCGTTGACCATCGGCGACTGAACCACGAACAGCTCCGGAGTTTCCTCCGCGCCGAGAATCTGCACACAATCGGCTCGAAGATCGTTCAGATCCTTGAACTGGCGTTCGTCGACACGCACCGCGGTGGCCAAGTACATCAGGCGATGCTGTCTCTCGCGCAGCAGTCCGGACAGCGTTCGCAGCACCGTGTCGAAGCCCTTGAGGGTGCGAAGAGTGACCAAGGCTGCTCGGTCCGAAGGGTGTTCCCAAGTGCGAGAGGAGATATCGGGAAACTCGATACGAGTACGGTCCGGTGCGTGTGTCACTGTGTGGCTCCCAGTCTGATCGGTCTGTTTGCCAAAGTATCAGTAAGAAGCCCTTCCGGTTCGTTCTTGACCACGGTCAGGTCTCGCATTGCCGGGGGGTGTAGCAGGGTCGGTAGCGCTAATTCTTGGTGGCACTGACGAATTGGGCGAGACCGCGGATGCCCTGCTCGATGTCGGTCATGCCCGCAGCAGCGAACATCTCGGTGAACTGCCCCTTCGGGAACATGCGTACCCCGACGGCGGCAGATCCCAGGCCGACGACGGTACGCAGCGGTGCCAGGCCCAGTTCACAGCTGGTCATGATGGCGATGCGTCCACCCGGTCGCAGGACGCGGATGAGCTCGTCGACCACCTGCAGTGGATGTGGCACGAGATACAGTGCGGCATAACAGCATACGGCGTCGAATGTCGCGTCGGCGTACGGGAGTTCGGCCGCATCGCCGCGAACGTATGCCGCACGCGGCCCCCGATTGTCGCGCACTGCACGAGCGATCATGGCCTCGGAGATATCGAAGCCGACGGCGATACCGTCCTCGGTCAGCTGCTCCGACAGGAACCTGGTGAAGTTGCCGGGGCCGCAGGCGACGTCCAGGACTCGCTGTGGCCCGTGTAACCGCAAGTCGGCGACGGCCTTGGCGCGTTCGGCGGACATGGGCAGCCCGCCGATTCCCATCATCGATACGCCGAACGGTCGCCAGATGTTCTCGTAGATCGCCGCGACACCGCGGTTGTTCATCGCTCGGCTGGCCATCGTCGGATTGGGGGCCTTGGCGTCGTCCATGAGTTCGACGTAGTCGCCGTCGATCCGGGCGCTCGTGCGGACCGACTCCGGTTCGATCATCGCCAGAGCGCGGCGCAGTGCAGTCTCGGGTGTCTCGTTCATCGTCGTGGCGGCCGGTCGCCGTAGTCGCGTTCGACGCGGAGGGTGCCCAGTGTGGTTGCGAGCCCGTCGTATTGGGTGACCAGCAAGACGAATTCGATGAGGCGACGTTCGTCGAACTGGGTCGCCAGTTCGGACCACGTGGCGTCGGTGAGCGTCTTGGTCTCGATCAGCTCGTCGACGGCAGTGAGGATGGTGCGGTAGCGAGTCGACAGCCCAGGGGCGTGCGGGCCGGTCATGATCAGCTCGAGCAGGTCTCGGTCGATGCCGGCTCGACGGCCCAGGCGGATGTGGTGGTCCATCTCGTATGCCGATTCGCGCAGGTGCGCCACCCGGAGAATCACCATTTCCGATTCCTTGCGGGAGATCTTTCCGCCCGGCATCAGATGGCCGCTGTAGAACAGCCACGCCCGGTACAGGCCACCGGTTCGACCGAGAGTGGTGAACAGGTGGGGGTTGGGTACTCCCGCGCCTTTGGCGATGACCTTGCAGATGACCCAGTTGACGGGGCCGAGAGTGCGGGCGGTACCGGACGGAATGCGAGGAGTGGTCACGATCACATCTTACCGACTGGTAGCTCCGCCGCTCGGGGACGCGGCGGGGTGATGATCTGGAGGGTAGGCTAACCTCCTTTGTGTCTCGCATTGTTCTACCCGGAGGTCCCTCGAAGTGGTGCAGTTCAAGCTCGGTCTGACAGCGTTGGCCATCACCGCGCTCGCGGTGGCGGCAGGAGCGACGGCATGCTCGTCGGCCGATACCGCCGACGGGTCCGCCGGCGAAGCGACTCGAACGGTCGAGACCGTTCGAGGCTCGATCGACGTTCCCGACAATCCTCTGCGGGTCGTCACCCTGGAACCGGTGGAACTCGACACCACGGTCGCGCTCGGCATCGTGCCCGTCGGCACGGCGGTGCTCAGCGAAACTGCCGGTGTACCGACCTATCTCGGTACGGAAGCGGCCGGCATCGCCACGGTCGGCACCGTGGCCGAACCGACCATCGAGGACATTGCGGCCGCGCAACCCGACCTCATTCTCGGGACGGAGACTCGGCACGCGCAGTACTACGACCAACTCTCCGCCATCGCGCCGACGGTGTTCATCGCCTCCCAGTCCGATCCGTGGCGCGACAGTGTCCGATTCGTCGGGCGCGTTCTCGGCAAGGAAGCGAAGGCCGAGGAACTGCTCACCGCCTACGACGACCGGTGCGCCGAGATCGCCGAAAAGCACGACACCGCCGGGAAAACAGCGCAATTGATCAGGCCGCGCAGTGGTGAGCTGACCCTGTACGGGCCGTCGTCGTTCGCCGGAAGCACGCTCGAATGCGCCGGATTCACCACCCCGCCGCGGCCGGAATGGGCCGACGAGATCTCGGTCGACCTCTCGCCCGAGCTCGCGGCTCAGGCGGCAGCGGACCTGATCGTCGTCACCGCCGACAACCCGTCGGACCCCGCCGCGATCCCGTCGTCGATCACCGCCAACGCTGCGGCACTGCCCAACCCGCACGCGGTGGACCTGTCGTACTGGATCACCGGCGTCGGGCCCATGGGCGGGCAAACCGTGCTAGACGACATCGATCGTATTCTGTCGGCTTCCAACTGACGCGTCAGATTCGGACCGCGCCGGCCAACGCCGCTGCCTGACGGGCGCGCTCGACCACTCGGTCGCGGGACGAATCGATATGTGCAACAAGCATATTCAGCGCCGTGTCCAGCTGCCCGGCCAGTAGGTGCTCGACGATCGCGAGATGTTCATCGATCGCCGAGACCACGGCCGAGGCGTCGAGACCACCGAGAATACGCACGGGCCGCACCTTGGCGTTGACGGCGCACAGGGCCTCGGTCAGAGCCGCATTGCCCGAAGCGGCCGACAACGCGACATGGAACTGCTCGTCCATGGCGACCATGTCGTCGGTGGTCTCCGGTGGGTGCGCACGCAGCCCGGCCCACGTCGCCGCCAACGCCGACAAGGCAGCCCGATCGAAGGACTGCGGCGTCGAGCGAGTGATTCCGCGGGACTCGAGAGTCGACCGCAGTTCGTACAGATCCGGTAGGTCGCCGAGCCGGGGACGATAGGGATGCAGACCGGCCTCGTCGCGCACGACCAGACCGTCGGCTTGCAGACGTGCCAGCGCCTCCCGCACAGGCGTGCGCGAGACGCCGTACAGCTCGGCGAGACGCTCCTCGCCGAGCCGTTCCGTGGAGCCGATCGCACCGGAGATCAGATCCCGGCGCAGTGACGAATAGACCTTCTCGCGAAGGTCCTTGCGCGGCACGATACGCCCGGTCAGATCGCCATGGCTGCGCGCACGTCGGCCTCGGAATCGGATCCGCCCACACCGGTGGACGTGATCCGGCCGGCCTCGAGAATGTAGTACTTCTGGGCAGATTCCAATGCGAAGCCGATGTGCTGCTCCACCAACAGAACTCCGAGACCGCCGCGGCGGGTGAGCTCGATGACGGTGCGCTCGATCTCGGCGACGACCGACGGCTGAATACCCTCGGTCGGCTCGTCGAGAATCAGCATCCGCGGTTCGGTGATCAATGCTCGTGCGATGGCGAGCTGTTGGCGCTGGCCGCCGGACAGTAGGCCGGCTCTGCGATTCAGCAATTCCTTCAGCGCCGGAAAGAGGTCGAGTGCCTCGTCGATCAGTGCCTTGCCGCGCTTGCGCCCGTCGGCCACCACCTGCAGATTCTCCGCTGTCGTCAACTGACCGAACGACTGCTGGCCCTGTGGCACGTACGCCAGTCCGCGGGCGACGCGGGCGCTGGGCCGCAACGCACTGACGTCCTCACCGTCGAACATGACCTTGCCCGAGTTCACTTTCAACAGCCCGACCGCCGCGCGCAGCAGCGTCGTCTTGCCCGCACCGTTGTGGCCCATCACCGCCGCGACACCGTCGGCCGGAACCGTCAGCGACGCACCGTGAACGACCTCGCTGCGGCCGTAACCTGTTCTGACGTCGACCAGTTCAAGCATGATCGGCTCCCTCTTCTGCGATGTGCTCGAGTTCCTCGCCCGCCGCGGCGGTGCCGAGGTAGACCTGCTGAACCTTCGGATCGGCCTGCACCTCGGCCACGGTGCCCTCGGCCAGAACGCGTCCGGCCGCCAGTACTGTCACCGAGGTCGCGAACATCCGCATGAAGTCCATGTCGTGCTCCACCACCACCACGGTCCGTTCACCGCCGATGCGTTGCAGCAGCTGGCCCGTCTCCTCACGTTCCTCGTGGCTCATGCCGGCGACCGGCTCGTCGAGAAGGAGCACATCGGCGTTCTGCACCAACAACATTCCGATCTCTAGCCACTGCTTCTGGCCGTGCGCCAGAATTCCTGCGGCCTTGTCTCTCTGGGCCGTCAGGCCGATCGTCTCGAGGGCCTCCTCGATCTGCGGCAGAACCGATGCCCGACGGCGCAACATCGTCAGCACGGATCGTCCGGACCCAGCGGCGATGTCCAGGTTCTGCAGCACCGTCAAATTTTCGAAGATGCTGGCCGTCTGGAAGGTTCGACCGATACCGAGCCGGGCGATCTGATGCACCTTCTTGCCCAGCAGTTCCACTCCGGACTTGGTGACAGAGCCGGTGGCCGGAACGAGACCGGTGATGGCGTCGATCAGCGTGGTCTTGCCGGCTCCGTTCGGTCCGATGAGGAAGCGAAGATCGCCCTGCATCAGCGTCAGATCGACGTTGGTGTTGGCCTTGAAGCCGTCGAAACTGACTGTCAGATCGCGGACTTCGAGGTACTGACTGGACATGCCGGCGTTGCCGCCGAACGTGGGCTGCGGGCCTTCGACATGGATCATCGTGCGAGCTCTTTCTCTGGTTCCGCGCTGGCCTCGGGGACCGATTCGGGCTCTTTCTTTCGCTTGCGCAGTGCGAAGAGTCCGGCGATGCCGGCGGGGAAGAATCCGACGACCACGACGAACAGCAGACCCTGCGCGTACGTCCAACCGGACGGGAACTGCTCGGACAGCGTGGTCTGCGCCCACGCGACTCCGAGCGCGCCGAGAACCGGGCCGAGCAGAGTGGTGCGGCCGCCGATGGCGACGCCGATGAGAAACGCGATGGACGGAACGATGCCGACGTCGTTGGGGGAGATGATGCCGACAATCGGGACGAACAGCGCCCCGGCGAGACCGGCGAAGAACGCTGCGGCGACGTACGCGACGATCTTCACGTTCGCCGGGTCGTAGCCGAGGAAGCGCACTCGCTCTTCCTGATCGCGGACGGCCACCAGTAGTTCGCCGTAGCGCGAATACATCAGCTGGCGGGTGATGGCGACGACGACGAGCAGTACGCCGGCAGCGATGAAGAACAGCATCTGCTTGTTGGCCGGGTCGTTGAGGTTGAACCCGAAAAACGTGCGGAACCTGTTGAGCCCGTTGGATCCACCGGTGGTCTGCTGTCCGATGAGCAGGATCGCGAAGGCGGCGGCCAGTGCCTGACTGAGGATCGCGAAGTACGCGCCCTTGACGCGACGCTTGAACACGCCGAGGCCGAGCACCAGCGCCACCAGTGCCGGCACGAACAGGATGCCCAGGATCGTCGTGATGGGCGAGGTGAACGGCAGCCAGTACGAGGGCAATTCACGGATGCCGGCGATGGACATGAAGTCCGGTACCGCGTCGCCGCGCAGATCGGCGTCGGAGATCTTCAGATGCATAGCCATGATGTAGGCACCGATGCCGAAGAAGACACCCTGGCCGAGGGTGAGCATTCCGCCTCGGCCCCAGGCCAATCCGATACCGACAGCCACGATCGCGTAGCAGATGAACTTGCCCAGCAGATTCAACCGGAAGTCGCTGAGGACGGCGGGCGCCACAGCGAACAACAGGATTGCGGCGAGCGCGAAACCCAGCAGAGCGCCGCGCTTGGCGATGAACTCGCTCATACCAGGCTCCTTGTCTTGACGGCGAACAAGCCCTGCGGGCGGGCCTGCAGGAAGATCACGATGAGGACGAACACGATGACCTTGGCGATCGAGGCCGTGGTGCTGTATTCGATGAACGAGTTGAGGATTCCGAGGGCGAAGGCGGCGATCACCGCGCCCTTGATCTGGCCGAGTCCACCGACGACGACCACCAGGAAGGCGTCGATCAGGTAGCTCTGTCCCACAGTGGAACTCGTGGATCCGATCAGAGTCAGTGCCACGCCCGCGACACCCGCCAAACCGGAGCCGAGGAAGAACGTCGAGATGTCGGTCCTGCGGCTCGAGATGCCCGAGGTTTCCGCGAGATCGCGGTTCTGCACCACCGCGCGGATGCGTCGACCCATTGCGGTCTTCTTCAGCGCGATCGACAGTGCGACGACGGCGACGACCGCCAGCACGAGAATGAAGATTCGGGTCTTGGGCACCACGGCACCGAGGATGTCGACGCCGCCGCTCAGCCATTCCGGCGAGACGACGTTGACCGCCGGGGCACCGAAGATGTCGCGAGCGAGCTGTTGCAGGATGAGCCCGACGCCGAACGTGACGAGCAGGGTGTCCAGTGGACGGTGGTACATGCGCTGGATCAGCGTCACCTCGAGCAGCACACCCATTGCGCCGCCGACGAGGAAGCCGACGATGAGCGAGATGAACAGTGATGCGCCGCCGGTCGAGACGATCTGCTGCACTACGTAGGCCGTGTACGAGCCGGCCATGATGAACTCGCCGTGTGCCATGTTGATGACGCCCATCTGACCGAACGTCAGTGAGAGCCCGAGGGCGGCGAGCAAGAGAATGGATCCGATCGACAGGCCGGTGAACAACTGTCCGATCACGACGTCCATGGGGGAGCTCCTTCGGAGCATGTGAGTGGAACTTCGTAGCAGGCTACGAAGTTCCACTCACATGGGTGGTGGTCAGTTGAGGTCGGAGGCCCAGTCGTAGGTCTCGAGGAACGGGTCGGGAGCGATGGCCTCGGGGGACTCCCACACCGTGTAGATCAAGCCGTCGGGCCGGATCTCACCGATGCGGGCAGTCTTGGAGATGTGGTGGTTGTCGCCGTCGATGACGACCTCGCCCTCGGGAGCGGCGAAGCTGACACCGTCGGCTGCGGCCTGAATGTCGGCCACCGCGAACGAATTTGCCTTCTCGACGGTGTTCTTCCACAGGTATACCGAGGTGTACGCGGCTTCCATGGGGTCCGAGGTGGGCTTGTCGGCACCGTACTTCGCCTTGTAGTCGGCGACGAACTTGGTGTTCTCCGGGCTGTCGACGGTCTGGTAGTAGTTCCAGGCAGTCAGCTGGCCCGCGATGTTCGCGGCTCCGATGCCCGCCACCTCTTCCTCGGCGATGGACACCGAGATGACCGGCATGTCAGCAGCTTTGAGACCGGCGTTGGTGTACTCACGGAAGAATGCGACGTTGGAATCACCGTTGAGCGTGTTGAACACGGCATCGGCGTCGGCGGAGCGGACCTTGTTGACGATGGTGGAGAAGTCCGTCGAACCGAGCGGGGTGTAATCCTCGCCCTTGATCTCGATACCGTTGGCGGCCGCATACGCCTTGATCTCGCGGTTGGCGGTCTGCGGGAACACGTAGTCGCTGCCCACCAGGTAGAGGGACTTGACGCCCTTCTCCTTCAGGTAGTCCAGGGCCGGGATGATCTGCTGGTTGGTGGTGGCTCCGGTGTAGAAGATGTTCTTCGACGCCTCGAGGCCCTCGTACTGCACGGGGTAGTAGAGGAGTGCGTCGTTGTCCTCGAACACCGGCAGCATCGCCTTGCGCGACGATGACGTCCAGCCACCGAAAACTGCTGCGACACAGTCGCTGCTGATGAGTTTCTCGGCCTTCTCGGCGAACACGGTCGGCTCGGATGCGCCGTCCTCTGCGACGACCTCGATCTGCTTTCCGTTGACGCCGCCTGCCGCATTGATCTGCTCGACGGCCAGTGCGATCGAATCACGCACTGTCACTTCGCTGATCGCCATCGTGCCGGACAGGGAGTTGAGCGAGCCGACCTTGATGGTGTCACCGGAGGTGTCCACACACGAGGTGGACGAGCCTCCGCCGCCATCGGCGGTGGTGGTGTCGCTCGCCTTGCTACCGCAGGCAGTGGCAACCAGGCTCAATGCAGCCAGTGCTGCGGGAACGACCATGACGCGCTTGACGGACATGCGCTTCGAGACAGCAGGCATCTACGGCCCTTTCGGAAAGTGTGTATACGGAGATGTATTCGCGATTGCGAACAGTAAAGGCAACTTATTGCGTTGGTATTTTCTGCGGTGACGAGTCTGTTTCTCGCGTTACGACTGGGTAAAGGCGAGCTAATGACAAGACTGCTTGACATTTTGTGACAAGCGGAGTTGACTTTTTGTCATGCCCGGATCCAACAACGTTCGCGCGCATCGCAAACAGGCACGCATCACGCAGGCCGAACTCGGCACCATCTGCGGAGTCAGCCGGCAGAGCATCGTCTCCGTCGAGGGCGGCGACTACGCACCGAGCGTGTACCTGGCACTGCGACTGGCCCGAGCACTCGACACGACAGTCGAAACACTGTTCGGCGACGACGAAGGGAAACGAACATGAGCGCATTCACCAAAGCTGCCCGCTTCGTGGGAGATCTGGACGACGACTTCTACGCCGACGAACTACAACGCGACATCTGGAACGAGGCCTCGGCCGTCGGCTTGCAGTGTTTGCTGTGGATTGGGTTCATCTCGGCGGCGATTCTGCCGTACGCGGCGGGTGTCACCGGGGCATGGATCGCAATCGGGATCATCGTCACTCTCCTTGCTGTCTCCTACGTGGTAATTGGGTACTCCCGAGCTCGGGGGGTCGAAGTGCAGAGCGCTCAGCAATGGCTCCGCGCGAGATTTGCGGTCTTCATCGTTCTGTACTTGCTGGGTGTGGGTGGAGCGTTCGTACGGCTGCTCGGTCGCTACGTGAGCGGCGATCTCGGGTCCGTCTGGATCGGGGCGGCTATCGGTGTACCGCTGGGGATCGCCGGCGCTGTAGTGGGCGTCAAGCGCAAGCAGCGGAAACAGCGAAAGGCCGAGCATGCCGCCGAGCTGGCCGAGCAGCGGGCTTTCGATACGGACGAATGAATTGGGTCTCGAATGTGTCGCACGATCTGTTACAGGGTGCAAGGATGCGTAAAGGCTTCGGTTGGACCGTCTCCGTTTCGCAGATTTGCAGGCCGGAGGGTATGTTCTGACCGATGACATCGCGATTTCCCGGTGTTGCGGCTGTAGGGGTGCTGTTCGGCGGCGGTTTCGGTAACGCGGACGGATGCACGTTCGATGTAAAGGGAGGCTCGGGTGGACGGCGATGACGACGTGTAATACCAATCCGTCCTCCGTCGCGCCACGAAGTACCAACGAGACCGTGTCGGGCGTCCACCCTCCGGTGGAGCATGCAAACAGGGAAGTCGAGACCGTGCGCAGAGAAAAGAGCTACCTCAGACTCGTAGGGTCGAGCACTCCCACGATCGAGGTTCTGGGCGGCCCCAGAACCATCACCGTCGATGTGGACAACGTTTTTCCGGGTCAGGTATGCGAGGTCCTGCACAACGGCATGCTGTCGCTGAGCCCACGCGTCGTCGTGGAAGACAACGCGACGAGCATCACGATCACCACGTTCGCGCTCAAGCCGGGTGAGTACAACGTCTCGCTGCGTCTGGACGGACGCCTGGATTGCGTCACCGAATCGCAGACTGCTGTCGTCGGCGAGCAGTTCGAGGTCCGACGTAGCTCTTAGGCCGGACACAGCTCTTAGGCCGACGACGGATCGGTCAACACAAGACAGCGAAGCGGCGCGTAGCTCAGGTGAGCTACGCGCCGCTTCGCTGTGTTGTCGGTCCTGGCTGCCGTCGGGTCGCGCCAGTCAGTGACAGGTGCTGCCGGGATCGGTGTGGCAGTGCTTCGGCTCCGATGGTGCGACGTCGAGCGAGGGGTTGCGGTCGAAGAAGCCGAAAGGCTTGAGCCAGAACGAGACGGTGTCGGACGGCATCACCGGCCAGTCCTCGGGCCTGGTGATGTGATGGATGCCGAAGGTGTACCAGACCACCACATCGGTGTTCTCGATCGAACGGTTCTTCTCGGTCCACTCGGGGAGGCCATGGTCGACGCCACTCTGATTGACGAACTCGCCACTGGGCCAACGCTCGTCGGGCGAATTGGGGGTGACCCACACGGTGTGACCGATCACCTGGGAACGCTGGAAGATCGGCGACGCCGGATCGAACATCGCCGGAATCGCCGAGCCGGGCACCAACTTGTACGCGGGCCGGGTGCCGAGACCGTTGGTGACGTTGTCGTTGACCACCTTCCACGCCTTCTGCGTGTTCCAGTCGTAGTCCTGCTTGCCCTCGGACTCGGTGGTGAGCGGGGTGTTCACTTGCGTCAGGGCCAGGCCGTACGGATTGTCGGGACCCATCGGCACCATTTGGGTCTGGCTGGAATAGACGGTGTTCTCGGTGCCGTCGATGTCCAGATCGAGCCGGGCGACCAGGAAGTGCTGGTGGTACGGCGCATACGTGCGATTGTCGATCAGCGTGCCCGACGGATGGGTGCCGCCCTCCTCGAAGTGGGTGACGACCATGATGCCGGTGGCGCGCACCTCGCACTCGATGTTGCCGTCCTGATAGAAGCGCCAGTAGACGAGATACTCGTAGTTGGCGACGGTGGCGTGGAAGCTGACGGTGAGACGGCGCATCCGACGCACCTCTGCCCCGGCGTCGTGATCGACGTGCTTCCACAGCACCGCGTTGTCTTCCTCGTGGATGCAGATCGCGTTGGTGATCGTGTACGGCTCGCCTTTGCTGTTGTGCAGCACGGCATCGAGGTACCGGATCTCACCGAGGCAGTCGCAGCCGAGCTCGAGCGAGGTGGTCATGAAGCCCAGGCCCCACTCGCCGATGTCGAATGCAGTGCGCCGATAGTGATCCTCGGTGTGGTCACGATATGGAACGATCATCTCCGCGAACGACATTCGGTTCGCGACGGATCGCACGTTCCCGTTGTCGACGTAGGTGACGGCGTGCAGCGTCATGCCCTCGCGGTAGTTGAAACCCACGCGCAGCGACCAGTTCTGCCACGTCAGCTTGTTGCCGTCCAGCTCGAACGACGGGCCGTCCGGCTGGGTGATCTCGAGTGGCTTCAGCGGCGGACGGCTGCTGGCGTTGCGGATGCGCTCCGGAATATGGCGGGGTACATACTCGCCCATGATCTCCGGCCGCTCGACGCGGTAGGTGTCCTCGATTTCGAGCAGTTCCATCGTGTTGGCGTCGATGACGCAGTGGAAGCCGCCCACCGGCCCCGCGTACGGATTGGCACCCTCTGCGGCTTTGACCCACGTGTCCGACCAGCCCAGGCGTCGACCCTTGTACTTCTCGGGCGTCACCGCCTCGCCGTACGTCCAGGTGTCCATGAACACCAGATCGAGATCGGTGATCCCGCGATCGGCAAGCGCGGCAATCACATCGGGGTGTGCACGCAGAGCCGCGTCGGCCTCCTCCCACTCGTCGACGGTGAAGTTGGGCTGCACGTCCGGGATGTGGGTCCAGGATTCGGTGCTCCTGTTGTCCAGTGACACCACGGCCTTGAACGTGCTGTTCTCGGCGCGGTTCAACACCACGGAGACTGCGCGACGGGCGGGGACGGTACCGTCCGCATCGAATGCGGCGACCTCGGACTTGGACGGTTCGATCATCTCGATCGAGGCGAATCGCCACCCGTCGCCGACACTGTGCTCCCGGCCCAGAACCTCGGCGACGGTAGAGAATTCGTCGCTCGAGAGTGGGTCCAGGGGATGGAATGTCATGCGATGGTCTCCGTCGAGCTCATCACGTGCTTGATGCGGGTGTAATCATCCACGCCGTAGGCCGAGAGGTCCTTGCCGTAACCGGAGTACTTGAAGCCACCGTGCGGCATCTCGGCCACCAACGGGATGTGGCAGTTGACCCAGACTGCACCGAAGTCGAGAGCCGCCGAAATGCGAAGCGTGCGAGCATGATCGGACGTCCAGACGCTCGACGCGAGACCGAAGTCGACGTCGTTGGCAAGTTCGATCGCCTCTGCCTCGTCGGAGAACTTCTGCACCGTCAGCACTGGGCCGAACGTCTCCTCCTGCACGATGGGATCGGACTGCTGCACGCCCGTGATGATCGTGGGCTCGTAGAAGAATCCCTTGTCGCCCATGCGCTTTCCACCGGTGACGATGGTGGCGTGCGCGCCGATACCGTCGACCTTGGAGCTGACCTGACCGAAGTGGTTGACGTTGTTCAGCGGGCCGAGGAAGGTGTCGGGGTCGTCGGGCAATCCGACCTTCAGTGTCTTCGCCTTGGCGACGAGTGCGTCGACGAGCGAGTCGTGTACCGACTCGTGAACCAACACGCGAGTGACCGCCGTGCAGTCCTGGCCGGCGTTGAAGAACGCGGCCTCGGCAATGCCGTCGGCGGCCTTGGTGATGTCGACGTCGTCGAACACGATGGCCGGTGCCTTGCCGCCCAGTTCGAGGTGCGCGCGCTTGAGCTGCTTGGCAGCGGCGACGGCGACGGCGATGCCTGCCCGCACCGAACCGGTGATCGAGACCAGGCCGGGCGTCTTGTGCTCGACGATGGCGGCACCGGTGCCGCCGTTGCCGAGCACGATGTTCAGCACGCCGTCGGGGACGATGCCCTTCGACAATTTCGCCAGCACCAGGGTGCTCTCGGGGGTGGTGTCGCTCGGCTTGAGGACGACGGTGTTGCCGGCCGCGAGCGCAGGCCCGATCTTCCAGATCGCCATCATGAACGGGTAGTTCCACGGCGTCACCTGCCCCACGACGCCGATCGGCTCGCGGCGTACGTACGAGGTGAACCCGTCCATGTACTCGCCGGCCGACTTGCCTTCGAGCATCCGTGCAGCCCCGGCGAAGAACCGAATCTGATCTGCTCCGACGGTGACTTCCTCGGCGGCGATGGTGGCCTTCGGCTGACCGGTATTGCGACTCTGCGCCTCGACGATCTCGTCGCTGTGGGCCTCGATGGCATCGGCGAGCTTCAGCAGTACTTTCTGCCGCTCACTCGGAGTCGTCTTGCCCCAGGTCTCGAAAGCTTTGGCGGCAGCCGACATTGCGGCGTCGACATCGGCAGCATCGGAAATCGGGGCTCGGGCGACCACCGACTCGTCCACCGGACTGACGACATCGAGCATCTCGGTACCGGAGGGCGTCACGAATGCCCCGTCGATGTAGTTCTGCAGGACAGGCACCGTCATCACAACCCCTAGCGTCGACTATTTCGGTTCTGCAAAGCCTGCACCCGCGGACGAGACTTTGCCACCCGACAAGATGTACACGACGATGCGAGTAATCAGGACGAAACGTCAGTCTCCTCGGCCAGGGCCCTGACACCGGCGATGTAGGTGTCCAGCCCGAGCTTCTCGAACGCCGTCCGCGCGCTGACGTCGCTCAGATGCGAGGCTGCGGCGAGGATATTGGGAAACTCGTCGGGATGGAGGGAGTCCATCGTTTTCGCCACCTCGTGTTCGACGTGTGCCCGACGCTCCGGCTCGACTTCGACACCCGTGAACAGCGGCTCCGTGATCAACGAAATGGCGACTCGAACGCCGTGACGGGCCAGCTGGGTGGCGTCGTACAGGGAGAAACCGGCCTCGCCGAGGAGTTTCAGGCTGAGCTCCATCGCCGCTCTGCTGTTGGGGGAGAACAGCATTCGTGGAACGACGATGGTCGCTGCTCCGGGATGTGCGCGCAAGGCGCGCATGAAGTCCTCGAGCACGGTGCGCAGTTGCTGCCACCACGTCGCCGTGGGATCGACGGTGATGTCGAGATCCTGGCAGACGCGGTCGCCCATGGCGTCGACTAGTTCGTCCTTGTTCTTCACATGCCAGTAGATCGCCATGGGAGAGACACCGAGTTCGGTGGCGATCTTGCGGATGGTGAGCGAATCGAGTCCGCGTCGGTACGCGACTTCGAGCGCGGCGTCGACGACGGCAGTCCTGGTCAAGCGAGGCACCGGCAGAACTATACAGGCGTACGAGTCGGTGTTAGCGTGACTTGTACTTAGTACGAGAGAGGGGTGCGCGATGGATGACGTCATCCTCGTCGGCGGTGGGGTGATGAGCGCGACGCTCGGCACGCTGCTGCAACGTGTGGAGCCGACCTGGTCGATTCGGGTCCTCGAACGATTGCCCGAGGTAGCGATGGAAGCCTCCGACGGGTGGAACAATGCCGGGACCGGCCACGCCGGCCTGTGCGAAACCAACTACACGACGGAGAGAGTCGACGGCTCCGTCGATATCGACCGGGCCGTCGCGATCGCCGAGCAGTTCGCCGTGACGCGACGCTTCTGGTCGACGCTGGCCGACACCAGCTTCGTACGTTCGGTGCCGCACATGACCCTGGTGCAGGGGGCGGAAAACGTTCGATCGCTGCAGGCCAGGCATCGAGCGTTGACCGCGCATCCGCTGTTTCGAGCCATGGAGTACACCGAAGATGCTGCGGTACTGGACGAGTGGGCACCGCTGGTGTCGGCGGGACGAACAGGCGACTGGGCCGCCACCCGAGATGCGACCGGAACCGACGTCGACTTCGGTGCACTGACGCGGCAGTTGCTGGGGGACATGAGTGGACGTGGTGCGCGCGTGGAGACCGGGCGGGAGGTGACCGGGATGAGTCAGGAACGGGACGGATCCTGGTCCCTGCGAGTGCGCGGTGGCCGATCGATCGAGCGCGCGCGCTTCGTGTTCGTCGGTGCCGGTGGCTGGGCTCTGAAGCTGTTGCGCACAGCAGGGATTCCCGAGGCCCGCGGTTACGGACTACTACCGATCAGCGGGCAGTTCTTGCGTTGTGATCGGCCCGAGGTGGTCGACAGACACGACGCGAAGGTCTATGGAACTCCGCCCATCGGAGCGCCTCCGATGTCGGTGCCCCATCTCGACACCCGCATCGTCGACGGGCGGCGGTCCATACTTTTCGGACCGTACGCCGGCGCGAATCCTCGGTTTCTGAAACATGGATCGTGGCTCGACTTCCCGACGTCGATCGACCGGCACAACATCGGGTCACTGCTGTCGATGGCAGGCAACAACACGCCGTTGATAGGTCTGCTGCTGTCGGAATTGACGGCCACCCGAGCCAAGAAGATCGCTGCGTTGCGCCAATTCGTACCGAATGCCGACCCGTCGGACTGGTCCGTGGTCCCCGCCGGACAGCGCGCCCAGATCGTCGTGAACGGGCAATTGCGTTTCGGCACGGAGGTGATCGCGTCGCGGGACGGCTCCATCGCCGCCGTGCTCGGCGCATCGCCCGGCGCCTCCACCGCTGTTCCCATCATGCTGGAGGTATTGGGTCGATGTTTTCCGGAGCGCCAGTGGAATGGTGGACTGCAGGAGATGCTCAGCGGATAGCCTGTGGCAGTGCGAAACACCGAGGTGGGATACCAGCAGATCGCCGACGATACCTGGGCCTTCATGCGTCCGCCGGGCAGTTGGGGGCAAACCAACACCGGGCTCGTCGTGGCACCCGGTTCGGCGTCGATGCTGATCGACACCGTCTGGGACGTGAACTGGGCCGAGAGGGTTGCCGCCGACACGGCCGAGTTGGTTGCCGCCGCACCGATCACCGAGGTCCTCAACACGCATTCGGACGGTGATCACTGGTGGGGTAACGACAGCGTGCCCGCCTCCGCACGCATCACCACCAGTGCGGCGTCGCTGCACGCGATGAAGGAGGAGACTCCGCCGAAGGGTGTATCCGCATTCGCGTCCTTCGGCAAGGCAGTCGGCTGGGTGCCGGGACCGATCGGTGCGATGGGCTCCTACATGGACCGTGTTCGCGGCGATGCGCTGTTTCCGTCGGCGCTGCCCCGGCTGCCTGATCACACCTTCGAAACCACCGAAACCATCGATGTCGCAGGACGACTGGTTCACCTGCGCTACCTCGGTCCGGCGCACACCGAAGGCGATCTCATCGCTCACCTCCCGGACGTGGGGGTCGTGTTCGCGGGCGACCTGCTCTTCATCGACGCCACCCCGGTGCTGTGGCACGGCCCGCTGCAAAACTGGATCGACGCCCTCGACCACCTCCTCGAACTCGACGCCGACGTGTACGTTCCCGGCCACGGCCCCCTGTGCGGCACCGACGAAATACGCGCCGTGCGCAGCTACTGGACCTGGGTCGGCGAGGCCGGACGAGCGTGCTTCGACGCGGGCCTCGGCTCCACCGAGGCCGCCCTGAACCTGCTCAAATCACCCGAATTCGGCCATTACGCGCACTGGGATTCGCCGGAGCGACTCATCCTCAGCATGAGCACGCTCTACCGCCTGTGGCGAGGCGAACCCGCTGCGCCACCCACGCTGACGCGTCGAGCACGCGCATTCGCCGACGCGGGACGGTATCTGCGGGAGCGCTAGTGTCAGACTTTTCGGTGAGATTGCTGGTTACCGGGCTCCGAACTCCGTCGTCAAGGACGCGGTGTGCGCGAACAGTGGGGTCGGATCCGGTTGTTCTGCAGTCGGTTCGAGTACGACAGTGGTAGCGCCGGCATCGATCCAGCGCTGCAGATTGCTCATGGCGGCATCGGAATCGGATCCGACGGCGACATAGACGACGATGTCGTGCCCCGGCCCCGCGGCGATATGCCCGACGGCAGTCCGCAGCTGATCCGGGTCCGTCTCGCTCGTGAGAATGGTGCCGACACTCCTGCGGCCGCTCAGAGCAAGGGTTTTCGGGCCTGTCGCCCCGACGAGCAGTGGAGGTGCCTGCAGCGGAGGCCAATCGAGCTGCACATTGTCGAGCGAGACGTACCGACCCTGCACGGTGACGCTCTCGCCCGCCAACAGCGCGGTGAGCGCCGTCATCTGCTCGTCGAGCAACGTCAGCGGAGACTGCACTCGCGCGCCGATCTGGCCCATCCACGACTGGACGCCGTGGCCGAGCCCCACGCGGAGCCGGCCCGGATGGACCCGAGCGACGGTCGCGATCTCCATGGCCGTCGACGCGACGTTCCGCATCGGAGTGGGCAACACCCCGATGCCGACGTTCACGCGATCGGTGCTCGCGAGAATCAGTGCAGCAGTGGACAGCCCGCCGGAGAAGAAGCAGTCTTCCCACAGCCAGACCTCGTCGACGCCCGCGGCATCGGCTGCGCGAGCCGCGTCGACCAGCGCCTCCGGTGCGATCTCGGGCCGGAGTACAACGCCGATTCGGGTCATGGAAATTCTCTTTCTACTCAGCGAACGAGGTACGGGGACACCGAGCTTCGGTGCTCGTCTATGTCGAGATCCTTGCCGAGCGGCGGAAACGCACGCTGCGGGCAGTTCGAGCGTTCGCAGACCCGGCAACCCGCTCCGATCGGAGTTGCGACCGCCGAGCCCTGCACGTCCAGTCCATCGGCATAGACGAGCCGTCCGGCATGGCGCAGTTCGCAACCGAGGCCGATGGCAAAAGTCTTGCCGGGCTGCCCGTATCGAGCGGCGCGGCGTTCCACCGTCCGCGCGATCCACAGGTAGTTGCGGCCGTCGGGCATCTCGGCGATCTGCGTCATGATCTTGCCGGGATACGCGAACGTCTCGTACACGTTCCACAGAGGGCACGTGCCGCCGCTGGAGGAGAAGTGAAAGCCGGTGGCGGACTGTCGTTTCGACATGTTGCCGGCGCGATCGACTCGGACGAACGAGAACGGAACACCGCGCATCTCGGGGCGCTGCAGCGTGGACAGTCGGTGGCAGATGGTCTCGTAACTCACCGAGAAGAAGGCCGACAGCCGCTCGATGTCGTATCGGAAATCCTCGGCGACGTCGTGGAACTGGTGATACGGCAACACCGTCGCGGCCGCGAAATAGTTGGCGAACCCGAGCACCGCCAGTTTCTTCGACGCCTCGCTCGTGAAGTTTCCCTCGTCGGCCATCTTGTTCAACAGATCACCGCATTCGAGATACGCGAGCTCGGCGGCGAACTTGAACACCTTCTGCCCGCCGGAGAGGTGAGGAGAAATCTCCAACACCCGCGTCTGCGGGTCGAACCGATGCAGCACGTTCTCACCGAGGTCGATGCGATTGACGATCTGCACGTCGTGCACCGTGCGCAACCGCTTCGCGATCTCACCGCCCACGTCGGCGCGATGGAACCGGATCCGCGATGTCAATGCCTCTGCGGCGGTATCCAATTCGTGCAGATAGTTCTGTCGTTGATAGAAGTAGTCGCGCACCTCTTCGTGCGGCTTGCTGATGGAGCCGCTGCCACTGCCGTCGGAGAATCGTTCCTCGGTCGCTGCCAACAGCTGAGCCGTCGTATTGCGGTATCGGCGATGCATATTGACCATTGCCCGAGCCAGCTGTGGGTGCGAGCTGACCATCTGCGCGATCTCGTGCGGATCTGCGTCGATGCCCATGTCCTGATCGAGTGCGACCTCGCGCAACTCGGCAACCAACCTGGTGTCGTCCTCGGAGGAGAAGAACGAGGTGTCGACGCCGAAGACCTCCGAGATGCGCAGCAGTACCGGAACCGTCAACGGGCGTACGTCGTGCTCGATCTGGTTGAGATAGCTGGCCGAGATGCTGAGCTTCTGCGCCAGAGATACCTGGCTCATGCTGCGTTCGCTGCGGAGCTGCCGAAGGCGAACGCCGACGAAAGTCTTGGACACGGTTGCCAGGCTACGCCTGCGAAGAATTGCCTTAACACCGTTCGCAACTAGCTGCTGGGTCACGATTCGGTGACCGTCGGGAACATTAGCCGAAGTAAAGGCGTATACCGATATACGAGCTATTCATCACGCACCTCGAGGAGCGGTCATGTCCAATCGTCAGCGCACATCGGAAATCGTCAGGGACGTCGTCGTCTTCGTCACCGGGGCCGTTCTGGTCGCCTCCACCGTCTGGCTTCCCGTCCAGGGCGACCAAGAAGTCACCGGAGCCATCCTGGTGCTCGGCATCCTCGCGGCATCGTCGGCGCTCTGGGCAATCGGATCCGCGTCCAGACAGAGCCACTGGACTCACGTCGGCCTCGGTGTGTTGCTTGCCGTCTCGCCCGCGTTGATGGTCTTCCCCTCCGGATTGCTGGCCGCGGACCTGTTCGCCATCGTCGGCGGACTCGTGATCGCCGCCATGGGTGCGTTGGGAGTCATCGCATCGCGCCGGGCACCGGTCACCTCGCGAGTAGTGGCCTCCAGCGACGAGCGCACCGGCGTTCGCATCTGAGCCTTCTCTGCAACTGATGCTCCACTTCCCGGGACAGGCGCGATGAATCTCGTGTGCGGCCCAGTGAGTGGAGCATTGTGTGCAGTCATCGCCGCGATGCCCGGCGCCGCCTGACAACCGACGCGATTTCGGCAGCCACGTCGTCAGGCGCGGTGAGCACATCGAACGCCGAGTAGCGCAGCACCAACCAGCCATCGAGGATCAGCGCGTTCTGTCGTCGGCGATCCTTGCTGAATACGGCTGCTGCACTGTGGAATTCGCGACCGTCGACTTCGACGATCGTTCGGCTGCGGCGGTCGACGAAATCACACACGAACGGACCGACTGCAGCGTTCATCTCCAGGCGCAGGCCGAGTCGATGCACTGCGCGGCCCAGGGCGCGCTCGGGCTCCGACGCAAATCTCGATACCGCGAGCCGCACCTGACGAGCCAGCTCGACGTTCCCGTGCCGACCCGGGTAGCGGTCGAGTAGGCAGAGCAGCGAAGCCGGGTCCATTCCGAACTTCAGGCGCTCGTCGATCAGCAACTCGGCATCGGGGCGGGGGAGTAGCGCCAGGCAATCGAGCATCGTCTGCGCAGAGATGGTGCAGGGCAGCGCCGCGACCTCGTCGACGAGCGTGGAGTCCATGTCGCGACGGTGCAGCCGAAGCCAAGACGGAGGTCTCAGCCGCGCAGTTCGGGGGACGGTGGCGTCGAGCATTGTCGGTTCGGTGGTCCAGCCGCGCAGGTACGCGGCCGATCGATGACTGAGGACGGCGTCGGGTCGCCACAGCGTGATCGCCCTACAACGGTCCATCGTCGACGGCTCTCCGCGCATACGGACCGTCGGCAGGACGCGCGTGAAGCGACGCGAGATGGTGGTGGGGTGAATCCCTCCGGCGACGAGGTCCCCCAAGGTGGTGGGGGTGGAGCCTGCGGGGTTGTGGTGTGTCATGGCTGCAGCATCGGTGCGTCGTTGTGGGGCGTTGATCGGTCGACCTGGGGAAATGGAATGGCCTGTGCATGGCGGAATGCTTGTGGATGGTGCAATTCCTGCTCCACTCGACGCACTCGCACGGGGGATTCTCCAAATACAGATTGCGAGTGGAGCAACTTGTGCACCGTCCACATCGTGAGACGAGACGAGTGTGACGTCCATCACTACCAGGCTCTTTTCTGACTCGATTCAGACGCCCGATTCAAACCGTACAAGCGTCCCGTAAAGAATTTTGTTCATTCCGTTCACCAACTGGGGATTCGTCGCTACCGACGAGTAACCACGCCGCCCGATCAGCGAGGTATGCGAGCCCCAAAAATTCGCAGACTTAGCAAAGGGCTCTGGAAAGCTAGCCAAGATTGGCACTAACAACTGGTAGACGCCTGTTTTCGGGTGTGCCATTGTTTTGGAGTACACCAGAAGGGCCTGGCAACGATGTGAAGATTCGTCTCGCGGCAGGCCGAGAAGCAGAGAAGAGACTGGAGCTCCGATGTCGACCACCGGCACCCCGAAGACCACCGCCGAGATTCAGCAGGATTGGGACACCAACCCGCGCTGGAAGGGCGTCACCCGTAACTTCACCGCGCAGCAGGTCTCCGACCTCCAGGGCACTGTGGTCGAAGAAGCCACACTCGCTCGCCGCGGCAGCGAGATCCTGTGGGATCTCGTCAACAACGAGGACTACATCAACTCGCTCGGTGCCCTCACCGGCAACCAGGCCGTGCAGCAGATTCGCGCCGGCCTCCAGGCGATCTACCTTTCCGGCTGGCAGGTCGCCGGCGACGCCAACCTCTCTGGCCACACCTACCCGGACCAGAGCCTCTACCCGGCCAACTCGGTTCCGTCGGTCGTCCGTCGCATCAACAACGCACTCCTGCGCGCCGACGAGATCGCCAAGATCGAGGGCGACACGTCCGTCAAGAACTGGGTTGCACCCATCGTGGCCGACGCCGAAGCAGGCTTCGGTGGCGCACTGAACGCATACGAGCTGCAGAAGGCCATGATCGTGGCCGGCGCTGCCGGCGTGCACTGGGAAGACCAGCTCGCGTCGGAGAAGAAGTGCGGCCACCTCGGTGGCAAGGTGCTCATCCCCACCCAGCAGCACATCCGCACCCTGACCTCCGCCCGTCTGGCCTCGGACGTCGCCGACGTCCCCTCGGTCATCATCGCCCGCACCGACGCCGAGGCAGCCACGCTGATCACCTCCGACGTCGACGAGCGTGACCGCGAGTTCCTCGACGGAACCCGCACCGCAGAAGGCTTCTTCGGCGTCAAGAACGGCATCGAGCCCTGCATCGCTCGCGCCAAGGCCTACGCACCGTACGCAGACCTCATCTGGATGGAGACCGGCGTCCCGGACCTCGAGGTCGCCAAGAAGTTCTCCGAGTCGGTTCGCAGCGAATTCCCGGACCAGCTGCTCGCCTACAACTGCTCGCCTTCGTTCAACTGGAAGGCACACCTGGACGACGCCACCATCGCGAAGTTCCAGAAGGAACTCGGTGCCATGGGCTTCAAGTTCCAGTTCATCACCCTCGCAGGCTTCCACTCGCTCAACTACGGCATGTTCGACCTGGCACACGGCTACGCCCGCGAAGGCATGACAGCGTTCGTCGATCTGCAGGAGCGCGAGTTCAAGGCTGCCGAAGAGCGTGGCTTCACCGCCATCAAGCACCAGCGTGAGGTCGGCGCGGGCTACTTCGACCGCATCGCCACCACCGTCGACCCCAACACCTCGACGGCAGCACTGAAGGGCTCCACCGAAGAAGGCCAGTTCCACTGAGCTAGCCCGCCTCCCCGGATCTTCAGCGCACTAGTCAGGCGGCCCCAGCGTTTCGCTGCGGGCCGCCTGATTTGTATCGCCTGGGTTCTGGGCGTACCCCGGAAGGGTTACCCTCATCTCGCTTTAAGCTGTTGTGCTGCAACATTATTCGCTAGGAGTTTGCTGTGACGGTGGAGAGGGTGGGGATCGTCGGAGCCGGACAGATGGGTGCGGGAATCGCAGAGGTCTGCGCCCGCGCGCACGTCGACGTGGCGGTCTACGAACAGACTCGCGAACTGGCGACGGCCGGCCGCAGCCGCATCCTGCAATCACTGGACCGCGGAGTGAGCAGCGGCAAGATCACCGAGCGCGAACGAGAACACGCCGCCTCCCGGTTGCGGTTCACCTGCGACCTCGGGGACTTCGCAGACCGCCAACTCGTCGTCGAAGCAGTCCTCGAGGACGAAGAGATCAAGGCGGCAATATTCGCAGAACTCGACGCGGTGGTGTCCGACGCGAATGCCGTGCTCGCGTCCAACACCTCGTCCATTCCGATCACGACGCTCGCGTCGGCCACCACGGCACCGCAACGCGTCGTCGGACTTCATTTCTTCAATCCGGTTCCGGTATTGCCGCTCGTCGAGCTGGTCACCACGAGCACAACGTCCGATGCGGTGGCCGACCGCGCCGAAGCCTTCGCCGGAGATGTTCTCGGCAAGCAGGTGGTGAGATCCGCGGATCGCTCGGGCTTCGTCGTCAACGCACTTCTCGTTCCGTATCTGCTCTCGGCGATCCGCATGGTCGAGTCGGGATTCGCCACCAAGGAAGACGTCGACAAAGCGACGGTTCTGGGTTTGGCGCACCCGATGGGACCGCTCGCGCTCGCGGATCTCGTAGGTCTCGACACCGTCAAGTCCATTGCCGACTCCATGTATTCGGAATTCGACGAGCCGCTGTTCGCGGCACCGCCGTTGTTGCTGCGCATGGTCGAGGCGGGGCAGACGGGCAAGAAGACCGGGGCCGGGTTCTACCGCTACGAGAACGGCCGCGTAGCAAAGTAGTGGGCGTCTCGGGCGGGTCGCCGCGCAGCGGCCTGCCGAGCGCTATTGTCGGTCTGCCGGTGCAAATCCATCGATCCCAGGGAGCATGTCAGTGAGCAAGTCCAAGAAGTCGAACGGTCTGGTGCCCAAGGCATTCGGAATCGGGTTGGCCGCTACAGGCGCGGCCCATTTCGTCGTGCCGGAGGCCTTCGAGGGAATCACCAAGCTTCCGTTCCCCAAGGACACTCGAACCTGGATCAGTCGTAACGGGGCCACAGAACTGGCCGTCGGCGTGGCGATCGCGTACCCCAAGACCCGCAAGATCGGACTGGTCGGTCTGGCAGCGTATGTTGGATGGCTCGGCGTCAATATCGCCAAGAACAGCTGACGTTACTGTTGCGAACGACTCGTTCGGAGCAGGAATAGCCTGGTCGCAGCGGTAGCTGTGTTGCGCTTACACAGATGCGTAGGTAGCAATGTAGACATGACTTCAGCTACCGCTTACCAGGCCACCGCTCCGGACGCTCCGCTCGAGAAGGCGACGATCGAGCGACGCGCAGTCGGACCGCACGACATCCTCATCGACGTCAAGTTCGCGGGGATCTGCCACTCCGACATCCACACCGCCCGAAACGAGTGGGGCGGCACCACGTACCCCGTCGTTCCCGGACACGAGATCGCCGGCATCGTGGCCGAGGTCGGCTCCGAGGTGACCACCCGCAAGGTCGGCGACCGCGTGGGCGTCGGCTGCTTCGTCGACTCCTGCGGCAAGTGCGAGGCATGTCTCGACGGCGACGAGCAGTACTGCACCAAGGGCGTCGTCCAGACGTACAACTCCACCACCTACGAGGGTGAATTCACCAACGGCGGCTACTCCACCCAGATCGTCGTCACCGAGAAGTTCGTCCTCGGAATCCCGGAAGGCGTCGAACTCGACGTCGCAGCGCCGCTGCTGTGCGCAGGCATCACGCTGTACTCGCCCCTCAAGCACTGGGGAGCCGGCCCCGACAAGAAGGTCGCCATCATCGGAATGGGCGGCCTCGGACACATCGGCGTCAAGATCGCTCACGCCATGGGCGCGCACGTCACCGTGCTGAGCCAGACGGATGCGAAAGAAGCAGACGGCAAGGCCTACGGTGCCGACGAGTACTACGCCACCAAGGACACCACCGCGCTCAAGGATCTGCAGGGCAAGTTCGACCTGATTCTCAACACCGTCTCGGCCAACCTGCCCATGGGCAAGTACCTGGGACTGCTGGCCCGCAACGGAACCCTCGTCGAGCTCGGTGTTCCCGAGAAGCCCCTCGAGGTGCCTGCATTCAACCTGCTGGCCAACCGTCGCTCGTTCGCCGGTTCCATGGTCGGCGGCATTGCCGAGACCCAGGAAATGCTGGACTTCTGCGCCGAGCACCACATCGGTGCCGAGATCGAGGTCATTCCGGCCGAGAAGATCAACGAGGCATACGACCGCGTCGTCAAGTCCGACGTGCGCTACCGCTTCGTGATCGACGCAGCCACGCTGTAACTGTCTCCTTGGACGCGTGAATGGTCCATTGACCTGCCCAGACGGGGGTCGATGGACCATTCTCGCCTTCGACGGGGGTTCAGCTCTCGGCGAGTCGCTGCTTCTCGTATTCGACATCGAAATCGGCTGCGGGCCAATCGAGATCGAGCTTTTCGAGCGCGTCGATGAGAATTTCCGTGACGGCCAGTCTGCTGTACCACTTGCGGTCGGACGGGACGACATACCACGGTGCGTGGTCGGTATCCGTGCGATCGAGAACCCGCTGATACGCCGTCCGGTACTGCGGCAGGAAACCACGCTCGGTGACGTCGCCCGGGTTGTACTTCCAGTGCTTCTCGGGTCGATCCAGCCGCTCCTGCAGTCGCTTCTTCTGTTCGTCGGCCGAGACGAACAAGGCCACCTTGACGACGACCGTGTCCTCGTCGACCAACTCCTTCTCGAAAGCGTTGATCTCGTCGAATCGCTTCTCCCACACCTGCCGTGGCACGAGGTCGTGGACCGCGACGACGAGAACGTCCTCGTAATGGGACCGATCGAACACCCCGATTCGGCCTGCGCGCGGAAGAGCTTTGCGGATGCGCCACAGGTAGTGGTGTTGCTTCTCCTCCTGGGTCGGCACCCCGAACGACGCGAGGTCGACGCCCTGCGGATCGACCATCCCGATGACGTGCTTGACCATGCCGCCCTTGCCCGCAGTGTCCATGCCCTGCAGCACGAGCAGAACCGACTTGGTGCCGCCTGCGCGCCCGTGGGCATAGAGCTTTTCCTGGAGCGCCGTAAGGACCGCACCGCGCTGCTCGAGGACGTCGTTGCCGTGTGCTTTCGCGCCGTCGAACCCCGGAGTGGCGGTGAAATCGATGTCCTCCACCCGAGGAGAGGCACTGGCGCGCAGCACATCGACGGGAGAGAGCGTCCACAGTTTCGACTTGTCGGCCATAGGCGGAAGACTACTTCTCTACCATGGGATTCATGGCCCCTACCATCGCAAAAGCCGAGACTGTGTCGCGTGAACAACTGCTCGAATTCGTATCTCCGCGGCACCACCACACCCTGATCACGCGTAAGCGCGACGACAGTCTGCAGGTCTCCCCGGTGTCCGCAGGCGTGGACTCGGAAGGCCGCATCGTCATCGCCACCTACCCCGAGCGCGCCAAGGTGCACAACATCCGCCGCACGCCGGCCGTCACCGTGTTGGTGCACAGCGACGACTGGAACGGCGACTACGTCCAGGTCGACGGGACGGCCGAGATCATCGATCTCCCCGACGCCGTCGAGCCTCTGGTGGAGTACTTCCGCAGCATCGCCGGCGAGCACTCGGACTGGGACGAGTACCGCGCGGCGATGGTGAAGCAGGGAAAGTCGTTGATCCGCATCACGATCGACACCTGGGGCCCGATCGCCGCGGGTGGCTTCCCGCCCGGGAGAGTGTGACAAGCCCCCGGGAAGAATGTCACAAGCCCGCCCGGGAGAGTGTGACAAGTCCGCCCAGGAGGGGGTGAGCTAAGCCTTCAGTGGTGCTGCGAACAGTGGCACTGCGTTGTCGAGTGCGTATCGGGTTCCCGCGACCGAGGCGGCCGAGAATGCGTTGGACAGGTCGGTGTCACCGAGCACGACGAGGCGTCCGTCGCGGGCCGACGGGAGTCCCTGGATGAGCGGGTTCTCGGTGATGACCTCGGGTCCGCTGCCGATGGGGAACATGACCGTCAGGTCGGCGTCGAGGTTCGCGATGTTCTCCTCGGAGAGGTCGACGCTGAACTTCCCGGGTTGGGCGAGGTCCTGGATGGCCGGGGCGTTCGTCAGTCCGAGTGCTTCGAGGAAGTCGACTCGGGTGTCGCCGCGTACGTAGGCCCCGCTCTGGCCGCTGTACAGCGTGCCGACGGCGACGGACTTGCCGGCGAATTCCGGGTTGGCAGCCACGGTCTCGGCGAATTGGGTCTTGGTGTCGTCGATCAGCTTCTTGCCTTCGTCGACTTTTCCGAGTGCCTCGGCGACGATCTCGGTCTGCCCGTCCCATGTGGTGCCGTAGGCGACGTCGGTTCCCGGAGGGGCCGCGACAGTGGGGGCGATGTCGGACAGCTGGTCGTACACGGCCTTGTCGTTGGTGCTCCTGGTCCACAGGATCAGGTCCGGTGCCAGGGCGGCGACCGATTCGACGTCGATGTCGTAGGTGGCCAGGATCGTCGGGTCGGTGTCGTACTTTTCGGTGACCCAAGGGCCGAGGCCGTTGCCTCCGACGCCGAGCCAGTCACTGGCTCCGACGGGCTGCACGCCGAGAGCCAGTGCGGTTTCGGCGTCGGACCAGCCGAGCGCAACTACTCGCTGGGGATCGGCCGGCACCTCGACCTCCCCGAACATGTCGGTGACTACCGTGCCCGCAGCAGCCGAGTCGGCCGAGTCGCCGCCGTCGGAACTATCGGATCCGCACGCGGTCAGGGTCAGAGCGAGGGCCACGGCTGCCGCAGGCAGGGCCAGAGATCGAGAAATGCGCATAGGGCACGCTAACCTATCAAGCGCGGAAGTGCTCCACGATCTTCGCGCAGAAGGCCGGCAGGTCGTCGGGGTTGCGGCTCGACACCAGGTTGCTGTCCACGACCACTTCCTCGTCGACGACAGTCGCACCGGCGTTACGAAGGTCGGTCCGAATGCTCGGGTAGGACGTCAGCGTGCGGCCTTTCAGTACGTCTGCTTCGGCCAACGTCCACGCGCCGTGGCAGATGACTCCGACCCGTTTGCGCGCCTGAACGAACGCACGCACGAACTCCACGGCGTCCGCATCCACGCGCAATTGATCGGGATTCGTGGTGCCGCCGGGCAGGATCAACGCGTCGAAGTCGTCGACCGATACCTCACCCGCGATCTTGTCGACACTGAACGTGTCGCCTGCGTTCACGTCGCTGTTCATGGCTTGGATGTCGCCGTGATCGAGCGAAACCAATGTGACTGTGCCACCGGCATTTTCGACGGCTTCACGGGGCTGCACCAATTCGACCTGCTCGACACCGTCGGTGGCGAGAACGGCAATGCGGCGTCCGGACAATGTTTCGTTGTTCATGCTCGTTCGGATTACCGGCGCGATCGAGTTTCAAACGAGAACCGTGTGCGCGGCAGTGGTACGAATGGACACATGAGCGAATCACCGATCGAATCTCCGACCGAGGATCGCGTCGAGCAGAATCTGCCGATCGCTGACGAACCGGACGAGCCGGATGCGGGCGATCTCCCCGTCGAGGCCGACGCCACGGACGTCATCGAACAACGCACCGAAGTTCCGCTCGACGACGAATACGACGAGCGCTAGGACTTACCCGGCTCGTCGTCCACCAGAGGATGCGGCTGCGACTTGAACTTGGCCGGTGAGCCGTCGGCCATGGCCACGCCGTGGATGCCGCCCCACATCATCATGCAGAGGTAGTCGATCAGGTCGTCGGCGGACATGGACTTGTTCGAGATCCACCAGTGCGTGGCCAACTGGACTGCGCCGACGATGGCGAACGCCCACGGCACCGAGCCGCCCGAATCCATCTCGCGTTGGCGCAGTCGCTCACCCAGCACGGTGGAGAGGAGTTCGGCGATCATGCGCTCGGACTCGGCCACCACGTCCCGGTTGTTGCCGGCGTTGTTGGCCATCACGTAGAGGTACACCTCGGGATCGGTGGCCACCGTCTCGACGTAGGCGGTCACCACCACCCGGGTCAGCTCGTACTCGTCGAGCTCGTGGGAGATCGCGGAGTAGATGCGCGGCGCGAGGGTGGTTTCGACGTACCGGGACATCGTCGCGCTGGTCAGATCGTTCTTGTCGGTGAAATACCGATAGAGCACCGTCTTCGAGATACCGATCTCCGACGCGATCTCGTCCATCCCGATTTCGCGACCACGCAGCCGGATCGCGGCCAACGTACCGTCGACGAGCTCCTCGCGTCGGGCAATCTTGTGCTCTCGCCATCGACGCTTGCGGCCGTCCGGCTTCTCGATCTTGGGCTTGTCCGCGTCCGCCTCGGGGGCGTCCTCCGAGGCTGCCGCCGCACTATTTTTCACCACGTCACCCACCTTATGCGTCGGGTACGACACAGGAGGGGGCCGTGCCCGGTTGATCGGTTGCGATTCTGGGCACAATGTCGGGTGTGCAGCTCATGAACTTCGACGACGAGACAAAGCGTCGCGACCTCCGCAAGATGAAAACCGTCGCGACGGGATTCCTCGTCTTCGCCTCGATCGTCTATCTCTTCTGCCGCTGGCAGGAATCCACCGGGGCCGGGGCATGGGTGGGGTACGTCCGAGCGGCGTCGGAGGCGGGCATGGTGGGCGCGCTGGCGGACTGGTTCGCAGTGACGGCCCTGTTCAAGCATCCGCTGGGCATTCCGATTCCGCACACGGCCCTGATCAAGAAGAAGAAGGACCAGCTCGGTGCCAGCCTGAGCTCGTTCGTCGGTAGCAACTTCCTCGCGCCCGAGGTCGTCTCGGAGAAGGTCGCGTCGGCCCAGGTGCCGTTGCGACTCGGCACCTGGCTCGCCCAACCCGACAATGCGGAACGGGTGGCGGCCGAGGCGGCAACGGTGCTGCACGGCGTGGTCGACGTGCTCAACGACGAGGACATCACCGCCGTCATCGACAGCACCATCGTGCGCCGACTGGCCGATCCGCAATGGGGGCCGCCGATCGGCCGCATCCTCGACGAGCTGCTTCGCGAGAATCGTCAGCTGCCGCTGATCGACATGCTGGCCGAGCGCGCTCATCAGTGGGCACTGGGCAGCCAGGAAATGATCGATCGTGTCGTCGCCCGGGACTCGCCCAACTGGTCGCCGAAGTTCGTCGACACACTGCTGGGGGAGAAGGTCTACAAGGAACTCGTCGAGTTCACGTGGAAGATCCGCTCCAATCCCGAACACGAGGTGCGCCTGGCGGCGAACAAGTTCCTCGTCGACTACGCCAACGATCTGCAGAACGATCCGGCCACCATCGAGAAGGCCGAGAAGCTCAAGGCACAGATCATGGGCCGCGAGGAGATCACCGGGCTCGCCGCGTCGACGTGGAAGGTGGCCAAGCGTCTGATCACCGAGTCGGTGGACGATCCGACGAGTACTTTGCGCAACAAGATCAAGGAGAACACGGCCAACTTCGGCATTCGACTGCGCGACGACGACGAATTGCGCGGAAAGGCCGACGGATGGCTGCTCGGTGGGGCCCGTTACATCGCTGCCAACTACGCAGACGAGATCACGACGATCATCGGCGACACCGTCGCGCGCTGGGACGCCGAGGAAGCAAGCAGGAAGATCGAACTGCAGGTCGGACGAGACCTGCAGTTCATCCGGATCAACGGCACCGTCGTCGGTTCCATCGCAGGCCTGGCGATCTACACCGTCTCCGATCTGATCTTCGGACACTAGTGCTAGCAGAGTGCTTGCAATAGTTAGCACCCTTCGGTACCGTCCAGTAGGACACCGAAACCAGGAGGCCGAGATGGCCGAGAACGAGGGGGATCTGGTCGCCAAAGCGACCGAGGCGACGCAGGTGGTCGCCGAGGCCGGAGACCTTGTCGCCGCAGTCGTCACGACTGCAGCCCAGGACATCGGAAGCTACATCCGGTCCCAGCGAGAAGCCGCACAGGTATCCATGCGGCAGCTAGCGAGCAGGGCCGGAGTGAGCAACCCGTATCTGAGCCAGATCGAACGCGGACTACGCAATCCGTCCGCAGAAGTGCTTGCGCAGATAGCCAAGGGTCTGCGCGTCTCCTCCGAGGTGCTGTACGTCCGGGCCGGGATCTTGGAAGCGCGTCCCCACGGTCCGGTGCGCGAAGCTCTGCTCGGCGATGAGCACATCACCGAACGGCAGAAGCAAGTGCTGATCGAGATCTACGACTCGTTCTGTCGTGAGAACGAGTCGACGCAAGAGCCCGAAACCGACGAACAGGAGACACCAGATGTCTGATTCCAAGAACTTCGAGAACGTCAAGACTCCGATTTACGCAGCTGTCGGTGCCGGCGACGCAGTCGTCCAGGCCGTCGCAGACGTCGTGGCACAGGTGCGCTCGCGCGCCGAGAGCCGGACCAGCGAGGTCAACGCTCGCATCGCAGACCTCTCCGACGAGGTCACCGAGGGCGTCGAGTCGCTCCGCGAGCGCCTGACGAACCTGCCCGCAGAGCTGCCCGACGAGATCGCCGAGCTCCGCGAGCGCTTCACCCCGGACGAGCTTCGCAAGGTAGCCGAGGCGTACCTCAAGGTCGCGTCCGACCTGTACACCTCGCTCGCCGAGCGCGGCGAAGAGACCGTCGAGCGCATCCGCCGCACCCCGGCAGTCGAAGAAGGCCTCGAGCGGGCCAACTCCGCCGCCAACGACGTCGTCGACCTCACCGAGCACGCTCTCGGAACTGTCGCATCGCAGACCCGCGCGGTCGGCGAGCGCGCCGCAGCTCTGGCCGGCATCGCGTCGGACAAGGTTCGTGAAGGTGCCGACGAGATCTCCGAGGCCGCCGACGAGCTCGCCGAGAACATCGACGAAGCCGGCGACGAAGCCAAGGACAAGGCCGTCGAGGCGTCCGACAAGGTGAGCGGCGTGGCGGGCAAGGTCGAATCCAAGACCCGCGGCACCGCCGACGCACCGATCAAGAAGGCTGCTCCGGCACCGGCCAAGAAGACGGCACCAGCACCGGCCGCCAAGAAGACCGCACCGGCACCGGCTGCCAAGAAGGCTCCGGCCAAGAAGACCACCAGCTAAAGCACTCGTAAAGAAAACGACCCCTGCACCGCACGGTGCAGGGGTCGTTTCTCGTACACTGTCGCCTGTGAGCATCGCAGGCAGTTTCAGCTTCTATATCCTGACCTTCCTCCAGCTACTCGGAGTGGCAGGAGCGGCCTACGCGATTTTCCACGCACTACGTCAGCGCTCGGACGCTTTTCCGGCCGTGGACAAGCTGACCAAGAATGCCTGGCTCGCAATCCTGTTCGTCGGTCTGCTGCTGATCCTTGTCTCGGGCGTCATCGGCTTCCTGGGCATCATCGGTGTCGTCGCAGTCTGCGTGTACCTGGTGGACGTGCGTCCCAAGCTCGACGGCATTCAGCGCGGACCGCGCTGGTAGAGGGGCTTCGGCGCCCGTTCGGCGCTGGGCGTAACCTCTACCGCACCCGCTCGGGGGTCACAGGTAGAGGGGAATATCAGTGGTTTCACGCAAGGCAATCGAACGTTCGCTGCTCGGAGTCGGAGGCATCGCCGCTGCCGCGAGCATCGGGGCCTTCGTCGTTCGGCGACGTCGACTGCATTCGTTCACCAAGACCACGGACGTGCAGCCGGACGAGTTGCTGCAGCATCCCACGGCCGAGCCGACCGTCACCGAAGTCGTCACCGACGACGGCGCACACCTGCACGTGCGCAGCTACGGTGACCCCGATGCCGAACCCGTCCTGTTCAGTCACGGTTGGACCTGCTCGGCCGATTATTGGTTTCCGCAGATCAATGCGCTCGCAGGTCGCTACCGCGTCATCGTCTACGACCAGCGCGGACACGGGCGCAGCGACGTCGGAACGCGTCCGCTGAGCCCTGACGTACTGGCCGACGACCTGTCGGCCGTTCTCTCGGCCACCGTCACCGAGGACAACAAGACCGTCCTGGTGGGGCACAGCATGGGCGGCATGTCGATCATGGCGTGGGCCGGAAATTACCCCGATCAGGTCGACCGCCTGGTCAGCGCCGTGCTGCTCGCCAGCACGGCGACGGATTCCCTCGTCCGAGAGACCACCGTCATCCCGTTGCCGCAGCGCTTCCCCCGGGTGCCCGCCCCCGTGGGACGCGCTGTGCTGAGTTCCGCGCTACCGCTACGGCCGTCCCCTGTGACCCGCCAAGCCATCAAGTACATTTCGATGGCCCCCGGTGCCACGCCCGCCGAGGTAGCGTTCTGCGAGAAGATCGTGCTCGAGTGCGCGCCGCGTACCCGGGGTATCTGGGGCGCTGCGCTGAGCGACCTCGACATCCGCGAGGCGCTCGAGAACATGTCCGTGCCCACCAGCGTGCTCGTCGGATCTGCGGATCGACTGACCCCGCCCGTGCATGCGCGCAAGCTCGCCCGAGCACTCGACGACCACGACCACCTGAGCCGACTGATCGTGATCCCCGGAATCGGCCACATGAGCTCGGTGGAAGCGATCGACGACTTCAACGCCGAAGTGGTTCGTCTGCGGAACCTGTGACCCGAACGGTCTAGCTGAACACCACGGTCTTGCGTCCGTGCACCAGGACGCGATCCTCGAGGTGCCAGCGCAGGCCGCGGGAGAGCACCAGCTTCTCGATGTCGCGCCCCTGACGCACCATGTCGGTCACCTCGTCGGAGTGGTCGACGCGGATGACGTCCTGCTCGATGATCGGACCTGCGTCGAGCTCGGCCGTCACGTAATGGCACGTCGCGCCGATGAGCTTGACGCCACGGGCGAACGCCTGGTGGTACGGCCGAGCACCGACGAACGACGGCAGGAAGCTGTGGTGGATGTTGATGGCGCGACCGGCCCAGTGCTCGCACAGCGACTCGGGCAACACCTGCATGAAACGCGCCAACACGACCGCGTGCGGGTCGTAGGAGTCGACGAGCGACCGAACTTCCTCGAAGGCCGGTCCGCGCTCGGACGGGTCCTTCGCGAACTCGACGTGATGGAAGGGTGTTCCGTGCGCCGCAGCGACGGGCTCGAGCGACCTGTGGTTGCCGATCACCGCCGAGATCTGAGCGGGTAGCTCCCCGCCGGCCGCGCGGCCCAGGAGATCGTGCAAGCAATGCGCTTCCTTGCTCACCAGCAGTACGACTCGCTTGGGTGCGCCCGAATCATGCAGTGCCCATTCGGTTTCCGGGCCGAGCTCGGCAGCCACCTCGGCGAAGCGGGCACGCAGATCCTCGACACTCATGCTCACCGACGAGGCCCGCACGGCCTGACGCGTGAAGAACCAACCGGTATCGGGATCGGCGTGATAGGCGGCCTCGACGATCCAGCCGCCGACCTCGGCGAGAAACGTGGAGATACGGGCGACGATGCCCGTCTTGTCTGGGCAACCGAGGGACAGAACGTAGCGGCGATCCTCGGACACGGAAGAACTCATGAGGGCAATTCTCTCAGGGCGCTCGCAACCCGGTTGCCACCAGTGTCCCGAGATCGATCGAATCGATGCCGCGCTCGGTCAGCGACGCGAACAAGTCCGCTCGAATCCGCCCGACGGCTGCCTCGTCGAACGGGGTGAGGGCACCGCGCAGAGCACTGCCCAACACGAAGCTCCACACGAACGACTCCGTGGCGGGTACATGATTGCTCAGCTCGGCCACCCGGACGTCCGTCGTACCCGCCGCCGCAAGCCACTCACCGAGCAGATCGGCCGTCTCCATCCGCCGGATCGGGTGCTTGTCGTACCCCTCCTGCGCGAGGCGGCCCACCTGCTCGGTGGACGGTGAATGTGCTGCGATCACCTCGAAGTACGCACGGGAGAACGCCTCGATTGCGCCCTGACGCCACACCGTCACCCCGACGCCGCCACCAGGCCGGACCAGCGACACCAGACGCGAGAAGTCCCGCTCGGGATTCGGCAGGAAGAAGATGCCGTACGAACACGTCAGGGCGTCGTATCCGGCGTCGGGAACGGTCGACGGCGGTTCCCAGGCCGTGGCGTCGGCGACGACGAAGTCGATGTTGCGCAGGGCGCGCTCGGTGGCGTTCACCCGGCCCACCTCCAGCAGGTCGTCGGCGAGGTCGACGGCATGGACCAGGCCGTCCGGGCCGACGGCTGCCGCGGCGGGGAGCGCGGACGCCCCCGTGCCGGAACACACGTCCAGTACGGCGTCGCCGGATCGCAGCCCGAGAGCGAACGTCAGCGACTGCCCGGCCGGGCCCCAGACCAGCGGCGTCACCGCGTCGAACTCCCTGCTGGTGGCGTTGAACGTGTCGGCGAGCGAGGCTGCGTCCATAGCCGAGAATGGTAGACCGACAGGGCCGCGACATGCGGTGCTGTGAAAAGCTGGGTTCATGACACTCACCCGCGCCGCCCTCGCCGGAATGGTCGATCACACCCTGCTCAAGCCGGAGGCCACGGCCGCCGATGTGGAGGCCCTCATCGAGGAAGGCCGCGAGCTGGGAGTGCTCGCCGTGTGCGTCTCCCCGTCGATGCTGCCGATTCGCGCCGAGGGAATGCTCACCGCTGTGGTGGCCGGATTCCCGTCGGGTAAGCATCATTCGTTGATCAAGGGATCCGAGGCGCGACTGGCGGTGCAGCAGGGGGCCGACGAGGTCGACATGGTGATCGACGTCGGCGCGGCCATTGCCGGGGACTACAACGCCGTGCTGGCCGACATCGTGACCGTCCGCGAAGGCATCGGCGACGCCGTACTCAAGGTGATCATCGAATCGGCAGCGCTGTCCGACGAGGCGATCGTCGAAGTGTGCCGCGCCGCGGAGAAGGCCGGAGCTCACTTCGTCAAGACATCCACCGGATTCCATCCCGCTGGCGGCGCGAGCGTCGAGGCGGTGCGGCTGATGGCCGAGACCGTCGGCGGACGTTTGGGCGTCAAAGCCAGCGGCGGCATCCGCACCACGGACGCTGCCCTGGCCATGATCGACGCCGGTGCCACGCGGTTGGGGCTATCGGGTACCCGCGCGGTACTCGACGGTTTGAACTAGAGCGACTGCGTCGCACGTGCACGGAAACTCGTAGTGGGCTACGAGTTTCCGCTCACGTGGGTTACGCGACCAGGGAGCAACCCTCAGGCGTCTGCTGATTCTGGTTCTGCTGGGTGGCCGGGATGGTGTACTGGCCACCTTCGAGGGCGAGCTCGATGCCGGAGTCGGTGACGGTCAGCGACGTCGGAGCCATGTCCAGCGGGTACGCCTGCAGGCTGTCGGTGAGCACGCCGACGACGGAATCGACCAGATCGGTGGGGATTCCCAGGCCCAGAATCGATGCGTCGACGGTTTGGACGTCGACCTTGCCGCCCGTGACCTGAGGCTTGACGGTCAGCTTCGCAAGCGCGCCGACGGCGAACTCCAGGGTGCCCGCCGACGCGTCGGACGTGACCCCGGAGACGATGGCACCGATGCCCTGGCTCTGCAGGGTGCGGGTGATGCCGTCGGTCGACCACGAGATGTCGGCACTCGAGCTACCGATGGTGCCGCCGGAGTCGGCGCTCTGGGTCAGATTCAGATCGTTCGCCTCGGCGTGCACGACCATGCCCTCGGCAGGGCCGAATCGAGCATCGTCGCTGTCGACGGTCACCGACGAAACCTTCTTGTCGACCAAGGACAGCAAGACCGGCTTGAAGCCGAGACCCACCTCCACCTGGCTGCCCAGCTCGGACTCGAGCTGGCCGGCGAGGCAGGATTTGATCTGCTGCCGAACGAACAGTTCTCCGCCGATGACGGCGACGAGGAGGACGACAACAACGGAGACTGCGATCAGCGGTACTGTGCTGCGCCTGGCTGAGGATGTCATTCCCGGCAGTCTTCCCGAAGTTTCTGAGCAAGCTCTGTGAAACTCGCCGAGTCCGGGGATTCGATTCGAAAGTTTGTGATGTGTAACACATTCTGACGTACTCTTGCTGCATGAGCACGATAGGACCGAGTGTGCAGGAGCTGCACTCGCTCGCTACCCGGCAGGACGGCTACTTCACCGCCGAACAGGCCGGTGAACTCGGCTTCGACTCTGCGATGGTGCGCGTCAACCTGGCCACGTCCACGTGGACTCGCGTCGAGCGCAACCTGTTTCGGCTCGGGCAGTGGCCGCACAGCGAACTCGAAGTGTTCGCCATGTGGTGCGCGTGGTTCGGCGGCGAGGCAGTGATCTCACACCAGAGCGCCGCCGAATTGCACGGTTTCGGACACCTGCACCCGCAGTTCGTACATCTCTGCGCGTTCGGAGACCTACGACTCACCGACACTCGCCTGGCAGTGCACCGACTTCGGCTCGAGCCGCGTGACGTCGAATCGGCCGGCACGTTCAACATCACCACTCCCATACGCACGGTCCTCGACCTCGCCGCAGGCGGCATCTCGCAGATCACCCTCGACGAGGTGGTGGGCGACGCCGTGGCCATCGGTCGCGTCGACCCGCAGGCGCTGTACTCCGAGGCCGGCAGCAGCACCGATCGAGTGGCCGAACGCGTCGAACTGGCACTGTCCGCCTGTACGTGATCGCTAGCCCGCGTGCACGATACGGGTGCGGGTGACGACGAAGCCTGCGCGCTCGAAGGCTGCTCGCATCGGTGCGTTTGCTGCATCGGTGGTTCCGACTATGCGGTGCTGCCCGTCGTCGTGGTGTATCCGGACCATCTCGGACAGTAGATCGTCGACATAGCCCTGACCACGATGCTCGGGGAGCACCCCGAGATAGCTAATGGCCGCGTCGTAGGCATTTCTGGTCGGGACGACGAAGCCCACCGTCGTGCCGTCGAGTCGGCCGGCGATCTGCCAGGACTCCCGCCGCCCCGGTAGCGAACCATAGAAGACGAGATCGTCCGCGGCGAGTGCGGCGACGCCGTGCTCGGCGACCATCTCTCGAGTATGGGAGTCGAGGCTTCCGGCTGCGACGGCTTCGAACACCTCGAGGAATTCTGCATCGGTGCCCGCCGAGAAGTGCAGTCGGGTCGACGTCTCGGGCTGCGGGGCGTCAGCCGTCCGGGCGAACGAGACGCGTTCGGTCGTGCGGGTGAATCCGCCTCCGTACGCAGCCGATGCGCGCCACGCCAACGCCCGCGGCAGGGAATCGTCCATCGAGTTCCCTACCGGCACATCGACATTGAACTCCAATGCGATGCTGTGATCGAACGCTGCACGGGCGGCACCGACCAGGGCAGCGCCGACGTCGTCCGGTCTCTCCTCGTCCGGGGCGACCGACAAGCAGTCGAGGGTGACCGGGCTCGTTGCGTCGGAACGGCCCCACCACACCGCGCGCCCGACCGGACGGCCGGCGCGTTCGGCGAGCCATGTCCACTCGAACCGGTAATTGCCCGACGCCATGTCCTCGTGGAGGCGAGTCGAATCGACCCACTCGACTGGCTCCACAGTGCGCCACTGCTCGAGTATTTCGAGGTCGTCGCGCACACACGGCCTCACCGTGAGAGCGTCAGGTGTGTTCATGCGCATTTCCTTCGCAGCAGGATCGGTCACGTCGGGGCGACCGTCGACCAGGGCACTGTGAGCACGTTGTCTCGCATGCGGCGGCGGGGGAGTGCGACCGGGAGTCCTTGCTCTGCAAGCACTTTCAATGCCGCCCGCCAACGCAACCGGGGGCCGAACGGGGCCAGTGGTGCCGAGACCGACCACGCGCGGTCGGCGCGGCGCAGCACATCGTGGATCAGCTCGCCCTCGATGTTGCGGTGTATCAACACTTTCGGAAGCCGCTCCGCGATGTCCGACGGCATCTCGACATCGAACGGGTCCCAGGCCAGAGTCAGAGATCGTGGCCCATCGGCGTCGAGCAGCACCCACGCGCAGCGTCGACCGAGTTCGTCGCAGGTGCCGTCGACCAACAGGCCGCCGGGTGCCAGGCCCGACAGAATGCGGTGCCAGGCACCGGGAACCGCGTCCTCGGGATATTGCCGCAGCACGTTGAAGGCCCGCACCAGATTCGGTCGCAGTCCGGCCAACTCGAAGCCGCCACGGGCGAATTCGACGCCGCCGCTTCCTTCGACCACCCGCGCGGGATCGATTTCCAGACCGGTGACTCGGAGATCGGGCCTGACGGTGCGAAGTCGGCCCGCGAGTTCGAGAGTCGTGTTCGGCATCGCCCCGTACCCGAGGTCGACGACGAGGGGATCCGGTGATTCGCGCAGGACGCGTCGGACATCGGGATCGTGCATCAACCACCGGTCGCTGCGACGCAACCGATTGATGCCGGTGGTGCCGCGGGTGATGACGCCTTCAGGCCCTTTCAGTGGGCTAGGCGTTCTTCTCGAGCCAGGTGGCGGTCACTTCGCCCTCGCCGCGCCACAGGTCGATGAGGTTGACGAGCATCAGTTGCTCGAGTTTGCCGCCGATGAACGGCAGGAACACCTTGGCCTCGGAGGACGTGCGCAGCGTCGAGCCACCGTTGGTGGGGAACAGTGACGTGGTGCCCTTCAGTGAGCCGGGTCCGGCCGGAATCGACGCGTCGTAGTGCCCCGCAGTGGTTTCCCCGTACGCGTCGAAATGCACGTTGCGGGTGATGACCATGTCTTTCTTCATCACCGTCTGTGCGATGTCGGGCAGTTCGGTACGGGGGATGACGTGGTGCATCACGATGTCGATTCCGGCGTCGGACACCTCGAAGCTCTTCAGCTCGTTCTCCGAATACTTACGCATCTCCTCGATGCGCGCGTCCCAGTGCTCGCGACTGGACAGCGCTGCATAGACCTGCTGCGTCGAGTGGGTGAACCGGGCGGAGTAGTTCATTCGGCGAGCCATAGTGCGTCAGGTTACCCAGGAGTGGAGCCTGCGGAACGACCAGGCTCAGCTGCTTGCTTGCGCCGCGATCCAGTTACCGGTGAAGTCCTGCTCGTTGTCGATGAGGGCGAGTACCTGCTCGCTGATCATCGCTTCGATCTTCCCGCCGAAGATGGGGACCTTGACCTCGGTGGTGCCGGCCAGAGCGACGGTGGTCGTCTCGCCCTTGCCGTCGAGGGTGGTGGTGCCGGTGATGCGCGCGGGTGCTCCTTCGACGGTGGCTCCGAAGGTGCCCGCGGCGTGGGTGCCGTCGAACTGTCCCCAGCTCTCGGTGCGTTCGATGATGAGGTCGCCCTTCTTGAAGGCGGTGACCGCGGACGGCAGCTCTTCTTCGGGGACCGACTGGGTCATGACGACGTCGATGGTGCCGTCGCCGACGGTGACGCTCTTCAAGCTGGCACCGGGGCCGCCGATCTGCTCGATGCGGTCCTTCCAGTACTGCTCGGACGTCAGCGCTGCGTGGACCTTGTCGGCGGAGGCGGGCACAGTCGAGCTGTGCTCAATAGGGCGAGGCATCCCCGCAGGTTACCGGGTGACTGAGGACGTTCGTGCGCGACCGGTAGCGTGAGAGTCCGTGCCTACAGCAATTTCCGAACTCACCACCATCCGGGTGGGCGGCCCAGCCCGTGAATTCACCGTCGCGACGAACGCTGACGAGTTGGTCTCCCTGGTGCGTGACGCGGACCGTGCAGGGACGGATGTGCTGGTCATCGGCGGCGGATCCAACCTGGTCGTCGGCGACGACGGGTTCGACGGCCGGGTGGTTCGGGTGACCGGCTCGCGGTTGGAGATCGACGGCGAGCGGGTGACCGTGGACGCCGGTGTCGAGTGGGATGCCGTCGTACAGGCGACGATCGATGCGGGTCTGTCCGGGATGGAAGCGCTGTCGGGGATTCCTGGAACGACGGGCGCGACGCCCATTCAGAACGTCGGCGCGTACGGCGCGTCGACGTCGGAATTGCTGCACAGCCTCACCGTCTACGACCGGCAGACGCAGGAGACCTCGGTGTGGACGCCCGAGCAGTGCGGATTCGGAACGCATCGGTCGTCGGTGTTCAAGCGATCGTCGCGTTACGTGATTCTGGACGTGACGTTCGCGCTGAAGAAGACCACCGAATCGCTGCCGGTGCGCTATGCCGCGTTGTCGGAGCGGCTCGATGTGCAGATCGGCGACGTCGTTCCGGTGCCGGACGTCCGCGCAGCAGTGCTCGCGCTGCGCGGTGAGCGTGGGATGGTGCTCGACGCGGCCGATCACGACACGTGGAGCGTGGGGTCGTTCTTCCTCAACCCGGTGTTGCCGGAGGTGCCGGAGCAGGCAACCCACGCGCTGAGCTTCCCCGATCCGGCCGGCACGAAGATTCCGGCTGCCTGGCTCATTCAGAACTCGGGATTCCCGCGGGGCTACGGCACCGAGTTCGGCCGCGGTACCGCGGCCTTGTCGACCAAACATGTACTCGCGATCACCAACCGGGGCGGGGCCACCGCGTCGGACATCATGGCTCTTGCCGCGCACGTCCGAGACGGTGTGCGAGAGAAGTTCGGGGTCACGCTGACCCCCGAGTGTGACCTCGTCAACTGCGCTCTGGGTTAGGGACGCTCGAAACGGCGCATACGATGGAGATTCGAGAGTTCGGCTCGTAGGAGGTAAGTCAGTGCAGGTCACCAGCGTGGGGCACGCGGGATTCCATATTCGGACCGAGGCGGGGAGCATCCTGTGCGATCCGTGGGTGAACCCGTCCTTCTACGCGTCGTGGTTCCCTTTCCCCGACAACTCGGGCCTGGACTGGGACGAGTTGGGTGATTGCGATTACCTCTACGTCTCGCACCTGCACAAGGACCACTTCGATCCGAAGAACCTGGCCGAACACGTCAACAAGGACGCGACGGTCTTGTTGCCGGACTACCCGGTGCTCGATCTCAAGCACGAGCTGGAGAAGCTCGGCTTCCACAAGTTCTACGAGACCACCGACTCGGTCAAGCACACGCTGACCGGGCCCAAGGGCGATCTCGACATCATGATTATCGCGCTCCGCGCGCCTGCCGACGGCCCGATCGGCGACTCTGGCCTGGTGGTGTCCGACGGGAAGACCGTCGCGTTCAACATGAACGACGCGCGGCCGGTGGACCTGGACATGATGACCGAGCAGTTCGGTCCCGTCGACGTCCACATGCTGCAGTATTCGGGCGCGATCTGGTACCCGATGGTCTACGACATGGTCTCGCGGGCGAAGCGAAACTTCGGTATCCAGAAGCGTCAGCGACAGATGGATCGTGCGCGTCAGTACATCGAGCAGGTCGGCTCCACGTGGGTCATTCCGTCCGCGGGCCCGCCGTGTTTCCTCGATGACGAACTGCGCTCGCTCAACGACGTCTACGGCGACCCGGCCAACGTGTTCCCGGACCAGATGGTGTTTCTCGAGCAGATGCGACTGCACGGGCACGACAAGGGTCTGCTGATGATTCCGGGCACGACGGCCACATTCGAGGGTTCGGATCTGAAGTCCCACGAGCATCCCATCCCCACGGCCGACGCCGAAGCCATCTTCACCACCGGCAAAGCCGACTACATCGAGGCCTACGCCCAGCGTCAGGCGTCGGTCATCGCAGCCGAGAAGGCCGGCTGGGCACCGGCCGAGGGTGAGCCGCTGCTCGAGCCGCTGCGCGGACTGTTCGAGCCGATCATGGCTCAGACGGATCTGATCTGTGATGGCATCGGCTACCCCGTCGGGATCACGATGGGTGACGAGACGGTTGTGCTGGACTTCCCGAAAAGGATTGTCCGAGAGCCTATCTCGAACGAGAAGTTCCGATACAGCTTCACGATCCCGCCGGAACTGGTGCGCACGGCAGTGCGTGATCAGGAGCCGGACTGGGTCAACTCGATCTTCCTGTCCACCCGGTTCCGGGCCCGACGCGTCGGCGGGTACAACGAATTCCTCTACACGTTCTTCAAGTGCCTCACCGACGAACGCATCGCCTACGCCGACGGGTGGTTCTCCGAGGCGCACGACGACACGGCCACCATCACGATGGGCGGCTACGAAATTCAACGTCGCTGCCCGCACCTGAAGGCGGACCTGACGAAGTTCGGCATCGTCGAGGGAAACAAGCTCACCTGCAACCTGCACGGCTGGGACTGGAACCTGGACTCGGGCCGCTGCCTGACGTCGAAGGGACACGAGCTGCGCTCGCAGAAGCTCTGACTCGTCGTCGACGGTTCGCTGTGAGACTGCCCCCAAAAACAGTGGGAAATGTGGGGTAGTTCGCAGACGCAGGTACGTTGGACAACGTGCATGAGCAGGTAGAACAGACAAAACGGACGCGCATGGTGTGGTTGGTCACCGTGCTCGTCGCACTGGTTGCGTTAGTAGCCGGCTGCACCGTCGGATCGGGCGACAAAAGCCCCGGCGCTTCGGCACCGACAACCGAGGCAGCGCCCGTCGCGCAGATCACGCAGAACCCGGCCGAAGGTGCCACCGACGTCAGCCCGGTGGCACCGATCTCGGTGTCGGTGACGAACGGAACGCTCACCCAGGTCGAATTGACGAACCCGGACGGCAAGGTCGTGCAGGGGGCACTGGCACCCGACAACGCGTCCTACGCCGTCACCGAGCCACTCGGGTACGGGGTGAAATACACGTGGTCCGGTTCCGCCGTCGGCGCGGACAACAAGACCGTGCCGATCGAGGGCAGCTTCACCACCGTCGAACCGGACAGCCGTACCTCGGTGAGCACCAACATCGGCGACGGCCAGGAAGTCGGCATTGCAGCGCCGATCATCCTGCAGTTCGACTCGGCGATCGAGGACAAGGCAGCCGTCGAGAAGGCGCTGACCGTCACCACCAACCCGCCGACGCCCGGTGCCTGGGCGTGGTTCCCCGACGACAACGGCTCGCGCATCCACTGGCGTCCCACCAACTACTGGACGCCCGGCACGACGGTCTCGGTGAACGCCAAGCTCTACGGCGTGAACTACGGCGACGGTGCCTACGGGGCCGACGACGTCACCCTCAACTTCAGCATCGGACGCAGTCAGGTCGTCGTCGCCGACGCCACCAGCCACCGCATGCAGGTGGTCCGCGACGGCGCGACGATCATGGACATTCCCGTCAGCTACGGCGAGGGCAACGAGGATCGCAACGTCACCCGCAGCGGCATCCACGTCGTCACCGAGAAGCACGAGGACTTCCTGATGTCGAACCCGCCGTTCTACGAGAACGTGCGCGAACGCTGGGCGGTGCGCATCTCCAACAACGGCGAGTTCATTCACGCCAACCCGCTGACCACCGGCGTGCAGGGCGCATCGAACGTCACGAACGGATGTATCAACCTCTCGACCGAGGACGCGCAGCAGTACTTCGGCACGGCGATGTACGGCGATCCGGTGGAGGTCACCGGCACCCGCATCGACCTCTCCGCAGCGGACGGTGACCTGTACGACTGGGCCATCGACTGGCCGACGTGGGAGTCGATGTCGGCGCTCCCTGCCGGCGGAGCAGCCGCAACGACGACGCCTGCGACAACGGCACCCGCGACGACAACGGCACCTGCGCCCGCTGGGTAAAGCGCTGCGCATGTGAGTGGAACCTCGTAGCCCACTACGAAGTTCCACTCACATGGGTTACTTACGGGAGAAGCGCCCCGGACCGGCCTGATCGCGTGGCTTGATGATGATCTGGTCCAGATTGACGTGCGACGGGCGGGAGGCGACGAAGCCGATCACCTCGGCGATGTCGTTTGCGACCAACGGCGTGATGCCCTGGTAAACCGCGTCGGCCTTTGCCGCGTCACCGTCGAAGCGGACGAGTGAGAACTCGGTTTCCACGGCACCCGGTGCGACCTCGGTCAACCGCACCGGCTTGCCGAGCAGCTCTCCGCGCAGCGTCCGATGCAGTACGGCCTGAGCATGTTTGGCGGAGGTGTATCCCGAGCCGTTGTCGTAGGCCTCGAATGCCGCGACGGAGGTGATGGTGACGATAAGGCCGTCTCCGGAATCGATCAGCTTGGGCAGCAACGCTTTCGTGACGCGCAGTGTGCCGAGAACGTTGGTCTCCCACATCCAGCGCCAGTCGTCGAGGTCGGCATCGATCACCGGGGCCAATCCCTTTGCGCCACCGGCATTGTTGATCAGGACGTCGACGCGGGGGATGACGGCGGTGAAGGCGGCCACCGAATCCTCGTCCGTCACATCGAGTTCCAGGGCGGTGCCGCCGATCTCCGAGGCCAGTTCTTCGAGGCGGTCGAGCCTGCGTGCGCCGATGACGACGTGGAATCCGTCGGCGGCGAGTTGGCGCGCAGTGGCCGCGCCGATGCCGGAACTCGCTCCGGTGACGACGGCGATGCGGGTATCGGGTGCGATGTGTTCGGGCGAGGTCATGGAGAAATTCTAGTTCGGGAGAAACAGCGCATCCGGACGGGCCCGATTGGACAATCGGGCTTCGAGTGCTAATTTTGGGTTCATGTCCGCCAGCGAGACCACTGCGATGCGGGTCACCTATGTGACCGCGTCCCTCGGGTCTCGCCTCCCGCTTCCTCGGGAATTGTGTTGTCTCGGCCAAGGAACCTGTCTCTAGCCTTCTCGCGCTATGGGCAGTCGATTCGCGTGACGTGGACCTCTCCGGTCCGCCTCACCCCTTGACCTGCATCACTTCGCTCTTTCGTCGACGTCGCACACGAGACGAGAGTTTTCCACTGCTGAGGAACACGACGGATGTCCGTATCCACGCTGCACCACCACTCTCGCCCCACCGCGCTGCGCTCGCCGGCGCGGTCCACCTCCCACACCCCGCTGCGATCGCGGGTCCAGCTCGTCGCGCCCGATCTTCGGATTGCCGACAGTCCCGCGGCGTCGGTACTGCGAGTCGCATGCGTCGAGGGCCCGATCTCGCGTGACAGTGCCGCACGCACAACGGGTTTGAGCATTGCCACGGTCAATCGTCAGGTCTCTGCTCTGCTCGGCGTCGGATTGCTGCGCGAGCGCGCGGACCTCACGGCCGCCGGTGCGATCGGACGCCCCCGCGTGCCGTTCGAGGTCAATCACGAGCCGTTCTCGACCATCGGGATCCATATCGGTGCCGTCGTCACCGGGATCATCGTCAGCGACCCGCGCGGAAAGATCCTGGGGGCTGTGGAGATTCCCACGCCCAGCGGGTCCGCCGATGCGGCGCTCGCCTCGATCACCCGCAGCGCCGGGGCCTTCGCCGGCAGATGGCATCGGCGCACCCCACTGTGGGTGGGGGTTGCCCTCGGCGGCCGTGTCGACACGACGACCGGCACCGTTGATCATCCGCGTCTGGGCTGGGAGAACGCCCAGGTGGCGGGCGTCATCGGCGGTGGGTTGGGGCTACCGATCTCTGTTTCCGGCCACGTCGAAGCGATGGCGGCGTCGGAACTTCTGCTCGCGCCCCGCGTATCGGACGCCGCTGCTCCGCCGAGCAGCACCGGCACCTCGCTCTACTTCTATGCACGCGAAAGCGCAGGCATGGCGCTGACGATCGACGGCCGCGTGCACACTCCGTCCAGCGGACCCGGGTCGATCGCTCACCTGCCCACCGGCTCGTCGGTGCTGTGCAGCTGCGGCAACCGGGGCTGCCTCGAAGCGGCCGTCAGCGATCGCGCGATCGTGACCGCGGCGATCGACCGCAAAATTTTCGCGAGCGTAGCCCGCGGAGCGACCCATACGACTGCCCCGCAACCCCGGCCGACTATCTCCGCCGTGTACCGAGCCGCGACCGACGGCTCGGAGGCGGCCCGGGACTTGCTCGTCGAACGGGCCGTCACGTTGGGTCGGACGGTCGCCCTGTTACGCGACATGTTCAATCCGGATCGAGTGGTACTCGGTGGCCAGGCGTTCACGGCGTACCCCGCCGGGATTCCGCACGTGGGGGAGGCCTTCGCCGCCAATTCGACGTTGCCGCGCAGGGACATTCGGGTCACCGGATTCGGCGACAGGGTGCAGGAGTTCGCCGCAACGGTGGTCTCGCTCAGTTCCCTGTACTCGGATCCACTGGCCTCGATGCGCCGAGCAGCCGCGTAAGTTGACCCCACATGAGCACCCCTGCAGCAGGACCGGTTCGGCAGGCCACCGGCATAGACGGAACGAACATCGTCTACCGCGTCACCGGTGACCCGGCGGCGAGACCGCTGGTTCTGCTGCACGGGTGGGCGCAGAGTTCGGCGTGTTGGGGCGACGGGCTGCTGGCCGATCTGTCGTCGCGCTACCGCGTCGTTGCCGTCGACCTGCGTGGCCACGGTTACTCCGATGCCCCCGAGGCCGGATACGACGACTCGAAGATCTGGGCCGGGGACGTGGCCGCGGTGCTGGACGCCGAGAACATCACCGCAGGCGCAGTGCTGTTGGGGTGGTCGTACGGCGGGCTGGTGATCTGCGATTATCTCGCGACTCACGGCTCGGACGCGATCGCGGGCATCGTGCTCGTGGGCGCGATCACGAGCATCGGCAGAGGCGAGGCAGGCGGACGGGTGGGTACGGCCATGCGGGCGGCGATCCCCGGGGCGATGGCCGAAGAACCGCGTATCGCGATCAAGGCGCTGGGTGGTTTCGGCAACGCGTTGACGGGCCCCGTCGAGGGAAAGGGCACCGAGGCGCAAGCCCTGTTCGGGTTGACCCTGTCCACCCGACCGCGGGTTCGCGCCGCGTCGTTCGATCGCACCGTCGGCCACGACGAGCTGCTGCGCAACCTCGATATCCCGGCCTTCGTGCTGCACGGAACCGACGACACCGTCGTCGATGTCTCGGCCGGTCGGCACGCCGCGGACCTCATTCCCGGAGCCGGCGCGTCGTACTGGGACGGCGTCGACCACGGCCCGTTCGTCGCCGATCCCGAGCGCTTTCTCGGCGAGGTGAGCGAATTCGTCGACGGTCTGGACGGGTGAGCAAAAGCGCAGGCCGTGCGAAGCGGCAGACGTGGCGACGTAATGTGGAGGCGTGCACGCTGAAGAAGTGACTGGACGCCGGCTGAACAGGGTCGCTGTGTTGTCCTTGCATACCTCCCCGCTGGCGCAGCCCGGAACGGGCGATGCCGGGGGAATGAACGTCTACGTACTGCAGAGCGCCAAGCAGTTGGCCGAACGCGGCGTCGAGGTCGAGATATTCACCCGCGCGACGTCGTCGAGCGACGCGCCGGTCGTCGAGGCCGCTCCCGGGGTGCTGGTACGCAACATCGTCGCGGGGCCGTTCGAGGGTCTGGACAAACACGACCTGCCCACTCAACTGTGTGCTTTCGCGGCCGGGGTGCTCCGCGAGGAAGCTCGGCACGAGCCCGGCTACTACGACCTGGTTCATTCGCACTACTGGCTGTCGGGTCAGGTGGGGTGGTTGGCGCGTGATCGCTGGGGAGTGCCGTTGGTGCACACGGCGCACACCCTCGCCGCCGTCAAGAACGCGTCCCTGGCTCAGGGCGATGCACCCGAGCCCGCGGCCCGTCAGATCGGTGAGCAGCAGGTGGTCGCCGAGGCCGATCGATTGATCGCCAACACCACCGAGGAAGCGAAATCGCTCGTCGAGATCTACGGGGCTCGGCAGGAGTCGATCGACGTGGTTGCCCCGGGAGCCGATCTGGCGCAATACAACCCGGGAGACAAGCGGGCCGCACGTGCCGCGCTCGGACTCTCGCAGGACGAGGCCGTCGTCGCGTTCGTCGGGCGGATCCAACCTCTCAAGGCCCCCGACGTTCTGGTCGCAGCGGCTGCCGAAGTGCTGCAACGACATCCGAGCATGCCGCTGCGGATCCTGATCGTCGGCGGGCCGTCCGGCAGCGGGTTGGACCGACCCGACAGTCTGATCGATCTGGCCGATACGCTCGGGATCACCCCGCACGTGACGTTCATGCCGCCGCAGCCGTCCGCTCGCCTGGCGCAGGTGTACCGAGCCGCCGATCTCGTGGCGGTGCCGAGCTACAACGAATCGTTCGGTCTGGTGGCGATCGAAGCCCAGGCCTGCGGAACACCGGTTCTCGCAGCAGATGTCGGCGGGCTCGGTGTCGCGGTGCGATCCGGTGAAACCGGGCGACTGGTGCAGGGACACCGCATCGCGGACTGGGCCGACGCATTGGCGTCGATGCTCGTCGATCGAGCGACGTTGTCCGAGATGGCAATTGCCGCACCGCTCCATGCGCGAAACTTCTCGTGGGAACACACCGCGGACGGCCTGATCGAGAGCTACCGACAGGCCCGATTCCACTTCGATCGAGGCGAGGCACCGAGTGAATTCTCGCCGCGACGAGTCCGAGGATTGTCGAAATTGCGCAGATCGGGAGCAGTGACTGCATGAGCGAAACCGCCGAACTGATCGACCGGGTCCTGAAGGATCGCGAACTGGACTACACGCGGCGCGGCGAGGTGTTCACCGTCGAACTGCCCGGGGAACGCAAACTGAAGACGACGACGATGTTGACCGTCGGACACCACGGGGTGCGCATCGAGGCGTTCGTCTGCCGCAAGCCCGACGAGAACTTCGAGGGCGTCTACAAATACCTGCTGCGTCGCAACCGTCGGCTGTACGGAGTGCATTACACGATCGACAAGGTCGGCGACATCTACCTGGTGGGCCGAATGTCGTTGCGCGCCGTCGACGGTGACGAACTCGATCGGATCTTCGGTCAGACCCTCGAGGCGGCCGACGGCGATTTCAACGTGTTGCTCGAGCTGGGTTTCGCGGAGTCGATCAAGCGCGAATGGGCCTGGCGTGTGTCGCGCGGTGAATCGCTCGCGAATCTGAAGGCGTTCGAGCACCTGGTGGCCAGTGGCAGCAGCGACGAGCCGGAACATCCGTAACTCGCCGGAAACGGCTGGGTATTGCCCTCGGTAACGTCCGGTTCCTAGCCTGAGGTCATGACCAGGCCCGAGGACACTCGCCCGCCGCTGCTGCAGATGTTCGGCTACGGCATGCAGCACATCCTGTCCATGTTCGGCGGTGTCATCGCCGTCCCGATCATCGTGGGCGGAGCAGCCGGCCTGTCCGGGGCCGATCAAGCGCTGCTCATCTCGTGCGCGCTGTTCGTCAGTGGCGTCGCGACCGTGCTGCAGACCGTCGGAGTGCCCTTCTTCGGCTCGCAACTGCCGCTGGTGCAAGGCATCTCGTTTGCATCGGTGTCGACGGTGCTGACCATCATCGGCAGCGCCGAGGACGGTAGAACCGGACTGCGCACGGTCCTCGGGGCCGTCCTGGTGGCCGCGCTGATCGGTTTGGCCATCGCCCCGTTCTTCTCGAAGATCGTCCGCTTCTTCCCACCCCTGGTGACCGGAAGCATCATCACCGTCATCGGGCTGTCGCTGATGCCGGTGGCAGCACGCTGGATCACCGGCCAGGAAATGGTGGGCGGTGCGCCGAATTCCGAGTACCTGGACCCCGGCAACATCGGACTGGCGATGTTCACCCTGCTCGCGGTGCTGGTGATGACCAAGATCAAGGTGCTCTCGCGCCTGTCCATCCTGCTCGGACTCGTCGTCGGGACGATCGCAGCACTGATCGTGGGCAAGACGGACTTCGGCGGCGTCGGGGACGCCGCGGTGGTCGCGGTGCCCACCCCGTTCGCCTTCGGCTCGCCGATCTTCGCCGTCGGCGCGATCGTGTCGATGACGATCGTGATCCTGGTGGTGATGGTGGAGACCACGGCCGACATCCTGGCCGTGGGAGAGGTCGTCGGAACCGACGTCGACTCCCGACGTGTAGGCGACGGATTGCGCGCAGACATGGTCTCCTCGGCCGTCGCCCCCATCTTCAACACGTTTCCGGCGACGGCGTTCGCACAGAACGTGGGACTGGTTGCGATGACCGGCATCAAGAGCCGCTTCGTCGTCGCCCTGGGCGGCGGCGTGCTTGCGCTGCTGGGTCTTTCGCCGGTTCTCGCGGCGGTCGTCGGCGTCGTTCCGTTGCCCGTGCTCGGCGGCGCCGGAATCGCCTTGTTCGGAACCGTCGCCGCCAGTGGAATCCGCACCCTCGGCAAGGTGAACTACGACAACAACGCCAACGTCGTCATCGTGGCGGTGACCTTGGCTTTCGGTCTCATTCCTGTTGTTGCGAGCGACTTCTGGGACGAGTTCCCGGACTGGTTCGTCACGGTGTTCCATTCCGGAATCAGTGCCGCAAGCATTGTCGCAGTGGTGCTCAACGTATTCTTCAACGTATTCAAGCCCGGTACGCCGTCGAATCCATCGGTGGTCGCCGCGGGCCCGGCAGTGATGGTGCGCGAGGACGAAGCACGGGTACTCGGCGAAGGCGGAACCTTGCCCGGCAAGGTCACGCCCGAGTCCGATACCTGAGTGAAATCCTGCGCACCCAGGTTCGCGCGAGTACCGTCCCGAAACAGACGAAACACACATCGATATTGGAGGACATCTTGTCATTCGTTACCCGCACGAGTACGCGGAAGGCAGCACTCGGCGGCGTCGCGTCGCTCGGTGCCATCGCCCTGATCGCAGGCTGTGGATCCGCACCCGAGAACGAAGGATCCGGCGGGGGCGGCTCGAGTGACTTCCTGCCCTGCATGGTCTCCGACAGTGGCGGATTCGACGACAAGTCGTTCAACCAGCTCGGTTTCGAAGGACTCACCGAGGCAGCAGGCGAGCTCGGCGTCGAGCCGCGCACCGTCGAGTCCACGTCGCCCACCGACTACGCCCCCAACATCAACAACCTCGTCGATCAGGGCTGCAACCTGATCGTCACCGTCGGATTCGACCTGGCCGACGCCACCAAGGTCGCGGCCGAGGCCAACACCGACATCGATTTCGCGATCATCGACGACTCCTCGATCGATCTGCCGAACGTCAAGCCGCTGACCTACGACGCGTCGCAGTCGGCATTCCTGGCCGGTTACGCCGCCGCCAGCTACAGCAAGACCGGAGTCGTCGGCACCTTCGGCGGCTCGCAGCTGCCGACCGTCACCATCTTCATGGACGGTTTCGCCGACGGTGTGAACTACTTCAACGAGCAGAAGGGCAAGGCAGTCCGCGTCATCGGCTGGGACGTGCCTTCCCAGAACGGCTCGTTCACCGGCGGATTCACCGCCAACGAGGTCGCCAAGAACACCGCCCAGGGCCTGATCGACCAGAACGCCGACGTCATCTTCCCGGTCGGTGGACCCATCTATCAGAGTGCGGCGCAGGCCATTCGGGACTCCTCTCGTCCGGTCGCACTGATCGGTGCGGACGCCGACGTCTTCGAGTCGGACCCGTCGGTCGGCGACCTGCTGCTCACCTCGGTGACCAAGGGCCTCAAGACCAGTGTCGACGAGGTAGTGGCCAACTCCGGTGCAGACAAGTTCGACAACAGCCCGTACGTGGGCACCCTCGAGAATGACGGCGTCGGCATCGCGCCGTTCCACGACTTCGAGTCCCAGGTCGACCCCGCACTGCAGGGCGAACTGGACACGATCAAGGCCGGCATCGTCGACGGGTCCATCACCGTCGAATCGCCGTCGGCACCCAAGTAGCCCCGGTCGTAAAGGGATATGAAGCTCGAACTTCGCGGTATAACCAAACGATTCGGCTCGTTGATCGCCAACGATCACATCGATCTGACGGTCGAATCCGGCGAGATCCACTGCCTCCTCGGTGAAAACGGCGCAGGCAAGTCCACGTTGATGAACGTGCTCAGCGGCCTGTACCGCGCCGAGGAAGGCCAGATCCTGCTCGACGACGTCGAGCAGCAGTTCGCCGGACCGGGCGAGGCCATGACTGCAGGAATCGGCATGGTGCATCAGCACTTCATGCTGATTCCGGTGTTCACCGTGGCCGAGAACATCGTGCTCGGCAACGAAACCACCTCGCTGGGTGGACGACTCGACCTCGTGGCAGCACGAAAGCTGGTACGAGAAATATCCGCGAGGTTCGGCTTCGACCTCGACCCCGATGCTCTCGTCGACGATCTCCCCGTCGGCGTGCAGCAGCGGGTCGAGATCGTCAAGGCGCTCTCTCGAGAAGCCAAGGTGCTCGTGTTCGACGAGCCCACGGCCGTGCTGACGCCGCAGGAAACCGACGATCTGATGCGGATCATGCGGGAACTTGCGGCGTCCGGCACTACCATCGTGTTCATCACCCACAAGCTCCGTGAAGTACGCGAAGTAGCAGACAAGATCACCGTTATCCGGCTCGGCAAGGTCGTCGGCGAAGCGAAGCCGACGGCAGGCAACACCGAACTCGCCGCGTTGATGGTGGGACGTGATGTGCAGCTGACCGTTTCGAAGGAACCGGCCGAGCCGGGTGCTGCAGCACTGTTCGTCGAGAACCTGTCGGTGTTCGACGCCCAGGGCAACAAGACCGTAGACGACATCAGTCTCGAGGTCACCGCGGGAGAAATCCTCGCCATTGCCGGCGTGCAGGGCAACGGCCAGACGGAGTTCGTCGAGGCGCTACTCGGCTTGCAGGAGAACGTATCCGGAAAGATCGCCCTCGACGGTCGCTCGCTCGTCGGGGCGACAGTTCAGCAGGTGCTCGACGCCGGCGTGGGGTTCGTGCCCGAGGACCGGACCGTCGACGGCCTGGTGGGGGAGTTCTCGATTGCCGAGAACCTGATGCTCGACCGCTCCATCAGTGAGCCGTTCGTGCGGCGCGGAGCGGTACAGCGGGAGTATCTCGACACGTTCGCGTCGGAGAAACTGAGCGAATTCGACGTGCGGGCACCGGGAATCGGAACCGCCGTCGGACGCCTGTCCGGTGGTAACCAGCAGAAGGTGGTACTCGCACGCGAACTGAGCCGCGATCTGCGACTGTTCGTCGCCGCGCAGCCCACTCGCGGAATCGACGTGGGATCCATCGAATTCGTACACAAGCGCATTGTCGCCACCCGGGATTCGGGGATCCCGGTCATCGTGGTGTCGAGCGAACTGGACGAGGTCGCCGCACTGGCCGACCGCATAGCCGTCATGTATCGAGGAGCAATCGTGGGAATCGTCCCCGGGGATACGTCCCGCGAAACACTCGGATTGATGATGGGCGGCGAGCGCGGTGAGTGAGACCGAGCAGCCGTCGAAAGCTCATGTCGTACTTCGGCAGATCTTCACCGGCAGTGCCATCATCTCGGTTCTCGCGGTCCTGCTTGCGCTGATCGTCGGTGCCGTCCTCATTGCCGCGACCAACTCCGGCGTCCAGGAATCGGCAGGCTACTTCTTCTCCCGTCCGTCGGACATGCTGACGGCGATCTGGGATTCGGTGTCCGGCGCGTATTCGTCGCTGTTCCAGGGGTCGGTGTACAACTTCCGTCGTCCGGGGTTCGAGAACGGCATCCGGCCGTTGACCGAGACGTTGACGTTCGCGACGCCGCTCATCGTCGCCGGACTCGGTGTGGCCCTTGCCTTTCGGGTCGGTATGTTCAACATCGGTGGTCGTGGCCAGATGCTCATCGCCGCCGCCTGCGCGGGCTGGGTCGGTTTCGGGGTGAGCCTGCCCGCCGGCATCCATCTGCTGGTGGCCGTCGTCGCAGGCGTTGTCGGCGGCGCGGTCTGGGGCGGCATCGCCGGATTCCTCAAGGCCCGCACCGGTGCCCACGAGGTGATCGTCACGATCATGCTCAATTACGTTGCGTTCTATCTCATCTCGTACCTCCTGCGTACTCCCGGTGCGCTGCAGGCTCCGGGATCGAACAATCCCAAGACGGCCCCCATCGAATCGACGGCCGTGTTCCCGAAGCTGTTCGGCGACAAGTACAACCTGCATCTCGGGTTCGTGCTGGTCATCCTCGTGACGGTCGCGGTGTGGTGGCTGCTCGAACGATCGAGCCTCGGATTCCGGTTCCGTGCCGTCGGTGAGAACCCGCACGCGTCCCGCGTCGCCGGCATGAACGTCAACCGCATCTACCTCTACGCGATGATCCTGTCCGGAGCTCTCGTCGGCCTGGCCGGTGTCGCTCAGGTGCTCGGTACGGTCACCACCGGCTTCAGTGCCGACATCGATGCCGGTATCGGATTCGACGCCATCACCGTGGCCCTGCTCGGGCGATCCAAACCGTGGGGCGTCTTCTTCGCGGGAATCCTGTTCGGCGCGTTCAAGGCCGGCGGGTTCGCCATGCAGGCGGCCGAGGGCGTACCCATCGACATCGTGCTCGTCGTGCAGTCGGTGATCGTGCTGTTCATCGCCGCACCGCCGTTGGTGCGAGCGGTGTTCCGATTGCCCAAACCCGGTGAAGAGAAACTCGCCAAAGCCGAGACCGCGAAGGTGGGTGCACTGTGACCACCTCCGTCGACTCACCCGCAGAGACGGTCCTCGGTCGTAGTTGGAAGGTGCCCACGATCCTCGGGGTCGTGACACTGCTGGCGTTGGTGCTGTTCGTGGTCCGAAAAGGCTCAGGAACCAGTACATTCGCGCTGGCCTCGGAAGACGACTTCTTCGCACTGCCCGCCGTCGGCGTACCGTCGTACGGTGCCGGCCTGGTCGTGGTCGTATTGCTGGCCGTCATCACCGGCTACGCGGCCCTGTTGGCGTCGCGTTACCGGTCGACGCCGCTGTGGCTGCTCGCCGTGTTCACAGTGCTGTTCGTATTCGGATTTCTCGCGTGGGCCGCGGACGGGGAGACGATCCCCGTACCCGGATTGCTCATCGGCGCAGTCGCTTTGAGCACACCGCTGATCTTCGGTGCGATGGGCGGAGTGATCTCCGAGCGTGTCGGCGTCATCAACATCGCCATCGAGGGGCAGCTGCTGGCAGGGGCTTTCGTCAGCGCCGTCGTCGCGTCGATCACCGGTTCGACCTACGTGGCGCTGCTCGCCGCTCTGGTCGCCGGCGCACTGACCGCGTCGCTGCTGGCGGTGTTCTCGATTCGCTACTTCGTCAATCAAGTCATCGTCGGTGTGGTGCTGAACGTGCTTGTCGTCGGACTGACGAGCTTCCTGTACTCGGTGGTGCTCACCAAGAACGCCGAGACGCTGAATTCGCCACCGCGCTTCGCGCGCATCGACATTCCGGTGCTCTCGCAGATTCCGATCCTCGGTCCGGTGCTGTTTCGACAGACACTGATCGTCTATTTGATGTACATCGCCGTGGCCCTGGTGTTCTTCGGTCTGTTCCATACCAAGTGGGGTCTGCGACTACGTGCCGTCGGTGAGCATCCGCAAGCCGCCGACACCGTCGGAATCAACGTGGCCCGAACGCGGTTCTGGAACGTCTGCCTCGCCGGTGCCATCGCCGGGCTCGGCGGTGCGTATTTCACGCTCGGGTCCGTCGGAGCCTTCGGCAAGGAGATGACCGCAGGTGCCGGCTACATCGCACTCGCCGCGGTCATCTTCGGCCGATGGGATCCGGTGCGCGCCACCCTGGCCGCATTGCTGTTCGGATTCGCGTCGAATCTGCAGAACGTACTGGGCATCATCGGGTCCCCGGTGCCGAGCGAGTTCATGCTGATGCTGCCGTACGTGGTCACCATTTTCGCCGTCGCCGGCCTGGTGGGCCACGTGCGAGGACCGGCCGCGGCGGGCAAACCGTACGCGTCCAGGAGTTGACGGTTTCGCCATCTGACTCAGCGGTAGGGTCGTAAGTCCGATGTGACCGCTTTCACTGTAAGGTTCGATCATTGTTGCCGCAGTTTTTCGAAGGAGAGCCATGAGCTTCCGCAGTCCCTTTCCCGACGTCGAGATCCCGAATCTGAGCGTCTACGACTTCCTGTTCGGGTCCATCGCCGAGTCCGATCTGGACAAGCCTGCGCTCATCGACGGCACGTCGGGTGACGTCACCACCTACAAGAGCCTGATCGGCCAGGTCGACGCGATCGCCGGGGCGCTCGCTGCCCGTGGGCTCGAGGTCGGCGACGTCGTCGGACTGCATTCGCCGAACGTCCCCGCATTCGCTTCGGTGCTGCACGGCATTCTGCGTGCCGGCGGAACCGCGACGACGATCAATGCGCTCTACACCGCCGAGGACATCGCCAAGCAGCTCACCGGCTCCGGCGCGAAGTTCCTGTTCACCGTCTCCCCGCTGTACCCGCAGGCCAAGGCCGCCGCGGACAAGGTGGGTATCGACGCCGATTACGTCATCGTGCTCGACGGTGCCGAGGGCCACCCGAGTCTGCGGGACCTGCTCACCCAGGGCGCGCCTGCTCCCGAGGTCTCGTTCGATCCGGCGACGCACGTTGCCGTGCTGCCGTACTCGTCCGGCACGACGGGTGTGCCCAAGGGCGTCATCCTCACGCACCGCAACCTCGTCGCCAACGTGGCCCAGATGGAACCGCGCGTGGGCATCGACAGCAACGACGCGATCCTGGCGCTGCTGCCGTTCTTCCACATCTACGGCCTGACGGTGCTGCTCAACATCGCCCTCAAGCTGCGCGCGCATCTGGTGACGATGCCGAAGTTCGACCTCGTCGAGTTCCTTCGCATCATCCAGGACCAGAAGCTGACCTACCTGTTCATCGCCCCGCCGGTGGCCGTCGCGCTCGCCAAGCACCCGATGATCGATCAGTACGACCTCTCGAGCGTGCACACCATCTTCTCCGGCGCGGCCCCGTTGGACGAGGAGCTCGGCAAGGCCGTCGCCAAGCGCTTGAACACGCGGGTGCGTCAGGGCTACGGCATGAGCGAGCTCAGCCCGGTCAGCCACGCGATCCCGTTCGATCGCGACGACATGCCGCTCAGCTCGGTGGGCCAGCCACTGGCCAACACCGAGAACAAGCTCGTCGACCCGGGCACGCTCGAGGAAATCGAGCTGCCCACAGAGGGATTGAGCAAGCCGGGCGAGCTGTGGGTCAAGGGACCGAACGTGATGGCGGGATACCTGAACAATCCTTCCGCCACCGCGGAGACCCTCGACTCCGACGGTTACCTGCACACCGGCGACATCGCCGTCGCCGACCACGAGGGTGTCGTCTACATCGTCGACCGCCTAAAGGAACTGATCAAGTACAAGGGCTACCAGGTGCCCCCGGCGGAGCTCGAGGCGCTGCTGCTCACGCACGAGGAAATCGCCGACGCGGCCGTCATCGGTGTTCTCGACGACGAGGGCGAGGAAATCCCCAAGGCGTTCGTCGTCCGCCAGCAGGGTGCCACGATCGACGAAGAGGGCATCATCGCGTTCGTCGCCGAGCGCGTCTCCCCGCACAAGAAGGTCCGACGCGTCGAGTTCATCGACATCGTGCCGAAGTCTGCGGCCGGCAAGATTCTTCGTAAGGATCTGCGGGCCGCGGAGGCCGGAAAGTAATACTCCGTTCCACGACAACACCCCGTCCCACACTCAGTGGGGCGGGGTGTTGTGTTGTGGCGCAGACGTTTCGATAGTGCGCACCCATTTTTCCGACCGCGCGACCCTCCTCGGGCGCAAACATGGGCGCTCAGTCGGTAGCAGGGGTGTGAGGTTGTCGTGGAACCGCGCTCGAATCAGCCGGGTAGACTCATCGCCGGGCATCGGGTGAGGCGGTTGTATTCGTCCAGGGTGGTCAGTGGGGGACGGTCGACGAGAGACAACGGTGCCACGCTCATCGAGAGCTGAGTTCCGGTGGTGGAGAACGTGGTGAACCCGGCTCCGGAATCGCTCAGGCCCAGGCGCGAGAACATCGTGGCGATGATCTGCCGACTCATGACAGCCAACTCCGACGTCGGCCGATTTCGATGCCGTCGGGTTCCCAGTCCGACCTGGCCGATCGCGCCGATACCCAACCGGTCGCACGTATCGAGCAGTACACCGATCTCGACTCCGTAGCCGGGGGCGAACGGAAGTGCTTCCAGGAGGCGTCGAGTCGCGGCGTATTCCCCGCCCAACGGTTGGAAGACGCCGGCGAGTTCGGGCCGAAGCGCCGTCAGTAGAGGACGTACCGTCAGCTGCGTGACGCGGCCGCCGCCGTCCTCGTCGGTGGTGTCACCGATCGTCAGCGGCCGACGGTAGAAGCCTTTGACCAACTCGACGTCGTCGGACATGACCAGTGGACCGACGAGGGAGGGAACGAAGTGCGAACCGGGATCGACCAGATCGGAGTCGACGAACACCACGAGGTCGCCCGAGGTGGCGGCCACTCCGCGCCACAGCGCTTCACCCTTGCCGCGAACCACGGGTGTGCCGGGTAGGGCGGCCTCCCTGGAGACGACGGTGGCACCGGCGCAGCGGGCCCGCGCCGCGGTGCGGTCGGTCGATCCCGAATCCAGCACCACCAGCTCGTCGATCAGGCTGCCCAGATGGGGAGTCATCGAGGCGATGACGCCGGCGACGGTCTCTTCCTCGTCGAGAGCGGGCAGCACGACCGAGACGGTCCGGCCACGTTTGGCCCGGATGATGTCTGCCAGTGGCCACGGTGAGCGGGCCCAGGTGGCAGCCAGAGCCGGAGTGCCCGCAACGTCGGTTCGGTTCATCGCTTTTCCTTCGTCATCGCTCGAGGAGTGCACGGCTCAGGACGGGCCGGTCGGCAGCCCCAACGACGGTGCGATCACCGACCACGAATCGTGCAGATCCTGTTGCCAGTAGGCCCAGGAATGGGTCCCGTTGGGTCGGAAGTTGTAGGTGGCCTCGATGTTCAACTCCTGCAACCGTTTCTGCATCTGTTGCGAGCACACATCGGTCGTCGCTTCGATCACTGCGCCGACGGCGAGTTGTTGGGCGAGCTTGCCGTAATCGCTGCCGATACCGGGGCCGCCCGGCACGTCGAACGCACCGGGCGCTCCCGTTCCGGACGAGATGTAGACGGCCATGCCGCGCAGCCCCTCGGCATTGACGTAGGGGTCGTTGGCAATCCAGTCGGCGCTGCCCTGTGGTCCCCACATGTTGGCGGTCGACCCACCGCCGCGGGCCTCGACGACGGACCTGACGTACATGGCACCCACCGGGTCGCTGGTGCGTGCGCATCCACTGAACGCGGCGACGGATCGATACACCGAGGGATGGGCGATGGCCAACTGCAGAACGGACGTGCCTGCCATCGAGATCCCGGCGACCGCATTGGCCCCGTTGCCGTCGAGCAGAGCATCCATCACCGGAGGAAGTTCGCGACCGAGAAAGGTGGACCACATGTTTCGGCCCAGTACCGGATCGTCGTGCAACCAGTCGGTGTAATAGCTCGCAGCGCCGCCCCGCGGAACCACCACGTTGACGTTCTTGTCTCCGAAGAAGCCGGCGATGTCGGTCTGATCGAACCAGCTGCTTCCCCCGTCACCGCCCGCCGCTCCGTTGAGTAGATAGAGCGTGGGTGAACCGGGCTGCGCCGACCGAAATACGTCGAGCTGGATATCGCGGTCCATGGCTGCCGAATGCACCCATACGATGTCTCGTCGGTCGGCAACTCCCTCGACGCCGACCACCGACGAGACGGTGTCGGCGGAAGCCGACCCCGCCGTAGTCGATAGGAGAACGACGACGGTAGCGAGCACACTCAGCGCCGACAAGGTCGCCTGACCGAGGCGAAATCGACTGGGCATCAACGGTTCCTGACATTGTGGGAGCCACGCACGACTAACCTCCGGCGAGCGCGATGTGCCTTTGGACGGTAATGCGAATCACTGGTGCCGACAACAATGTTGACGATCCTTCAGTTCTGACACAGATATCCCGCGAATCGTTGTCAATTTTCCAAAATGCTCGTCGACGGGGTTTCTCGGCCTCTGCCCGGGTGATGCACTGGCCCCTCCGACGCACCTCGCCGCGTCGAATCGCTCTGTCTCCTTCGAAAGGTTGTGTCGTGGTCGCATTCGGACTCATCGACGAGTGGAAGCCCGCTCCAGGACCGCTCACCACGTGGTCACCCACCGTCGCCTCACGAGCTGCTGCCGCGGCTGCGCCCGTTCACCCGGCACCGCCCTCGCACATCCAGCAGGCGTATCTCGAAGCCGCCTACCGCAACCGGGGATCGTCGTTCCGATTCTCCCGGCTGTGCCTGGTGACGTTCAAGATCGAAGGCGCACTGGACCGCACCGCGATGGGACGAGCATTCAACACGTTCGTCACCCGACACGATTCGTTCCGTAGCTGGTTCTCGACGACGGCCGAGGGTTCGACGCGCCACCTCGTGGACGTCGCCGACATCGCGCTCGAAGCGACCGATTTCGGAACGCCTGCGGACTCCGAGGCCATTCGGAGTCACGTGCAGGACAGCACGCCCGGCCCCGAGAGCTGGGACTGCTTCTCGTTCGGAACGATCGAACACGACGATCACTTCGTGGTGTACGCGGCGGTCGATCACCTCGACACCGACGGCATCTCGCAGGCCCTGACCTACTACGAACTGCGCCAGCTCTATCGCAACGCGGTGACGGGGGAGTCCGACGGCCTGTTCACCCCGGGCAGCTACCTCGAGTACTGCCAGCGCGAACGCCTCGAGAGCGACGCGACGACTCTCGAGAGCCCTGCGGTTCGGACCTGGATCGACTTGGTCACCGACAACGGGGGCGATCTGCCGACGTTCCCACTTCCGTTGGGACGCAACAGCGCCGACTACACGCGGACCTCGCACAGTTCGTTCCCGTTGTTCGACGGTGCCACCGCGCAGGCAGTCGACGAGGCGTGTGCAGCCGTGGGAGTCAAGTTCATCGGCGGAATCTTCGCCGCCGCAGCGCTGGCGGAGTACGAGCTCGCCGGCCGGGGCAGCTACCTCGGTCTGACGCCCAAGAGCACGCGGGCGACCCCGGGCGAATTCGCGTCGATCGGGTGGTATTCGAGCCTGATTCCGGTGCCATTCGACCTCGGTGAGCAGCCGACGTTCCGTACCCTCGCAGTGCTCGCACAGGCAGCATTCGACTCCGGAAAGTTGCTGGCGAACACCTCGTACCACCGGGTGCTCGAGCTGGCCTTGCCGGAACACGGAATCACGACCCAGCCGGGATGGACCGCGCCGATGATCTCGTACGTCGACGTTCGCAAGTTGCCGGGCGAAGCCGAATTGGATGCGGCGGGAGCGGGTCTGTACGGCAACCGCGGCAGTTCCGAGGAAGTCTTCATGTGGATCAACCGCTTCGAGGACCACACCGGCGTCGAGTTCCTGTACCCGGGCACGGACGAGGCCGATCGTTCGATCGACCTGTACTTCTCCAAGATTTCCGAAATTTACGCCGCCGTGGTCGACAAGGGCGACTACATCCCACAGCCACCCGAGGCTCACGTGTTGGCCCACGAGCTTCCGGACGTCAGCAGGGTATGACGCTCCCTCGCCGCGGGTCGTGGCTGACGCTGGGTGCCTGCCTGCTGGCCGTCACGATGCAGATGATCGACGTCACCGCCGTCACCGTGGCGTTGCCGACGATCGCGCGTGACCTCGACGCGTCGGGCACCCAGCAGGTCTGGATCCCGACGGCGTATCTGCTCGCCTTCGCCTGCGCGCTGCTTTCGATGGCGCGCGCAGGCGAGGTGTTCGGGCGCAGAACGGTATTCGTCACCGGCACTGCACTGTTCGCCGTGACGTCGGTGCTCTGCGCGTATGCGCCCACCGTCGAACTGCTCGTCCTCGCTCGCGTGCTGCAGGGGCTCGCGGGAGCGGCGATGTCGGCCCAGACGGTGGCGATCGTGACAGCGGCCTACTCCGGCACCCGGCGCACCACCGCGTTCGCGCTGTACGGTGGCACCGCGGGGCTGGCCGGACTCGCCGGGCCGTCCATCGGCGCAGCGCTGCTGCACCTCGACATCCTCGAAACCGGTTGGCGAGCACTGTTTCTGATCAACGTCCCGATCGCGGCGGCGGCGATCGTTCTCGGCCGTAGGTTCGTGGCACCGGGTACCGAGCAGGTCCCGGCCGGACACGGCGGGCGGTTCGACCCGGTCGGCGCCGTCCTGTGGTCGATCGCGGCCCTGCTGATCGTCTGTCCCGTCATGATCAGCTCGAGTGTCGCCGCAGCGTTGCCCGCGGTTGCGCTCGGTCTGACGACACTGGCCGGGTTCGCGATGTGGGAGCGTCGTCGACGTGCTGCAGGAGCACACGTCATGGTGAACATCGGCGTCTTCGGTGAGCGAGGATTCTCCGTGGGATGCGCCGTATCGGCTCTCGTGTACGGGACCTTCACCGGGTTCGTTCTGACGATGTCGGTGACACTGCAATCCGGATTGGGTGAGAGCGCGTCGACGGTGGGAGCGATCACTGTTCCCTTCGCTCTCGGGGCGGTGCTCGCTTCGGTGGCCGCGCCGATCTCGTTCCACCACTGGGATTCTCGCGTCGTTGCGGCCGGCGCGGCTGCCATGGGACTGGCTCTGCTCGTTCTCGGCGTCACCACCGAATATCTGGACCGTGCCGGCTTTCCCTGGTGGGCGGTCGTGCCGCTCGGGGTACTGGGAGCGGGTCTCGGGTCGGTGATCGCGCCGTTGCAGAGCACCATCGTCGCGGGGGTAGCCCCGCACGCTATCGGCTCGGCCTCGGGAATTCTGCCGACCGTCCAACAAGTGGGATCGGCTGTGGGAACCGCGGTGACCGGGGCCCTGTACTTCGGTCTGCTTCCTGCGGAGCCGGTTGCCGCGGACTATCTGGCGTCTCAGCGGACGGTGTTGTTCGGGCTGGCCGCGACCATGGTGGTGGCCACCGCAGTCGCGGCCGCGCTGCCCCGCGGCGTCGTCGAACGCAGCTCGTCGATGGTCTCCCAGGGTGTGCCGTGAATATTCGTAAGTGATTGTCCCGCAATAGTATCCAACAATGTCTCACCCGGACCAGGAGTTCGGGCCGATCGAAATCGAGAAGAGTTACACCATGTTTCGCACCCTCGTGACCTCGACACTCGTCGTCGGGTTGATGTCGCTGTTGTTCGTATCTGCTCCCCATGCGTCGGCCGCGCCCGGTGATCCGGCCCCGGTACCCGGCACGTTGTATGCGGCGGCTGCGGACCTGAACGGGAAGAACAACGGCGATGTCGTTGCCAGTCGGCGGTTTTCGAGCCCCCTGTATCCCGGTGCCGACATCTGGCAGCTCCAGTACCGGTCGTCCGATTCCCGAGGCGACGCCATCGCCACAGTGACAACCGTTCTGGCACCGACGAACCGCGCACCCGGCGGGCCTCTACTGTCGTATCAGCCGTTCGTCAACGCGCTCGGGTTGCAGTGCGCACCGTCGGAGTCCCTGTTCGGTGCCGACCCGACGACCGGTGTGCAGGAACGCGAATTCCTCAACCTCGCGCTGATGCGTGGATGGACCGTGACGGTACCGGACCACCTCGGGCCGAAAAGTGCGTACGGCGCAGCCAAGTTGGGCGGACAGATCACGCTCGACGGCGTCCGCGCCGCACAGCGCGTGCCGGAACTCGGTTTGGCAGCGAGCCCGGTAGGCATGGCCGGTTACTCCGGCGGCGGTATGGCGACGGCGTGGGCCGCGGCGCTCGCTCCCAGCTATGCACCCGAGCTGAACATCGTGGGTGCCGCAGCCGGAGGTGTGCCTGCGGATCTGGACAACATCGCTCGCGCCTTGGGTTTTCAGCCCCATCAGGCATTCGGTCTCGCGTTCGCGGCCGCCCTCGGACTCGAACGTGAATACCCGGATCGTTTGCCGATCACCGCGCAGCTCAATCCCACCGGTCTGGCGTTGAAGGATCAGGTGTCGAATGCGTGCACGCCGGTGATCCTTGCGACCGGAGCCTTCAAGAGCGCGCTGGCGGTCTCGACCACTACGTCGTTGGTGGACAGCCCCGAGGCGCAGCAGATCATCGACGAGAACAGTCTGGTCAAGTACGCGGGTGTGCCGACGGCACCCACACTGCTGTGGGGAAGCGACAACGATCCGCTCATTCCGATCGGTGCGTTGCGTGACACTGCTGCTCGGTACTGCGCGAGTGGTGCCACCTTGCAGTTCGACGTCGTCCATGCACCGCAGCACATCCAGGCGGCGTTCGAGGGTCTTCCCGCGGCACTGACATTCCTGGACAACAGGTTCCGGGGTGCCGCGCCGCCGACGAACTGCCTCCGATGAGACGACTGGCAGCCGTCGTCGCTGCTGTGACGACGGCTCTGGTCGCGGCTTCCGCGCCCGGATATGCAGCGGAGCTTCCGGTCCTGGCACCGCAGGCGCTCGGCGACTTCTCGGTGCAGACTCGGTACTTCGACGTCGCAGTGGGGCCCGAACACGATCAGCACTGCACCGTCGTCGGAGATGTGTACGTTCCTGTCGGGCTGGGACCGGACCACCGAGCTCCAGCCATTCTGACCAGCAACGGTTTCGGCGGATCCAAGGACGACCAGGCCGGTGCCGCGGCCAGATTCGCCACTCACGGCTACGTGGTTCTGACGTACTCGGCTCTGGGTTTCGGCGGCTCGACATGCAAGATCTACTTCGCCGATCCCGATTACGACGGCATGGCCGCATCGGCTCTGATCGGCTATCTCGCCGGTGAGAGCGGCGGGGTGTTCACCGATCCCGCACGGACGGTGGCCGCCCCGGCACTGGATGTCGTTCGCCTCGACGCACCGGGTGACCCGCGCGTCGGCTACCTCGGCGGTTCCTACGCCGGCGCAACGGGATTGGCGACGGCATCGGTCGATCCACGATTGGACACCGTCGCGTCGATGATCACCTGGAACGATCTGGCGCGGTCGTTGGCACCGGACGGGGCCGGCCGCAGATCCGTCGGGCCGGTCAAGAGCGTGTTCGGTTCGGCATTTCTGGCCGCCGGTGCCGTTCTGACCGGACCGGGCGGATACGCCGTGGATCCGGCACGGGCACAGGGGTGCCCGAACTACGCCCAGTGGGTGTGCGACGCCGCGTCCGCCTTCACGGCCAATCGCGAACCCGACCTGGGAACTCTGGCGGCGATGCGTCATGTCTCGCCCGTCGACTATCTCGATCGAGTCGATGTGCCGGTGTTGCTCACGCAGGGGCAGAAGGATTCGCTGTTCAGTCTCGACGAGGCCGCAGCCACATTCGAGGCCCTGCGGGCGCGGGGAGTGGAAACGTCCATGGTCTGGCACTCGTGGGGACACAACGATCGCAAGGGTTATCCGGGTGAGTTCGACATCAAGGCCCCCGACCCGTTCACTCAGCACGAAGCGGCACTGGTGGGCAATTGGCTCGACCGACACCTCAAGGATCGTGACGTCGACCCAGGACCGGCTTTCACCTACTTCCGGGACTGGGTGCCCTATACCGGTGTCGCGTCGCCGGCCTACGTCGAATCCGAGACATTTCCCGTCGGTGCTCGCCGCACGTTCCGTTTGTCGAATGGATCACTGGCGGAGGGGGATTCGTCGAATGAAGTGTGGACCCAGACGATTCGGGGTGCAGGTGCGCCGATACCCACCACGTTCGGACTGCCGAATCTCGCGGCCGAGTTGCCCGTGCCGCGGGTCTCGCTACCCGGCTCTGCCGCGCACTGGACGACGCCGCCACTGACCGAACCCATCGACGTCGTCGGCGCACCGGAACTGTCCATCGGTCCCACGGTGTCCGGTCCCGCGACCGTCTTCGTCACCGTGCTCGACGTAGCACCCGACGGTGCGCGAAGCCCGATTCACGGACTTCTCGCACCCGCCGTACTCACCGAATCCGGGGAACCGGTGACCATCTCGCTGCCCAGCATCGTCCATCGATTCGACCGCGGTCATCGCGTCGCCGTCGAGATCACCGCGTCGGATCCGTCCTTCGCGGGTGGGCCGGGCCCAGCGGACGTCACCGTGTCCTCGACGGATCCGATCAATCAGTTCTCTCTTCCCGTAGTCCCGTGATCTTCGATTTTGCTCACCCGAAAGGCTCGCTGTGATCCGAAAGTTCTTTACCCTGGGGTCCATCCTGGTGGCACTCTGCGCGTCCCTGTTCGCAGTGGGCACAACAGCTTCGGCGGCTCCCGCGCCGACGGCCCCGGATCCGGACGTCTTCTACGCGGCACCGGCCGACATCGCCGATCACGCGCCGGGTGACATCCTGGCCAGCCGACGGGCCGACGCCTGGATGTACCCCAACACCGACATCTGGCAACTCAAATATCGGTCCACCAACTCCGCAGGTGCACCCGTCGCCGCGGTGACGACCGTGCTGATGCCCCGAGGCAAGGGCGCGGGAACCCCACTGGTGTCCTATCAAGCCGTCATCAATGCCCTGGGCGTCAAATGTGCTCCGTCGCATGGTCTTTTCACATACGAGATCGGTGAAGCGCCGAGCCTGTACGTCGGTATGGTCGCCCGCGGTTGGGCGGTTGCGGTGCCGGATTACCTCGGCCCGACCGGAGCCTACGGAGCCGCGGAGTACGAAGGTCGCTTGACGCTCGACGGTGTGCGGGCCGTGCAGAACTTCGAGCAGTTGCCGCTGAAAGACAGTCCCGTTGCTTTGTTGGGTTACTCGGGAGGTGCACTGGCGACCTCGTGGGCCGGTGCCATGGCACCCACCTACGCGCCGGAGCTGAACATCGTGGCCAGCGTGCACGGTGGAACCCCGGCCGACCTGGGATTGATCGCACAGAACCTGGGCTACAGCGCGATTCCGCACCCCGCCTTCGGAATGGCACTCGCGGCATCACTCGGACTCGAACGGGAATACCCGACGGAATTCCCCGTCTCGGAGAACCTGAATGCGGCGGGCCTGGCCCTGCGAGATCGCGTGAGCAACGAATGCAGGCGCCCCATCATCATCGGCGGAGCGTTCAAGAGCGCGAGAGATCTGTCGAACGTCGACATCGCGTCCCTGCCCTCTGCGCAGGCGGTACTGAAGAAGAACAGTCTCGTCGACTACGACGGCGTCCCCACGGCCCCGGTGTATATCTGGCATGGAATCAACGACTTCATCACCCCGTTCGCGCCGGTGAAGGAGACGGTCGACCGCTACTGCGCAGCCGGGGCAACCGTGCAGTTCCGGGCGTATCCACTCGCCGAGCACTTCAGTGGATCGATCGTCGGACTGCCCGAGGCCTACGCCTACGTGGACGCACGATTCCGAGGAGAGCCGGCACCGTCGAACTGCGGCTGATGTCCGCTGGGTAATGACCTCACACCGCATTTGTCGACTTCGCGCCCTTGCTCCTGAGAGTGGGGGCGCGCAGTCGGTAGTAAGGGTGTGAGGTTGCCGGGGAACCGAGTCGGGGCTCGCCGCGTCCAACCAGTTGTGAGAGCAACAGGGCGCTGGGTGACGGGTGTGGTCGGACTGATGATGCTGGTCGCCGGATGTGGTGAGTCGACGCCGAGTGCACCGAATGCTGCGTTGCCGACGTCGACCAGCGTTGCGCCGATCGCCACCGAGCCCTGGGATCCATGCACCATCCCGGACAATGCCGTCGAGGCCGCGGGATTGGATGTGGACAGTAAAAGCTCGAACCTGTTCGGAGACGCCCCGCTGTCGAACGACTGGAAGACGTGTATCTGGACAGACCCTGACCCTGGATCGTGGTACTTCCTGGGCGCGTTCTCGGGCTTCCACTCGCTGGACGATCTGGAGGCGAACGACCGCTTCAATCAATTCTCGAAGGTCGACGGTCTCGGCGGATACCAGTTCTTGCGCGCTGACCGTCCGGTCGGACGAAGTTGTGGCATGGCATTCGAGGTGGAGAAGGGTCTGGTGTATTTCGTCCTCGACACTCGCGCGGCGAGCGAGCCAGCAAGAGATCCGTGTGTGGAAATCGAGAATATTGCGCGCACCACGCGCGCATCGCTCCCACCTATATCGAACTGAACTGGAGGGTATGACTGTGGGACAAGACCCCGGGGATCTGTTCGACTCGATGCAGAACTGGAGGCGCTTGTCGGATCAGGCCGCAGCCGGAATTTTGGATATACCGGAAGGTGTTGCGGCGCAGTGCGACGCTGCATGCGTCACGTACATCGCCCACCTGGAGGGCATGGTGCAGCAGACGGAGTTTCTCGTCGATCTCGACGCATTCGGCACGCTTCCTTCAGCTCGACAGCTGGGTCGCAAGTTCAAGCGACTGGCCGATGGTGAGGAACGGTCGGCGGCTGTTGCGATCAGGCAACACATCGAGGTCATCGAATTGATGCGCTCGGTGTTTCGGCGCTATTTCGTCGACACCGAAGAGGTTGATCAGAGCGTGGGAGCTCGGGTCGGCGAGATCGGGGCGGCGCTGGGGGAGTAGTCCCGCAACCTCACACCCTTTCTCCGGACCTCGCACCCCCGCTATGCGCGGAACCCCGGCGCGCGGTCGTCACAAAGGGTGGGAGGTTCCGTAAATCGCCAACGCCATACCGTCGACCCTGCCCGAAATGTCCGTAAAGGCAACTACGGCAACGCAATCACGACAACATTCGCGAATCGGATGCCTTACTCTGCCTTCGTGAATCTTTCCACGGCCCGGCTGGTACAGATGCGTCCGCGCGATCCGAACGAACCGCATCGCGCGGCGAGTCCACTCGAATTGTTCTTCGACCTCGTCTTCGTCGTGGCCGTCAGTATCGCGGCGGTGCAACTCCATCACGCGCTCACCGAGAACCACGTCGCCGACGGTCTGCTCAGCTACGCCCTCGTGTTCTTCGCGATCTGGTGGGCGTGGATGAACTTCACGTGGTTCGCCACCTCCTTCGATACCGACGACTGGCTGTATCGAACGCTGACCGTCGTGCAGATGGCCGGTGTGCTGGTGCTCGCCGCCGGAGTCGAATCGGCGTTCGTGGACAAGGATTTTGCGGTCGTAGTGCTCGGCTACGTCGTGATGCGCGTGGCGATGGTGACGCAATGGGTTCGAGCGTCTCGGACCGGTGACTACAAGAAGACCGCACTGACATACGCGACAGGCATTGCAGGAGTTCAAGTTCTCTGGATTCTCTGGCTGGTGCTGTTCGACGGCACAGCCGCCGTCGTCTTGTTCTTCGTGTTGGCAGCCGCGGAAATGGCGGTTCCACTGATCGCCGAACGCAGCGGGTCGACGCCATGGCACCCGCATCACATCACCGAACGCTACGGGCTGTTCACGCTGATACTGCTCGGCGAGAGTCTGCTCGCATCGGCCAACGCCATCATCGAAGCGCTGCACGACGAGACGGCGCTGGCACCCTTGATCTCGATTTCCGTCCTCACCCTCGTCGTCACCGCGAGTCTGTGGTGGATCTACTTCTGGCCGCCGCACCACCGGGCCATCGGAAAGTTCGGCAACTCGCTGATCTACGGCTACACGCACTACTTCATCTTCGCCGCGGCGGGCGCGTTCTCGGCCGGCATCGAGGTCGAGATCGACGTGCTCACCGAACACAGCAAGCTCGGCGACGTCGCCGCGTCGTTCACCGTCACGGTGCCGATTGCGATATTCGTCCTCGGCGTCTGGCTGATCGCCATCCGCGCCCACGCGGATCGCGTCGTCAACATCGCAGTTCCGGTCGGTGCCGTGCTCGTCTTGTTCGACCCGATCATTCCCATCCCGATCACCCTCACCGCGGTCGTCATGATCGTCGTCGTCGGCGTGCTCGTCGCACGCGGGCCACGACCCCCAGCGTTAGGTCGTTCCGCAGGCTCCACTCCCCAGCGTCCAGCATGAGAAACTGACCACATGAGTATCGGAACCCTGATTCTGCTTCGTCACGGCGAGAGCGAATGGAACGCGTCCAACCAGTTCACCGGCTGGGTCGACGTGCGACTGACCGAGAAGGGCGAGGCCGAGGGCAAGCGCGCCGGCCAGCTCCTCGCCGAGGCGGGCGTACTGCCCGACCTGCTGTACACCTCGCTGCTGCGCCGCGCGATCAGCACCGCGAACCTCGCGCTCGACGCGGCCGAGCGGCATTGGATCCCCGTCGTGCGCGATTGGCGTCTGAACGAGCGGCACTACGGCGCACTGCAGGGCTTGAACAAGGCCGAGACCAAGGACAAGTACGGCAACGAGCAGTTCATGCTGTGGCGTCGTAGCTACGACACGCCGCCGCCCGCCATCGAGGTCGGCAGCGAGTTCAGCCAGGATGCCGATCCCCGTTACGCCGACCTGGACAGCGTTCCGCTGACCGAATGCCTCGCCGACGTCGTCGAACGGCTCATCCCGTACTTCGAGGAGACGATCGTCGCCGATCTGAAGGCCGGCAAGAACGTGCTCGTCGCCGCACACGGCAACTCGCTGCGTGCACTCGTGAAGTACCTCGACGAGATCTCCGACGCGGACATCGCCGAATTGAACATCCCCACCGGCATCCCACTGCAGTACGACCTCACCGAGGTCGACGGCAAGCTGAAGCCGACCAATCCGGGTGGCACCTACCTGGATCCGGAAGCAGCGGCTGCGGGTGCGGCTGCCGTGGCAAACCAGGGCGGTAAGTAACTCCGCCACGCACAAACCGGCAGTTTGTCGAAACTGCAGGTGAACGAACGAAGAACACTGCCGACGAGGGCTATGACGACCAGGGAAATGCCTGCACCCTGCGTATGTGAGCCGTCCATCGAACGTACGATTCCGGTGTGAGTGTTGCATCGGCCGTACTACTGGCAATCGCCGCGGCCTTCGTGGGATACCTCGTCGGCGGTGTTCTGATCCCGTACCTCAACACTCGACACTCGGAGCGTCGCCGCGCCACCTCCGGATTGACGATGTCGCAGGTCCTGGACCTCATCGTGCTGGCGTCGGAGAGCGGTATCGCCGTCGTCGATCAATTTCACGACGTCGTGTTGTCGAATCCTCGGGCCGAGGAGCTCGGCCTGGTGCGTAACCGTTCCATCGACGAGCGGGCGTGGGCCGCGGCGACGAAAGTGCTGTCCGACGGCAATCCCGTCGAAGTCGATCTCAGTGCAAAGGCCCCCCGGCCCGGCCGCGACAAGATCGCCGTCCGGTGCGTCGCGAGACTTCTCAGCAAAGAGGACCGACGGTTCGTCGTTCTCTTCGCCGACGACGATTCCGAGCAGGTACGGATGGAGGCCACGCGTCGCGACTTCGTGGCCAACGTCAGTCACGAACTCAAGACACCGGTCGGTGCGATGAGCCTGCTGGCCGAGGCGCTGCTCGAATCCGCGGACGACCCGGACTCCGTCCGGCACTTCGGCGGCAAGGTCGTCGCCGAATCCAAACGCCTGGGCAACATGGTGACCGAGCTGATCGCACTGTCGCGTCTGCAAGGGGCCGAGAAACTGCCCGACCTGGAAGTGGTCGACGTCGACACCGTCGTCAACGAGGCGATGGACCGGTCCAAACTCGCTGCCGAGAACGCGGGCATCTCCGTCACCACCGACCATCCGAGCGGGCTCGAAGTGCTCGGTGACCAGGCGCTCCTGGTGACGGCCCTGGCCAACCTCATCCAGAACGCGATCGCGTACTCCTCCGACGGTTCACCCGTCTCGGTCAGTAGGGCACTGCGCGGATCGAACGTCGCGTTCGCCGTCACCGACCGAGGAATCGGTATCGCCAAGGCGGACCAGGAACGCGTCTTCGAGAGATTCTTCCGCGTCGACAAAGCTCGGTCGCGGGCCACCGGCGGCACGGGCCTGGGCCTTGCCATCGCCAAACACGTCGCAGCCAACCACAACGGCAGCATCTCGCTGTGGAGCAAGCTGGGCACCGGATCCACCTTCACCCTCCAGATCCCCGCGTACTTCGAAGAAGAAGACGACGCCGCGGTTACAGAAAGAGAGAATCAGTGACCAACGTTCTGATCGTGGAAGACGAAGAGTCGTTGGCCGATCCACTGGCCTTCCTGCTCCGCAAAGAGGGGTTCGAGGCCACCGTCGTCGGCGACGGACCGTCGGCTCTGGCCGAATTCGATCGTGCCGGCGCGGACATCGTGCTGCTCGACCTGATGCTTCCCGGAATGAGCGGCACCGACGTGTGCAAGCAATTGCGTTCGCGCTCAGGCGTTCCCGTGATCATGGTGACCGCGCGTGACAGTGAGATCGACAAGGTCGTCGGGCTCGAACTCGGTGCCGACGACTACGTCACCAAGCCGTATTCGGCCCGCGAACTGATCGCTCGTATCCGCGCCGTACTGCGCCGCGGCAGTGACGCCGAGGTCGACGGCGGCACCGACACCGGAGTGCTCGAAGCCGGGCCGGTGCGGATGGACGTCGAACGGCATGTGGTGATGGTCGGATCCGATCAGATCACGTTGCCGCTCAAGGAGTTCGACCTGCTCGAATACCTGCTGCGCAACTCCGGCCGGGTCTTGACCAGGGGCCAGTTGATCGACCGAGTGTGGGGTGCGGACTACGTGGGCGACACGAAGACTCTCGACGTGCACGTCAAACGACTGCGGTCGAAAATCGAGACCGACCCGGCCAAGCCGGAGCATCTCGTCACCGTGCGCGGTCTGGGCTACAAGCTCGAGGGGTAGAGCCTGCGGCATGTGAGTGGAAACGCGTAGTGGGCTACGAGTTTCCACTCACGTGCGGCGCCAGCCGCACTATCGGCGCTGGGCCTCACGAGTAGCCGGATGTACGGCAATCAGACCGAGGCCACGACGACGCTTGCACAGGGACGCCAACTCCTCGTACGCGGCCTTGCCGAGCAGCTCGGTCAATTCCGGCTTGTACGACTCGAACACCTGCTTGGCTCCGACGTGCGCGTCGGGTGAGCCGGAGCAGTACCAGTGCAGATCGAGTCCGCCTTCGCCCCAACCGCGTCGGTCGTACTCGCCGATGGTGGTCTTGAGAATCTCGGAGCCGTCGGGACGCGTCACCCAATCCTGGGTGCGCCTGATGGGCAACTGCCAACACACGTCGGGCTTGACCTCGAGCGGCTCGATGCCTTTGCGCAGCGCCATCGAATGCAATGCGCACCCGATGCCACCCTCGAACCCGGGTCGGTTCTGGAAGATGCACGCACCCTTGTACCGCCGCGTGCGCAGAGATTGCTCGTCGTCGAGATCGTCGTATTCGACGTATCCCTTCTTGCCCAGACCCTTGTCCATCAGCTGCCAGTCCTGCGGCGTGAGCAACTTCACCGACTCGTCGAGCTTGCGTTTGTCGTCCTCATCGGACAGGAACGCGCCGTGCGAGCAGCATCCGTCGTCGGGGCGACCCTCGACGGTGCCCTGGCAGGCGGGGGTACCGAACACGCAGGTCCAGTTGGACAACAGCCACGTCAGATCGGCGGCAATGACATGTTCGGCATTGTCGGGGTCGGGAAACTCGACCCATTCTCGCGGGAAATCCAACTCGACCTCTGCAGCGAACGACTGCTGCTCACGACCTGCTGTCACAAACGACGACGGTAGACCCAGTACCGTGGGGTTGTGCGATTAGGGGTGCTCGACGTCGGTAGCAACACGGTGCATCTGCTCGTAGTGGACGCACACCGTGGCGCACACCCGACGCCGATGAGCTCGAGCAAGGCGACGTTGCGCCTGTCGGAGAACACCGACGCGTTCGGCAACATCACTCCAGCAGGTGCCGATCGGCTCGTCGACGAGGTGCGTGAGTTCGCCGCCATCGCCGCTCGGTCGGGTTGTAGTGAACTGATGGCGTTCGCCACCTCCGCGGTGCGCGACGCCTACAACTCCGACGACGTTCTCGCGCGGGTTCTCGCCGAGACCGGAGTGGCCCTGGAAACCCTGTCCGGCGTGGACGAGGCCAGATTGACGTTCCCGGCCGTGCGCCGCTGGTACGGCTGGAGCGCCGGGCGCATCCTCGGACTCGACATCGGCGGCGGATCGCTGGAACTGACCAGCGGCAGCGACGAGAATCCCGACGTGGCGTTCTCCCTGCAGCTCGGTGCCGGCCGCCTCACTCGGGACTGGCTCGACGAGGATCCTCCGGGAAAGCGTCGTATCGCCGTGCTTCGTGACTGGTTGGATGCCGAACTCGCGACACCGGCCAAGGAACTGTTGGCTGCGGGCGATGCAGACCGCGCGGTGGGAACGTCGAAGACATTTCGTTCGTTGGCTCGCTTGACCGGTGCTGCGCCTTCCGCAGCCGGTCCGCGAGTGACGAGAACGCTGACGGCAAGCGGTCTGAGGCAACTCATCGCGTTCATATCGCGGATGACGGCCGCCGACCGTGCAGAATTGGAAGGCATCAGTGCCGACAGGTCACCACAACTGGTGGCCGGGGCGCTGGTAGCGGAGGCGAGCATGCGGGCACTGTCGGTGGAATCACTCGAGATCTGTCCGTGGGCGCTGAGAGAAGGTTTGATTTTGAGGAAGCTGGACACCGAAGCCGACGGCGATCTGGTGGGGAGTTCGAGATGAGCGACGCCAACCCGGAAGACACCGGGCAGATCTCGGTCGCCGAGCTGTTGGCCAGAAACGGCCAGAAGACCAACCTGACGGCAGGAGGGCGACGCCGGCGAGGCGTCAAGGGCGGCATCTCCGTGGCCGAACTGACCGGGGAGATTCCCGTCGTTCGTGACGAACCCGGCGACCGCAGCGCACCCGTCGTCGACGAGCCGCGGGACGAAGCTCCCGATACCGCTGCGAACGAGCCCACGAGCAGTGCATCCGACGGCAACACGACCGCGGCGTCCACGCCGCAACCGGCCCGGCCCCAGAGCACCCGCCCGACCCCGTACCAACCGGCAGGCAAGCGCGACAAGCAGCAGCCCGAACCGGAACTGCTGTCGGGCTCCACGACCGTCGCCGGAGACCTGCTCAATCGATCGCACGACGACACCGCGCGCGGGTTGCGGCCAGCCGCTCCTGCCGCGCAAGGATCGGAGCGTCGTCCGTACGGGTCGACCCAGGCCGAGCAGGGACGGGCCCGTCGATCGGCGGGATTCCAGCCGCCGCGTTCGACCGAATCCGCCGAACCCAAGACCGACGTCACCTCGCGTGCGCCGCTGGTGGAAAGCCCACATGCCGCTCTCGTCGAAGTGGACGACCTGGCGAAGACCGCGGTCACCCCGCGCATCACGCGCGGCAACGAGGTCGACGACAAGAAGACCGCTGAGAAGAAGACCGCTGACAAGAAGATCGCGGACGAGAAGGCCACTGATGAATCGGCCGACGAGGCCGGCACTCAGGTCATACCCGAGGTAGTCGACCTCACGAAGCCGACCACCGACGAAGACCCTGCCGACTCGACGACCGCCGACCCGAAGACCGCCGACACCGCGAGTACCGGCTCGCGTGCCGATCGTCGTAAACCGGCGAGTAAGGACAAGGCGAGCAAGGACACGGGAAGCAAGGACAAGTCCCCGGTCAAGGGCAAGGGCGGCGCGGTTCGGCAGTGGCTGGTGCTCATCGGGCAGGCCGTCGTGTCGATCGTCGTCGGTGCGCTGCTGTTCAAGGGCTTCGAGCAGCTGTGGGACGTGTTGCCATGGGTGGCACTGGTGCTGTCGGTGCTGGTCATCGTCGGTCTCGTCGCCGTGGTGAGGATTCTCCGGCGTACCGACGATCTGGTCTCGATCGTCATTGCCATAGCCGTCGGTGTGTTCGTCACGCTCGGTCCGTTGGCCTTCCAGCTCAGTACCGGCTGAGTTTCGACAACGATGGCGGCGAAGCGAATCAAAGTCGGATTGTCCACGGCCTCGGTGTACCCACAGAACACCGAGGCAGCGTTTCGCTATGCCGCCGATCTGGGTTACGACGGCGTCGAACTGATGGTGTGGGCCGAATCGATCAGTCAGAACGTCGATGCGGTGGCTGCGCTGTCACGTGAGTACTTGATACCGGTGCAGGCCATCCATGCGCCGTGTCTGCTGATCTCACAGCGGGTGTGGGGATCGGATCCGATCGTCAAACTGGCCCGGTCGGTCGAAGTGGCCGAGAAGTTGGGTTCGGCGACCGTCGTCGTGCATCCGCCGTTCCGCTGGCAGCGCAAGTACAGCGACGGATTCGCCGATCAGGTGGCGGAACTGGAATCGAACTCCCACGTCGTGGTCGCAGTGGAGAACATGTTCCCGATGCGTGCCGACAGATTCTTCGGGCGCAAGGAGAAATCCGCCCAACGGCTGGAACGACGCGGAGGCCCGGGAGCGGCGCTGTCGGCGTTCTCGCCGTCGTACGACCCGACCGACGTCGGTCACGGCCACTACACACTCGACCTCTCGCACACCGCGACCGCAGGCTCGGACGCACTCGAGATGCTCGACCGGATGGGCGACGGGATAGCGCACCTGCATCTGGCCGACGGCCGCGGCGCGTCCGTGGACGAGCATCTGATCCCGGGGCACGGCAGCCAGCCCTGCGCCCAGGTCTGCACCGAACTGGTGCGGCGAGGATTCGACGGTCAAGCCGTCATCGAGATCAACACTCAGAATGCGCGCACGGTGCCCGAGCGTTCGTCGATGCTGGACCAGGCGCTGCAGTTCGCCCGCGCACACCTGTCCTGACTGCCGGTAAGTTGTCCGGAATGAGTTCCACCAGCCCGTTCCGGGCCGCAACCACACTGGTCCCACTCGACGTCTCCGCAGACACGGCGTCCTTCGCCGGTGCGATCGATTCCACCTGGACCATCGGCCCCAAAGTGCACGGCGGGGCGATGCTCGCCATCTGCGCGGCCGCGGCGCGTCAGCAGATCGTGCTGATCGACCCGGCCCAGGTCGAGATCCAGCCTTTGGCCGTCAGCGTCAGCTATCTGGCCGCGCCCGACCCAGGCGAAGTGGCGCTCACGACGATCGTGCGCAAGCGCGGCAGGCAGGTCTCGCACGTCGACGTCGAGCTGACTCAGGCCGGACGCGTCGCAGTGCGGGCGGTGGTCACCCTCGGTCGGCCCGACTCGGAGGAACCGAACCACGAAACCCCGTTGTCGCTGACGTCGATGGCCGCGGAGCCTCCTGCGGACACCCTCGCGGTGGCAGGCGATCACCCCATGGCGTCGATCGTGCACGTCGCCAAGGGCTGCGAGATGCGGATCGAACCGTCGTCGGCATCGTTTCTCACCGGTCAGCAGGGTGAGGCCGAAATTCGACTGTGGGTGCGCCCCTTCGCGGGCGACGAAGCCGACGCCGACACGTCGGTGCTCTTCGCGTTGATGGCAGGCGACATCTCGGCCCCGGTGACGATGAACCGCGGAATGTTCGGCTGGGCGCCGACGGTCCAGCTGACGACATATCTGCGTCGCCGCCCGGCTCCGGGGTGGCTGCGAGTGGCAGCGACCAGCTCCGTCATCGGCAGCACCTGGTTCGAGGAGGACCACCTGATACTCGACTCGACCGGTGCCGTGGTGGTGCAGAGCCGACAGTTGGCGATGGTGCCGCGCTCGAACTGACATGGCAGGCTTGGCCGTATGACGAGAATTGCAGTGATCGGTGGCGGACGGATCGGCGAGGCATTGATTGCGGGACTCCTCGAGGCCGGTCATGCCGTGCGCGACCTCGTGGTCGCCGAGAAGTCCGAGCCGCGCGCCAAAGAGATCGCGAAGGACTTCGGAGTGCTGACCGCCAGTGTCGCCGACGCGGCCGAGGGAGCCGACGTCATCGTGCTGGCGGTCAAGCCGGCCGACGTCGAGGGCGCACTGAATCAGATCACCAAGATCGAGCTCGACGGTGACCGCGAACAACTCATCGTCTCGCTCGCCGCAGGCGTGCCCACCGCCAAGTTCGAGCCCAAGCTCCCCGCCGGATTCCCGGTCGTACGGGTCATGCCCAACACCCCCATGCTGGTGGGGGAGGGCGTCAGTGTGCTGGCGCCGGGGAAGTACGCCCGCGCCGAGCACCTCGAGCTCGTGCGTTCCATCCTCTCGGCCGTCGGCAAGGTCGTCGTCGTCAAGGAACATCAGCTCGATGCGGTGACGGCCGTGTCCGGGTCCGGTCCGGCCTATTTCTTCCTGGTCGCCGAGGCCATGATCGACGCGGGAGTGGGCCTGGGATTGAGCCGGGATGTCGCGTCTGCACTCGTCGCACAGACGATGGTGGGGTCGGGAGCGATGCTGGATCGCTCGGACGAGTCCGCCAGCGAGCTTCGGTATGCCGTGACCTCCCCGGGCGGAACGACCGCCGCGGCGGTACGCGAATTGGAGCGAAACGGCCTCCGAGCTGCGTTTTTCGATGCTCTCGGTGCAGCCAACGCCCGATCGATTGAGATGGGCATCACAGCAGAATAAAAAATCTTTTCCCCACACCCGTCGCAGTAACCCCATCTGTCCCTATAGGCTCGGGGGCAGCACGTGCGTGTCTGTTCGGCAGGAGGGGAAGCCTGCCGCATGAGACGTGCCGGAGGTAAGTGGATTGATGGCGTCTATAAACAAGCCGTCCAAGGGTTCGTCCCCGGACGGTCAACCGGCTCTGGCCGGAACACAGTTCCTCACCGTCGCCGAGGTGGCGACTCTGATGAGAGTTTCGAAAATGACCGTGTACCGACTGGTGCACGGCGGAGAGCTGCCCGCAGTACGGGTGGGTCGATCTTTTCGTGTGCACGCCAAGGCGGTACACGACTATCTCGAGACCTCGTATTTCGACGCAGGCTAGTGCACGTAGCTAGGTCGTAAGACCGGGCCGGTTTCGTAAGTCACGGCTCACACCGGTAGGATTGGCGTTCGTCGTGCCAGCCAGCCGGTGTGCAGCCGTGGGCGAGTACGTGGCCCCAGCGCCAGCTCGGTGACCAAGGTTGTTGGCTCGAAGCCTTCGGGCTTGGTTGTCAGGTAGGCGTACGCAAACGGCGTGCGCGAAAACGCTAGAGAAGAACGTGAGGACACCCGCATGGGTTCAGTGATCAAGAAGCGTCGCAAGCGCATGTCGAAGAAGAAGCACCGCAAGCTGCTTCGTCGTACCCGCGTGCAGCGCAGGAAACTCGGCAAATAAGCCTGCCGTCATCTGCTTCACGGCCGAGCCCGTCACCATCGGTGGCGGGCTCTGCTCGTTCGAAGGCGAGTTGCATCTCTCCTTCCAGGCCTCCTTTCCTTTCAGACCTCGCGGAAACCTGTCGATCCAGTAGGCTCGGCACGGGAGCCGAAGTTGGGGAGGCGCAGTGAGTCCGAGCGATCGTGGTGTTGCCGCGCCCCGGGTGGTGCTCGTGACCGGTGCCAGTCGATTCCTCGGCGGATACCTCGTGACCCGGCTCGCTCAGAATCCTCGCATCGAACGTGTCATCGCCGTCGACGAGAAATCTCCGAGCAAAGATCTGCTGCGACGTATGGGTCACGCGGAATTCGTTCGTGCCGACATTCGAAACCCGTTGATCGGCAAGGTGATTCGTAACGCCGGCGTCGATACCGTGGTGCATGCGGCCACGGTCGCCAAGCCCCCGAAATCCGGCGGCCGCGCGACGATGAAAGACCTCAACGTCATCGGAGCCATGCAGCTGTTCGCGGTGTGCCAGAAGTCGCCGACCGTGGAGAAGGTGGTCCTGCGGTCGTCGTCCTCGGTGTACGGATGCAGCGCCAAGGATCCGGTGAAATTCACCGAGGAGATGAGTGCCCGACGCCCACCGAGCGGCGCGTACGCCAAGGACACCATCGACATCGAGGGCTACATTCGCGGACTCGGTCGTCGTCGCCCGGATATCGCGGTATCGATCCTGCGTATGGCCCCACTGATCGGCCCGCGGCTCAACGGCACCATCTCCCGGTACATGACGTCACCGCTGATCCCGAGCATCGTCGGACGCGACGCGCGCATGCAGTTGTTGCACGAGGAGGACGCCCTTGCGGCCCTCGAACGCGCGACCATCGGCGGGCCGGCGGGCACGTTCAACATCGGTGCCGACGGCACCATCATGCTGTCGCAGGCGATTCGACGTGCCGGTCGCGTGCAGGTTCCGGTGCCGTTTCCACTGTTCAAGAGCGTGGGGCGGGCGCTCATGGGCGGAATGATGCGCGAATTCACGACCGAGCAACTCGATTACTTCCATTTCGGCTGCGGGCTGGACACCACACGGATGCGGTCCGTGCTCGGGTTCGAGCCTCGGTGGACCACAGTCCAGGCGTTCGACGACTTCGTGCGCGGCGCGGCTCTTCGGCCGGTCGTCCGAACCGAATGGGTCGACGCGATCGAGAATCGGCTGCTCGGGGCCGTCGACACGGGGGCGTCCGCGGCGCGCGTACTGGCCTCGCTCGGCAGTGCCGACACGGCGCGAGAATCCGGAGCGGACAGGTGAGCGACGTGGCCAAAGTCATTCCCTTGCACGGCGGCGCGTCCGCCCGGTCCGCCCGCGCAGCGCAGGGTTCACGCGAGCGGCACCCATCGGCCTACGCCGACCCACGTGAGCCGACGCCGCTGGTGGACCCGACCCCCGCCGCTACTGCGGCCACGATCGCCGCAGAAGCGGCACCCGTGCTGTCGATGATCGACGACACCAAGACCGCGATCGTCGACCAGATCTCCTCGGTCGCCGAGTTCGTGCGTCGACGCCTGGCCGGCGACTACAGCGTCGACGAGTTCGGCTACGACCCGCACTTCGCCGATGCCGTCTGGCTGCCGCTGCTGCGTCCGCTGTTCGACAAATGGTTCCGCGTCGAGGTCAAGGGCATCGAGAACATCCCCGCCGAGGGAGGTGCGCTCGTCGTGGCCAACCACGCCGGAGTCGTACCGGTCGATGCGCTGATGACGTCGGTTGCCGTGCGCGATCATCACCCTGCCCACCGGCCGTTGCGAATGTTGGCTGCCGACATGGCATTCGAGATGCCCGGCGTCGGCACGATCGCCCGCAAGGCCGGGCATACGCTGGCGTGCAATCCCGACGCGGAGCGGCTGCTGCGCACCGGGGAAGTTGCCGCCGTGTTCCCGGAGGGCTTCAAGGGCATCGGCAAACCGTTCAGTGAGCGGTACAAGTTGCAGCGGTTCGGCCGCGGCGGCTTCGTCTCGGCTGCGCTGCGAACGGGTGCGCCGATCATTCCGTGCTCCATCGTCGGGTCAGAGGAGATCTACCCGAAGATCGGCGACATCGCCCCGCTGGCACGACTGATGGGGATGCCGTACTTCCCGGTGACACCGTTCTTCCCGCATCTCGGGCCGCTGGGCCTGATTCCGTTGCCGTCGAAGTGGTACATCGAGTTCGGCAAGCCCATCCACACCGACTCCTACGACGCCACCGCGTTCGAGGATCCGATGGTGCTCTTCGAGCTGACCGACCACGTGCGCGAAACCATTCAGCACACGTTGTACCGACTGCTTGCCAAGAGACGCAACGTCTTTCTCGGATAGCTCGGGTTATCCTCTGCCAGTGCATATTCGCGACACCACGGTAGAAGACCTCCCCGACATTCTCGACATCCACAACGATGCGGTCGCCAACACCACCGCCATCTGGGACGAGGAACAGGTGGACCTCGCCGATCGCACAGCGTGGTTCGAGGGACGGATCGCTGCCGGGTACCCGGTACTCACCGCGGAGGTCGACGGCCGGGTCGCCGGCTACGCGTCGTACGGACAGTGGCGAGTCAAGAGCGGCTATCGGCACTCGGTGGAACATTCGGTGTACATCCACCGCGACTTCTATCGCCGCGGCCTGGCCAGTGCCCTGCTGAGCGAATTGATCGACCGGGCCCGAGGCGGCGACATCCACGTGCTGGTGGGGTTCATCGAATCCGAGAACACCACGTCCATCGCACTGCACGAGAAGTTCGGATTCGTTCGCGTCGGACAGATGCCGGAGGTGGGGGTCAAGTTCGGGCGCTGGCTGGACCTGACCCTGATGCAACTGACGCTCTGACCCGACGGGCGGGCGAGGTCAGGCCTTGCGGCGACCGATCACCGCGGCGAGACCGCCGCCCACCGCGCCCAGGGCCAGCGCAGTGGGAACGCCGATCTTGGCGGCCTTGCGTCCGGTGCGATAGTCGCGAATTTCCCAGCCGCGGTTCTTCGCCAGCTCACGCAGGTCCGGATCGGGGTTGATCGCGACCGCGGTACCGACGAGCGAGAGCATCGGCACGTCGTTGTGGCTGTCCGAATACGCGGTGCACCGCTTGAGGTTGAGGCCTTCTCGTACGGCCAACGACCGCACCGCATGAGCTTTGCCGATGCCGTGCAGGATGTCGCCGACGAGACGGCCGGTGAACACCCCGTCCTTACTTTCGGCGACAGTTCCCAGTGCGCCCGTCAGGCCCAGCCGCTTGGCGATGATCTGCGCCAGTTCGAGGGGAGTGGCGGTGACCAGCCACACCTGCTGACCTGCGTCGAGGTGCATCTGGGCCAGGGCACGGGTGCCCGCCCAGATCTTGTCGGCGATCATCTCGTCGTAGATTTCCTCGCCGAGCCGGCTCAGTTCGGCAGTGGGACGACCGGTGATGAACGAGAGCGCCTTCTCGCGGCCACTGGCCACGTCCTCGCTGTTCTCCTTGCCGCTGACCCTGAATTTGACTTGCTGCCAAGCGAATTGGGCGACGTCGCCCGTGGTGAAGTACTTTCGGGCGGCGAGTCCGCGCGCGAAGTGGATGATCGACGCGCCCTGGACCATGGTGTTGTCCACGTCGAAGAAGGCGGCTGCGGTCAGATCGCGGGGAACCGCTCCCTCGGACTCGACCTGCAGGGCGAGAGCGGCATCGGCGCTCGCTTCACCCGCGACGTTGGCGCGGACCTCCGCATCGGACGGGCCGAACGGATTGCGAATCCGGCGAATACGCCGCTTGCGCTGCTTGTCCCCGTCCGGATCGTTCGTGTCGACCATGTCGACATCGGGCGTGTCCTCGATCGGCAGGTCTGTGCCCCCGTCAGTCACCACGTCCACCTCCCTCGCCAGTACGTCACTCGCAGCCTAATGCGTGCGTCCGACACGAGCGTCGCACGACGGCACCTACCGACGATGAACAGTTCCCGACGCACCGCGCAGCTGTGACCTTCGTCTCTGTTACCGGCATGTCAGAGTGGACGGATGAAAACGACTCCGTCCGGCGTGGCACTTCTCACCCGCGCAGGCTGCCATTCCTGCACCCACGCGTCCGCGGTGCTCCACGAGGTGTGCGCCGAATTCGGCGTCGCCGTGACGGTCATCGACGTGGACGAGGCCGCGGCCGAATCGCCTGACCTGCGCGCGGAGTACGGGGATCGAGTGCCCGTGGTGCTACTCGACGGTGTCGAGCACAGTTACTGGGAGGTCGACGTGCCCCGATTGCGGGCCGATCTGGGCCGGGCAGGGCACCCTAAGAACGTGTGATTGCTCTCCGTGTGCAGGTGAGGGCCGGTATGCGCAACTTTGTTCATTCGTTCACAAGCAGTTACCGTGGTGTGAACAGCATTCGTGAAATAGACACGAACGCAGGATCAGCGTGAAGACCGGCATCGACGCCGTTCGGACGAGGAGCCCCAGACGTGACCGAAGAGCGCCCGTCGCCCAGCGGCGTAGAGCGGGTCATCCCTCAGGCTACGGTCACTCGTCTGGCGACATACCTGCGGGTCCTCTCGATCCTTGCAGACGAAGGTGTTCTCATCGTCTCGAGTGAAGAGCTTGCCACCGCAGCAGGCGTCGGATCAGCGAAATTGCGCAAAGATCTCTCGTTCCTCGGACCCAACGGTGTGCGCGGAGTCGGTTACGACGTCGCGCGCCTGCGCGCCAAGATCGACAGTGCTCTCGGGCTCGACCGTGGCCACCGCGTCGTACTGGCCGGTGTGGGCAACCTCGGTCAGGCTCTCGCCGGATACGGCGGCTTCGCACGTCGCGGATTCACCATGGTCGGCCTGTTCGACAACGACCCCGCGCGAGTCGGCACCGAGGTCGAGGGACTCATCGTTCGGCATATCGACGAGCTCGAAGACGCCTGCCGCGAACTCGAGGCGACCATCGGTGTCATCGCCACTCCCGACGAGGCCGTCCACCAGGTGGCGGGCAGGTTCGTTTCGGGCGGAGTCGAGTGCATCCTGAGCTTCTCGCCGATGGTGCTCGACGTCCCCGACCACGTCGAGGTACGCCGAGTGGACCTGGCCGTCGAGATGCAGGTTCTGTCCTTCAACAGCTCCCGCAACGTGTCCGGGCCGACGATCGTGACGGCCCCGGTGCCGACGCCCGTGTCGGCGTCGCCGCTGCCTTCCACCTCGCGTCTGGGTCGCAGTCACGGCCCGCGCATCGCCGGTAATCCAAGCCCAGTCAACAGTTCGACAAGAAACGGATCGGTGATTGCACCGTGAGTGTCCTTCTCGTCGGGATATCGCACCGTAGCGCTCCCGTCGCAGTCCTCGAGCGTGTCGCCATCACGGACACCGATCGCCCGAAACTGACCGACAAACTGATGGCCAGCGGAAACATCTCCGAGGTCATGGTGGTCTCCACGTGCAACCGCGTCGAGATCTACGCGGTCGTCGACGCGTTCCACGGCGCACTGACCGCCGTCGGCGAAGTTCTCGGTGAGCACTCCGGCCTCGAAATCGCCGACCTGACCAAGCACGCCTACGTTCGGTACAGCGAGGCAGCCGTCGAGCACCTGTTCGCCGTGGCCAGTGGCCTGGACTCGATGGTCATCGGAGAGCAGCAGATCCTCGGCCAGATTCGATCGGCCTACGCCGCTTCGGACGGTCAGCAGGCATCGGGCCGCGTCATGCACGAACTCGCGCAGCAGGCTCTGCGAGTCGGCAAGCGCGTGCACAGCGAAACCGGCATCGACGCCGCCGGAGCCTCGGTGGTGTCCGTCGCTCTCGACCGCGCCGCAGACGTGTTCGGCGGCTCGCTCCGCGGCCGCACCGCGGTGGTCCTCGGCGCAGGAGCGATGGGCGGACTCGCCGTCGCACACCTGGGCCGCGCCGGAATCGACGCGCTGACCGTCGTCAACCGCACCCGCGAACGAGCCGACCACCTGGCCGAGAACGCCGTCTCGAACGGAATCGCCGCCTCCTCGGTCGCGCTCGAGAACCTGGCCGACGCAGTGGCCGCCGCCGACATCCTCGTCACCTGTACCGGTGCGGTGGGGGCCGTCGTCTCCATCGCCGACGCCCACCTCGCACTCGCCCGCCGCGACGCAGACCGGCCGCTCGTGATCTGCGACCTGGGACTGCCGCGCGACGTCGACCCGGCCGTCTCCGGTCTGCCGGGCATCACCGTCTTCGACATGGAATCCCTGCAGCGCGACCCCGCTGCCGGAGCTGCCGCGAACGACGCGTCGGCCGCACGCGAGATCGTTTCCAACGAACTCTCGGGTTACCTTGCGGGACAACGACTTGCCGAGGTCACCCCCACCGTCACAGCGCTGCGCCAGCGCGCCGCCGAGGTGGTCGAAGGGGAACTGCTGCGGCTCGAGTCGCGGCTGCCCGGGCTCGACTCCCCGCAGCGTGACGAAGTGGCCCGCACCGTGCGCCGCGTCGTCGACAAGTTGCTGCATTCACCGACGGTGCGCGTCAAGCAGCTCGCCAGCACTCCCGGCGGAGATTCCTATGCTGCGGCGCTGCGCGAATTGTTCGAGCTCAGCCCCGGTTCGGTCGAGGCCGTGGCGACTCCCATGGAAATCGGTTCCCTGGAGTTGGTCGACGACTTCACGGCGAGCCGTACCGATCTTCGCCCCGGAACCACCGCCGAGGGGGATCAGGAATGACCGGCGTCGTCAAGATCGGTACTCGCGGAAGCCTTCTCGCGACCACTCAGGCCGATACGGTTCGGGTGGCTCTCGCAGCGGCGGGAGTCGAAGCCGAACTGGTGATCGTCAAGACCGCGGGCGACCTGTCGGCAGCACCGGTGCAGACCATCGGCGTCGGGGTGTTCACCGCGGCGTTGCGTGAGGCCCTGGCCGACGGCACCGTCGACATCGCCGTGCACTCGTACAAGGATCTGCCGACCGCCGCCGACGAGCGCTTCACCATCGCTGCCATTCCGGCGCGCGAAGATCCCCGCGATGCACTGGTGGCCCGCGACGGGCTCGTGCTCGGTGAGCTGCCCGCCGACGCGAAGGTGGGTACCTCCGCACCCCGCCGAATTGCTCAATTGCGTGCTCTCGGACAGGGATTGGATGTTCGACCCCTGCGCGGCAACCTCGACACCCGCATCGGCAAGGTGGCCTCGGGTGAGCTCGACGCCGTCATCGTCGCGCGGGCAGGACTGGCCCGTATCGGCAGGTTGGACGTCGTCACAGAAGCGCTGGATCCGGTGCAGTTGCTGCCGGCTCCCGCACAGGGTGCACTGGCCGTCGAATGTCGCAGTGGCGACACCGATCTCGCTGCCTCCATCGCCACACTGGACGATGCACATTCGCGGGCCGCAGTGGCCGCCGAACGCGGACTGCTCGCCGAACTCGAAGCCGGCTGCACCGCGCCGGTGGGTGCCATCGCCGAGGTCGTCGAGTCCATCGACGAGGACGGCCGCATCTTCGACGAGTTGTCGCTGCGCGGCTGCGTCGCGGCCATCGACGGTAGCGACACCATTCGCGCGTCGATCGTCGGGTCACCCGACCGGGCCGAGGAACTGGGCCGCGAACTGGCCCGCGAACTACTCGATCTCGGTGCACGCGAACTCGTTTCGGTCACCGAACCAGCACAGGGCGGATCTCATGTCTAGGGCAATAACGGCACCCGTTCGCGGACGCGCCAAACGCGCGGCGACCCGTCCCGTAGTGCGAAGAGAGTCGATCGCCACTGCCCGGCTGATTCCCAAACGGGGCACCGCAACCCCGATAGAACTGCAGTACCCATACAAGACAGCACTGGAGAACAACCGATGAGCCCAGTCCGCAAGAACACCAACGGACGGATCCTGTTCGTGGGATCCGGGCCCGGTGACCCGGCTCTGCTCACGGTCCGGGCACGGGAAGTGCTCGGAGCGGCCGAGCTCGCTTTCACCGATCCCGACGTCGACAAGGGTGTCACCGCTCTCGTCGGTGCCGACGTCCCTCGCGACGCCGAGACGGGTGAGAACGGGGTCGAGGTGCGCCCGGCACTGGGTGAGCCCGCCGAGGTCGCCAAAACCCTTCTCGCCGAAGCCAAGAACGGCCACGATGTGGTGCGTCTGGTCTCGGGAGATCCGCTGACCACCGACTCGGTGATCGCCGAGGTCAGTGCCGTGGCCCGCACTCACGTGCCGTTCGAGGTGCTGCCCGGTCTGCCTTCGGGCTCCGCGGTACCCAGTTACGCGGGCATGGCACTCGGCTCCGGCCACACCGAAGCGGACGTTCGCGGCGAGGTCGACTGGGCTGCACTCGCGGCTGCTCCCGGCCCGCTGGTGTTGCACGCCACGGCGGGGCACCTGGCCGAAACCGCCAGTGCCCTCGTCGAACACGGCCTGGCACCGCAGACACCTGCAGCCATCACCGTGCGCGGCACCACCCGTCAGCAGCGCACCGTCGAGGCCACACTGGCCACCCTCAACGACGCGGGATCCGAGCTCGTCGGATCTCTGGTGGTCACCGTCGGCAAGGTCGTCTCCGGACGAAACAAGATGTCCTGGTGGGAGTCTCGCGCACTGTACGGCTGGACCGTGCTGGTGCCGCGCACCAAGGACCAGGCCGGCGAGATGAGCGATCGCCTCGTCACCCACGGGGCCATCCCCATCGAAGTTCCGACCATCGCCGTCGAGCCCCCGCGGAGCCCGGCTCAGATGGAGCGGTCCGTCAAGGGCCTGGTCGACGGCCGCTACCAGTGGGTCGTGTTCACCTCGACCAACGCCGTTCGCGCGGTGTGGGAGAAGTTCGAGGAATTCGGCCTGGACGCGCGTGCGTTCTCCGGCGTCAAGATCGCCTGTGTCGGTGAGGCAACCGCGGCCAAGGTGCGCTCGTTCGGCATCAATCCCGAACTCGTTCCGTCGGGGGAGCAGAGCTCGCTCGGACTGCTCGAGGACTTCCCGCCGTACGACGAGGTCTTCGACCCGGTCAATCGAGTTCTGTTGCCGCGCGCCGACATTGCTACCGAGACGCTCGCCGAAGGGCTGCGCGAACGCGGCTGGGAGATCGACGACGTCACGGCCTACCGCACCGTCCGGGCAGCGCCGCCCCCCGCCGAGACCCGCGAGATGATCAAGACCGGTGGATTCGACGCGGTGTGCTTCACCTCGAGCTCCACCGTGCGGAACCTGGTCGGTATCGCAGGTAAGCCGCATGCTCGCACGCTCGTGGCATGCATCGGCCCGAAGACTGCCGAGACGGCCGTCGAGTTCGGTCTGCGCGTGGACGTGCAGCCGGAGTCGGCTCAGGTCGGACCGCTGGTCGAGGCACTGGCAGAACACGCGGCTCGGCTGCGAGCCGAGGGTGCACTGCCGCCACCGCGCAAGAAGTCACGCAGGCGGTAAGAAGTCACGCAGGCGGTAAGAAGTCACGCAGGCGCTGAATGCGCTTCGTGCGCGTTGTGCGTAGCTCCGGCTACGCACAACGCGCACGACGAACCAAGTGAGGCAGGTTCGCTTGTTCCCCACCGACCGTCCCCGACGCCTTCGCCGCACTCCGGCACTGCGCCGCCTCGTGGCCGAAACGTCGCTGCAGCCACGGCATCTGGTGTTGCCGATGTTCGTCGCCGACGGCATCTCCGAGCCCCGCGCGATCAGCTCGATGCCCGGAGTGTTCCAGCACACGCTGGACTCGCTGAGCAGGGCCGCCGAGGAAGCAGTCGCAGCCGGTGTCGGCGGCGTGATGTTGTTCGGTGTCCCCAAGGTCGAGGACAAGGACGAGAACGGTTCGGGGGCAACGGATCCCGACGGAATCCTCAACCGGGGCCTGGCCCGTCTGAAAGCCGATCTCGGTGACTCGACGGTCATCATGGCCGACACCTGCCTCGACGAGTTCACCTCGCACGGCCACTGCGGTGTGCTGAGCGAGAACGGCTCGATCGACAACGACGCGACGTTGCTGCGGTATGTCGACATGGCCGTCGCGCAGGCGGAATCCGGAGCGCACCTGCTCGGGCCGAGCGGCATGATGGACGGCCAGGTCGGTGCCATTCGTGCTGGACTCGATGCGGCCGGTCACGTCGAGGTGGGGCAGCTGGCGTATTCGGCGAAGTATGCGTCTGCGTTCTATGGACCGTTCCGTGAAGCGGTCGGCTCGTCGCTGCAGGGTGACCGTCGGACGTATCAGCAGGACGCGGCCAACCGTCGTGAGGCGACCCACGAGGTCGAGCTCGATCTTGCCGAGGGTGCCGACATGGTGATGGTCAAGCCGGCGATGTCGTATCTGGACATTCTCCGCGACGTGGCCGAGATGTCACCGGTTCCGGTTGCGGCGTACCAGATTTCGGGGGAGTATGCCATGATCACCGCCGCTGCCCAGAACGGGTGGATCGACCGGGACGCCGCGGTCCTCGAATCGCTCGTCGGCATCAGGCGCGCCGGTGCAGATGTCGTACTGACCTACTGGGCAACCGAAGTGGCGGGCTGGCTGTGAACGATTTTCCTCCGAGCAACAACGCGGACGGTAGCAATCCTGACAGCAACGTGCCGAACAATCCTCCGTTGCAACCGGACTGGCAGCGCTGGGAGCTCGAACACGGCTTCCCTCAGTCCGGTCCCGAGCTCGAGCCGGCCGCTCGCCCGGCACCGGTGGATGTGGAGACTGCCCGGCACCTGTGGTGGGGAGTTGCGCTGATCGGTGCGATCTCGGCGCTGTACTCGGTGTGGACGCTGTTCGGCGCACGCGCGGAATTCGCGCAGTCTCTGCTCGACGACCTCGCAGCACAGGGTGCGGCGGCGGACATGACCGTCGAGTCCACGCAGTCGATGGTGACGGTGATGCTCGTCGTGACGCTGTTCGTCGTCGTGGGATTCGGTGCCCTGTTCCTGTTCTGGGTGAAGCGGATGCGTGCCGGCAAGATGTGGGCGCGCATGCTGCTGACCGTCATCGGCTCGATCACCGTGTTCACCACGATTCTCGACCTGTTCGCGATCGCATCGAGTACCGGTGCGATGAACATCGTCATGAGCGTGCTGAGCATCGGCCAAGGTGTGCTTGCTGCGGGTGCGATCTACCTGATGCACCGCAAGGAATCCAACGAGTACTTCCTGTCCTCGCGGAAGCGCTGATTTCGAGCGTGTTCCGCGCGCTGAGCCCGCCGGTGTGACTACCATCACTTTCGATAAACGTATCGAGTGATCGGATCGAACATGGCAGAGAACATTCCGGTGCCGCCCAGTCGTGCCCTCCCGGAGTCGATCGCGGCGGCCGAGAGCAACGCGTGTCCCGCCGAGAACGGCAGGCCCGGGTGGGCATTGCTCGGTCTGCTGCTCGCCGTGTCGGCGGCCATCGCCATCATGGCGCTGGGAATCTCTGCCGGCTGAACTCCGTGCCACCGCGCGGTGGCAGTATGTCGAGCGTGAGTGCTGACATTGACGAATCGATGGTTCGTCCCCGGGTGGTCTCCACCGCGTACTGGTTGTGGTTGGCGTCGGCAGTGATGCTGATCGTCGTCTGCATGATCGCGCTCACGCTGCCCGTCGAGCAGATCCGCGCGTCGTTCACCGACGGCGGTGCGAGCGACGAACAGATCGACTCGTTTCTGACCGTGTTCCGAGGTCTCGGTGTCATCTTCGGCGTGGTCGGCCTGGCAGTGGGGCTGATGTCGGGCCCCGTCCGAGGTGGCGACCGACGGTTCCGACGGGCGTTGGTGGCGCTGTCCGGGGCCACCGCGCTGCTCTTGACCTTCGCCGCGCTCGTCTTCCCGTTCGTGTTGCTGATCATCACGATCGCACTGGTCGTTGCATCGGTGCTGGTGTATCGCCCGTCGGCGCGAGAGTGGTTCGTTCGTGAGCAATGATCTCGGCGGCACCGACCCCGTTCTGTTCCACGAGCCCGGTGGCCGTTGGCGCGCTCTGCTGTGGGGCCCCGCGTTCTGTCTGGTGGTGCTCGCGGTCGAGCTGGCGTCGGGACCGGTGATCCACTGGTTCGCCCTGGCGCTGTTCTCGCTGATTCTCGTTGGACTGACCTACGTACAGCTCCGCGCGGCCCGCATGCATGTCAGCGTCGAGCTGACCACCCGGCAGCTGCGCCAGGGGACCGAAACCGTCGACGTCGCCGAGATCACGGAGATCTTCCCGCCTGCCGAGTACGAGGACGGCGAATACGAGCCGAAGAAGTGGGAAACCGCACGCGTTCTCGGTGAGCTCTCGGGGGTGCCGCGCAAACGGCACGGCATCGGGCTGCGACTGGTCGGCGGCGGACTGGTGCAAGCGTGGGCAAAGGACGACGACGGTCTACGCGCCGCACTCGAGACGGCGAAGCAGGAGTACGTGTGAGGAAGTCCGTCGGCTGGGTGGAACTGGTCCTCGCAGTGGTCGCGGTGATCTGCGCGATGGTGTGCTGGAAGGCAGGCGTACGCACCACCGAATTCGCCGCCGTTCCCGACGTGTCTCCGGCGTACACGGGCACGTACTACTCGGGGTCGTGGATTGCGGTCGCCGCCCTGGCGGTGATCGTCGGGGGACTGGTTGCCATCGATGGCGTCCGTCGCCTGCTGACGGACGAAACTCCCCATACCGGGTAGGGGTATGATCGACGGCATGAGCAGCTACAGCGCCGAACAGGACGACCTGCTGAAAAGACTGCGTCGCATCGAGGGGCAGGTGGCCGGCATTTCACGCATGGTCGCCGACGACCGGTACTGCATCGACGTTCTCACCCAGGTATCCGCGGTGACGAAGGCGTTGCAGTCCGTCTCGCTGAAGCTGCTCGACGCCCACCTCGCCGGGTGCGTCGTCGACGCCGCGCGGCAGGGCGGACCCGAAGCAGACGCGAAAGTCAAAGAGGCGTCCGAGGCCATTGCGCGTCTCGTTCGTTCCTGACCAGGCACAGGAGGTAACACAATGCAGACGACCTACTCCGTCGAGGGTATGACGTGCGCGCATTGCGCAGCGTCGGTGAAGGAAGAAGTGTCCGAGGTTCCGGGCGTCACGGGCGTCGATGTGGACGTCGACACCGGAGCCGTCGTAATCAGCAGTGACGCGGAACTCGACGCTGCTGCCGTCGACGCCGCGATCGAAGAAGCCGGCTACCGAATCGCGTCCTGACTGCGTCGGCCATCTCCTCGGTGTGTTTATGATCGTGTGATACCGGTCATATCGGGCTGGTGGCCGATCGTCGTCAGGAGTGTGGATGAACAAGCTGGTGTCCAGTTCCGGTGTGCTCGCCGCCAGCGTCTTCCTGACGTTGGCATGCTCGACGGGAGCGACGGCACAGGCCGATCCGCTGCCCGACCTGACGGTCACCACCGTGCTCGACGGGCTCGCGAAACCGTGGGATGCCGTGGTTGCCCCCGACGGGACGGTGCTGACCGGCGAGCGAGCGGGACGATTCGTCATTCGTGATGTCGGCGGTGCCACTCGCGATCTCGAAGCGGATCTAGGCGATCTCTACGCGTCGGGCGAGACAGGCCTGATGGGCATCGCACTGGCGACGGACTTCGCCACATCCAGAACCATCTACACCTGCCAGGGCGTGCAGGGTCAGGGAACAGGTGCCGGCAGTGCGGGCACCGGTAGTGCGGGCGGGGGCACCGACAACCATATCGCCGTGGTGTCGTGGACCGTCGACTCCGCATGGACCGAGTTGACGCGCACCGGCACTCTCGTCGACGACATCCCCGTCGCCGACGGTGGTCGCCACGGCGGCTGCCGCATCTTGGCCCACCCCGACGGCACCCTGTACATCGGAACCGGAGACACCGCGTCGCCGTCGGTGCCGCAGGATCGAAACTCGTTGGGCGGCAAGGTGTTGCACATCAACGCCGATGGCTCGGCGGCGGCCGATGCACCCGGACGTGTCTTCACGCTCGGTCATCGGAACGTACAGGGGCTCGCGATACGGCCCGGCACTCAAGACATCTACGAGGTGGAGCAGGGAACCACCAGGGACGACGAACTCAACCTACTGGTCCCCGGCGGCAACTACGGCTACCGGCCGGATCGGCTGCCGTTCGTCTACGACGAGTCGGTGCCGATGACCGATCCCACCCGGGTGCCCGGGGCCCGCGCGGCGGTGTGGAGTTCGGGTAGCCCCACTATCGCGACGCCCGGCCTGACGTTCGCCAACGGCGCGGGATGGGGTTCCTGGAACGGTTCCGCAGTGGTGTCGAGTCAGCAGGGCGAGAAGCTCGTGTTCCTCAAGCTGTCCGAGGACGGCACGGACTACGTCGACGAAGCCGACGCCCTGGTGGGTACCTACGGTCGGCTGCGCTCGCTCACCAGCTTCGGAAGCGACGGAGCCTTCCTGCTCACCACGGACAACGGATCCGACGACAAGGTTCTTCTCGTCACCCCTGCTGCCGACTGATGTGCGGCCCCGAGGTCGTCGAGTCTGTTCACCGCAGGATCGGACGTAGGGCGCTGTTCGGGTCGTTGGGGGCAGCTGCTCTGACGGTCGCGGCCGGCGGTGCTGCACGCGCCGCACCGGCGGTCGCAGCGGTGATCCCCGCAGGTCGACTGATCGATCTGACGCACACGTTGAGTCCGACGTTTCCGGTGTGGCCGGGTAACGAACCGTTCTCGATGCACCCGGTCGCCGCCTACGAGTTGGGCGGCTTCCTCGTCAACAAGCTCTCGTACTACGAGCACACGGGCACGCACATCGATGCCCCCGCGCATCGAGTGCGCGGCGGTGCGACGGCCGACATCCTGCCGCTGGAAGACCTGATCGCCCCGCTGGTCGTGCTGGACATCTCCGCGCGGGCCGCGTCGGATCCGGAATCGGTCGTGACGACCGAGGACATCGCCCGGTGGGAGCGCGAGCACGGACGGATACCCGATCGCGCACTGGTGGTCATGCACAGTCGATGGCAGGACCGGCTCGCCGAACGTGCCGCACCCGGGTTCGGCGGTGACGCGGCACGGATGCTGGTGCGCGAGCGCAACGTCGTCGGAATCGGGGTAGACACGCTCAGTCTCGATCGGATGAGCGACCGCGACTATCCAGCGCACACAGCGGTACTCGGCGCGGGCCGATACGGAGTGGAGGCACTGGCGAATCTGGATGCCGTGCCCCCGGCAGGGGCCACGGTCGTCGTCGGCGCACCGAAGCACGCGGGCGCGACCGGTGGTCCCTGCCGGGTCTTCGCGATCTCTCCCGGCTGAACCCCGACTACGCGTCAGTGCGCGTGGCTGGGGTTTCCGGCCGGTTCTTCCTCGGTTCCCGCTCCGGGCTCGCCGAGCATTGCTGCACCGACGAGAGCCTCGGGCACGCCGAAGCCGTCGACCAGCAACTCCGCATGCGGACGCAGGGTGCGGCACCGCTCGTTGATCGCGCGAGTCACTGCCTTGGAGCGCTCGGTGGACAGGTAGCGATGCTCGATGAACCAGGCCTTGTCGTCCTCGATCACCGACAGGGCGTAGAGGTCGCAGACCTCCTCGAGCAGGTCCTTGGTGGTCTCGTCCTCACACGACTCGATACCGGCGATGAAGGCCTCGAAGATGATGCGGTCGATGTGGGCGCTCGCAGCGTGCAGAACGTGGTCCTGTACCGCGTTGAACGCGTCGAACGAACTGCTCTCCTTCGACTTCGACTGCAGACGGCGCGCGACCGTGGACAGCAGATACTCCTCACGATCCTCGAACATCTTGACCTGGGTGCCGCGGTTGAACAGCGACCCCTCCTCTTCGTTGTCCTGACGCCGATCGAGAATGGTCTGCATGATCGCCTGCGCCGCAGTGCGTTTGACGACGCGATCGCCGACCATGTCGGCTGCGAACTTGACCCACTCGACCGGGCTCATCGACTTCACGTCGTCGGCGTACGCGGTGAGCAGTTCCTTGGCCACCAACTGCGTGAGCACGTGGTTGTCGCCCTCGAAGGTGGTGAACACATCGGTGTCGGCCTTGAGTGAGATCAGCCGGTTCTCGGCCAGGTAGCCAGCGCCGCCACATGCCTCGCGTGCTTCCTGGATCGCGGCAGTGGCGTGCCAGGTGTTGGCGGCTTTGAGGCCGGCGGCACGCGACTCGAGCTCGCGCTGCTCCTCGGCATCCGGGTTGTCCGCAGTCTGCAGCTCGTGCATCTTCGACACCAGCTCGTTCTGCGCGAACTGCAGTGCGTACGACTTGGCGATGAGCGGGAAGAGTCGACGCTGATGCACCAGGTAGTCCATGATCAGCACTTCCTGATCGGAACCGGGGGCAGCGAACTGCCTGCGCTGCAACGCATATCGCGTCGCGATGTCGAGGGCGACACGAGCTGCGGCCGCCGCGCTGCCGCCGACGGTGACACGCCCGCGGATCAACGTGCCGAGCATCGTGAAGAACCGCCTGGACGGATTCTCGATGGGGGAGGTGTACGTGCCGTCGGCAGAGACGTCGGCATACTTGTTGAGCAGGTTGTCCCGCGGAATGCGGACGTGGTCGAACATCAGTCGGCCGTTGTCCACGCCGGGGAGTCCGCCCTTGTACTGACAATCCGAGGTCGTCACGCCGGGGAGGTCGTCGCCGTTCTCGTCCCGGAGCGGCACGAAGAAGCAGTGCACGCCGTGGCCCTCGGGCTCCTCGCCCGGCCCTGCGGTGATCAGCTGCGCGAAGACGGCAGCGACGGTCGCAGTCTCGGCGGCACCACCGATGTAGTCCTTGCGGGAGGACGGAGTGGGTGAGTTGATCACGAACTCGTCGGTCTTCGGGTCGTACGTCGCCGTCGTCTCGAGAGACTGCACGTCACTGCCGTGTCCGGTCTCCGTCATGGCGAAGCAGCCCAGCAACTCGAGGTTGATGATCTTCGGTACGTACGCCTCGTGGTGACGCTCGGTACCCAGGTTCTCGATGGCACCGCCGAACAGTCCCCACTGGACCCCGGCCTTGACCATCAACGACAGGTCGCTCATCGCGAGCATTTCGATCATCGTCACCGCGGCACCGACGTCTCCGGTACCGCCGTGTTCCTTCTTGAATCCGTTGTCGGCAGCCCCGGCCGCGGCGAGAAGTTTGAGCTGCTCGAGCGCCTTGGTGCGGGCGATGACGGTGTTCGGTGTGTAATGCGGGCGGAACTCGTCGCGCGCGAGTTGCTTGCGCGCCTCGTTCTTCACATCACGCCAGCGGCCGTCCAGAGTGTTCCGAAGGTGATCCGTTGTGGTTGCCATACTCGACGGTAACCTTTTGCCGCGGCCCGTGAGGCCCGGAACTTCAGACCGGCCAGACGAATTCTCGGAACACGGCCCGGAAGGTCCGCCAGAAGCCGGATCTGCCGTAGGGACCGTCGTGGAACAGCGACGCGCAGTTGTCCTCCATGGCCCTGGTCACCAGGGGACTGAAGTCGGTGAACTCGCAGACCAGGAACTCTTTGAAGCCCGTCGGCCACGCCTGCTGAGCCGGTTCGTGTTGTGCCTCCACGGGCACGAGTGTAATCCAGCGGTAACACCGGTGTTACAAATCCCACTCACTTCAACAGAGCAAAAGCTTCCTGCGCAACCAGGAACGCGTAGCTGGACGGGATCAGGTCGATGGCACCGTCCGCCCGGAACTGCTCGGTGACGATCCAGTCCTGCCCCGAGGCGTCGGTTGTCAGGAACGCCGCGGCGAGGTCGCCAGGAGCGTTTCCGCCTTTGAAGCCGGAGTACGGCCAACGAGCGGGATCGAGCTGCACACCCGGGGTGATGGCCAGGATCCGACGGTTCTCCTCCGCCGACGGGCCGGTCGCCAGGTACCCCACGGCCGCACACACGTCCTGCGCGTTGGCGAACCACTCCACGCCGTCGGCCGATGCCGGGTTGTCGAGAAAATTCTCGAAGTCGATGTCCAGCGGCCGGGAATCGGCTTGCTTCAGGAGCTGCTCGCGAGCGTCGGCGTCCGCGTCCGCCCATTCGGAACGAAGATTCGGATTCCCGAACCCGATGACGAAGAACTGTCGGGTGTCCATCATCGGCGTCATCGCCGCGGGATCGTGATGACCCATCGTGGCGAGCTGAGCCTCGACGCGGCCCCGACCGAGGCGTTCCATCAGCAGGTCCGTGGCGGTGTTGTCGGACAGCGAGATCATCTTCTCCGCGGCCTCGCGTACCGACACCGTCGTGCCGTCGCGGCGGTTCTGCAGCTCACCCGATGGCGCACTCTTGTTCTCGTCGCGGATGGTCAGCTGCTCGTCCCATCGCACGCTGCCCGCCTCGATCTCGTCGGTCAGCGCCCCGAGAACGTACAGCTTGAACACCGATCCCAGCGGGAGCATCGCGTCGGCATTGACCGAGTACACCGACTCGCACTCGCCGCCGTTCAGACGAGACGCGCTGTAGGAGTAATTCGGAGCCACCTTCGACAGGGCGGCATCGAGCTCGTCGAAGGACGAGATCTTCGGAGTTTCCGGACTGGCCAGAATGCCGTCGAGCGTGCCGTCGGCACCGAGGGAAGTGGTGATCGTGGCCGGAATGCCGGCGGTGGTGAAGCGAAGAACGGCGCTGTCCGGGCCGGCCTCGAAACCCGTCGCCACGTTCGGCGCCCCGGCGCGCAACTGCTCGAGAGGTGTGACGAGCCCGCCCATCGGCTCGAGTGCTGCCGCCAGCTCCGCGCCGGTGACGGCGTCCACCGCCGCCGGATCCGGGGCGGCGTCGGCGTTGATCCACTGCAGAATTCGGTCGTTGATCGCGCCCAGCGGCGTCGAGGTGTCGATCGCGAACGCCGGTGCCGTGGTGGTCGTGGGCGTCGGCGTTTCGGACGGTCCCCCGCAGGCGGACAGCGTCAGAGTTACGGCCACGACCACCCCCGCCAGTCTCGTCACGGTGCGCGTCGTCATGTCGCAATGCTAAAGGATTCGGACATTTCGCCACCCGCCCAGTCTCGGTACGGCCGGTCGGGTGCTGTGGCAGTGTGCTCTGGCGTGCTGACTTCAGATGACGTCCGTCGAATAGATTCCGAGCATCTCTGGCATCCCTACAGCGGGTTTCCGTCGACGACGACACCGTTGGTCGTCGACAGCGCGTCCGGAGTTCGACTGACGTTGGCCGACGGCCGCCAACTCGTCGACGGGATGAGTTCGTGGTGGGCGGCGGTGCACGGCTACCGGCATCCGGTGCTGGACGCGGCAGCGCGAGACCAGCTCGACCGCATGAGTCACGTGATGTTCGGAGGCCTCACTCATGCGCCGGCGGCACGATTGGCGGAGCTGCTGGTCTCGATCACGCCGGCCGGGCTGGACAAGGTGTTCCTCGCAGATTCCGGGTCCGTGTCCGTCGAAGTCGCGGTGAAGATGGCAGTGCAGTACTGGCGTGGGCGGGGTGAGAGCGGGCGTACGAAGTTGCTGACGTGGCGGGGCGGCTATCACGGGGACACGTTCGCGCCGATGAGTGTCTGCGATCCGGACGGCGGGATGCACAGGTTGTGGACCGGTGTGCTGGCGCAGCAGGTGTTCGCGCCCGCGCCACCCGCCGTGGCCGATACGGCGGGTATTGCCGCCTACGTCGCCGAGTTCGAGCAGGTGCTCGCGGCGCACGCGAACGACGTGGCCGCGATCATCGTCGAGCCGATCGTGCAGGGTGCCGGCGGAATGCGCTTCCACGACGCACGTCTGCTGCTCGCACTGCGCCGACTCGCGGACGAGTACGGCGTGCTGTTGATCTTCGACGAGATCGCCACCGGGTTCGGCCGCACCGGTGAGCTGTTCGCCGCCGATCACGCGGGCATCGCACCCGACATCATGTGTGTCGGCAAAGCGTTGACCGGCGGCTACATGACGCTGGCGGCGACGCTGTGCACCACCGACGTGGCCGAGACGGTGTCGAGCAGTGAGGCGGGCGGTCTGATGCACGGGCCCACGTTCATGGGCAATCCACTGGCCTGCGCGATCGCGGTGGCGTCGGTGGAGCTGCTGCTCTCGCGCGACTGGCGCGCCGAGGTCGCCGCCGTCGCAGACGTGCTGACCGAACGGCTCGAGCCGGCCCGGTCGCTCCCGGGCGTGGCCGACGTGCGCGTGCTCGGCGGAATCGGGGTGATCGAACTGACCGGCGCGGTCGACATGGCACGTGCGACGGCCGTCGCCGTGGACGCAGGTGTGTGGCTGCGGCCGTTCGGCAGGTTGGTCTATGCGATGCCGCCGTATGTCTGTACCGAGGCGGATGTGGCAGCCATTGCCGATGCCATGGTGGCGGTGGCGCGCGACCATACTTGAACACCCATACTTGAACACTGTTCAAGTATGGTCGTGGACATGAGTGCACTCGATTGGCTCGACGCCGCCGCATACGACCGTCGCGCGGCCGGGCTCGAGCGCGTCGTCCACGCTCGCAGTCCCGAGGATTCGACACTCGACCTGGCGTCGAACGACTACCTCGGCCTGTCTCGACATCCGCACGTCGTCGACGCGGCCTGCGCGGCCACGCGTCGGTGGGGTGCCGGGTCCACCGGATCTCGACTGGTCACCGGCACGACCACCGCCCACGAACAGCTCGAGCAGGACCTCGCCGACTTCGTCGGTGCCGAGACCGGACTGGTCTTCTCGTCCGGCTACACCGCCAATCTCGGAGTCGTCACCGCGCTCGCCGACCGCGACTCCGTCGTGATCTCGGACGCCGCGTCGCACGCGTCGTTGATCGATGCTTGCCGTCTGTCTCGGGCGCGGGTGGCCGTGGCGCGGCATCGCGACGTCGAGCACGTCGAGCAGTTACTCCGCGGACGAACGGAACCCCGCGCGCTCGTGGTGACCGACTCGATCTTCAGCGCCGACGGCGACCTCGCGCCGCTGCACGAGCTGTACGCGGCCTGCCGGAGATGGAACGCGGTGCTGATCGTCGACGAAGCCCACGGGCTGGGCGTCCGAGGTGACGGTGGACGCGGTGCCGTGCACGACGCCGGTGTGGCGGGACTGCCGGACCTGGTGATCACCGCGACACTGTCCAAGGCGCTCGGATCGCAGGGCGGGGTGGTGCTCGGGCCGGCGTCGGTACGGCACCAGGTACTGCACAGTGCGCGCAGCTTCGTCTTCGATACCGCGCTCGCCCCGGCCGCGGTCGGCGCGGCATCGGCAGCGCTGGCGGTGCTGCGCAGCGAACCCGATCGGGTCGCTGCGATCGGTCGGCGGGCAGGGCAATTGGCGGCGGCCGCCGGTGTATCGCCGACGGCGTCGGCGGTGGTTCCGGTAGTGCTCGGCGACGCCGTGCGTGCCGTCCGCGCGGCCGGGGAGTGTCTTGACCTGGGCGTGCGCGTCGGGTGCTTTCGGCCGCCGTCGGTTCCCGCGAACGCATCTCGGCTGCGTTTGACCGCGCGTGCCGACCTCAGCGACATCGATATCGACCGTGCCACGTCCGTTCTCTCGACGGTATTGCGTGCGGCGGTGTCGGGATGACGGTTCTTCTCGTCACCGGAACGTCGACCGGCGTCGGCAAGACCGTGGTGACCGCGGCGCTCGCGGCCGCAACCCGGGCACATGGACGGACGGTGGCGGTGTGCAAACCGGCGCAGACCGGAGTCGGTGACGACGGCCTGGACGAGTCGGATATGGATGTGGTGGAACGTCTTTCGGGAGTCCGCGGAATCGAGCTGGCGCGGTACCCCGAGCCACTCGCGCCCGACGTCGCAGCACGCCGTTCGGGTCGGTCGATGCTCGAACTCGACCACGTCGTCGACGCGGTGCGAGTGCTCGACGAGGCCCACGATCTCGTCGTGGTCGAGGGTGCGGGCGGGGTAGCGGTGCGCCTGGGTGTCGGCGGGTTCACCGCACTCGATGTCGCCGGTGCCGTCGGCGCATCGGTCCTGATCGTGGCAGGGGCAGAGCTGGGGACGCTCAACCACAGCGCGCTGACCGTCGCCGCGGTGCGCGCAGCGGGTGTGACATGTGCGGGCCTGGTGATCGGATCGTGGCCGGCCGAACCCGATCTGGCGGCGCGGGTCAACGTGGAGGAGTTGCCGCTCGTGACGGGCGTCGAGCTGCTGGCATGTGTGCCGAACGGGGCCGCCGCGCTGGACGCACAGGACTTCGGCGCGCTCGCCTGGACGATGTTCGGCGAGTTTGCCGGCTCATTACTCGGGTAACCGGCTCGGAACGTCTGCCACTTCGGCAGTCGGAACAGATCGGGAGTTCCATCATGAGCACCGCAGTGTGGATCATCGTTGCAGTAGTAGTCGTAGTGTTGGTCGTTGCCGTCGCCCTGGTTGTGGCACGCAAGGGCAAAGAGCGAAAGAGGCTGGAAGCGAACCACCTTCGCGAGAAGGCGGCCGATCAAGCGACCGTCGTCGAGGAGCGTGAACTGCAGGCCCGCGAGAGCGAGGCCAAGGCACGCCGCGCCCAGGCGGAGGCGGACGTCAAAGCTGCCGAGGCAGAGAAACTTGCTCAGCAGGCCCAGTCTCACCAGGGAGTCGCGGCGGCATCACGCGACGAAGTGAACTCACAGTTCGAGCGCGCGAACCACATCGATCCGGATGTGAAGGGCGACCGCAAGGTGACCGGTGACCGCAACGTCGGCCGCGACGCGGGCGCGGATCGGGACTTCGGTGCGCAGCACAACGCGAATGTCGATCGGAACGCGAGTGCCGATCGGAACGCGAGTACCGACCGGTCCGAGGCAGGACCGCATGGCGTGACCGGTAGTCCGGACCTGCCCCCGACGGCAGCCCGGCACGAGCGGAACTAGCTCGTCGAGGTATTGGGCAGTTCGAGTTCGACCACGTCGTTCTCGCCCAGGTTCGGACGCTCGTGGGTGACCTTCGCTTTGGCGTAGGCCAGCAGGGTCGACACCTTCGAGCCCGGGGTGGACCAGTACTCGGCACCTTCGGCGGCCACGTGGATCAGAGCGACCTCACGTGAATCGGGGTTCTTCTCGAACCACGCGGCCGCCCGAGAATTCCACAGCTCCTCCGCCTTGGCCTTGTTCTCGACGACCGCAGCAGTACCGGACAGCGACACCCAGCCCTGACCGGATTGGAACGAGACGTTGACCGTCGGGTCGGCGGCGATGTCGCGTACCTTTCTGGAGTCCTGCGCTGCGAAGAACCACAGGTCCCCGTCGAACTCCGCTTCCTGCAGTGCCATCGGACGCGAGATGAGGTGGCCGTCTCGGCCCACGGTGGTGAACATGCACAGTCCGGCATCGGACATCAATTCGGCGACTTTGGTGACGCCATCGGTGTTTGTCATCGAAAGTAAATACCCGGGGTGGGGGTCTTCAATCGCCGAAACCAGGCCGACTCCCTGTTTCGGTGATTATTACGCCCTGTAGTTGGTGATTTCGCAGAACCTGGGACACTGGAAGTCGTGACTGTTCCTGACGGCAACGACGCCCCCGTATCGGCCCAACTCTTCGCCCGCGCGAGCACAGTGATTCCAGGTGGCGTCAACTCTCCGGTGCGTGCGTTCGCATCGGTCGGCGGCACTCCACGCTTCATCACGCAGGCCAGCGGATACACGATGACCGACGCGGACGGGAAGTCCTACGTCGACCTCATCTCGTCCTGGGGTCCGATGATCCACGGACACGCGCATCCGGCCATCGTCGAGGCAGTCCAGAAGGCGGCCGCAACCGGACTGTCGTTCGGCGCACCCACCGAGCGCGAAATCGAACTCGCCGAGGAAATAGTGCGCCGCGTCGGCCCCGTCGACCAGGTTCGCCTTGTGAATTCGGGCACAGAGGCCACGATGAGCGCGGTGCGTCTGGCGCGCGGCTTCACCGGTCGCACCAAGATCCTCAAATTTTCCGGCTGCTACCACGGCCACGTCGACGCCCTGCTTGCCGACGCGGGCTCGGGGCTGGCCACCTTCGGACTGCCGACGTCACCCGGAGTGACCGGCGCTCAGGCGTCGGACACCATCGTCGTTCCCTACAACGACCTCGACGCCGTCACCGCCGCGTTCGACGCCAATCCCGGCGAGATCGCGTGCATCATCACCGAAGCGGCCGCGGGCAACATGGGCGCGATCCCGCCGATCACCGGCTTCAACGAGGGACTACGCCGACTTGCGACCGAGCGCGGCGCATTGCTGATCATGGACGAGGTGATGACCGGATTCCGTGTCAGCGCCGCAGGCTGGTACGGCATCGACGGTGTCGCCGGCGACCTCTACACCTTCGGCAAGGTCATGTCCGGTGGACTGCCGGCCGCAGCATTCGGTGGCCGCGCGGACGTCATGGCCTACCTCGCACCGGCCGGGCCGGTGTACCAGGCGGGCACGCTCAGCGGTAACCCCGTCGCCGTCGCTGCCGGATTGACGAGTCTGCAACTGGCCGACGCAGCCGTCTACGAGAAGCTGCAGACCAACTCGCAGCGACTCGGAACACTGCTCGGCGATGCTCTCACCGCCGAAGGCGTCGACCACCACGTGCAGTTCGCGGGCACTATGGTGAGTGTGTTCTTCGCCGATGGACCCGTCACCGACTACGCGCAGGCCAAGGCTGCCCAGACGTGGCGCTACCCGGCGTTCTTCCACGCGTTCCTCTCTCGCGGGGTGTACCCGCCGCCGAGCGCATTCGAGGCATGGTTCGTCTCGGCTGCTCTCGACGACCGAGCTTTCGAGATCATCGCCGACGCGGCCCCGGCCGCCGCGAAGGCTGCGGCAGCCGCTGTAGCACCGAACTGACTCCCACCCGACCTAGCGAGAAACAGGACCCCGACGTGACCGAGGCCCCCGCAACACACCCGCACTCGACGACGCGCACCATCGTGCACGTCCTCCGGCACGGCGAGGTGCACAACCCCAAGGGCATCCTCTACGGGCGGTTGCCCGGCTTCAAGCTGTCGGTCACCGGCCAGTCCCAGGCCAAGGCCGTCGCAGATGCGCTCGCCGGTCACGACATCACGCACGTCGTCGCGTCGCCGTTGCAACGCGCCCAGGAGACTGCTGCCCCGATCGCGGCAGCCCACGGCCTGACGGTGTCCGAGGACGAGAACCTCATCGAGGCGGGCAACGAGTTCGAGGGGCTGCGCGTTGCCGTCGGCGACGGAGCCTTGCGTAGGCCTCGGCACTGGTGGAAGCTGCGCGACCCGTTCACCCCGTCCTGGGGCGAGCCGTACCTGCAGATCGCGCACCGCATGCTCGCCGCCGTCAACGCGGCCAGAGTCGCAGCCGTCGGGCACGAGGCCGTCTGCGTGAGCCACCAACTCCCGGTCTGGACGCTACGTCGGTTCCTCCAGGGCGACCGGCTCTGGCACGACCCGCGCAATCGCCAGTGTGGACTCGCGTCGCTGACGTCACTGGTCTACGAGGGCGATCAGCTCGTCGATCTCGTCTACTCCGAGCCAGCAGGAGCATCCGACCCGAGGATCACCGGTGCGTAGGTTACTGCTCGCGGTTGCCGCTGTGGCCCTCGTCGCCGGCTGTTCGACCGGCACCGACGCGGTTGCTCAGGGCGGAACCTTCCAGTTCGTCTCGCCCGGCGGAAAGACCGAAATCTTCTACGATCCGCCGTCCGACCGCGGCGCACTCGGCGAACTCTCCGGGCCCGACCTCATGACGGAAGGCAAGACGACCTCGCTGTCGGACTACGAGGGTGACGTCGTCGTCCTCAACGTCTGGGGTCAGTGGTGCGGACCGTGCCGCGGAGAAGCGGACGACCTCGAGAAGGTCTACGAGGCCACCAAGGCCTCCGGCGTCGAATTCCTCGGCATCAACGTGCGCGACGAATCACAGACCGCAGCACAGGATTTCGTCGTCAGCAACAACGTCACGTACTCCTCGATCTACGACCCGCCGATGCGCACCCTGACCGCGCTCGGTGGCGTTCCGACCTCCGTCATTCCGACGACCATCGTGCTCGATCGTCAGCACCGCGTGGCGGCAGTGTTCCTGCGTGAACTGCTCGTCGAGGACCTGCAGCCCGTCGTCGAGCGCGTGGCAGCCGAGGAGCCTGTGCAGCCGTGAGCGAGATGTACCTAGCCGGCGTCGGCGCGAGTTTCCAGGAAGCTGCGGCCTCCGGGCCGCTGCTGCTGGCCCTCGGAGCCTGCGTCCTGGCCGGGCTCGTCTCCTTCGCATCACCGTGCGTCGTACCGCTGGTTCCGGGATATCTGTCGTACCTCGCCGGGGTCGTCGGAGCCGACGCACCGGCGGTCAGCGCCGACGAAGCGGCCGTCAAGACGAAGGTGCGCAGCGGTCGGCTGCGCGTCGCGGGAGCCGCGGGGCTGTTCGTCCTCGGATTCACCGTGGTGTTCGTTCTCGCCACCGCGTCGGTGTTCGGCGCAATTTCGGTGCTGGCGATCAACCGCGAACTGCTCATGCGAATCGGCGGCGTCGTCACCATCGCCATGGGCCTGGTGTTCGTCGGACTGATTCCCGCGCTGCAGCGCGATGTGCGGTTCGAGCCGAAGCAGATCGGCTCCCTCGCCGGAGCGCCCTTGCTCGGGGGAGTGTTCGCACTCGGCTGGACCCCGTGCCTCGGGCCCACCCTCGCCGGCGTCATCTCGCTCGCCGCGGGCACCGACGGTGCCACGGCTGCGCGCGGAGTCACCCTCATCGTGGCGTACTGCCTCGGTCTTGGATTGCCGTTCGTGATCCTCGCGTTCGGATCGGTCAGCGCACTGCGAGGCGTCGCCTGGCTACGTACACACGCACGACAGATACAGGTGTTCGGCGGAATCATGTTGATAGCGGTAGGAATTGCACTGGTCACCGGTGCCTGGGATCAATTCGTCGGCTGGGTGCGCGACGCCTTCGTCTCCGATGTGGTGTTGCCGATATGACCGCCGAGACCGAGGAGCGGACAGAAGCGTCGCCGCCGCACAAGCAGTCCGTACTCGGTAAGGCCGTGGCCGTGGTGCGCAACACCTGGCGCGGGCTCACCAGTATGCGGACCGCGCTGGTGCTGCTGTTCCTGCTGGCCTTCGCCGCCGTGCCCGGTGCCCTGGTACCGCAACGCAGCCTCAACGCGGGCAAGGTCGACCAATACATCGCCGACCGTCCGACCCTCGGCCCCATCATGGACAAGCTCGAACTGTTCGACGTGTTCGGCAGCTTCTGGTTCACCGCGATCTACGCACTACTGTTCGTCTCCCTGATCGGCTGCATCCTGCCGCGGTGCATCGAGCACGCAAAACAGTTGCGTACCAAGCCCGTTCGTGCGCCGCGGAACCTCTCGCGCCTGCCGCACCACACCCGGTACGACGTCGACGGCGCACCCGAGGAGATCGCAGCCCAGGTTCGTACTCAGCTGCGTGGGTGGCGCGTCGCGCAACGGTCCGAGGGCAGCGGGGCAGTGACGCTCTCGGCGGAGAAGGGCTACGTTCGCGAACTCGGCAACCTCGTGTTCCACCTCTCGCTCGTCGGACTGTTGGCCGCTATCGCCATGGGCAAGCTGCTCGGCTACGAGGGCAACCGCATCGTCATCGCCGACGACGGCCCCGGATTCTGTACCTCCACGCCCGCCAACTACGACTCGTTCCGGGCGGGCAACCTCGTCGACGGCACCGACCTCGAGCCGTTGTGCTTGCGCGTCAAGGACTTCCAGGCGGACTACCTCGACAACGGCCAGGCGGAAATGTTCACCTCGAACATCCAGTACCAGGCCGGCGAAGACCTGGCGAACAACGTCTGGCAGGACGACCGACTGCAGGTCAATCACCCGCTGCGGGTCGCAGGCGACCGCGTCTACCTGCAGGGCCACGGCTACGCGCCCATGTTCACGGTGACGTTCCCGAACGGCGAGACCCGCACCGACACCATCCAGTGGCAGCCGACCGACGCGACCACATTCCTCTCCAGCGGGGTACTGCGAGTCGACCCACCCGGTGGCCTCTACCCCGACGCGCTGGACCGGCGTAAGAACCAGATCGCCATCGAAGGACTGTTCGCCCCGACCGCGTCGTTCCACGGCAGTCTGCTGTCGTCGAGCTTCCCGGCGATGAACGACCCAGCCGTCGCCATCGACATCTACAAAGGCGACACCGGACTCGACACCGGACTCCCGCAATCCATCTTCTCGCTCGATCAGGAAATGATCGCCCAGGGCAGGCTCGTCAAGCAGGACCGCGTCAACCTCATGCCCGGGGAGTCGGCCACACTCAGCGACGGCACCGTCGTCAGATTCGACGGGGCGAAGGAATTCGTCAACCTGCAGGTCTCGCACGACCCGGCTCAGACCTGGGTCCTGGTGTTCGCGCTGACGATGATGGGCGGACTGCTCGTCTCACTGGTGATCAAACGTCGCAGAATCTGGGTCCGACTCACCGCCGACGGCGACTCACGACGTACTGTAGTAGAACTCGGCGGACTTGCACGCACCGATCAGGCGGGGTGGGGCGAAGAGTTCGACCGCCTGTGCACCCGCCTGCTCGGCGACACCTCGAAACAGGAGAACTGACCGATGCCGATCAACGAGACACTCTCGCAGTACAGCGACTGGTCGTTCGAATCAGCCTTCACCATCTACGTGCTCGCATTCGTCCTGCTCATCGCTCAGTACGCCTCCGCCAAGGCGACGGCCGCTCAGGCCAAGGAGCTCGTCGGTGCCGGAGCCCCCGTGACCGCGTCGTCGCAGGCTGCGTCCTCCGGCCCGGGACGCGTCATCGAGGCACCCAAGCGCCCGCTGTCCGAGCGCCTCGCAGGCATGGGCTTCGCGCTGCTCGCACCGGCCCTCGTCCTACACATCGCCTCGGTCGTGCTCCGCGGATTCGCCACCCACCGATTCCCGCTGGGCAACATGTACGAGTTCGTCACCATGGCAACCGCTGCCGCAGCACTGACCTCCGTGGTGGTGCTGCGCAAGAAGACGATGCGCCCGATGCTGGTGTTCGTCCTCGCACCCATCATCGTGCTGATGTTCTTCGCCGCCACCAAGCTCTACGCAGACGCCGCACCCGTCGTCCCGGCGCTGCGCTCCTACTGGCTGCCCATCCACGTCACCATCGTCAGCGTCGGCAGCGGCATCCTGCTGGTCTCCGGAGTCGCGAGCCTGCTGTTCCTGCTGCGCATCAAACAGCCCCTCGGCGAGGAGAGCGTGGGATTCTGGGGCCGCTTCGCTTCCAAGCTCCCCGACGCCCAAGCCCTCGACCGACTCGCCTACAAGACGACCATCGTCGCCTTCCCGCTGTTCGGAGCCGGCGTCATCCTCGGCGCGATCTGGGCCGAGGCCGCATGGGGACGTTTCTGGGGCTGGGACCCCAAAGAAACGATGTCCTTCATCACGTGGATCATCTACGCCGCTTACTTGCACGCCCGCGCCACCTCCGGCTGGCGAAACACCCGCGCCGCGTGGATCAACGTCGGTGGATTCACTGCCATGCTGTTCAACCTCTTCATCATCAACATGGTCGTCTCCGGTCTGCACAGCTACGCAGGACTGAACTGACCTCTGCGCGTTCCACACGCTCCGCTGCCGACGCGCAGCTGGTAGCGTCCGATCCGGCTCGATGGGGGAGACATCCGAGCCGGCACTCGACGCGGGACGCACAGTGGGGGGAAATCGGTCATGGCCGATCGGCACGGAAACAATTGGCAACCCGTCCGACCGATGGACGACGACGAACCCCCGAACACGCCGGAGCCGGTGGTGACCGAGACCCCGGTTCCCGGGTCTGCTGGAGTTGGGGAAGTTTCGGGGGTTGCGGGGTCTGCTGAGACTGCGGGGTCTTCTCGGGTTGTGGGGGAGTCTCGGGTTTCGGGGGAGCGTGAACCGTTCCGATCCACCCCCATCGCCATGCCGCCCGCGGATGCTCCGAGCCCGACTCCTGTTGTCGCGGCAATGTCGACTCCACCCGTCGAGGTGACGCCACCGACCGACGAGATGCCGACGATGCCCGAAGCGTCGGGTCCACCGGTTGTGCCACCGGTTTCGTCCGACACGGCCATGCTCCCTGGTCCGCCGACTCGGCCCACGGGCGAGCCGCAGCCGCCTGGGCAACAGGGTCAGCACCCTGTCCAGCCGCAGAACGGGGTGGTTTTGCCCCCGAATGCTGTTGTGCCCCAGCAATATTGGCAGCCGAACAACGAGTGGGCAGCCCAGAATCAGTGGCAGGCCCAGAACGGCTGGCCGACGCATGGGCATGGGCAGGGGTATGGGCAGGGTCAGGGGTATGGGCAGTGGGCTCCGCAACCCGGTTCGTGGCCGCAACCGATGTTGCCCGGCCATGTTCCTGTTGTGGTTCCTGCCGTGGCTGCTGTCGTTCAGCCGGATCATCGACCGCTGTCGCAGCCGATGTCGGCGGCCGACCTCGGCGATTCGTTGCTGATCAGGTCGGCAAGTGTCGCTCCGGTGGCCGGGTGGCGTCGTGCGCTGTATCTGATGTCCGGTGGTCGGATCGATGTGGGGAACAGTCCGGCGCAACAGCGACGCCTCGAATTGACCGCGCAGGTCGATCGACCATTGGTGGGGTGCTACCGCGTCGCGGTGCTCTCGTTGAAGGGTGGGGTCGGAAAGACGACGACAACGGCCACGTTGGGCTCGACGTTCGCGGACATCCGCGGTGACCGCGTGATTGCGATCGACGCGAACCCCGACCGCGGAACGCTGGGGCAGAAAGTACCGTCGGAAACGACGGCGACGGTCCGAAATCTATTGCGAGACATGGATTCCTTGGAGCGCTACAGCGACGTTCGGGCCTACACCTCACAGAACGTCCATCGGCTGGAGGTGCTGGCCTCCGATTCGGACCCGGCGGCGTCCGAGGCATTCAGCGGTGACGACTACGACCGAACGGTGACACTGCTCGAGAAGTTCTACAGCATCGTCATCACCGACTGCGGCACCGGATTGATGCATTCGGCGATGGAAAGCATTCTCGAGGGCGCGGACACTCTGGTCGTCGTCAGCTCAGGGTCTGTGGACGGGGCGCGGAGCGCGTCGGCGACATTGGATTGGCTGGATGCTCATGGCTATCGAGAATTGGTGGCCACGTCGGTGGCGGTGGTCAACGCGGTAAGACCGAGGGCGGGAAAAGTCGACTTGCAGAAGGTGGTCGAACATTTCGAGCAGCGATGCGCTCAGGTTCGGACGATTCCGTTCGACCCGCATCTGGAGGAGGGGGCTGAGATCGAACTGGGCAGGCTTCGTGGACGCACGCGAAAGGCACTCCTCGAAGTAGCTGCGGCGGTGGCAGCAGGCTTTCCGGCCTCGCCCACTACTTCTCGCCGCAGCTGATCGGAAACTTTATTCGCCGACTTCAGTGCCGGCGTCGGTCCCGTCCTTGCCTCCGCGACGAGCGTCCCGGTTGATTTTCCAGAGAAATTCCGGATCGTCATCGGGCCCGACAGTCCGCGGGGGTTCGGGCTGCGTGCTGGGTCCGAATGCCTTCCACAGCAGCACAATCACTGCCACCAAACCGATCAACGCCAATAGATAGATCACGACGCACCTCCTACTACGAGGGTAGCCGTCATGCAACGACCTCCGCACCCGTCGAGCGTCGAAGATTCCTGAGAATGTTCGATGAGTTCGTACGGGTGCGGAGGTCGTTGCCGAAACTGCGCCGAATGGCCTGTCTCAGTGCTGTACGCCGGCTTCGGTCGTCAGAGAAGTCAGCAGCTGCATGACCTCGGTTTCGCGGAAGCGACGGTGTCCGCCGGGAGTGCGGAGCGATCCAAGACGTCCGGCGTGTGCCCAGCGAGTCACGGTCTTGGGGTCGACGTGAAAAAGCGCTGCTACCTGACCCGGTGTGAGAAGTGAGTCCTGAGCTTTGTGGAACGTGGGTGCGCTCATCTGTCGTGTCCTCCTACGGTGCGGTTCTGTGCATTTGCGTCGAACCGGAGATATCGGTCTGCGGTGTTGTGAGCCCCATGGTTGCACTCGGACCCCTAGGTACTCGACTGATACAAGGTTGGTAAAGGGGAGGTAATGGACAAATCGGTCACGCCAGGGGTGGGTGGGAAGCCCTGCACGGCCCGGTAACCTTGAGCTCGTGAGCGATGCGACGAATGCCGACCGAAGCGACCCGACCAGCGGAAACCCCACGCCCGGCCGTTCTGCGAAGAAGTCCCTTGCCGTCAATCTCGCCGTGTACACGTTCGCGCGTCTGGCGCTCGTCATCGTCATCGCCGCGATCATCATCGGTGTCGGTTTACTCTTCGGCATCGAGGTTCCGATCCTCGTCGCCGCGATCTTCGGCGTCCTCATCTCGCTGCCGTTGTCCCTGCTTCTGTTCAAGCAGATGCGCATCCGCGTCAACGAGTCCATCGCTGCGGTCGACGAACACCGACGCACCGCTCGCGCGGACCTGCAGTCCAAGCTGCGCGGTGAAGACGGCCGCAAGTGACCGGATCGGTGGACCACTCCGGATCGCGTGAGTGGGTCGACAACGCAGTCCGGTTGATCGAAGCCGATTCTCAGCGCAGTGCCGACACACACCTGCTGAGCTATCCACTGCCTGCCGCATGGGGAATCTCGCTGTACCTCAAGGACGAATCCACTCACATCACCGGCAGCCTCAAACACCGGCTGGCGCGATCGCTGTTTCTGTACGCGATCTGCAACGGCTGGGTCACCGCGCGAACCACGGTCGTCGAGGCGTCGTCAGGCTCCACGGCGGTCAGTGAGGCATATTTCGCCGGCCTGCTGGGATTGAAATTCGTCGCAGTCATGCCCAGAAGTACAAGTCCCGCCAAGATCGCCCTCATCGAATCGCACGGTGGGCGCTGCCACTTCGTCGACCACCCGGGTGAGATGTACACCGAGGCGCACCGGCTCGCAGCCGAGCCCGACTGCCACTATATGGACCAGTTCACCCACGCCGAACGGGCCACCGATTGGCGAGGAAACAACAACATCGCCGAGTCCATCTACGATCAGCTCCGGCTCGAGAAATGTCCCATCCCCGATTGGGTGGTCGTAGGCGCGGGAACAGGCGGAACGAGCGCCACCATCGGTCGCTACATCCGATACCGCAGACACGCAACGCGTTTGGCCGTCGTGGACCCAGAGAATTCGGCCTTCATCGGAGGCTACGAAACCGGTGACGCGAGTTTCGAGACCGGTAAGTCCTCACGTATCGAAGGCATCGGGCGACCGCGGGTGGAACCGTCCTTCGTCGGCCAAGTGATCGATCGAATGATCGCGGTGCCCGACGCTGCGTCGGTGGCGGCCGCGAGATTCACTTCGGCTGCGATCGGTAAACGAGTGGGAGGATCCACCGGCACCAACATCTGGGGTGCCTTCGGATTGATCTCCGAGATGATTGCCGCGGGGCGCACCGGCAGTGTGGTGACGTTGTTGTGCGACGGCGGAGACCGTTACTCGCAAACCTATTTCGACGACACCTGGGTCGCGGGCCAGGGGATGGATCTCGACGAACCGACCGCCGCGCTCGAGCAGTTCATCCGTACCGGGGTGTTCTGAGCAGATCTACCAGGTCACGACCATCGACGTCACCGCAGTGACAGCGGCGACCGTCCCGACGGCCGGCCACGCACCGATCTTCTTCGCGAGCGGATGCGACGCACCGAACGCCACGAGGTACGTCCCGATCAGTGCGCCGGCACGAGCCGAGCCCGAGGATTTCTGCCATTGCGTGGTGCAGGCGACGCCGACTGCAGCGAGCACTGCTCCGCCGAGTTGGCGATTGTGCGACCGGCGAGCAACAGCGAAGCCGCCGAGCAAGCCGCCTGCGGCGAGAGCGGACGTGGCGAACGAACGTCGAGCATCATGGTCGGACATGATCGTCACCCTAGCCGAGCCTGCACGCGCAAACTCCGGGCCAGGTGATCTCTCTGCTCGATCACCAAGCGCCGCAACGCAGCCGGTGCCCACTCGTGCTCGGCGAGCCACACGTCTGCACTGTCGGTCGACGATTGCTGAGGAAAGAGGCGAACAACTATCCTCCGTGCGATCTCGATGCTGCGTGAGGTCCACAACGAGGAGATGGACTCGAAATACCGGCCCTCGTACGGTTGAGTGAGGTCCGGTCGGTGACCCGCCCCGAACCCGGTGATGTAGGCGTCGAGAACATCGTTGGACACGTCGTCGCGCTCGGTGATGGAAGTCCACGCGCTCGCTTTGACTGTGGCGTCAGGGATCGCCGTCGCCGCCGCTGTGTGGGCAGTGCGCCCCGAAAGTGTGTCGTCCGAACCGAGTTCGGCATCCAGCTCTGCGATAGTTGCGTGTCCGGTGGCGGCGAGTGCCAGCCAGAATGCCCAGCGCTGATCGGGGTCCAGCCTCAGCCCGGCAATGGTCGCGGTGCCATCGAGCAGGGAGCGTAGATCGTCGGCCAGGAAGTCGTCGAGTTGCGCAGCCGATGCGACCGCCCGCGCCCACACCAACTGCGCGTCGCTTCCGGGTTCGCTCGACTGCAGCTGCCGCCACGACGCTTCGAGCCAATGCCGGGTGGGCTCGTCCCGTCGGTCTTCGGGGAGGTAGTGCGCGAGTGTGTACGCGACGTTGGCCGTGACTGCGGAGAGCAACCCGATCTTGGGTTCGGTTGGCGCGAATCTGGTTGCGATGTCCAGGTATTCGATCGCAGAGAGCTCGGCGTCCCGGGTGGAGTTCCACAGTGCCGACCACACCAGCCCTCGTGCAAGGGGATCGACGATGCGATCGAGTGAGGTCCGCACGGTGGCGGTGGAGCGCTCGTCGAATCGGATCTTGGCGTAGGTCAGATCGTCGTCGTTGAGCAGAACCAGTGCAGAATCGGGGAAGTCGACGGGCGTTCGCGAGTCGGTGATGTCGAGTTCGTAGCGGTGGGTCCTCGTGAGATTTCCGGCCTCGTTCGGATCGTAGAGCCCGACCGCGATGCGGTGCGGACGCGGATCCGACTGCTCGACGGCGTCGCCGGTATAAGTCAGTGTGGACACGCCGGTGGTCTGCAGCCACGCGCCCGCCCAGGTCTCGAGGTCTTGCCCGCTGGCGGTGGACATCTCGCTCAAGAGATCCGTCAGGGTCGTATTACCGAAGGCATGCGTACGAAAGTAGTTGCGGGACGCTGCGAAAAAGGCGTCGGCACCGACGAACGCCCCCAACTGCTTGAGCACGCTCGCGCCCTTCGCGTAGGTGATGCCGTCGAAGTTGAGCTTGGCTGCCTCGAGATCGGTGATGTCGGCGACGATCGGGTGAGTGGTGGGAAGCTGATCCTGCAAATAGGCCCACGCCTTTCGGCGGTTCGCGAAACTGACCCAGGCATCGGTGAATCGGGTGGCTTCGGCCGACGCGTACGCACCCATGTAGTCGGCGAACGACTCCTTGAGCCACAGATCGTCCCACCATTGCATCGTGACGAGGTCGCCGAACCACATGTGCGCCATCTCGTGCAGAATCGTGTTCGCCCGAGCCTCGTACTGGGCTTCGGTTGCCGCCGAACGGAATACGTACGATTCGGTGAACGTGACGAGCCCGGGGTTCTCCATCGCACCGAGGTTGTATTCGGGGACGAAAATCTGGTCGTACTTACCGAACGGGTACGGATAGTCGAACTTGTCGTGGAAGAAGTCGAGGCCACGCTCGGTGATGTCGAAGATGTCCTCGGCGTCGAAATACTCGGCGAGGGATGCGCGGCAGTACGCGCCGAGCGGGACAGTCAGATCGCCTCGAGTCCAGGACGATTCGACGCCGTGGTACGGCCCGGCCGCAACCGCGGTGATGTACGTCGATATGGGCAGCGTCGGGGCGAACGTGGTGACTGTGCCGTCGGTGACTCCCGCGCGGTTGGACAGGACCGTCCATGCCGGGGGTGCTGTGACCCTCAGCGTGAACGAGGCCTTCAGATCGGGTTGCTCGAAATTCGCGAACACCCGTCGAGCATCGGCAGGTTCGTACTGGGTGTACAGGTAGACGTTGTCGTCGACGGGGTCGACGAAGCGGTGGAGTCCTTCACCCGACCTGCTGTACCGGCCGCGTGCACGTATCCGAACGACGTTGTGGTCGGCGAGTCCGACCAGTTGAATGCGAGCTCCGTCGTAATCGACCTGCGCATCGGTGCCGTTGACGGTGACCTCGTCCACGGACGCACCGATGAAATCGACCCATGTCGCCGCCGTCGTCGCATCGAATTCGATGGTCGTCACCGACTCGAAGGTGTCGACGTCCGTGTCCTCGGCGCGCAGGAGGTTCAGATCGACGAGATACTTCACCCCGTCTATGTGGCGCGATCGCCTGCGAGTTTCGGTTCGGGTCAGATTCGCGGTGCTCACCGAACCAACCCTAGGTGATTGTTTTTCACAGGGCGGGTGGGGTGAAGTAGTGACGTCCGAGTGGATCGACGATATGCAGCACTCCATCCGGAAGCAGTTCGGTGCGCCAAAGTTTGCGCGTTTTGAGGTTGTGGTGGAGCCGACAGCGCGGACCGATGTTCGTGAGGATGGTCCAGCCGCCCTTCTCGGGGCGGTGTCGGTCGAATTCGACGATGTGGTCGAGGTCGCATCGTTCCGAGGGCACGTTGCAGCCAGGATGCAGGCAGTACGGGTTCTCGGCTCGAACCTTCGCCGCGAGAGCTCGACTGGGCGTATAGCTCAGCGCGCCTGGCGGCGGGAGTTTCATGCCCCCATGGCCGTCGGGGTACAAGGCGTGGATCCCGATGGGGTCGTCCCCGACGATGGCACGCCACCGTTCGATCAGCGTTCCTCCACCCGGTCGCGATCGGGTAGCTCTGGTATTCACAGAGCCGGGCGTGGGAAGCCTGGGTGGCGGTGCATCCGGTGGGATCGTGTTCGATGATTGGCTCGTCGGCGGCTCGTCCCCCGGTGCAGCGGACGTGGAACTGCCGCTGCTTGTTCCGTCGGTTGCGGCGCAGTCGGTGTCCGATGGTTCGTTGTCCGCTGTGTCCGGATCATCGTGCTCGGGGGCCCTGTCGCTGTCGCGTGGCGTCAGGCATGTCGCGCACTCGCACAGCAGTGTCTCCCCGCGCATCAAGGCGGTCTGAGCGTCGGCCCGTCGTTGGTCGTCCGACCGCGGATCCTCCGGGTGCAGGCGTATGACCTCGGCGTCGATCCGCGAAAGTTGTTCGTCGGCTTCGCCGTCGGTCATCAGTGTGGTCAGGCTCGACAGTCCTCGTGCCCGGCGACGAAGGCGGATTCGCTTCTCGGTGCGTGCGGCACGCTTGCGTACCGCACGGTCCCAGTCGGCGTCGGCCTCGATGAGCAGTCGATCGATTTCGCGGCCCAGAGCTCCCGGTGCCATCTCCCGGGCGGCCTTGAGAATCTCGGTCTCCAGGGCAACGGCCGTCTCCGGACGGGCATGAAGTAGATGATCGTGGATCGTTCTGACTCGCTCCAGATCGAGGGCACCGTCGATGAAGCCCTGACGCACGAGAGGGCGCAGTTGACGCCACATCTGCACCTTGTTGTTGATGGCGGCAAACGTGGACGACAGAGCCGCCGCCAGTTCACAGACTGCCGAGTTGAACAGATCTTTCTCGGTGACCCCGGTGTCCCACGGTGACGCGCCGGCCGTTCGGCTGCGGACATACTCGTCCAGCAGAGCAAGTTCCGAAGCGACGGCAGCGTTGATCGTCCGTCGCGCTCCCAGAACGTCGGCGAGCGAAGAATGGTCCCCCGTCACCCACGCCGCTTTCCGTAGCCCCATGTCACCCCCCAGCGACTGAAGATCGAACACGTATTCGATCCACTGCGGCAAGTGTAGAACAGGGCACCGACACATTCTTCGGCGCTGATGGAAGGGGCCCCGGGCAGCGAAGTCCGGTCTGCCGTCTCGGTGACGTTCCCGTCGGCCTGTGTCACGGCTACGCTCGCCAACACGTGCGGGGCGATTCGTAAGGCGGACACGATGAACACATTTCAGAAGTCGGCGGCAGGGTTCAACAAGGTCTTCATGGTCGTGATGAAGGCACCGGTGCTCGACAGGGTGCTCGGACGCTCGATGGGCATTTTGACCTACACCGGCCGGAAGTCCGGCAAGAGGATCACATTGCCGCTTGCGATCAGCCGGAAGGGCGAGCACCTGAAGGTCAGGGTGGCGATGCCGGACAAGAAGAATTGGTGGCGAAATTTCGTGGACGGCGGCGGTCGTGTCGATGTCGACCTCGGCGGTGTCCAGTACTCCGGCCTCGCGACGGCGACCCGTGACGACCGTGGGCGGGTCTCTGTCGATATCGCTGTGGACCACTGACTTGTGTGTCAATAAAGGTTGACAACCCCTTCTCTGTCAACCTACATTGACATGCATGACAGAAGCCACTGCATTGGCCGCCGCGGCCGCCAGTTCCGATCCGGGGGAGGGGTTGCGTGCCGTAGCCGCACTTCGCCGTCTACTCGAACGTCTGGAAGCCGTCCAGGTTCGCAATGCGCGGAATCAGGGATGGGCGTGGCAGGCGATAGCGGATTCGCTGGGTGTCAGCAGACAGGCCGTTCACAAGAAGCACAGCGGAAAGGGAAGGTAGACAACCATGTTCGAGCGATTCACCACACAGGCCAGGGCGGTCGTCATCAGTGCCCGGCTGCACGCCCGGGCGTTGCACTCGGAGCGGATCGAACCCATTCATCTCTTCCTCGGTGCGCTCGACAAGACCGACGAACCGCTCGGGTCTGCGCTGGCCGAGGCGGGGTTCACCCTCGACAACGCGCTCGAGGACGTGCTGTCGAGGGACGCCCGGGCCCTACGGTCCATCGGCATCGACCTTCACGACGTGATCGACACCGTCGAGAATGCGGTGGGGTTCGGCGACGTCGACCATTCGAACGATTCTCACCTGCCGTTCGCGCCGTCGGCCAAGGAAGCGCTGAAGCTGGCCTTGAAGGAGGCCGTCCGATTGCGGGACAGGGAGATCGGCGTCGAGCACATGCTTCTCGGTGTGATCGCAGGTGCCGATCCATCGTTCACCGAGCTCGTGAGTGTTCGCGGCAGCCTGGACGATCTGCGCGACGCCGTCCTGCTGGTTCGCACGACATAGCTCCGAGCGGGCCCGAACTCTACGATGGGCGCCATGAACTTTCTGATTCGGCTCGTGATCAATGCCGTCGCCATCTGGGTTGCGAACGAATTCGTCGACGGCATCACCGTGACCAGCTCGGGCCGCGGTGACGGGTGGGACATCGTGGTCCTGCTCGGTATTGCGGCCGTGTTGACGATCGTCAACGCGTTCATCAGGCCGATGGTGAAGCTGTTGTCACTGCCGCTGCTGATTCTCACCCTCGGGCTGTTCACTCTCGTCATCAACGCGTTGATGCTGATGTTGACGGGGTGGCTGTCGTCGCAGACCGGTTACGGCCTCGAGATCGTCGGTTTCGCTGCCGCGTTCTGGGGCGCGATCATCATCTCGATCGTGAACTTTCTGCTGGGCGCATTCGTGCCCGAGAAGCGTTAGGCGAACGCCAGCGCCACACCGGTAGCGGCACCCCAGACGAGCATTGCCAGTCCCGAATCACGCAGCGCCGGTATCAATTCGAAGCCGTGAGCACCGCCGCGAACCGGCGAATTGGCGCGCGCAGCGAGGGGTAGCGCGAGCAGGGCAACCAGGGCCCACGGGGTTCGGGCGGTCAGCGCGACGGTCATGGCGAACGGGACGACCAACAGTGCCAGGTGCAGATAGCGCGTGCGGGTATCGCCCAATCGCACTGCGAGTGTTCGCTTTCCGGATTCGGTATCGGTAGGAATGTCCCGAAGGTTGTTCGCGACGAGTACGGCACTGGAGAAAGATCCGACGGCTACCGCGGCGAGCACGCCCGCCCAGTCGATCTGCTCGGCCTGCACGTATTGGGTGCCGAGCACGGCGACGAGTCCGAAGAACACGAATACGGCAATCTCGCCGAATCCGCTGTAGCCGTAGGGCTTCGAGCCGCCTGTGTAGTACCAGGCACCGGCTATGCAGATCAGGCCGACGATCACCAACCACCAAGCGCTCGTGGCGGCCAGGACAAGACCTGCGACGGCACCGACCGCGAAGCAGCCGATGGCTGCCCGTTTGACGGCTCCTGCCGAGGCGGCCTTGGAGCCGACGAGTCGGAGTGGGCCGACTCGGTCGTCGTCCGTGCCGCGGATTCCGTCGGAGTAGTCGTTGGCGAAGTTGACGCCCACGATCAGCGCCAACGAGACGATCAGTGCCAGTAGTGCCTTCCACCACACGCCTGCGTCCAGGGACACGGCTGCACCGGTGCCGACGAGGACGGGGGCGATAGCGTTGGGGAGCGTTCGGGGTCGCGCCCCTTCGATCCATTGTGCTGTGGTGGCCATGAGCGACGATCTTTCCGTATCTGCCGGGAGGGTGCGGACGCGGCCGGTCAGAACGGCAGGCGCGGCAGTACCGGCAGCGGGATGACAGGCATCTGGACTCCGGGGATCTGCGGGAGCGGCACCGTCGGAGCGGGCGGCGGTGGCGGCGGGTTGTAGTGCGGTTGATACTGCACGTACGGCACGCTGTCGGCGGCTGGAGGTGGTGCAGCGGACGTCGGCGGCGGGGCCGGGATGTCCGGGGTCGGTGACGGTGTGGCGGTGGTGGTCCGTGCAGCCGAGGGTGTCGTGGTCTGCCGGATGCCCTCGTCCACGCTGGCAGGGGTGCTCAGCGGTTGATCTTCGCTCTCGGAACTCAGGCCCGAGAACAGTCCGACGGCGGCGATGACGCCCACGATCGGTAGCGCGATCAATCCGAGCCGCGCCAGCGCCGGTCGGTGCGAGACGACCGGTGCAATGCGGTCGACGTCGACGCGCGCAGCGTGCACGGCCGCCCCACCTGCAACGACGAGTTCTGGTTGCTCGGGGACGATGATCGGCAGCTGCAGAAACCGTTCGAGTGTCGTGCGGACCAGAGGGACATTGCTCGTACCGCCGATGGCGATGACCGCGTCGGGATAGAACTCGGCTTCGAGCCCCAGTTGGCGGACCGTGGTGGCAGCCTGTTCGGTGGCCCGGGCAATCGACAGCTCGAAGATGTGGCGCTCGAGAAGAATGTGCTCGCCGTCGGGCGTGCTCGTGGTCTCGTGCGTGGACAGTGCCTCTTTGATGCCACGGCAGAATGCCGTCAGAGCAGTGTCCTCGTCGTGTGTGTGCGGCTCCCGCACGATGCCGAGGCCCAGTATGTGTTCCCGAACCACCGCATCGAACGAGGCTCCGCTGATTGCTGTCGTACGAGTCGAGCCGTAGGAGCGGCCGGATTCGACGTCGACGATGTCTATGTCGACACCGGTCTCGCCTGCGTCGAACAGGGCGATGGTGCGGTGCTGGCTGGCCAGGCCGGGACGGAGGTACTCGAGAGCAGCGTCGGTCTCGTCGATCAGATGTACGTCCGAGACGTATTCCTCGGCCAGAGCCTTCGTGATGCGATCACGCTCGTCGGCGGTCCGGTATGCAATGCCCAGTGATTGCGGCGCGTCCGGGCGGTCGACGATTCCGCGAACGACCCGCGCGACGTCCTCGGGGGAGGGGGAGAGCTGCCAGTCGTCGAAGGGAGCGGCGTCTGTCCACGTGCCGTCTTCGGTCGTCCGAGACGTGCGGATGCCGCACGTTCCCAGGGACACACCTACCGACGAACGCATCTCCAACCGGCCTCTCCTGTACGGCGACGTGGACACTGTACCGTCTCGAGGTTTGATTTGAGGTCCAAAACAATCCGAACGTCAGGTCGAGGGTGTTCGACGGGCGGCCTACGATCTGATGTCAGTGCGCAGTGACATCTCCGACCCCAATACGACGGACCCCACGACCGACAAACCGGTGGTGGGGCTTCTCGGCGTGGTCACCGCGGCGATCGACGGCCGTTCGGTGCCGGTTCCCGGTGCGCGAGCGCAGTCCCTGCTCGTGTCTCTGGCCTTGCATCCGGGGCGGGCGCGATCACCGCAAACTCTCATCGACGACGTGTGGCCCGACGAACCGCCTCGATCTCCCAAGAACGCGTTACAGACGCAGATCTCTCGGTTGCGGTCGGTGTTGCCCGAGGGTGCACTGGCCGGCGGCCCTGGGGGCTATCGGTTGGTCCTCGGTGCCGAGGACACCGACCTCGGCCGTGCGCAGGCGCTGGCTGGGGCAGCGGGCAGCATGCTCCAAGACGGGCACTGTCAGGAGGCCCTCGATACCGTCACCGAGGCGCTGGGCCTGTGGCGCGGCGAGCCACCGGAAACCGTGCGCGTCGAGGCCGACGTGGTGGAGGCTGCCCTGACATCCCTTCGGATAGCCGCGTTGCTAGGGCTGCGACGATTCGGCGAGGTGATCCCGCTCGTCAGAGCTCGGGTCACGGCCGATCCAGCGGACGAGGGCGCTGCCGTGGAGCTCATGCGGGCTCTGCACGGCGCAGGTAGATCGAACGATGCGTTGATGGTGTTCGCGTCGCTGCGAACCGAATTGTCACAGCGGTTGGGAACCGATCCGTCGCCCGCGGCGGCGGCTGTGAACGCCGACATTCTCGGACGGATGGATGCGGCCCCGAAGGTGTTGCACACAATAGGATTGCGTGCCGCACCCAATGCCCTTATCGGTCGAGACGGCGATCTCGTCGCGATCGAACGAGTCCTGGCCGGCTCGCGCGTGACGACCGTGCTCGGGCCCGGTGGGGCGGGAAAAACGCGGATCGCTCACGCGCTCGGACGTCGGGCTGCTGCGAGAATGCCGGTTGCGTTCGTCGAGCTGGCCTCGCTCCGCAGCGGAGAGGACGTGGCATCCGCCGTGGCTGCGACCCTCGGTCTGGCCGAGGCCGATTACCTGGTGGGAGGGTTGCAGGTCGCTCGGATACATTCGATTCAGGAACGCCTGGTCGACGTGTTCTCGGCCCGACCCGGTCTGCTCGTTCTCGACAATTGCGAGCACGTGATCGACGAGGTTTCGGCGGTAGTGGACAAGCTGGTCTCGGCGACCGATGCGGTGACCGTGTTGACGACCTCACGTTCTCCGATCGGGTCGACGTCGGAAACGGTGTATCCGCTGCCGCCTCTGAGGTCAACCGGTCCGAATTCGCCTGCTATCGAACTGTTCTGCCTTCGGGCACGCGCGGTTCGCCCTTCTGTGGTGCTCGATCTCGATGCGGTCGCGCGGTTGTGCAGATCGTTGGACGGGTTGCCGCTGGCGATCGAATTGGCTGCGGCGCGGGTCAAATCAATGACGGTGGAGGACATCGCCGCCAGATTGGACCGGCGTTTGGTCTTGCTACGTTCGGTCGATCGGACGAGGCCCGAACGGCACCGGACCCTGCATGCGGTGATCGCCTGGAGTTGGAATCTGCTCGCACCCATCGAGCAGGCGGCGCTGCGGCGTCTGTGTCGGTTTCCGGCGGGCTTCGATCTCGATGCCGCACGCCGGGTCGCGGAATGGGCCGACGTCGAGGATGTTTCGGCTGCACTCGATGGGTTGGTCGATCAGTCCTTGCTCTCCGTTGCCGAAACGCAGTCGGGAATCCGCTATCACATGCTCGAGACGGTCCGTGAGTACGGTGAGGAGCAGCTCGACGTCAGCAGAGAGGCGGCCGACGTCGCCGCGCGGATGCGCTTGTGGGCCGAGGCCGTCGCGGTTCGGGTGTCCACGGGCTACTCTGCTGGACAACCGGCCGAGATGGTTCTGGTGTTGGAGGCCGAGCACGACAATTTGTTGTCGGTGATGAGACATTCCTTCGCGCATGATGTTTCGGCCAACGTGTGCACCCTGTTCTCGGTGTTGGGCTATTTCTGGGCCATGCGCGGCGCGCACGCGGAGGTGCTGAATTGGGCCGGCCGAGTGCAGGACAGTATGCGCCGCGGCCTTGCCGGGGCACCCGACGACAATGCCGCGATGTGCCTGCTGGTCTTGGTGGCGCACTTCGCCTACGGCGGGAACCTGCGCCAGGTGGCGAGGATGCGGATCGACTTACGGCATCTCCTGCGCACCAGGCCGGGAATGTCGCCGGGTCTGAGGTTCAATTCCGAGGTGGTGGTCCATCACACGGGCGGCCGCGGGCTGGCCCGAAAACTGGCCCGCGCCAGTCGTTCCGAACATGAGGATGTGCGGTGCAACGCGTACGTGGTTCGCTCCATGCTCGCGCAGAACTCGGGTCGACTGTTCGAGTCCATCAGGGACGGTGAGCGCGCGTTGAGTATCGCTCGTCGACGCGGCGACCTGTGGGCGGTCGGGTCGACGTCGCAGACGTTGGCGAGCTCGTACGGTCTGTCCGGTGACCACGCTCGCGCGGCCGAGTACTACCGCACGGCCGCTGACGTGATGTGGGAGATGCATGCGTACGAGGAGAGTGTGCAGACCCGAACCTTTCTCGCGATGGCCTTGACCGGCGCGGGGCAGACTGCCGAGGCTCGGACGCTGATCGACGAATTATCCTCGTCGACGGGGCAACCCGAGTGGGTTCTCGATGGGGGTGCAGAAAGAACAAAACGTGAGGGCGACGGTGTCGGTGCTCGATGGGATCGAGCTCAACAGAGGTCGACGTCGGCGTCGTTGACCGCGGCGCGAGCCGCGGCGGATCTGGAGGACGGTTCGATCGAGCAGGGGCTGACGCTGTTTCGTGAGGCGCTGGCGATGGGTGGGTGGCCGTCGGACGATCCGACGGATCCGTTCATGTCGATCCTGGTGTGCGCAGCCGTGGGCGCACATGTGTTGCACGAACGTGCCGAGGATGTGCGCGGCGCGGTGGAGCAGCTGGTGCGCACACCGTGGAACAAGCTGATGCCGAGCGGCTTTCACGATATCCCGATGCTCGGTGCCGTCGCCTGCGCGGTGGGTTCTTTCGAGGTGCACTGCGGGGACTCAGAGTTGGGTCTGCGCTTGTTGGCGGCGTCGGAGCGGGCGGTGGGTCGCCAGGATTTTCCGTCGATGCGCATCGATCGGCACGTGGCCGCGGCCCGCGCGATTGTCGGTGACCCTACGGTCGATGCCGGTATCGCGCGGGCTGCTGGTATCACCAGACATGCTGCACTGCAAGAGATCTTGAGTTCGCTACCCGTGTCCTAGGCCTTGCGCATGTACGACTTCACGGTCAGTGGGGCGAAGACGGCGACCATGACCACGGCTCCGACGAGTGAGTACACGACGTGGATACCGAAGTGCCCGTTGTTCGCCAGCTCGCGCACCGCGGTCACCAGGTGCGAGACGGGGTTGATGTTCGCGAAGGACCGGAGCCAGCTCGGCATCGTGGAGGTGTCGACGAAGGCGTTGGACAGGAACGTCAGCGGGAACAGCACCAGCATCGAGATGCCCTGGACCGAGGAGGCTTTGCTCATCAGGGTGCCCAGCAGTGCGAAGATCCAGCTGATCGCCCAGGCGCAGAACATCACCAGTAGGACGGCTCCGGCGAGGCCGAGAAATCCTCCGGCCGGGTGGTAACCCATCGCGAACCCGGTGAGGAAACAGACGACAGCCGCGATCAGGTAGCGGATGACGTCGGCCATCAATGCTCCTGCAAGCGGGGAGATTCGGGCGATCGGGAGAGATCGGAATCGGTCGAAGACACCCTTGTCCATATCTTCTCGCAGCTGTGTGCCGGTGACGACGGAACCGGTGATGACTGTTTGTACCAGGATTCCGGGCACGATCATCGGCAGGTAGGACGTGACGTCGCCGGCAACCGCGCCGCCGAAGATGTAGCTGAACATCAGGGTGAAGATCACCGGTAGCAGCACCACGTCGGTGAGTTGTTCGGGATTGTGGCGAAGCTTGAGCAGCCCGCGATATCCCATGGTGGCGGACTGGGCGGCGGTGCGGGCCAGGCCGATGTGTCGGACGACCGGACGGTCGGCGGGGTCGATGTACGTCGACGGTTGCGGAGTGAGAGTAGTGGTCATGCTGCGTCCTCGTCTGCGCTCTTGCCGGTGAGGGTCAGGAATACCTCGTCCAGGCTGGGTTTGGTGACGGTGATTTCGCTGATGTCGATGCCGAAGTCGCGCAGGCGAATCAAGATGTCGGGGGTGATCGATGTGTCGGTCATGGGTGCTGTCAGACGAGCGGACTCGGGGCTGACCGACACTTCTGTGCCCAGTTGCTTCGCGACCAGAGCTCGGGCGTCGTCGATCTGGTTTCGATCCGTGAGAGTCAGTGACAGTGCGGAGGTGCCTACCGAAGACTTGAGCCCGTCGGCGGTGTCGTCGGCGATCACGCGGCCATGATCGATGACGGCGATGCGATCACACAGTTGATCGGCCTCGTCCAGGTACTGAGTGGTCAGTAGAACTGTCGAGCCCGCCGCGACGAGCCGGCGGATGGTGTCCCACATCTGGGCTCGGGTGCGGGGGTCGAGACCGGTGGTCGGCTCGTCGAGGAACAGCAACGGCGGTGCCGAGATCAGGCTCGCGGCCAGATCGAGGCGCCGCCGCATGCCACCGGAGAACAACTTCAAGGGTCGGGACGCTGCGTCCGCCAACCCGAATTCCTCGAGGAGTTCGACGGCCTTGGCTTTGCTGTCGCGGCGGCTCAGGCCGAGGAGCCGTGAGAAGACGACCAGATTCTCGGTTGCGGTGAGATCCTCGTCCACCGATGCGTACTGACCGGTGACGCCGACCAACGACCGGACCGCGGTGGCGTCGGCGACGACGTCTCGGCCGAAAACTCGGGCTGAGCCGCCGTCGGGTCGAAGGAGGGTGGCGAGCATGCGGACCGTGGTGGTCTTACCTGCGCCGTTGGGGCCGAGGACGCCGTAGACCGCCCCGGTTGGGACGGTCAGGCTGACGCCGTCGACCGCGCGTTGCTTGCCGAATGTCTTGATGAGGCCGTCGGCCTCGATAGCTGGTGTGGTCATGGGACAACGATCGCCCCGACCGCTTGCACGACGCATACGTCGCGCTTGCAGCAGCTGTCTCGTCAGAGCGGCAGCGATGTCTCTGTCAGTCCGACCCCGCCGGTGCCTCGCAGTTTGCGGAACCATTCGAGACCGAACGCAGTGGTCAGTTGTTCGATCGGCATTGCGAGAAACGGCCCGAAATCGCCGACCTGCGTTTCGTGCGCTTCCATCGCGGCCCGCTTGGCCGCGATGACGCTCGACACGTCCACGACAGTGGTGATTTCGGTTTCCGGCAGTCCGAACGACTCCATGTCCGGTGGTGACGCCTCTTCGCTCCAGTGGGGATTGGCTTCCATCAACCTGCGCATGTGGTCACGGTTGGTGGTCGTCTCGTACACGTACGGCGTCTCGGCGATCTCGGCGGCGCGCTTGCCGACGACGTGCACCTGAATATGGTCGGGGTGGCCGTATCCACCGTTCGGGTCGTAGATGGTGACGACGTCGGCCTGCTCCTCGCGCAACACGTCGGCCAATCGCCCAGCCGCGGTGTCGACGTCGACATTGCAGAACGCCTCCGGGTTGCCGTTCTCCGGTGTGCCGGCCATTCCGGAATCGGCATAGTGCAGGCGAACGACGCGCGCGACCCCCAGGACGGCAGCCGAACGGTCCAATTCGATGTGTCGGCGCGCGGCCAACGTCTCTCCGTCGGCGAGGATGCCGTCGGGATATTCGCCGACGGCACCGTCGGTGGCCGTCACGAGTACGACGCGGTGGCCGGCGTCGGCCGCGAGCCGCATGACGCCGCCCGTGCCGAACACTTCGTCGTCGGGATGCGCGTGGAAGCAGACCAGAACACTCATGGCGTGAATGCTTGCACGTCGAAGTGGGTGCGGCCCAGTCGGCGGGCCAATACGATCTATGGGTGACCACACGGCGGTCGGCCTCGATACGTTCGTATTGGCGGGATTCGCGAGCGGATCGGTACTGTCGCGCACTACATCCGGTGGGGATCTTCTTCGCTCTGGTGTTCTTCGCGCTGTCGATGACTCCGTCTCTGCTACCTCGTGTGTGGTACCTGCAGGCGGTGGCCACGGGGATCAGCGTCGCGATCGGGTACGGCGTGGGGTGCCTCGTTGCCTGGGTGGTCCGGCGCTGCGGAGTGTCACCGAACTGGTCGGAGCAGTGGCGTCGACGTGGGTGGTGGGCGTTGGCCGCGGCTGCGGTGGTGGTGATTCCGCTGTTCCTGATCTTGGGATCGTGGTGGCAGCAGATCGTCCGCAGGCTGGTCGGTGTGGAGGACCCCGGCAGACCCCTGTACATCGCGGTGCTGGTGCTCTCGTTGGTGGTAGCGGTGGCGGTGCTTGCTCTCGCCCGCCTGCTGCGCAGAGCGACTCGGGCACTGACGCGATGGGCGAAGCAGTACGTACCGAGGCCGTTGGCGAGGATCGCCAGCGTGATCGTGGTTGCCCTGCTGGTGGTGTTCGCCGTCAATGGTGCCCTGATCCGGGGGATCGTGGCCGGCGCGGAGAAGTCGGCGTCGACCGCCGACCGCGGCAACCACGAGGGTGTGGAAAAGCCTGATGCAGCAGAACTGTCGGGGTCCGATGCGTCGAACGAGGACTGGGATTCGCTGGGGCAGGAGGGGCGACGCTTCGTGGTCTCCGGGGCATCGCCCGACGAGATCAGTGACTTCACCGGAAGGCCTGCAGTGCAACCGATCCGCGTGTACGCCGGTGTCGAGTCGGCCGAAACGGTCGAGGGTGTGGCAGAGCGGGTGGTGGCCGAACTCGAACGTACCGGCGCATTCTCACGGGCCGTGCTCGGTGTCGCGACCACCACCGGACGTGGCTGGGTCAACGAATCCGTCGCCGGCCCTCTCGAGTATCTGTACGACGGAAATTCGGCGATTGCGTCGATGCAGTACTCGTTCCTGCCGAGCCCGATGGCATTTCTGGCCGACCGGCAGACCCCGCAGGATGCCGGACGAGCCCTCTTCGAGGCGATCTACGCGGTGTGGAGCGAACTCCCGGAAGATTCACGACCCAAGTTGGTGTTGTTCGGCGAGAGCCTCGGTGCCTACGGCGGGCAGGATGCATTCAGCGGTGCGCAGGACATGATCGCTCGTATCGACGGCGCTCTGTGGGTCGGCAACCCCAATTTCACGCCTCAGTGGGCGCGTATCACGAGCGGACGCGACGCCGGTTCCCGCGAGATCCTGCCTGTCATCGACGGCGGAGAGCACGTGCGATTCGCGAGTTCGTCCGGGGATCTCGACATCGGTGGTCCGTGGGAAGAGCCGCGAATCGTTTACTGGCAGCACGCATCCGACCCGATCGTGTGGTGGTCACCCGATCTGATCCTCGGCAGGCCCGACTGGCTGCGGGAACCCCGCGGCACCGACGTCGATCCGGGAGTGCAGTGGTTCCCGTTCGTGACGTTCTGGCAATTGACCTTCGACCAGGTGTTCTCCACCGACGTCGACGACGGGCACGGCCACAGCTACGGAGCCGACGCAGTGCGCATGTGGGCCGACATCCTCGAACCGGCGGGATGGTCCGACGCCGACGTCGAGCGGCTGTACGAGAAAATGGCGGGTTGACATCGGTGCCGGAGAACGACGAGGTCGGCCAGGTGTTGGAGCTGGAGCGGCAGCTGCAGCGGGCCGAGACTCGGGCTGACAGAAGCAGATTCGTGGCGCTGCTCGCGGACGATTTCGTCGAGATCGGAGCATCGGGGGTGGTGTGGACCAAGCAGTCGATACTCGAGCTGTTGGGCGGAGAAAGTGCGGACGACGGCATCATCGAGGTCCACGATCTCTCCGGACGGATACTGGACGTGGGTGTCGTTCTGGTGCAGTGGACGTCACGACGGTCGGGACGTCGAGCCCGTCGATCGTCGATCTGGCGACGCACCTCCGATGGATGGGAACTGGTGCATCACCAAGGCACACCTGTGGTCGACGGTCCGCCGGATCGGACGGGGTAGCCGAACCCGGGGACGCAGAGTGGATTTCTGCGTCCCCGGTTGCAGGGTCAGGCAGTCACGACGACGAATTCGTTGGGCGTGACATCGAGTTGCTTGCTCTCGGTGACGTTTCCGGAGGTGAGGTCGACGGCGTGGATGCTGTTGCCGGCCGGTTCGGTGACGTAGGCGGTGTCACCCGCGATGGAGATGCCGGGGTGGGCGTCCTGGTATTTCGCGGGACCTTCCCAGGCGTCGATGACGGGGTACGAGGCGGTGAATGTCTTTGTCGTCGGGTCGAATACGTGGACTGCGCCGTCCGATCCGATGATGTAGGCCAGGTCGCCGGGGCCTCGGGCGACTCCGCGCCAGGTGTATTCGGCACCGTCGGGGAGCTTCACGACGTCGAGGGTCTTGGCCGCGGGGTCGATGACGGTGACCGCGTGCAGGAGTGAGCCCTCTGCGTCCGGGTCGTCCTTGTAGTCTCCGACGATGAGGGGGCTGGTCTCGCTCACATACGCGTTGCCCGTCCGTCCGTAGGGCTGGTCCGGAGCGTCGAGCTTGGTTATCTGGCCCTTGTCGTAGATCAGAGCGCCGTTCTCGCAACCGAAGACGACGATCTCGCCTTCCGCTGTTCCCTCTCCGTGGACGCCGGGGCACTGATCGTTTTTGGCGACGACCGCTCCCGATGCGTCACGAACCTCGATGCCGGTGCGGCCGTTCGAGTTCCCGACCGTGGTGAGAAACGTGCCGTCTTCGAGGACGATCGAGACGCCGTGGTGCGCGTCGACACCGGGGATGCTCTCGGTCTCCGGGAGCCCGTCTGCGGATTCGAGCGCTGCGGTGTCGAAGATCGTGGTGTCGCTGGTGCCGTCGGCGTACAGGATGGTCTTGCCGCCGTGTCGTACGACGTGACCGGGCTTCTCGGCTTCGAAGACGGTGTCGGTCAGTTGCGGTTGCTCGGTCGTCCCGGCCGCGGTGTCGAGCACACGGAAGCCCTCGCTCGTGGTGACCATGACGTTGCGGTCGTCGCCGGCGAGGTTGAGGCGCGTGTACTCCTCGGAGTCGAAATCAGCGACGGTCTCGAACGTCTCGGCGTCGAGCACCCGAAGGCCGCCTTCGTAGGACACTGCGACCCGTGGCCCGGCCGCAATCGATGTGGATTCGGCGGCGGGGGTGGTGCCGGAGGAGCAGGCCGCCAGGGTCGCTACCGCACCGAGGGCGAGCGCGGTGACGCTCGCCCTTCGAAAATCGTTGATACGCATGATTGTTCCTTTTCTGTGTGACGAATCGGTCAGCTGGTGAGTCCATCGGAGATGCGCTCGGTGTTGACGCGCATCATGGTGAGGTAGTCGGGGGCACCGCCGTCGGGTGCGGTGAGGGATTCGGTGAACAGTTCGATCACAGTGACGCGAATGTCGGCCTCACTCGCCAAGGCCTGGACGAGACGATCCGGAGATGACGATTCCGCGAATATCGCAGGAACACCGGTCTTTTCGATGGCTCCGACGAGTTCGGCCAGATCGGAAGCAGACGGTGCCGCCAGGGTGGTGCCGCCGGGAATGGCTGCCCCGATCACCGTGAAATCGAAACGGTTTGCGAGATAACCGAATACATGGTGATTGGTGACGAGTGCGCGGCGCTGATCCGGGATCGCAGCGAAGGTGGCGCTCATGTCGTCGTCGAGCCCCTTCAACTGCAGCCGGTAACCTGCTGTGCGGTCGCTGATTTCGGCAGAATCGACACCGTCCAGCTCGGCGAGCGCCGGCTCGAGGGCGTCGACGACGGCTGTCATGCGCGCGGGATCGGTCCAGAAGTGCGAATCGGGACTGCCTGCGGCGTCCCCTTCCGTGTACTCGAGGACGTCGATGGCGTCGCCCGCGACGAAGGTGGGCACGTTCTCCGCCGTTGCCTCGTCGAGGTGTTGCTGTAGACCTTCCTCGAGGCCGAGACCATTGGAGACGATCAGGTCTGCCGTGCGTAGGCGGGCACCTTCCTGCGCCGAGATCTCGAAGGAATGCGGGTCGGCGTTCGGCTTCATCAGCGTCACCACGTCTGCCTCGTCGCCGACGAGCTGCTGCACGACGTCGCCGAGGATGTTCGTCGACACGATCACCACCGGGCGGTCGTCACCGTCGGCGGAGCAGCCGCTCAGGCACAGTCCGATTGCTGCGGCCACCGCCACTGCCGATGAGAAACGGCCGACGCGTCCGCTCGTCATCGTCCGGTCTCCGCGGTGAAGGCCGGTTCGGTCGCGGTGTCGAAGGTCCGCGCTATGCGGGCACCGTCGGCGTAGTCGATTTCGTACAGCCGTCGTTCGGTCGGGGCGCTGAGATAGGCGCGCTGATCGTCGGCGACGAGAGTCGGGGACGCGCCGGCCTCGAGTGATTCGGCCACCAGCGGTTCGGTTTCGGCCAGAATTGCACCGTTGTTGCCGTCGAGTATCAGGACTCGGCCATCCTCGGTGAGGGCCAGCACGTGCTCGTCCGCATCGTCCACGGCGGTGACGTGCACCAGGGGTGCCGGTGCCGGGAGTAGGGACCACGACCGTTCGCGGGTATCCAGCATCCAAATGCCCTCTGCACCGGCAGAACCTGCGACCGTGGGGCGGCCCTCGCGGTTGTCGAACGACGTCGCTGCCGCGGCGGTAGCGCCGGCCGGGTAGGGGATTCTCTCGACCGCCAATTCGTCACCGGTGGCCGAGGCGAGCAGTGCGCCGTCTGCGCACCCGATCACGGCACCGACCCTGGTGGTGATCGTGCCGCGGGCCTGCGGGCACGGCTCGACCGGCCCGGTGCGTTCGCCGTCGGCGGTGTACCCGACGACCGAGGTCGACGGACCGGATCCCTCGGTCACGAGCGCGAAAGTGCCGACGGGAACGACCATTCCGGCACCGGGCGTGGTGACCTTTCGGAATCGTTCCACGACTGTGCCTTTCGACAGGGCCTCGGTGTCGAGCAGCACAGCCTCGCCGGAGTCGGCAAAGAACAGTCCGGTACCTCCCGAGGTCGAAAGGTTGGATGTGGCAACGGTTGCCGTGCCTGAGCCGCCGACCGTGCCGACCAGCCGAGGCTCACTGCGGTAGTAGTGAAAATGGTCGACGTGGTCCCAGGTCCAGACCCCGCTGTCGACGATCTCGACGCCCGCGTCGGTCTGCACGAACAGGTAGCGGCCGTCGGTGTGCAGAGCCTGCGGGGCTCCGATGGTCCCGAGATCGGTGACGGTGTCGTCGAGCAGATCGAGATGGGACACCCGCCCCGTCGGGTCCACGGACGTGAGCCCGAGCCGCGGTTCGGCGAGTTCGGCGGCACCGGCTATTGCCCCGTGGCCTTCGCCTGCGGGTTCGTCTGTGCGTGGCACGTTCGTCTCCGAGGAACAGGCCGTCGATGCGAGAACGAGGGCACCGACGGCGATTGTGGTGGTCAGGATGCGGGTGCGCACGTGTTCCTTTCGGGTGAAGTGGGGCGAGGACGGATGGCGGTGACGGCACTGCGTATCGCGTACGACAGGCCGGACACCGCGATCGCGGTCGCCGCCACGGAGGCACCGGCGGCGGTGGCCGCGTGCCAGGAGATCAGTAGGCCGCCGAACACGGACAGCACGCCGAGGACGGCCGCCACCAGCATTCGAGTGGGAATGCGGGTGGTCCACTGCCCGGCGGCGACGGCAGGGGCGAGCAACAGTCCGACGACCAGCAGCGAGCCGACGGCTTGGTACGACGCGACGACTGCCAGCGTCACGAGTGCGACGAGAACTGCCTGGGCCGAGCGCGGCCCGAGCCCCAGCACCGAGGCAATTCGGGGGTCCAGCGCAACGGCGACCAGCGGTCGATGAAACAGCGCCGCGACGGTGACTCCGAGTGCGGCCGCTCCTGCCAGGAGATAGAGGTCCGTGTGCGAGATGGCAAGAATGTCGCCGAACAGTATGGACGTGGCGTCGGTGGCGAAGCTCCCCGAGTGGGAGATGACGATGACGCCGAGCGCCAACATGGACACGAACAACATCCCGATGCTCGTGTCGTAGGACAGTGTTCCGCGGCGTTGCAGCGCGGTGATCCCGAGGCTCATGGCGACCGCGCTCAGTGCGCCGCCGATCATCACCGGAACTCCGAGAACGGTCGCGAGAGCGACACCGGGCAGCATTCCGTGTGCGAGCGCCTCACCCAAAAACGCCATGCCGCGGATCACCACCCACGTTCCGACCACCCCGCACAGCACGGCGACCAGGGCTCCGCCGAACAGGGCGCGTTGTACGAAACCGAGGTCGAACGGCTCGAACAGCGCGTCGATTGTCTGAAATGGCACATTCGGGAGCTTAATGAGATTGATAACGATATTCAAAATCGTATAGTGGCAATGTGAACACCTCAGCTGTCAGCGCGTCGTCCGAGTCCGCTCGCCTCCGGGGCGTCCGCGTCGAGTTCTCCGGCCACACGGCACTCGCAGGCGTCGATCTGGACCTGCTACCCGGTCGGCTCACGGCCATCGCAGGGCCGAACGGTGCCGGCAAGTCCACGTTGCTCGAGGTGGTCGCCGGCACCCGGCCACTGACGGGCGGGACCCGAAGCGCAACTCGCGCAATTGCATTCGTACCGCAGCGCGCTGCTGTGCCGGATCGGTTGCCGTTGACCGTATGGGACGTCGTGGCAGTGGGTGCGTGGGGACGCCTCGGCCGGTGGCGTCCGATGAACACCGAGGCTCGGGCATCGGTGCGCGACGCCCTCGAGCGCCTCGACATCGCGGAACTGACCGGCATGCCGTTCGCCGACCTGTCCGGAGGGCAGCGTCAGCGCACCCTACTGGCGCAGGGTGTGGCCCGCCGGGCCGATCTCCTGTTGCTCGACGAACCCACGACAGGTCTCGACGCCGCTAGTGGACAACGGATTCGAGCCGTCATGCGTGAGGAGACGATGCGCGGAGTTACCGTTGCGTGTGTGTCTCACGATCCCGTGGTGTTGGCCGCGGCCGACGAAGTGGTGCGACTCGAGGACGGTCGAATCGTCTTCTGACGGATACGCGCCTCGGGTGCTCTCACCGCGCCGCCAATGCGGCTCGCAATCCCGCGCGGTCCAGTTTGCCCGGACCCCGCGTCGGCAGTGCGTCGACGAGGAACAGCTCCCGCGGTGCAGCGGTGGCATCGAGCGACTGCTCGACGTGAGAGCGCAACTCCGCCAACGTCACCGGCGCAGAGGCAACCACTGCTACCACCACCTTCTGGCCGAGGCGCTCATCCGGCAATCCGACGACAGCGCACTCGCGGACAGCGGGATGCGTTGCCAGCGCGGCTTCGACCACCTGCGGTACGACGGTCAAGCCGCCCGTCGAGATGGCCTCGTCGAGTCGACCGGTGATGCTCAGCACCCCGTCGATCATCGTGCCTGCGTCGTCCGTGCGGAACCATCCCGGCTCGGCGAATGCCGGATGGTCCGGTAATCCGCGATAGCCCGAGGCCAGAGTCCGCCCGCCCAGAACCACTCGTCCGTCGTCGATCCGAACGACGGTGCTGTGCAACGGAACTCCGTCGTACACACAGCCGCCCGCGGTTTCGCTCATGCCGTAGGTGCGCACCAATCGAACGCCCGCGGCAATAGCTCTCTCGCGCAACGGAATCGGCGTGGCAGCGCCGCCGAGCAACACGGCGTCCAGCGATGCCAGTGCAGCAGTGGCCTCGGGGTTCTCGAGTGCTTTGATCAACTGGCCGGGCACCAGGGAGGTGTAGCGCAGCGGACCCGACATCCGTCCCACGGCCTCGACCAGGGCTGCTGGGTCGAAGCCGGCAGAGACGTCCATGATCACCGGCGACGTGCCGGCGAGCACGCTGCGCAGCAACACCTGCATCCCGGCGATGTGGTGTGCGGGCAGAGCCAGCAGCCACGAGCCGGGGCCACCGAGACGCTCCTCGGTTGCCGTCGCCGACGCGACCAGTGCGGACGCAGACAGCATGGCACCCTTGGGAATTCCCGTCGTCCCCGATGTCGCGACGACCAATGCGACGTCGTCGTCGATGAGGGTTCCGGGGGCCAACGCGTCGTGCAGGCGACGGATCTCGCGTGGATCGTCGGCGGGGACGGGGAGGACGGCCGGGCCGTCGCCGGCCAGCAGACGGCTCAGCCGCGGCAGGATGTCTGCCGCGGCCGAGCCTGCTGGAATGGGAACGCTCTCGAGCACACTGGCGAGATTAGTCCTTGCGCCGGATCGTGAACGGGTCGGCCAGAGGCCAACCCCCGGCGGCGAGGTTCGCGCGCACCCGATTGACGTCCTCTTCTCTAGGCAGCTCGTTGGTGACCTTGGTGATGGTGACGGAAATTCCGGCCTTGTCGGCAGGTAGCTGGCCGCCGGCGATGAGGGCATCCATCACCGACTGCACTTCGTCGTCGGACAGTCGCCGATTCAGAAGGGCAAGGAGGGGAACGTAATCCGCTTCGGGTACCCCGTCGGGATACCCACCGCGGAGCCACTCGACGATCGAGTGGAGGAACGACGGGACCGCCATGGTCTTACAGGGCAGCCGGATCCGCGAGCGGCCAGCCACCGGCGGCCAGTCGTGCCGAGACACGGGAGATGTCCTCGGCCGTCGGCTCTGCGTCGATCTGGTCGCGAATGTACGTCGCGATCTCCTCGGTCGAAATGGCACCGTCGTCGAGTGCACCGTTGGCGGGAGAGACGAGTTCGAGAACGATCTCCTGCACCTGAGCGTCGGTGAGTGCGGCGCGGCGCAGAAGGGCGACGAGCGGGAATCGGTCCTTGGGCGGAACGCCCTCGGGGTATCCGGCTCGGAGCCATTCGAGCACCGAGGCCGGGAATGCGGTCTTGGTGGAGTCGGTCATGAGAGCTGTACCCCTTCTCGGGTGTGTCAGAAGACGGAGATGCCGAATGTGCTGTCGAGGAAGTTCTTCATGATGAAGAGAATTCCGGCCACGATCGCGACGACGACCACTGCGAAACAGAGGACGGCCGCGGCGGTGGCGACTGCGGGTCGGGCCACGCGTGTGGTGCCCGAGGCAGTGGCCTCGTCCGAGGGCTCACCGACCGAGAGTGCCTTGAGTCCGAAAGCGAAGATCGCGGGCAGTCCGGCACCGAGCAGCAGGCCGACGAGAACAACCTGCCAGAGCGAATCGAGTGTGTGCTTCAGGGTTTCCATGTTGTTCAGACCTTCGCGGGGGAGTCGGTTTCGGCGGCGGCAGGAACGAGTCCGCCGTCCCATTCGGCGTTCACGTTGTCCGGATCGACGGGTTCGCGGCGCGAGCGGATGTACATGACGGTGGCCAGGCCGACGAGGATGGCGAAGACCACGAGGATGCCGGGCAGACCGCCGATCGTGTGGGCGAGCAGCCAGCATGCGGCGCCGACCACGCCGGCGAGCGGCAGGGTGATGACCCAGGCGACGGCCATGCGTCCTGCGACGTTCCAGCGCACGGCGGCACCGGGCTTGCCGAGTCCCGATCCGAGGATCGAGCCGGTCGCGACCTGCGTGGTCGAGAGCGGGAGGCCGAGGTGGCTCGACGTCAGAATGATTGCCGCAGATGAGGACTCGGCTGCCATGCCCTGCGGGGATGCGATCTCGACGAGGCCCTTACCGAGGGTGCGGATGACGCGCCAGCCGCCGAGGTAGGTGCCCAACGCGATGGCGAGGGCGCACGTGACCTTGACCCACAGGGGCATTTCGGCGTCCGGCGAGACGGTCCCGTAGGCGACGAGCGCCAGGAAGATCACGCCCATCGTCTTCTGGGCGTCGTTGGTGCCGTGGGCGAGGGAGACGAGTGAGGCCGAACCGATCTGGCCCCAACGGAATCCGCGCTCCTTGGATTTCTCGGGAACTGCGTTGGTGATGCGGTAGATGATCCAGGTGCCGACGGTGGCGACGAGGCCGGCGACGATGGGGGCCAGTACGGCGGGCAACACGATCTTGCTCCACACCCCGTCCCACACGACGCCGCTGGTTCCCAGGCCCGCCATGGTGGCACCGATGAGGCCGCCGAACAGTGCGTGCGAGCTGCTCGACGGGATGCCGAGCAGCCAGGTGGCGAGGTTCCACAGAATGCCGCCGACGAGGCCGGCGAAGATGATGGTCAGCAGGGCCTGGCCGCCGGTGTCGCCGAGATTGACGATCCCCTTCGCGACGGTGGCTGCGACCTCTACGGACAGGAAGGCGCCGACCAGGTTGAGGACGGCAGACAGGGTGACCGCGACCTTGGGCTTCAATGCCCCCGTTGCGATCGACGTCGCCATGGCGTTGGCGGTGTCGTGGAAACCGTTGGTGAAGTCGAAGGCCAGGGCCGTCACGACCACCACGAGAAGTACGAGAAATTCAGCGCTCACGGTGGAAAGTGTGGGACACGAACGGTCATTGGAGGAAATTTCTTGCGAAGTGTTCTTCTCGGGTGCCGCGAAGTCGTCTCCAGTTCACCTCCAGTTCACCTTTTTGCCTTATATGTCCACTTCGTCTGTGGCGTAGCGCACGGCGGTGGTCTCCTCCGGTCGAAGCATTGTGGAACAGTGGACGACGTGAAGGGATCGGGTATGGATGATGCGGTGTCGGCCGCCCTGTCGTACTTCGATTCCGTCGACCCGGCTCTTGCCGCCGACGCCCGGCTCGGGTGGGACGGACTGGCCGCGGTGTCGCCGCCTGCGGGGCCGACACAGCATTCCGTACAGACATTTCTGTGGATCTATCTGCGCCACGCGGCCGAGGGCCCCGACCGGGCCGTCGACATCGCCCGTGCGCTCGGGGATCTGCTCGAGCGGCTGGGACGCGTCGCGTATGCGGAGATCGCACGCAGCGGCGTGACGGATGAGCTCGTACGTGCCACCGACGATGCGATCTGGCTGCAGCAGTATCGCGCCGCCACCGAGCAATCCGGTATCGGAGCAGTCGACACCGAGTTGGTGACGTGGCAGGACGCTCCGACCGGGGTCGAGCGGGCCATCGTCGAAAAGATCGGTGAGACACTCGAAGTGGCGACCATCGCCGGTGAGTTCGAGCCGTCGAAGCCCGGTGGCCGACCACTGGGAGTCACCGCACGGGCGACGCGTCGCCGCGGCGTGACCGACGCGGTGCTGACCTCGGATCAGGGCAAGAACGACACCGACGACGTTCTGCTCGAACAACTTCTCGACCACCGCATCGAACTGTGGAGCAGTTACAGCGCTCCACGCGCCGAGCTCTACCTGGGCTTGCGCGAGGCGCTGCACGAGGCGGCCGAGCCGGTGTACGGGTGCGTGCGCAGACTCGAGAGCTTCATCGGCTGCATCGGCGACGGCGTGGCGCTGACCGATGCCGGGTATCTGCCGGACGATCTGGTGGCGCGGATCGCTCGCACCGTCTTTCCGGTAGCCGAGCGTCCGCAGTTCGTCGGACGCGAACTCGATACCGACAAGGTTCTCGCTCTCCGGCGTCTGGTGATGCGACTTCGGTTGATGCGGCGGTCCGCAGGCAGGCTGGTACCGACGACGCGCACCCGGCAGCTGAGCTCGGACGGATTGTGGCGCGTGCTCACCGGGGGAATCGTCGGCAGCGACTACCACCCCGACTCGATCGCTGCTGAGGTTCTCCTGGCCCGGATGATCCTGGGCAACGACATCGCCGACGCGCAGGCGACGGCCGACGATTCGGCTCGACTGTTGCGTGCGGAGGGATGGACCCACGCGGGGGAGGAGCCGGAGTCGGAGCACGCCGAGACTCTGGCGGACACGTTGATCGCAGAACTCGACGCTCTTGGAGCGTTCCGCTCGGCCGACAACCGCGTCGCAACCGACGAAGGCGCACGGGTGGCCGCGGCTGTGTTGCGTCATCGGCTCCTGCACACGCGCTTCCCGGCATTGTGACGAGCTCGAGATGGGGTTTGCCTGCGGTCTGCCGCTCGTGCACGGTTAAACTCGGTTCCACCCGGGTCGAGAGCGTGCCCGGATGTCGGCTGCGAGGAGATGCTGGTGGACGGTGAGGTGCACGACACCGCACGCTCCCAGTCCCGGCGGCAGAGCGACTCGGCTCGCCGCTACCTCGATCTGGAAGCAACCACACCCGCGTTGCGCTCCACCGTCGAATTCGCGGCACGCAGTGTCGGATTCGCCATTGCCCAGCTGAACGTGTTGGACGAGGACACCCAGTACACATTGGTCAACATCGGCGGTCCACCGATGTCCACCGTGGTTCGGGCCGACACCCTGTGCGACGACGTGGTGCGCACGGGAGTGCCTGCGGTCGTCGCCCATGGCCGGGTCGATGCGACCACCCGGCAACGCGCGCTGCTCGACGAGAACGGCATCGAGTCCTATGCCTCGGTTCCGCTTCGCGGACGAGAAGGTCTGGTGATCGGCACTCTGTGTCTGCTCGACCGCACTTCGAGGCCCCTCTCCAACGACCAGATGCAGGAGCTCGAACAGTTCGCGTCCGTCCTCGAGGAGCAGCTCGATCTGCATCGGCGGGTCGGCTCGGGATCCACCCGACTCGGCAGCGACAACGACATCGCCGACTCCCTCGCCGACGGTCACATCGTCCCGTGGTTCCAGTCGATCGTGGACCTACGGACAGAGGAGATAGTCGGCTTCGAGGCATTGGCGCGCTGGCACCATCCCACTCGGGGTCTGGTGGTGCCCGCGGACTTCGTGCCGTTCGCCGAGGCCAGTGAACTGATCATCGACGTGGATCTGAGCGTGCTCGCGCAGGCGGCCGCGGAGATGAAGAAGTGGCACGTACACCGACCGGACCTGCGGCTGACCGTCAACATTTCCGGACGTCATCTGGCGCATCCGGACGGCGTCGGCCAACTCGAACGTGCGATCGCGTCGACCGAGGTGTCGCCGAAGTCCATTTCGCTCGAACTCACCGAGACCTCGTCGGTGACGCCAGGGCCGTTGTTGCGCAAGCACATCGACGACGTGCACCGGCTGGGTTTCCGCGTCCTGCTCGACGACTTCGGCTCCGGCTGGTCGTCTCTCGAACGCTTGGTGACGTTGCAACCGGACGGCATCAAGATCGACGGACATCTGACGCGGTTCATCGACACCGTGGCCGGTCGGGCGATGATCAAGTCGTTGGCCTCGGTCGCCAAGGATCTGGAGCTGACGATGATCGTCGAGGGGATCGAGAGTCGAGCTCAGGCCGACGCCGCTCTCGATCTCGGATGCACTCTGGCGCAGGGATATCTGTGGTCGAGGCCGCAATCGGCGTCGGCGGTACTGCGAACCGTCTCGGGTGGCTAGCGAGTATCCCGGCGGAGTGGGTGGTCCTGCGGAATCTGCACCAGCACGATGGGGATTCCATCGGGATCCTCGATCCACATCTCGATGAGTCCCCAGGGTTCGGTGGTCGCCGCCCGCACGATCGCAATGCCGGCCTGCTCCAATTCCGCTGTGGCAGAATCGATGTCGCGCACCTGCAGCCACAGTGCCCCGGAGAACGAACCCGGCTCCTCGGTGCCACCGTGCGCTGCGATCTCGATCAACCCTTGGCCTGCGAACAGCACCGTGCCGCCGGGATATTCACGGCACACCGCAAGAGACAGGCCGTCTCGATAGAACTCGAGGGTCTTCCGGTAGTCGACCGGGCGCAGGATGGTACGTGCAGCGAGGATGTCCACCTCGCATGGATATCACGCAACCGACCATCACTGCCGCAGGATGGTCACAGCGAGAGTGGAGCCTGCGGAACGACCCGGATCAGTGGCATCGATCAGTGGCATCACAGCACCGTCGTGACGATCCGGTTTCCGCCGGCTGCTTTGGCCTCGTACATCATCGAGTCCGCCACCCGCATCGCCCGCGTCACGAGGTCGAGGTTCTGCTCCCACAGGGGTGAACTCGCGTGCAGGATGGCTGCCCCCACGCTGACCGTCACGGCGACGCCGTCGTCGGGATCGCGCATGGCTCGTCGAACACCATGGATCAACGCATCGATGTGCAGGCGCGACGTCGAGACCACCGCGAGGTATTCCTCGCCGCCGGTGCGTGCGATCACGCCGTATCTACCCATGTGTGCGCCCAGACGCTCGGCGGCGCGAACGATGACGGCGTCACCCTCCTCGTGCCCGTAGTCGTCGTTGACGGCTTTGAAGCGATCGATGTCCACGACCACGACGGCCGAGCAGCGATCCTCCTCGCGGCCGAGCAACCAGACGTCGTGGATCACCGATTCGAGCCCGCGCCGATTCAGCAACCCGGTGAGCGGGTCGAGCAACGAACTGCGGGCGTCGTCGGTCAACACGGTGACCAACAAATGCGAGGTGAGCGGCACCCCGGCGATCGCGAGCAACACCACGTCGGTCCGGAAGATCAGTGACGCGACGTCCACGTCGCCGGTGCGGTACGTCGCCACCGAGGCAGCGATGGTGCACGCCACCGAGAAGATCAGGTGAGCCACCAGCCACCGTGGACTGACGAAGAACGTACAGAACGTGCCGATGACGGCGAACAGCGCGCACGTCAGGATCGCGTCGGCGATCGGGTTGACGAGGATGGACGACGCGGTGCCCAGATCGGCGAACACCGCGAATGCCACCACCCCGAGACGACCCGGGAACGGCTTGACGATCCACGCGGCCGCGACCGCCACCGCCATGACGACCAGGAATGCCTTCCAGCCGATTGCCGCGGCGTTCCGCGTGGCACCGTCGGAGAAGAGGGCCACCACCGCCAGAGCGCCGTAGTTCAGCGTCAGGATCGCCATCACCCATCGGATGAGCTTTCCGGTGGGCCGCGAGTTCTGGAAGTCCGCCATCCAGCGGTAGTCGTACGGCTGCGTGAACCAGGCCCACAGAGCACCCGCGGCAGTACCGCGATCGCGGTGATGTGAGTTCGGGGTCACGAAGCGTCAGAAATATCGAGGAAACGGCGACCAGTCGGGCTCGCGCTTCTCCAGGAACGCATCGCGTCCCTCGACGGCCTCGTCGGTCATGTATGCCAGCCGGGTGGCTTCACCGGCGAACAACTGCTGGCCGACGAGACCGTCGTCCTGCAGGTTGAACGCGTACTTGAGCATCCGCTGCGCCTGCGGCGACTTGGCGTTGATCTTCGCGGCCCACTCGATGGCGGTGTTCTCGAGTTCGGCGTGATCGACCACCTTGTTCACCGCGCCCATGCGGTGCATTTCCTCGGCCGAGTACGTCTCGCCGAGGAAGAAGATTTCTCGGGCGAACTTCTGCCCGACCATCTTGGCCAGGTACGCACTGCCGTAACCACCGTCGAAGCTGCCCACGTCGGCGTCGGTCTGCTTGAAGCGAGCGTGCTCGCGGCTCGCGAGCGTCAGATCGCACACCACGTGCAAGCTGTGCCCGCCACCCGCTGCCCACCCGTTGACGAGGCAGATGACGACCTTGGGCATGAAGCGGATCAGCCGCTGCACCTCGAGAATGTGCAGTCGGCCCGCGCGAGCCTTGTCGACCGTCTCGGCCGTTTCACCGTCCGCATACTGGTAGCCACTTCGTCCGCGAATGCGCTGATCGCCGCCGGAACAGAACGCCCAGCCGCCGTCCTTGCTGCTCGGCCCGTTTCCGGTGAGCAGCACCGTTCCCACGTCCGAACTCACGCGTGCGTGTTCGAGCGCGCGGTACAGCTCGTCGACGGTGTGCGGCCGAAAAGCGTTGCGAATCTCGGGACGATCGAACGCCACCCGCACGGTCGCGTCGGACACGTGGCGGTGATAGGTGATGTCGGTCAGATCTTCGAAGCCGGGAACGGGACGCCACAGTGCGGGAGTGAAGGTCACGTGGGCCAGCTTAACGGTGGCGAGGGCTGAATCCGTTGCGGCCGGGTGATGCAGCTAGCGTGCAGGTCATGACCGATCCGATGCAGCTCGACCGCAGTTCCGACCCCGATTACGACCACCACGGCGGCTTCCCGCGTTTCGTTCCGGCGAAGGTGGGGCCGGAATACGGACAGTTGCTCGAGGCACTGCGCACGGTCCAGGATCTCGCGGTGTCCACGTCGTTGCCCGCAGACGTCACCGAGGCAGCCGCGAGCAAGACTCGAGAATTGATCGAGTTGTTGGAGCCGCACGTGGTCGCCGAAGGCAAGCAGACCGCGGGGCGGGTACCTGCTCTGCCGGGCCGGGGTTCGCTGCTGCTGCCGCCGTGGATCATCGAGAAATTCGCAGCCGACGGCGTCCGTAGCCGTGGCATGTTCCGTCGCTTCCACCTCGGTGGCAACGCCGCCGCGCACGGGGGCACCCTTCCACTGCTGTTCGACGACCTCTTCGGCCTGATCCAGCATGCGTACGGTCGGCCCATCAGCCGGACCGCATATCTGCACATCAACTACCGCAAGGTGACCCCACTGAACACCGAGTTGGTCGTCGAGGGTGCCGTGGACAAGGTGGAGGGTCGTAAGACGTTCATCAGCGCGAGGCTGACGGATCTGGACGGCAACCTGCTGGCCGACTGCGAGGCACTGATGGTGCAGTTGCTCCCGGGGCAGCAATGATTCCCCCGATCGACGATCTGCTCGACGGTGCGCACGTGCTCTCGATGCCGATGCGGACGAAGTTCCGTGGGATCACCACCCGTGAGGTGATGTTGATTCGTGGTCCCGGTGGGTGGGGTGAATTCTCTCCGTTCCCCGAGTACGACGACGTCGAGTCCGCCCCGTGGTTGGCGTCGGCGATCGAGGCCGCGTGGGATGGCCCGCCGAATGCGGTGCGTCGACGCATCGCGGTCAACGCGACCGTGCCCGCGGTCGCCGCCTCCGATGTGGCGGGCGTGCTGAGCCGCTCACCCGGGGCCGAAACGGCGAAGGTGAAAGTGGCCGAGAAGGGGCAGAGCCTGGCCGACGACGTGGCTCGCGTTCGTGCGGTGCGCGAGCTGGTGCCGCGGGTGCGGATCGACGCCAACGGGGGCTGGACCGTCGACGAGGCAGTCACTGCGTTGGCTGCTCTCACTGCGGACGGGCCACTCGAATACGCGGAGCAGCCGTGCGCCACGGTTGCCGAGCTCGTCGAGCTGCGGCGACGGGCTCCGGGAGTTCGGGTGGCCGCGGACGAGAGCATCCGTCGGGCCGAGGATCCGATGAAGGTCGTGCGGGCCGGCGGCGCGGACATCGCGGTACTCAAGGTCGCTCCGCTCGGTGGCATGCGCGCACTGCTCGAACTGGCCGGCGAACTGGGGGAGTACGGCGTGCCGGTGGTCGTGTCGAGTGCACTCGATTCGGCTGTGGGCATCGCCTCGGGGCTCGCCGCTGCCGCCGCGCTGCCGCATCTCGAATTCGCCTGCGGACTGGGGACGGGCAGTCTGTTCGTTCGCGACGTCGCACCGGCACCCGAGGTGGTCGACGGAACGTATCCGGTCCAGAGCGTCGAGCCGGATCCGCACGCGTTGATCGAACTCGGTGCCGACGCCGAGCGCACGCAGTGGTGGATCGAGCGAGTGCGACGCTGCCACGCACTGCTGCGGTAGTGTTGCGCCCGGTCCGCGTGGGGCCGCCGACACATCTGGGAGGAAGTTCGAAGTGGTTGCTGCACTGAAGGATTCGCTGCTCGACGAGTCGAAGGCCGACGCTCTGCGCGTCGACGTGCTGGCATTGATCGACGCCGAGGTAGCCGACAAGAAGGGCGCCAGTGGCCTCGCGGTCAAGGGGGGCTACGGCGCAGTGAAGAAGGTCGGTCCGTCCTACATCGACAATGCGGTCTCGGCTCTGTGGCCCGATTTCGTCGACAAGCTCGATCCGTTCTGGCAGTCGTACAACGCCGCCCCGCAGGGCACGTTCGGTGAGTATCTCGCCGCCAATGGAGATGCCGCGTCCGACGCTCTGCTCTCGGTCACCGATGCGCGCATCGAGGAGACGGACAAGTCCGTCGTCAAGAAGTTCTACGGCAGCCTGCGTGGCTCGGCGAAGAAGAACGTCACCGAGGCACTGCCGCGCGTCGGCGATCTGGTCGCCAAGCACGCCTAGTGCGCTCCGCGCAGTGGCGTGGTTATGTGCCCCCTGCGGCACTCAACCACGCCACTGCCGCAGGCACTCCCAATCGGCCTCGGTTTGGTCGGCGTAGAGTCGCGCGAATCGGCACAGTGCGACGTCGAGTTCATCGGAATCGCCCGTGTATCCCGAGATCATCGACGCGCCGCTGGTGCGAGCGTGTCCCTTCGCCAGTAGTCGACCCACCACCCGCGCGTAGTCCACCAGCGCGGGTGCATCGATCGACGAGAGGTCGATCGTCCCCTTCATGTTGCGGAACTGCCGCACGTAGTACTGCCGTCCGGCGATGGTGCACCACCCCAGCAGTGGATCGCTGACCGTCTGCAGATCCTGCTGGTACTCCACCACGCGTTGTCCCTGGTGGTCGTGCCAGGCCGATTCGCCGTGCACGTACGGGGCGAGCACCGACCGTCTGGCCTGCTTGAGCTGCAGGAACACGACGTCGTCCGCGCTGGTGCCTTCGAGCAGTGCCACGTACGCCCGGAGCCCGACACTGCCGACTCCGACGACGCGATGCGCGACGTCGATCAACGTGTATCCCCCCAGCACCCGACGCCAATGCGGGGTGAGGGTGCCCAGGTATTGGTCCAGCCCGACGGCCAGCAACTCCTCGTCCTCGGCCGAGATACGAGTGGTGATCGGCGGCTCCTCGACGATCCTGCGAGTGCCCTCGTGTTCCTCGGTGAATCGCGGCAGGACGCGGTCACTGGTGCGTCGACGCGCTTTCTTGGTGGCGCGTTTGATCTCCTTGCGCAACGATCCCGCAGTGGCATCCCGTTGCAGTTTCTCGGCCGTCAACCGTTGGAACGACCGCGACATCAGCGGTTCGTCGGCGAGGCGCGCGACCTCGATTCGATACGCGGACACGCAGGCGGCGACGGCATCGCGGCACCGATCCTCGCTGCGTCCGTTCTGTCGGCCGGCCACCCAGATGCTCGCGGCGAGGCGTCGTAGATCCCATTCCCAGGCACCCGGGTGTGCTTCGTCGAAGTCGTTGAGGTCGATGACGAGGTCGCGTTCGGGGGAGGCGTAGAAGCCGAAGTTTCCGAGGTGGGCGTCGCCGCTGATCACCGGGTTGATGCCGGTGGACGGCAGCATCGCGACGTCACGGGCCATGACGATGGCCGTCCCGCGCAGGAAGCCGTACGGGGATTCGACCATGCGCTCGAGGCGCGTGGGGATGAGCCATTCGATCCGGCCCTGGTGCGAGTACTCGATCTGCTGCACCGGGTCCGGGCGATCCGGCGGCGGTGTCCACTCGCCCAGCGATGCGATCGGGACCTTGTCGCGCAGGCGTCGACCCAGCTCGTATCGTTCGGCTCGGGGGAGTGGCCGCGCACGCAACGATGCGTACGGTGCGCTGTCGACTGCTGCCGAGTCGGTGACGACGGTATGACCTTTTCCGGAGCCGGGCATGTGAAGTCACACTAATCGAGGGCTACGGGGCGGCTTTACCGAACTTCCAGTATCCGGTGAAGCAGATCCGAGACTTGGGTACGGAACGCTCGTTCACCAGGTATCTACGCAGGCCCGTCGCCAGCCCCTGCTCCCCTGCCACGTAGACGAACGGATCGCCGTCCGGAAGCTCGGCTTTCTGCACCGCGGCCAACGCGGCCTCGCCCGGCTTGGCCAGCGGGTTGGGGCGCACGATCCATTCGATCTCGACGCCTGCTTGCACGTCCTGCTTCTGGATGTCGGCCTCGGTGGGCACTTCGACGAAGGCCTTGACCCGAACGTCGGCCGGCAACGACCGCAGAATGCCGAGAATCGCCGGGACAGCACTCTCGTCGCCGACGAGCAACTGCCAACTCGATTGTCCCTCGAACGTGCAGATGCGCCCTTCGTCGAAGATCGCGACGCGATTGCCTGGGACCGCCCTGGTAGCCCACGACGACGCCGGCCCGCTGTGACCACTGGTTCCGCCGCCACCATCTACTTCGCCGTGCACCACGAAGTCCACATCCAGCTCCGGGCCGTCGCCGTACGTGCCCTCTCCCGCAGCGCGGTATCGGCTGACCGTGTAGTTGCGGACCGCCGGCTTGGTGTCTTTGGAGAACGTCAGATACTGGGCGTACCAGAGCATCGAGGTGGCGCTGGGGATGCGCGGCTCGTCTTGGCCCGGCTGCGGCAGGAACAGACGAAACCAGTGGTCGTAGCCCATGTAGCGGAAGTTCGACAAAGAATCGCCGCCGAGGGTTACCCGGATGAAGCTGGGGCTGATTCGGTCGCTCCCGAGCACGGTCAGTCGGTAGAACGCGGGGTTCTCCGGTTTGAGGTACTTACCCATGCCGCACAGGTTAGCCGACCCTAATCTGCGATGGGGTTCCGTCGATCTCTCACTCGGGCCGACCGCGCCGGTAGCGCTGGACCACCTTGGCTCCGACGGGTACTGCGAACAACATCATGAACACGCGGATCACCTGGGCGGCCACGACGAAGGTGACGTTCGCCCCGGTCGACGCGGCGATGGCCAGCACCGCGTACACCCCGCCGGGAGTGGTCGCGAGGTATCCCTCGTAGCCGCTCGTCCCCGTCGCGGACGCCAGCCATAGGCCGAGCATCGCGCAGCAGACGGTGACGGCGATGATCAACATAAGCGATGCGGGCAGGACCCGCGAGATCGACTTCAAGCTGGCGACGGTGAATCGCAGTCCGGCCTGCCAGCCGATGACGATGTACGCCGCCCACAGCAACAGCGTCGGGACGGACGCGTCGAACGAGACGCCGAGCACGTCGGCGAGCGTGGCGATCATCAGCGGGCCGAGCAGGGCGGGGGCGGGCAGCCGGATCATCTTGGCCAGCATCACGCCGATGACGCCGCAGATCACGACGAAGGCGAGGTCGATCCAGAGCGCCTCGTGCACGTCGGCGGTGACCGACGATTGTCCGGGTTGGGCGTCGAACACCAGGGTTGCGACCAGCGGCAGCGTTGTGGTCACCAGCACGACACGCAGGTATTGCACCACCGCGACCACGCGTTCGTCGCCGCCCAACTCCTGGGTGATCGCCACCAGTCCCGAGGCTCCGCCCGCGACCAGCGCCAACGAACCGGTCAGTGAATCGATGTCTTTACGAAGCCCCAACAGTGCGCCGGCCGCGATCGACAGCAACAGGGTGCCGATGCATGCCAGCAGTACCGGCAGCCAGGTATCGCCCAGCGAGCTCAGAGTGTCGCTCTGCACGAGCGTGCCGATCTCGACGCCGAGGATTGCCTGCGCCGCCATGCCGAGTCTGCGGGGGAGCGGCGCTCGCTCGGTTCCGGTCGTCGGAGCCCACCCGGCGAGCGCGAACACGATCGCCACCAACAGTGCAACGAACAACGCAGCCGACGGCACACCGAGTGCATCGGCCCCGACGGTCAGTGCGACCGTGACGAGAACCAGCAGCAGCCAGCGAATCAAGAAGGTCGCTCGATCTCGCGAACCTCGGGCGGCAGTCCCCACTCGGTACGGCCGAGTCGACTGAGCGGAGCGATGGTCTCGAACTCGGGCAGGCCGTCCTCGGCGAGAAATTCAGGTCGAACGGACACTGCGACGACGCTACCCATGACGACGAAGCAGTTTCCCACCTCGACGACGCGGTGCAGCGTGGCTTCGATGGCGATCGGGGCGGCAGCTACACGCGGCGGCGTGACGATCGCACTGGGTTCGCTCTCGATGCCGACGGCCTCGAACTCGCTGACGCCGTGCTCGAAGCTCGCCGAGCTGCCGTTGACCTGATCGACCAACGGTGCCGTGGCCAGATTGACGACGAACTCGCCGGTGGCCTCGATGTTGCGCAGACTGTCTTTGCGGGTCACGGACGTGAACTGGACGACCGGCGGTTCCACGGACGAGACGGTGAAGAAGCTGTAGGGCGCGAGGTTCGCCACACCGTCGGCCGAGACCGTGGAGATCCAGGCGATGGGCCTGGGGACCACCGACGCGGTCAGTAGCTGGTAGAAGCGGCGGGAGGAGACCTCGTCGGGCCGGAAGACTGTACGCACGTCTCAATACTGTCAAAGCCCGGTTGCGGCGGCCGACCGGAGCATCTGACACTCTGGAAACTGTGAATCCGTCCACCGCTCAGGCCACTGCAGTCGTCGACGAACTGGCGCGCAGCGGGATCGAAGACGTCGTGCTCTGTCCCGGCTCGCGCAACGCCCCGTTGGCCTTCGCTCTGGAGGAAGCAGACGCGGCCGGACGGCTACGACTGCACATGCGGATCGACGAGCGGACCGCCGGATTCCTGGCCATCGGACTGAGCCTGGGCAGCGGCCAACCTGTCCCGGTGGTGATGACGTCGGGAACAGCGGTGGCGAACCTCGGGCCCGCGGTGCTCGAAGCGAACTACGCCCGGATCCCGCTGATCGTCATCAGTGCCAACCGGCCGTACGAGATGCTCGGCACCGGTGCCAACCAGACCATCGAGCAGTTGGGTCTGTTCGGTTCGCAGGTCCGCGCGACGATCAGCCTCGGGCTCGCCGAGGAAGGACCCAAGCAGAACAGTCAGTGGCGCAGCGCGGTCTCGCGGGTCATCGCTGCTGCGCGAGGTGCGCGCTCGGGCAACGCCGGGCCGGTGCACTTCGACATTCCACTGCGTGAACCGTTGGTTCCCGCCCTCGGCGATCCGGGGGCTCGGCCCGAAGGACGTCCCGACGGGATGCCGTGGACCTCGACCACCCAGGCGACCCTCGACGTGCCGGTCGAACTCGATCTGTCGGTCGACACCGTCGTCGTGTCCGGGCACGGCGGAGCCGTTCGTCCGGAGTTGGCCGGGCTGCCGACCGTTGCCGAGCCGACCGCGCCACTGCACGGAATTGCGTTGCACCCCTTGGCTCTGGCGCAGTTGAAGCCGCGTCAAGCCGTCATCACCGGTCGCCCGACCCTGCACCGGCAGGTGTCAGCGCTGCTCGCGGATCCGGCGGTTGACGTCATCGCGCTCACCACCGGCCCGCGCTGGCCCGACGTCTCGGGCAACGTACTGGCCACCGGCACGCGTGCCGTGACCACCGGCGCACCCGATCCCGCGTGGATCGCGCGCTGCGCTGCCGTATCGGAACGCGCCGAAAAGGCTGTGCACCAACAACTTCGAGAGCACCCCAAGCCGACGGGTCTGCACGTTGCCGACGCGGTGATGTCGGCATTGCAGCCCGGAGATCAGCTGGTGCTCGGAGCCTCCAACCCCGTGCGCGACGCGGCCCTGGTCTCTACTCCGATCCCGGGCGTGAAGGTTCTGTCCAATCGTGGCGTGGCCGGCATCGACGGCACCGTCTCGACGGCCATCGGTGCGGCGATGGCCGGAAAGCGCCGCACCGTGGCACTTCTCGGTGATCTGACGTTCCTGCACGACGCGGCCGGTCTACTCATCGGCACCGGTGAGCCGCGTCCGGACGACCTGACGATCGTCGTCGCCAACGACGACGGCGGCGGCATCTTCGAGCTTCTCGAACAGGGCGACCCGCAGTACGCGGGTGTGTTCGAGCGGGTGTTCGGAACACCGCACGGAATGGACCTGGGAGCGTTGTGCGGGGCCTACCGCGTGGAGCACCACCTGGTCGACTTGGCCGATCTGGCAACCGAACTCACCGGCCATGCCGACGGAATCCGCGTGTTGGAAGTGACCACGGATCGGTCCGGGCTGCGCGACCTACACGCAGCGATCCGGGCCCGTCTCTAATTCTGTTGCGCAGCAACCCATTCGAGTGTTTCGCCGGTTTCCTGATCGATCATGTCCTTGATCATCTTGTTGATCAGGTCTTCGATCTTGCCGCCGACGAGCGGAATCTTGACCGTCGATTCACCCTTGACGACCAGTTTCGCTCCGGTGCCGTCGGGGCGAAGCGAGAGGGTGCCGTTCACTTTCGCGGGGAGACCCGTGGTGCCGCCGACCAGCGTGCCCTCGGCGTGGTCGCCTTCGAGCGGACCCCAGTGGTCGGTACGCGAGACGATCAGCTTGCCCTTGATGACTTTCGTGACGAACCCGGGCAGTTCGGACGTGCCGACCTCCTCCGTGATGTCCACGGTCAAGCCGCCGTCGTCGTGCTTGGTCATCTCGTACCCGTCCGTCTTCTTCGCCTTGGCGAAGCGAGCGGCCCATTGGTCTTCACTGGTGAGTGCGGCATGCACGTCAGCGGGCGGATTGGACGATTCGACGGTGAACTCGAAGCTGCGCGACATGAGCACAGAGGCTACCGGAGCGGAGGCGAACCGGCCGCGAAGTAACCTGAATGCTGTGACCGACACCGAGAGGGGCAGCCGAACTCTGCACAGAATCCGGCTGGTCGTGCTCGTGGTCGCGGTCGCCATCTCGGTTCTGTCGGTCCTCTTGGTGGTCGGTGCCTGGCGAAACGACGTCACCATCGACTCCGACAAGGGCGTCGCGACGGCCGAGGTGCTCTCGGCGGGCAAATTGCGTTCGGCGGTCAGTTTCATCACCCCCGACGGCGTGACCCACAACCCCAGACTCGGCGTGCTGTACCCCACCAACCTCGTCGTGGGTCAGCGCATCGAGGTCGAGTACTACAAGGCGGACTCCGACGACAACGACAGCGACAGCGACCTACTGGTGCGGGTAGCCGGCCGTGACGCCGCGGTAGCGATCGTTCCTGCCGGATCGGTCATCGTCGTCACGTGGCTCATCGCCGGGCCTGCCCTGTTCTGGTTACGTCGCAAGGAGGCCCAGCGCATGGAGGTCCAGGATGCGTAAGGCCAGGCAGTGGGTCATCGCTGCTGTCGCCGCAGTGGCCGGGTTCGCGTTGGTGAACTTCGGCAACGTCGCGTCCTCGATCGTGATCATGGTGCTCGTGGTGGTGTTCCTGCTCGTCCTGACGACTCCGGTGCTGTATCCGCGCTCTGCATCCGACGACGCGTCTCGAGTGGCTGCGACCGAAAAATCGGTGCCGCTGATTTACTGGCGTCCCGGTTGCATCTTCTGCCTTCGGCTGCGGGCTGCGCTGGTCCTCCGCGGAAAGAAGGCCGTGTGGACGAACATCCGCGCAGATGCTGCTGCCGCAGCGCGGGTTCGGTCGGTGAACGACGGGGACGAGACGGTTCCGACGGTGTTCGTGGGCACCGAACACCGCACCAACCCGAGTCCCTCGTGGGTCGTCGAGCAATTCGTGTGACGTTGGCCCACACGTAACGTTGTCCATGCCTGGGCGACTGCGTGGCCACCCACACTGAGGACCGTGCGAGTAGCCATCGTTGCGGAATCGTTCTTACCCAACATGAACGGCGTCACCCACTCGGTGATCCGTGTCCTCGAACATCTCGAGAAGACCGGGCACGACGCCATCGTCGTCGCCCCCGACAACCCGTCGGGACCGCGAGCGGCGACCTGGCACAACGGCGTCCCGGTCCACCGAGTGCCGTCCGTGATGGTGCCGAAGGTCAGCTCCCTGCCGGTCGGTGTTCCTGGCCTCGGGATGGTCTCGGCGCTACGGACCTTCGCGCCCGACGTCGTGCATCTGGCGTCCCCGTTCCTGCTCGGAGCGGGCGGCCTGGCCGCCGCCAACCGCCTCGACGTGCCTGCCGTCGCCGTTTACCAGACCGATGTCGCAGGATTCGCCGCGAGCTACGGCCTCGGCTTGACCTCGAAGGCCGCGTGGCGTTGGACCAGGAGACTGCACCGCGGAGCGGCCCGCACTCTGGCACCGTCCACCTCGGCCGTCGACGCTCTCGAGCAGCACGGCATCCCGCGCGTACACCGGTGGGCCAGGGGAGTGGACGCGGTTCGGTTCGCGCCCTCGGCCGCGTCGGCCACCCTTCGCGGCCGATGGGGAGCAGGCGAAAAGTTGATCGTCGGGTTCGTCGGCAGGCTCGCGCCGGAGAAGCACGTCGAACGGCTTGCCGTGCTGGCCGCAGATCCGTCGATCCAGCTGGTGATCGTCGGTGGCGGACCCGATACTGCAGCACTGCAGGCGTTGATGCCGAACGCGATCTTCACCGGGCAACTCGGCGGCGACGAACTCGCGCAGGCCTACGCCAGCTTCGACATCTTCGTCCACCCCGGCGAACACGAAACCTTCTGTCAGGCAGTCCAAGAAGCCCTCGCCAGCGGAGTGCCCGTCATCGGTCCCGACGCCGGCGGACCCCGCGATCTGGTCTCGCACTGCCGCAACGGCTACCTACTGCCGGTCGACAAGTTCACCGAGCTGCTGCCCAGTGCAGTCGGTGCCCTCGCCGAACCCGCCACCCGCGCCCGCTTCGGCAGCGCCGCCCGCCGATCGGTTCTGCACCGCACCTGGCCTGCCATCTGCGACGAGCTGATCTCCCACTACTACGACGTGCAAGGCATCACAGCGCCACGGGTGACCGAAGCAGCCTGAGTAAGCTGGAGTTCGTGGCCACGACATCGCGCGCAACCCTGGAAAAAGAGCCCCACGAGGTGGCGTCGATGTTCGACGGCGTCGCCCGACGCTACGACATCACCAACACCGTTCTGTCGTTCGGCCAGGACCGCAGCTGGCGCAAGCTGACCCGCCGAGCCCTCGACCTGAAGCCGGGCGAGCGGGTCCTCGATCTCGCCGCCGGCACCGGCGTCTCCACCGTCGAACTCGGACGCAGCGGGGCCTGGTGCGTCGCCACCGACTTCTCCAAGGGCATGCTCCGAGCCGGACTCTCCCGCGGAGTGCCGATGGTCGCCGGTGACGCGATGGCGCTTCCGTACGCCGACGCCAGTTTCGACGCCGCCACCATCTCGTTCGGTCTTCGCAATGTCTCCGACTTCGATGCAGGTCTGCGCGAAATCGCCCGAGTCACCAAACCCGGTGGGCGTCTTGTGGTCTCGGAATTCTCCACCCCGGTCTTCGGCCCGTTCCGCACGGCATACATGGAGTACCTGATGAAGGCGCTCCCCAAAGTCGCTCGCGCGGTGAGCAGCAACCCCGACGCCTACGTCTATCTCGCCGAGTCCATTCGCGCGTGGCCCACGCAGGAGCAGTTGGCTCAGCGCATCGCCGACGCCGGCTGGACCGACGTGCAGTGGCGCAACCTCACCGGCGGAATCGTGGCTCTGCACAAGGCAATTCGGCCCTGAGTCCGCGCGCGGCTACGAAAACGGCGGCCGCGAATCGATTTTCAGTGACGTGGTTCCTGCGGTTCGCCACGTACGAGCGACGAGGTCGCTGTCGGCCTCGGTGACCAGGTTGCCCATGCACCGGACGGCAACTTTCATCAGTGCCCGCGAGCGCATGCCCACCGGGCCCGCTGCGGGCAGGAACCTCGGCACGGTCAGCAGTCCGGCGAGGCGTCGAGCAATGGAGAAGGCTTGACCGTAGTGCTCACGCAGCACAGTCGGCCAGGCGTCGGTCAGGTCGGCGTGATCGAGAAGGTCGACGACCATGCGGCCGCCTTCGAGTCCGTAGTCGATGCCCTCACCGTTGAGTGGGTTCACACACGCTGCGGCGTCACCGATGATCGCCCAGTTCACCCCCGCCACGCCGGAGACCGCCCCGCCCATCGGCAGCAGTGCCGACGCGACCGACCGCAGCTCGCCGGTCAGTTCCCATTCCGACCGCCGCTGCTGGGTGTAGAGGTCCAGCAGGGGACGCAGGGCTCCCGGTGCGGGCCGGGTGGCGGTGGCCAGCGTGCCGACGCCGATGTTGATGTTGCCGTCGTTCAGTGGGAAGACCCATCCGTAGCCGGGCTGCAGCGTGCCTGCGCCGTCGCGCAGTTCGAGGTGTGAGCTGATCCATTCGTCGTCGCTGCGAGCAGACGTGATGTACGCGCGGGCGGCGACGCCGAACGCGGTGTCGCGGTGCCACTGGCGTCCGAGTTGCTTGCCCAGCGTGGACCGGACTCCGTCGGCGACGATCAGAGTGCGGCACGCGATGTCGTGGCTGCCTTCGCCGGTCTGCAGCGTCACCGATCGGACCGCATTTCCGTCGCGGGTGACGGACACCGCTTTGGCACCCTCGGCCATCACAGCCCCGGCCTCGACGGCGACGCGGCGAATGCGGTCGTCCAATTCGGTTCGCGGGACGGCGCTGCCCACGGCCGGGAAAGATCTGCTCGGCCATTCGAGCTCGAGTTCCTGGCCGAACCCACTCAGGCGCAACCCGCGATTGCGCGCGGTACCGCGAACCCATTCACCCAGGCCCAACCGATCGAGTTCGGCGACCGCGCGCGGAGTCAGCCCGTCGCCGCACGTCTTGTCCCGGGGAAAGACGGCCGCGTCGGCGAGTACGACGTCGCGGCCGGAACGTGCTGCCCACGCTGCCGCGGACGATCCTGCGGGGCCCGCGCCCACGACCAACACATCGGTCGAGGAGGGCAGGGCCGGATTGGATGAGGTCACAGATCCCAGTATCCCGATTGCCGCGGTGCTGCGCCGTCAGGGCCTTCGGTCGACCGTTGTCGAGGCCCTGCTCATCGGGGGTGTTCACCGTCGGAGCGGTGACGTCGTTCACTCATTGGCCCTGGAGGGCGCGTCGGGAAGCGACTCGGGCTCGGTTCGGTGAGGGAATAGTCACCTGTGGTGGGCGGCACCGTCGTGCGAGTGTGCACACTAGGTTCACTACGGTAGTACCCGAGCAGCAGTTTCCGTCATCCATCGCCGCTCGACGCCGACGACAGGACAGGGATCAACATCGTGAGTACAGACGACGCGACCGCAGTAACGGTCGTTGCCGGAGTCGACCTGGGTGACCCGGAGCTCGCTCGATCCGTCGCCGACGGTCTCGCGCGCGTCGAAGAGCTGATGATCAGCGAACTGTCCGACGGCGAAGAGTTCCTCACCGAGGCTGCTCTGCATCTGGCGAAGGCCGGCGGCAAGCGATTCCGACCCCTGTTCACCGTGCTGACCGGCCAGCTGGGGCCGTCGCCGACAGATCCCGCGATCGTCACCGCCGCCACCGTGGTCGAGCTGGTGCACTTGGCGACGCTCTATCACGACGACGTCATGGACGAGGCGTCGATGCGCCGCGGAGCCGAGAGTGCGAACTCACGCTGGGGCAACAGTGTGGCCATTCTCGCGGGTGACTACCTCTTCGCACATGCGTCGCGTCTGGTGTCCACCCTCGGACCCGACGCCGTCCGCATCATCGCCGAGACCTTCGCCGAGTTGGTCACCGGGCAGATGCGCGAAACGATCGGGGCCAAGAGCACCGACGATCCCATCGCGCACTACCTGAAGGTCGTGTGGGAGAAGACCGGGTCGCTCATCGCCTCCTGTGGGCGCTTCGGCGGCACGTTCAGTGGCGGCGATGCCGAGCACGTGGGACGCCTCGAGCGCCTCGGTGACGCTGTCGGCACCGCGTTCCAGATCTCCGACGACATCATCGACATCTCCTCGGCCACCGAGCAGTCGGGTAAGACTCCCGGCACCGACCTGCGGGAAGGAGTGCACACCCTCCCGGTGCTGTTCGCGCTCCGCGAGGAAGGTGCCGACGGCGACCGCCTCCGCGAGATCCTGGCCGGCCCGGTCACCGAGGATGCCCTGGTCACCGAGGCCCTGGAGCTGTTGCAGCGGTCACCCGGCATGGTCGCGGCCAAGAAGACCCTCGGCGAGTACGCCGACCGCGCCCACGCCGAGCTCGCACTGCTGCCGCAGGGACCGGCCAACGACGCCCTGGGCCGACTGGTGAACTACACCGTCGAACGCGTGGGGTAGTCGCCCACTCAGTGGTCGGGAACTGCACGTCGGGGTGCCGTCGTTGAATCGGGTAGGAACACCCGGTACGAGGAGGCACCCGTCACGATGAACAGTTACGCCAACGGTGCGAAGACATTCGGCCTGCTGGTCGGGATGTCTGCGCTGATCGTCTTCATCGGGTCGTTGTTCGGTAACTCGATGATTCTGATCGGGTCGATCGTGCTGGCCGTCGGCGTCAACGGCTACGCGTACTTCAACAGCGCGAAGATGGCTCTGAAGTCGATGCACGCGGTGCCGGTGAGTGAGCTCGAACAGCCGGCGATGTACCGGATCGTGCGGGAACTGGCGACAACGGCGCATCAGCCGATGCCCGCGCTGTACGTGAGCCCGACCAACAATCCCAACGCGTTCGCCACCGGGCGGAACCCGCGCAACGCAGCCGTGTGCTGCACCGAGGGCATTCTTCGGATCCTCGACGAGCGGGAACTGCGAGCGGTGCTCGGACACGAACTCTCGCACGTCTACAACCGCGACATCCTGATCTCGTCGGTGGCCGGTGCCATGGCGGCGGTCATCTCGGGTCTGGCGAACCTGGCCTTCTTCGCCAACGTCTTCGGTGGCCGCGGCAACGGGGGACCGAACCCGCTCGCGCTGCTGTTGGTGTCGATGCTGGGACCCATTGCGGCCAGCCTGGTTCGCCTCGCGGTCTCTCGTTCTCGGGAGTATCAGGCCGACCAGTCCGGTGCCGAGCTGACCGGCGACCCGTTGGCGCTGGCGTCGGCACTGCGAAAGCTCGAGCAGGGGGTGCAGCTGGCACCGCTGCCGCCCGAGCCGCGGCTGGCCGCGGAGTCGCATCTGATGATCGCCAATCCGTTCCGCATCGGCGACAAGGCGGGCGCGCTCTTCGCCACCCACCCGCCGATGGCCGACCGAATCGAACGGCTCGAGCGGATGGCCGGCCATCGGCCGTACTGAGCGGAGCCTGCGGCATGTGAGTGGAACTTCGTAGCCTGCTACGAGGTTCCACTCACATGCGGCGCTCTACCGGTAGTTGACGAACTGCAGGGCGATGCCGAAGTCCTCGTTCTTGAGCAGCTGCTGGATTGCCTGCAGGTCGTCGCGCTTCTTGCTGCTCACGCGCAGCTCGTCGCCCTGGATCTGCGCTTTGACGCCCTTGGGGCCGTCGTCGCGGATCTTCTTGGAGATCTTCTTGGCGTTCTCGGTGCTGATGCCTTGCACGAGTTTGCCGGTGACCTTGTAGACCTTGCCGGACGCGGCCGGGTCGTTGGTCTCGAAAGCCTTGAGCGAGACGTCGCGTCGGATCAGTTTCTCCTTGAAGACGTCCAGAGCTGCCTTGACCTTCTCCTCGGATTCGGACGTGATGACGATGGTCTCGGACTCGCCGCTGCCGGACCACTCGATGCTGGTGTCCGATCCTCGGAAGTCGAAGCGGGTCGCCAGCTCCTTCGCGGCCTGTCCGAGAGCGTTGTCCACTTCCTGCCGGTCGACTTTGCTCACTACGTCGAAGGACGAATCAGCCACTTCTCACACTCTCCAGTCGAATCGAAAATTTGTTTCTGCGGTGGTGTCGGTCCACATCCCGCTGGGACTTTATCGGCCCGCTACCGACCGTATCCACCCGGTTTGCGTTCCGGGGGGACGTTCGTTGTATTCTTCTCACCGCGCCGAAGACCAGCACGGACTTCGATCGCAGCACGGCAGATTGCCCGAGCGGCCAATGGGAGCGGACTGTAAATCCGTCGGCTTATGCCTACGTAGGTTCGAATCCTACATCTGCCACACCTGGAACCCCGGCGAGAAATTTTCTCGCTGGGGTTTCCATGTGAAGAGGACATATCAGGGCCGCTGACCTCGCAATTTGGCAGTCGGTGCTCGGAATGTGTAACCTCTTGAAGGCTTCAGCGCACGGCTTGTTCGTGTTCTGAGGTGGAGCCTGCGGAACGAGAGTTCCCGTAGTCACCCGCCCCCTTAGCTCAGTCGGTAGAGCGTTTCCATGGTAAGGAAAAGGTCAACGGTTCGATTCCGTTAGGGGGCTCGCTGGATTGGATGGCTCGACGTCGCGCTCCCGTTCGTGGGATGGTGGACGATGAGCACCTGAGGCGGTGTAGCTCAGTTGGTAGAGCAAACGACTCATAATCGTTGCGTCGCCGGTTCAAGTCCGGTCACCGCTACACAGTAGGCAAGCACGGCAAGTAGCACGCATGAACAGTCCTGATTGACCCAGATCAGATTTACCCGAAAGTAGGCGTCCAGTGGCCTCCTCCACCGATGTGCGGCCCAAGATCACCTTGGCCTGCGAGGTTTGCAAGCACCGCAACTACATCACCAAGAAGAACCGTCGGAACGATCCCGACCGCATCGAGCTGAAGAAGTTCTGCTCCAACTGCGGCACGCACCGGGCGCACCGCGAGTCTCGCTAGGTCCAACTGCCCTTCTGTAAGGGTAGAAAAGGTCGTTTCCACCGTGTCACAAGCACCACACGATGCTGCGGCATCATCTGAAATTCCGGCCATGGATGTATCCGCTCACGCGGCGTCCATGGTCGGTTTTCATTACCGCGTCGACGACTTCTACGAGGTCGGCCGCGAAAAGGTCCGTGAGTACGCGCGTGCGGTCCAGGACTTCCATCCCGCGCATCACGACGAGGACGCAGCGAAGGGCCTCGGTTACGACGGTCTCCTCGCGCCCCTGACCTTCATTTCGCTGGTCGGCATCATCGCGCAGACGCGGATGTTCAAAGAGGTCATCACCGGGTACGACCCGAGCCAGATTCTGCAGACCGATCAGCGGCTGCAATTTCACCGCCCGATTCAGGTCGGCGATCGACTGGTGTGCGATGTGCACCTCGAGTCGTTCCGTCAGATGAGTGGCAGCGACATCATGACCACCAAGAACATCGTCACCGACCAGAACGGCGAGGTCGTGCAGACGACGTGGACGACCATCGTCGCGCGTACCGGCGGCGAGGTCGACGAGAACATCGCGCACGCGGTCAAGGAAGTGATCATGCATGGCGCTTCGTAGCTTCGACGACGTCTCCGTCGGATACGAGTTGCCGGAGCGAATCGTCATGCTCACGCGCGGCGATCTGGTGAACTACGCGGGTGTCTCGGGAGACCCGAACCCTATTCACTGGAGCGACGAGGTCGTCCGCCTGGCCGGCCTGGACAACGTGATCGCGCACGGCATGCTGACGATGGGCCTCGGTGCCGGGTTCGTCACGTCGTGGCTGGGTGATCCCGGTGCGGTCACCGAATACAACGTTCGCTTCACCAGCTCGGTCTACGTGTCCGAGGACTCCGCGGCTGCGGTCGAGTTCTCCGGCAAGATCAAGTCGGTGGATGCGGACGAGAGAACTGCCGTCATCGCTATCGTGGCGAAGTTCGAGGGCAAGAAGATTTTCGGGCGAGCGACCGCTACGGTTCGCTTGGCCTGATGATGGGTCGATCCGGACGGCCACCGAGCTGCCGGAACGACGGGATTTATCTGTTCCGAAGGGTGTGCAGTACACTGAGATTTCTGGGGTAATCCAGCGCTGTGCGCTGCCCGCGTCCTCCTCGGAGGTTGTGTGGGTTCGCGTGAATGCGTCGGGTGGACACCAGAGCGGCCGAGAAGTTTTCGGCCGAAGGGGCGTAGCTCAATTGGTAGAGCAACGGTCTCCAAAACCGTAGGTTGCAGGTTCAAGTCCTGTCGCCCCTGCCCAAGGTGTCAGCAACTGAGAGGAACGACGTGAGCGAGGAGCGCGGTAAGCGCGACGGTCGATCGGAGGAGTTCGAGAACTCCTCGGCTCCAGACGACGTCGCACCTGGCTCCGAGGGCCGTCTCTCCGATGCTGACACAACCGCAGATGATGCCGCTGCAGGCGCAGTGGCTCCCACCGGCAAGCGTGCGTCCGGCAGGTCCCGTGGCAGCGCCGCCGGCGTGTCGATGACGAAGGCCGCGCCCGCGAAGGCCGCTTCGGGCAAGGCTCGATCCGGCAAGGCCAAGCTCGACAAGCGACCGAATGTGTTTCTGCGTCTGCTGCAGTTCTTCCGCGAGGTCGTCGCCGAGCTTCGGAAGGTCATCTGGCCGAACAAGAAGCAGATGGTCACCTACACCACCGTCGTGCTCGTCTTCCTGGCGTTCATGGTCGCGTTCATCAGTGGCCTCGATCTGCTGTTCATCAAGGGCGTCGGCTGGCTGTTCGGTTGACCGAACGCAGTTGCCGTGACTTTCGACGATCGAACCGAGCAGGAACTAGAGAAAGGGTGCTGACGTGAGCACGCCGCACAACGACGCCACCGAAGTGGCCGCATTCGACGCCGATGTCGAGGCGACCAAGCAGGGCCTCGAAGCGGAGCAGGCCGCTCAGGACCGCGAGACGGACGAAGCAATCAAGGCCGATGTCGCCGCTGCCGCCGGGGACGACGTTCCCGCCGAAGGCGACGAGACATCCGAGGTCTCCGCTGACGTCGACGTCACTGCAGAGCCCGAAGACCCCGTTGCCGAGATGAAGGCGGCTCTGCGCCGCGCTCCCGGTGACTGGTACGTCATTCACAGCTACGCCGGATACGAGAACAAGGTCAAGGCCAACCTCGAGACCCGTGTGCAGAACCTCGACGTCGGTGACTACATCTTCCAGGTGGAGGTTCCCACCGAAGAGGTCACCGAGATCAAGAACGGCCAGCGCAAGCAGGTCAACCGCAAGGTTCTGCCAGGCTACATCCTGGTCCGCATGGAACTGAACGACGAATCCTGGGGTGCGGTTCGCAACACTCCCGGCGTCACCGGTTTCGTCGGCGCGACGTCACGTCCGTCGCCGCTGACCATCAACGAGGTCGTCAAGTTCCTCATGCCTCAGGAAGGTGCCAAGAAGGACGCGAAAGCGGCCGCAGGCACTGCCGAGCAGGGCAGCGAGACCACGTCGAAGCCCACCATCGAGGTCGACTTCGAGGTCGGCGAGTCGGTCACCGTCATGGACGGCCCGTTCGCGACCCTCCCGGCCAGCATCAGCGAGGTCAACGCAGAGCAGCAGAAGCTCAAGGTGCTGGTATCGATCTTCGGCCGTGAAACCCCGGTCGAGCTCGGCTTCACCCAGGTCTCCAAGATCTAGAAGCCGACCGCACAGACTTGCAGTAGCAACCGCAAGAAACCCGAGCGAATACAAGGAAACAAGACATGCCCCCGAAGAAGAAGAAGCTAGCCGGGATCATCAAGCTTCAGATCCAGGCCGGTGCCGCCAACCCGGCACCGCCCGTCGGCCCCGCACTGGGCCAGCACGGCGTCAACATCATGGAGTTCTGCAAGGCGTACAACGCCGCGACCGAGTCGCAGCGCGGCAACGTCGTGCCCGTCGAGATCTCGGTCTACGAGGACCGTACGTTCGACTTCAAGCTGAAGACTCCTCCCGCTGCCAAGCTGCTCCTCAAGGCTGCAGGCGTGGCGAAGGGCTCCGGCGAGCCGCACAAGACCAAGGTCGCCAAGGTGACCATGGATCAGGTGCGCGAGATCGCCAAGACCAAGCAGGAAGACCTCAACGCCAACGACATCGACCAGGCCGCGAAGATCATCGCCGGTACTGCTCGCTCGATGGGCATCACGGTCGAAGGCTGATCTTCAGCCTCTCCAAGCATCACACGTGGGAGAGCCGGCCAGGCTCGTCAACCACTCTGAACTCGAACGAAGGACAGTAAGACATGGCAAAGCGCAGTAAGGCCTACCTCGAGCAGGCCGCCAAGATCGACCAGGACAACCTCTACTCGCCTCTGGAAGCCGCCAAGCTGGCCAAGGAGACCGCGTCGAGCAAGTTCGACCCCACCGTCGAGGTCGCAGTGCGACTCGGCGTCGACCCCCGCAAGGCAGACCAGATGGTGCGCGGCACCGTCAACCTTCCCCACGGCACCGGCAAGACCGCTCGGGTTATTGTTTTCGCCGCTGGTGAGAAGGCTGCTGAAGCCGAGGCAGCAGGAGCCGACGTCGTCGGTGCAGAAGATCTGATCGAGCGCATCCAGGGCGGATTCCTGGACTTCGACGCCGCTATCGCGACCCCCGATCAGATGGCCAAGGTCGGCCGCATCGCCCGTGTCCTCGGACCGCGTGGCCTGATGCCGAACCCGAAGACGGGCACAGTCACCAACGATGTGACCAAGGCCGTCAACGACATCAAGGGCGGAAAGATCAACTTCCGCGTCGACAAGCAGGCCAACCTGCACTTCGTCATCGGCAAGGCTTCGTTCGACGAGACCAAGCTGGTCGAGAACTACGGTGCCGCACTGGACGAGATCCTGCGTGCGAAGCCGTCGTCGGCGAAGGGTCGCTACGTCAAGAAGGTCACCGTTTCGACCACCACCGGACCCGGCGTCCAGGTCGATCCCAACCGCACTCGCAACCTCCTCGAGGACGACGCGAACGCGTAATTTCTTCAGCTCCGAACGAAGGCCGGTCTCCCTGTGGGAGGCCGGCCTTCGTCTTTCTGTCCTGGCGAGAATCAGGCTGCGTTCGCGCGAGCGAAGTTGGCCAGCACGAGGCCGCTGATCCGGTCGAGCAACGCGGCCGGCAGGTCGTGTGCCATGCCCTCGATGAGGGTCAGCTCCGCGCCGGGAACCGCCCGGGCGATGGCCTTGCCACAGGCCGGCCGCACCAGTCGGTCCGCGGTCCCGTGGATGACGGTCGTCGGTGCGTCGATCTTCTGTGCGTAGGGCTTGAGGCTTCCGGTACCGGTGATGGCCGCCATCTGCCGAATGACTCCGGACGGGTTGTAGTTGCGTTCGTACATCACCTGGGCGATCTCGAGCTGCTCCTCGAGCGGGGTCCGGAACCCGGGGGAGCCGATCGTGGAGAGCGTCTTCGCCGAATGCGCGATGATCTCGTCCTTCGTGGCGTCCTTGCCGACGCCACCGATCAACGGCAGTAGTGCCCGGGGATCCGGCGGTGGTAGGAATGCCTCGTTGGTGCTCGAGAACAGAATGGACACGGACTTGGTTCGCTGCGGGTAGCTACCGGCGAACACCTGCGTGATCATGCCGCCCATCGAAGCGCCGACGACGTGCGCGGAGTCGATGTCGAGGTGGTCGAGTACGCCGACCGCATCGGCGGCCATGTCGACGATCGTGTACGGGACGTCCGACGACATTCCCAGTTCGTGCCGGAGGAGCCGAAGAATCTGCCAGCCGTGCACCTTCCTGCCCGTCATCTTCGTCGACAGCCCGATGTCGCGGTTGTCGATGCGGATCACCCGATAGCCGGCGTCGACGAGACGCGTGCAGAAGTCCATGGGCCACAGCGTCAGCTGCGCGGACAGACCCATGATCAGCAGTACGGCGGGGTCGTCGACCGAACCCATGTCCTCGTACGCGATGTCGATGGAGTTCGACGGCGCGATGCCTTGTTCGATTCTCATGTTCTCGTTCCTACCAGTCGGGGGCACCCAGCACCGGAACCACCAGGTAACTGGGATCGTGTGGGTCGATCGCGATGTCCTGCGGTTTCAGTCGAGTGCGAACGAGGTCCGGCAGGATGGGGATGAACCGTGGTGCGTCGGTGGCGAATACGGCCACCCGGAGGCGATGACCCGTCGCGATCACAGCTTCGGTGCCGAGAATGTCGATGTCGAGTGTGATGGGCTGCCCGACGGGTACCGGCAGCACAGCGGCCTTGGTGAGCGGGTGGTACGGCCGGGTGTAGTCGCCGTTCGGTGCGAACAGTGATCGCTCGTCGTCCACGGCTCGGCGAGACGCGAGCAACGCCCCGTTGCTCAGCACGGTCGACTTACCGTCGGGGGCGACATCGCAGATCATGATCGCCCACAATGCTTCTCGGGCATGGCAGATCACGCGCAGATGCAGGTTCATCGGCCCCGACAGCACGGCGTCCGCGCGGGCGGGTTCGGTGGTGAACGTGGCGGCGGCACTTTCGGCGAATCGGTTGTCGTATGTGAAGCCGCCGCCCAGTAGAGCCGTGACACCGGCGAGAACCTGTGTGGTGTCCCGGGATACGACGGCACGCAGGGACGGACGTACGGTCAGCACGCCGGACGACGTGGACGGCTCGTAGGCGAGGCTGCCGTCGCCGGCGGCGTGGGTGGCGGTGTTCGACGCTTCGGCCGACAGATACAGCCTGCGCGACTGTGCCTGGGGAGCCGGAAAGCGGCCGTGCGCAGTCCAATTGCCGCCCTGTTGTCGGAGGGTGACCGGCCCGTAGTTCTCGATTCCGTTGTCGATGTCGCACAGCCACCTGTCGAACCAGGCTCGCTCGAGTACGTCCAGTCGTGGTGGGAATCCCGGTTCGCCGAAGCCGATTCCGGGATTGACGTGGTAGCCGTCGCCGACGAGTAGTTGTTTGGAGCCGCGTTCGAGAGCGAGTCGGTTGTAGATGTCCGGGGCGGAGCTGCCGAAGATGTCGTGCCAGCAGCCGTAGAGGAAGGTCGGTGCGGTGATGTCCTCGATGACGGCGTCGATGGTGTCGTAGTACGGGTCGTCGTAGATTCGTGGATCATTGCCCGTGACAAAGCCTTTGGCCAGATCGAACAGGTCGGTCGCGGGTGATCGGACGCGGTCGCGAAGCCAGGCGAGGGTATCGATTCCTCGTACCGCAGGTGCCCATTTGAGTCCGTTGACGGCAGCGAGCCACAGGGGAATGAACGCCGAGGTCGCGCCTCCGGTTGCGAAGATCTCGCGAACGATGTCCACCGAACCTTCGACGGCGAATATCGCGTCGAGCCCGTCGGGTCTCTTGGCCGCCGCCTGCAGTGCGTTGATCGCAGAGTACGAGATGCCTGCCATACCGATTCTGCCGTTGCACCAGTATTGCCGGCGCGCCCACTCGATCACTTCGATCGAGTCCAGTTGTTCTCGGGTGCCCAGCACGTCCCAGGTGCCGGTGGAGCTTCCGGTTCCTCGAACGTCGACGATCATCTGGACGTACCCGCTACGAACGAGGTGGCGGTTGACCGACAACAGATCCGCGGCTCCGCCCGCGACCACACGGGTGATTTCGGTGATGCCGTCGAACGCGGTACCGGTCAGGTCGAACGCCGACGAGAACTTCCTGATGGCTCGGCCGAGTATCGGTGTTTCGAGGATCGTATCGATGCCTTTGATCAGCAGCTTGTTGTAGGGCGTCAGGTTCAGGACCGTCGGGAACGTCCCCGGTACCGGCTGCCCGGACGCATCGGCAGGGCGGAAGACGTATGCGCGTAGGGCCGCTCCGTCGCTCATCGGAATGCGCACGTCGGCCGAGACGGACACTCGTGGGTACTGCGGAGCCTGCGCCGTGATCGCTGCCCAGGCCTGCGCGGCCTCGCCGCCGCTGGGGTCGCGCGGGGGTCTCAGGAGGGGGTGGGGCTCGACGGCGGTCATGGAGAACGATTAGACCTTCGAACGACCCTCTTTGTCCTGTGGAACGCGAATCGGTCGTGGTGTGCTCCAACGAGACGGCCTCAGTTCTGTGTTTTGTTGGGAACATTCTCAACGCCGGTTGAGCGTTGCTGTGGGGCGTACCAGACTTTCGAAACCAGCGACTACGACGCGCGCTGCGTTGTTAACGTCTGCCCGTCCGAGTGATGTGGGACACCGACCGTTGCAGGGGAGTACGAATGCACGTAGAAGCACTGTTCGGAGACGGATCGCAACGGCCTATCTGGCCGCACGCGGACGCACTGATCACCAGCGAATGCCCGGGGCTTCGCTTTGCCGGCAAGTACGCCGATGTCGTTGCCCTCAGCAACGGCGATCCCACCGCGCTGCGGCCGTTCATCGACGAGGAGACCCGTCGCCGCGTCGCGAGCATGGCACCACCGCGTACCGACACTGCGCTCGTGTTCGGAGCGAACGGGTTTCTCGGCGCGCATCTGATCGGTCGTCTCACCCGGGACTCCGCCGTCGACGTCGTGTACGCCGTGGTTCGTCCCACCGAGGAGGAGTCGGCTCGAGGGCGACTCCAGCGCACGTTCGATCAGTACGAGATCACGGTCGATGCGGACAAGATTCGGATCGTCGAAGGCACGCCGACCTCGTTCCGCTTCGGTCTGGACAAGGCCGCGTATTTCGAGCTCGCCGCCGGTGTGGGCCAGATCTTCAACTGCGCCAGCTCGACCGACTACACCGAGAGTTACGCCGAGCTGCGGGACGACTGGTTCGTCAGCGTGCTGCGCATCCTCGAATTCAGCATCACCTCGGCCCGAAAGCATCTGACCTACGTCGGCAGCATCGGCGCGCATCTCTATCAGAAGCCCGAGGACTTCCGTCGTCCCGACTCGTGGTGGTACTCCGGGTACGCCCAGATGAAGTGGGTCAACGCCACCTTGCTCGGGTGGTTGTCGATGTCGGACACGTACTCCGTCACGCTGGCCGAGGCCCCCTACATCCTCGGCAGTACCGACTTGGGCCTCGATCCGGGCCGCGTCTACAGCTTCTGGCGCATCGTGGAGTTGGCGATCGCCGCCGGCGCGATCTGGGACGGGCCGGGAATGAACTACGTCCCGGTGGACGTGATGTGCGACGTCATGGCCGGCAACGCACTGCGGAGCCACCCGCTCACCCGATTGTTGCCCAGTAACCCGACCGGTTACGGACACGATCTGTATGCCGAGCTCCTCGGCCTCGACCTGGTGAGCTGGGACGAGTTCGTCGAACGCGTCAGCGTCCGTATCTCTCCTCGGTTCGCCGAGACCATGCTTGCCGACAACATCGACAAGCTGATGCGGCTGGTGCACAAGCCCGAGGCCATCCTGCCCGTCGACCACGACACCTCCTGGTGCGATCACCGCAGGCTCTTCGAGCTGTACTTCGAAAAGGCCCAGCTCAAGACGCTCACCCCTGTCGTCAACTGACGTGGCAGACGGATTCGAGCCGACCTCGGTGCGGTTGCGGGAACTCTCCCTCGGCCACGAGGTCACCAATGCCGTGCTCTCCGTTGGCTTCTACGTCGTGTGTGCAGCTATCGGGCTGCTGCCCGGTGCGCTACGTCACCGGGCAGCGGACGCGTTCGTGACCTGGTCGGAGAGCATCGACGAACAGCGACATCTCTGATGTCGCTCGGACGAGCACTCGTCGGTGTGGGTGTCGCCGTGGCGGCGCCGTTCGGGCTGTTCCTGTACTGGCGCACCCGGTTCTTCTTCCGAGACCCGCATCGCGTTCCGCCGGCCGATCCGCAGTCGGTGGTGGCACCCGCCGACGGGTTCGTCACGTACGTCAAACGCGTCGACGCGGGTTCGACGGCATTCGCCGTCAAGAAGGGCAGAACCATTCCGCTGGACGAGATCGCGGGTGTGGCAGCGACCGAGAGCGGATACCTCATCGGGATCTACATGTCCGAATACTCGGTGCACCGCAACAGGATTCCGATCTCGGGCGCCATCGGCATGCGGCGTCATCGCTCCGCGGCACCGTTCAACAAGTCGATGGCGCGAGTGGGAGCGAACCTGTTGACGCGGCGCACCCCGTACGACGAGGGGTGCGACTACATACTGAGCAACGAGCGGCTCACCATCTCCATCGAACATTCATCGGGGTCGGTGGTGACGGTGACACAGATAGCGGATCTGTGGGTCGACCGGATCGTCGCGCACGTCGCCGTCGGCGACACCGTCGAACGCGGCGAGCAGTACGGGATGATCCGCTTCGGGTCTCAATGCGACGTGTTCGTCCCCGACGCTCTCGCCGAAACCATCACCGTCCGACCGGGCCAGTACGTGTTCGCGGGGGAGAGCGTCGTCGCCCGCTCACCGATCCCGGTGGCAGACAACACTTCACGTGAGAAGGAACGATGATCACTGTCGACCGGGTCGAGTCCACCCAGGACTGGAACGAATTCAAGGCTGTCACCGATCTCGTCTACCAGGGTGATCCGTACCGATTGCCCGACGAACCCATGGATCTCGATCGGATCCTGATTTCGCCGCCGGTCGCCATCGCGTCGACCCGCGATATCGCGGCCTTCCTCGCACGCGAGAACGGGGTCGTCGTCGGACGAGTCGTGGCCATCCACGACACGAGCTTCACCCAGTACACCGGTGAATCCATCGGCTTCTTCGGGTTCTACGAGGCCGTCGACGATCACGAGGTCGCCACCGGCCTGCTCGATGCCGCAGCGGCGTGGCTTGCCGCGCGCGGGCTCGGCGCGATGTCCGGGCCTTTCGGTCCGTCGATGTTCTACAGCGCGGGCATCGTCGTCGACGACGAGCCTGCCCTTCCGTTGGTGGGCATGCCGCACAATCCTCTGTACTACGCAGCCCATTTCGAGAAGTGGGGGCTCGTGGGGATCAAGGACTTCTACAGCTACCTGTTCGACGATCCGTGCGTGATCTACAACCGCCCCGAATATGCGCGGCACATGCAGATCTTCGAAAAGATCAAAGCGCGTTCGGAAGTGACGTTCCGCTCCATGAAGTACCGAACGGTTCGCCGCGACGCGCGCATCGTGCGCGATCTCTACAACAAGACGTTCGTGAACTTCTGGGGTTTCTCACCGCTGTCCTTCGTGGAACTGTTCGAGTTGCTGAGGATGATGCTCCCGGTTCTCGATCGACGGCTGACCCTGCTGGCCGAGTTGGACGGCAAGCCCGTCGGATTTCTGATGGGCATCCCGGACGTCAATCAGGCCGCGGCCAAGGCCGCGCACCTGAAGTCGCGGTGGCTGCGAGACCTGGTGACGCTGTGGCACGTCAAGAAGCCGAGCCGGACGGACGTCATCGACGGGGTGCGGGTGGACATGCTGTTCGTCGATCCGGACTGCCCCGATCGCGCGGTGTCGTCGTTGCTGATCATGGAGTTGTCGGTGCGGATGCGCGATCTCGGCTACACCCGGGTGGAGGCAGCGCCGGTGCTCGACGACAGCCCCTGGATGAAGGGATCGGTGCTGACCCGCATGGAGCAGACTCCGCACCGGACGTACCGCATCTACAACCGCGATCTCGAGCTGCCTCGGCCATGATCGATCGGACGGTGGTGCTCGACCGTGCGCAGACCAGGCTCGACATCGGTGACCGCTGGGGGCGGACGGTCGGCCGTCACAGGTGGCTCGTGCTGGCCGTCTGGCTGTTGCTTGCGGTGGGTTCTGCTACGCTCTATCCGGCACTGCAGAACTCGTTGGTGGGTGCCAACTTCTCCGTCCCCGGTACCGAATCGAGTCGCGCCGACGCGCTCGTCGAACAGCACTTCTCCTCGTTCGGGTCCGAGCAGCTCGTCGTCACGTTCACGTCGGATCGGGTCCGCGTCGCAGATCCCGCTTTCCGCGAACGCGTCGGCGAGACCGTCTCTGCGCTGCGGCAATCCCCGGATGTGCTGCGGGTCGTCGATCCCTACGAGACGGCCGGATTCGTGCCCCAGATCTCCGAGGACGGAACGTCGGCGCTGGCTTTCGTCGGTGTCGGCGGCGACCCTCGCGACCGGATCGCGACAGCAGAACGGATGCAGAAGCTCATCGACGGGGCATCCGCCGGCGGTATCGACGTGGCGGTCACCGGATACTCGCCGATGACCGTCGATCTGACCAAAGTCGAGTCCGACGACGCCGTGCGGGCCGAAAGTATCGGCCTACCACTGGCATTCGTGCTGTTGATCATGGCTCTCGGATCCGTGGTCGCCGGCATCGTGCCGCTCGTCACCACGGGCATCGGAGTGTTGGCGGCGTTCGGGGTGTTCTCGCTGCTCTCGCACGTCATGACCTTCGACGTCCTCGTGACGACGGTGGCGTCGATGTTCGGTCTCGGTCTGGGCATCGATTACGCGCTCTTCATCGTCAGCCGATTTCGAGAGGAAATGGACCGCACCACGCTGCCGGGGGACGCCACGGGTCAGGGGCGTACGAATGCGGCCGTCGGGGCCGCGATGGGAACGGCGGGCCACACGATCGTCATCTCCGGTCTGGTCGTACTCATTTCGCTCGGTGCTCTGGCGATCGTCGATGTTCCTGCCGTGCAGAGTATTTCGTTCGTCGTAGCGCTGACGGTGGCGTGCGTCGTCGTGGTGGCCTGGACGCTGCTACCGGCAATTCTCGCGGTCCTCGGCCCGCGAATCTCGACACTGTCGCTACCGCAGAGGTTTCAGCCTCCGGCGGTCGGTGAGCACGATGCCGCGATACCCACGTGGTGGTCACGGTGGGCGCGACACGTCATCGAACGCCCGTGGCGCTACACGGCCGTCACCGCAGCCGTGCTGCTGGCCGCCCTGGTGCCGATCGGGACCATCCAGTACGGGGTGGACCTCGGAGCCGACGCCCTTGCCGCGGAGCCGAGCGGCCGGGCCAATACGGTCCTCACCGAGAAGTTCGCTCCTGGAACGATTTCGCCGATCACCGTCGTGTTCACCGGCAGCGGTGACCGTCCGCTCGAACCGATGCAGGCGGCCACGGTCGCGGCCTTCGCCGACGACATCCGAGCCGACGGTCGCGTCGATTACGCCCTGGCGCAACAGGACTCCGGCCGCACGCTGCTGATCGTGGTGCCCGCGGTGCCGATCGACTCGACCGAGGCCTCCGACCTGGTCGAGTCGATCCGGTCGCAGGCAGTTGTTGCCGCAGACCGCGACGGCACCACCGTATCCGTCGGCGGAACCACCGCCCTCGTCGTCGATGCCTCCCAGGAGATTTCGAGCAAATTCCTGTGGGTCGTGTTCGCGGTGCTGGCATTCTCGCTCGTGTACCTGGGCATCGTCTTTCGGAGCGTGGTGATTCCGATCAAGGCGGTCGCCATGAATGTGCTCGTCACCGGCGCGGCGTTGGGTGCGACGGTGGCGGTGTTCCAGTGGGGATGGGGATCGTCGCTACTCGGATTCGACAGTCCGGGCTACATCCAGGTGTATCTGCCCGTCACCGTGTTCGCCGTGGTCTTCGGTCTGTCGATGGATTACGAGGTGTTTCTCATCGGCCGGATGCGCGAGGTGTTCGTCTCGCATCGCAACCGACGCAGCGCCAACGACACCGCGATTGTCGACGGCCTCGAGCACACCGCCAGGCCGATCACTGCTGCGGCCGCGATCATGATCGCCGTGTTCGCCAGCTTCCTCACTGCCGATGTTCTCGAACTCCAACAGTTCGGGTTCGCGCTCGCTGTCGCCGTTTTGTTCGACGCGGTTCTGGTGCGCATGATGATGGTGCCGGCGATGATGAAGCTGTTCGGCGAGCGAAATTGGTGGCCCGGATTGCGTTCCGAGACAAGCGTTCAGGCAGACGGCACCTGAGCCGACGCGAGTACGACTCCGTCCGAACCCCTGATCTCGATCTCGGCGACGTCGCCGCGCAGGACGGCGGCATTCATCCGGCACTCGATGGTGACGGTGCTGCCGAGGAACGTGCCGGACGGCCGGTCGACGCCCGATCGGTCGACGAGAACGACGTCGTACGGACCGCCGTCGGAGATGCCGTCCATTTCGAGGACGGTTTCCGTTCCCCACGTGTGGGCGACGAGACCGCCTTCGACGTCGACAGTCGGTCCGCTGGTGGTGAACGATATTTCCTCGTAGGCCCCGAGAGTTCCTGGTGGTCCGGTGACCACGACCTGGGGTTCACCGGGCTCGGAGCGGTATGCGTCGATGCCCAGTACTGCTGCACTGCCGACGACGACACCGACGAGCGCTGCGGCAGCGGCCAACCCGGCCGACCCGTTTCTGACACCGAACCGCGGCCTGGCGACCGGCTGCAATCCGGAGCTGTCCGAACGCTCAGGGACCACGGTGTTCTCGGCGTTGCCGGCGTTCTGGGTGGCGGTCAGGATTCGCTCGCGGAGTCCGGGCGGCGGAGTCGAGTCGAGCCACGGCAGGTTCGGGCCCCGGCGTTCGAGCTGCTCCGTCGTCGCGCGTAGTTCAGCGATCTCGATGTCGACCGTGGGGTCCGACGCGGCCAGTGCGCGAAGTTCGTCGGCTTCGGCATTGTCGAGATCGTCGCCGACTGCTGCAGCGATCAACTCTGCCCGCCGATCGGGTGAGGCTGTCATCGGTCCTCCTTTCTGTCGAGGTTTCTGCGTAGTGCCTTCAGGGCGTAGAAGGCGCGGGTGCGGAGCGTGCGTACCGGCACTCCGGTCGATTCCGACAGCTCGGCGTAGCTGCTTCCGGATACGTGCACAGCCACGACGACCTCGCGGTGGTCGGGCGAGAGCTGTGCCAGTGCCGCGATGATGCGGAGCCGCTCGTCGGTGTCGGCGGTGGTGTCGCGCGTGACGGCGCTCGGTCCGCGTTCGTGCTCGTCGGGCCGGTCCGATGTCGTCGCAGGCACTCTCGCCTGGGACCGAACGAGATCGACGATGACGTTTCGCTCGATCGCGAAGAGCCACGTGCGAAGTGAACCTCGGCTCGGGTCGAAGCGCGCTCTGGCCCGCCAGGCCCGCAGGAACGTCTCCTGCACACAATCCTCGGCGAGGGCTCGATCGCGGAGGGCATTGACGGCGTAACCGAGCATCTCCGACGCGTGCTGGTCGTATGCGGCCGCGACATCGAAGTTCAGCTCGATCACGCTCCCGATGCTCATGACAGTGATTACGTCTGCGGCCCCGCAGGCGTTCATATCCAAGACTGGAATATTTCTTTACCGATATTTGAACATCTACGCGCCGACCGTCGTACACCGTGTACGGGCTCGCCTGCCCGATACTTTCATGGAAGGCACACGAGATGATCACACGTTCCACTACACGCCGGGCGGCGTCCGTTCGTAGATCCGCCACGGCACTCGTCGGCGGTACGGCCACCGCGGCGGCGCTGCTGCTGTTCTCGGCGGGCCCGGCCGCTGCCGACACCCCGGTCGCCGAACCGGACAGTTTCACCAGCGCATTCACCGCGATGGCCACGCCCGATCAGGTTCTGAACGGTGACGGCGTGGCCACTCCGGGTCAGCCGGGCGCGATGGGCACCTTCACGCTGCGGATCAATTCCGACCTCGACATCATCTGCTACGACATCTCGCTGAACGGTGTGACAGGTGACTACATGAGCCCGGCCAAGACGGCTACTCATATCCACCAGGCCGCAGCAGGTGCAGCGGGACCGCCGCGCCTCGCGTTCCCGAACCCGACCCCCGTCGGGGACGGCCCGCGCAACAGCAACGGCTGCATGCAGGGTCCGTTCACCACCGGTCTGACCCCGGCCGGTGCCGATGCAGACAGCGGTACCGGATTCACGTTGGACCGGATCGAAGCCGACCCAGCAGGCTTCGCGGCCGACACCCACACCGTCGACTTCTCGGCCGGAGCGGTCCGAGGACAGCTGACCCGGATTCCGGTCGGATCGGTAGCAACCGGAGGTGGCGGCGCGGCGCTCGCCGCGGCATCCGATTCGGCGACCGGTTCCGCAGCTCCCGTCGTCGGCGCGGTAGCCCTCGGCGCGATGGCTGTCGCGGGCGTGACGTTGGTGGCACGGCGCACCCGCGGGGTGCAGAGCTGAAGCTCCCCACGCGGGCTGCACTCGCGGCCGCGGTTCTGACGGCTGCGGTTCTGACGGCGGTGGTGACGGGATGTGGTGCGTCGCCACCGTCGCCACCGTCGTCACAACCTGAGCCGGCCCCGACGGTGTCCTCTTCGTCGCCCGTGCCCGTGCCCTCGCCCGAACTGTCCGGCGTAGTGGGGGATCGGCCGATCCCGATGCGCCTGAGCATTCCTGCCATCGCGCTCGACGAGGGGCTCGTCGGCCTGGGTATTGCCGACAGCGGCGAGATGGAGGTACCCACCGACTACGACGACGTCGGGTGGTTCACCGGCGGTGGCCGACCCGGTGGGATCGGCAGTCCGACGGTGTTCGCCGGGCATGTCGACTCGACTACCGGGCCTGCGGTGTTCGATCGGCTGTCGGATCTGAACCCGGGCGATATCGTCACGGTCGGCGACGAAGCAGGTGGCCGAGCGGACTATCGGATCGAGCGCATCGGCGACCACGGCAAGGCGGACTTCCCGACGGCGTCGGTGTTCGGCGCGGTGCCCGGCGACGAGATCCGGTTGATCACCTGTTCGGGCGATTTCGATGCGACCGTGGGCAGTTACGAACGCAACCTGGTCGTCTACGGGGTGCGGCAGTAGCCGATCGTTTTGGAGTTGACCCCCGAGGTGTTGTAGCCTGGTCGACGGTCCAGAAGGAATGTGCTCGCAGTGCGTGCATTTCTTTCGTTCCGCCCAATCAAGTTCTACCCAAGACCGTTGGTCACCGCCTTCTCGAGGGAAATTTCCTGACAGGTGTGCGGTTGAAGGTCCGAGATCGCTTCGGACGGCCCACGCAGGAGAACGCGGTAGGGAACCTGTCGTGCAGCTTCGGCTGCCACTTGTTCACGCCCCGTGTGCTTCCTGCACCGGGGCGTTCGTCGTTTTCCGGCCCTCTCGCGATCGACACAACTTCCCACGAGAGGAGGCGAAGTATGGCAAAGCCCGAAAAGGTCTCCGCAGTTTCGGAGATCACCGACCAGTTCAAGGGTTCGACGGCTGCCGTCGTCACGGAATACCGTGGCCTGTCGGTTTCCGGTCTGACTCAGCTCCGGCGTGCGCTCGGCGAAGGTGCCACGTACTCCGTCGCCAAGAACACCCTGGTCAAGCGCGCAGCTGCCGATGCCGGCATCACCGGCCTCGACGACTTGTTCGTCGGACCGACCGCCATTGCATTCATCAAGGGCGAGCCGGTCGACGCTGCGAAGGCCATCAAGGCCTTCGCGAAGGACAACAAGGCCTTGATCATCAAGGGCGGCTACATGGACGGCGCAACGCTGTCCGTGGACGAGATCAACAAGATCGCAGACCTCGAGTCTCGCGAGATCCTGTTGGCCAAGCTCGCCGGCGCCATGAAGGGCAACTTGTCGAAGGCTGCAGGCCTGTTCAACGCTCCCGCATCGCAGTTCGCCCGCTTGGCGTTCGCGTTGCAGGAGAAGAAGGCTGCCGGCGAACCTGCCGCAGCCGAGGCCCCTGCAGAAGCAGAAGCACCGGCGGAAGCTCCCGCCGAAAGCTGATCCGCTGGCATTAGCGAACAGCTCCACACCAACACCATGTCGCGGATCAGCGGCCAGGTACTTACAGGAAGGACCGCCACCATGGCGAAGCTCAGCACCGAAGAATTGCTCGACCAGTTCAAGGAGCTCACCCTCCTCGAGCTCAGCGAGTTCGTGAAGGCATTCGAGGAGACCTTCGAGGTCACCGCAGCTGCTCCCGTCGCAGTTGCAGCAGCAGGCGGAGCAGGCGCTCCGGCTGAGGCAGCCGAAGAGCAGGACGAGTTCGATGTCGTTCTCGAGTCGGCCGGCGACAAGAAGATCCAGGTCATCAAGGTCGTCCGTGAGGTCGTCTCCGGCCTCGGCCTGAAGGAAGCCAAGGACCTCGTCGAGAGCGCTCCGAAGGCAATCCTGGAGAAGGTCGCCAAGGATGCAGCCGAGGCTGCCAAGGAGAAGCTGGAAGCTGCCGGCGCAAAGATCTCCGTCAAGTAAGACCGCTTCACTGCAGTCGTACTTCGCGCTCTCAACATCGAGCGCACAGAAGGGGCCGTCCTCACTTCGGTGAGGGCGGCCCTTTTCTGTGTTCGGGGGAGGGCTGCTCCTGCGTTCGATGGAGCCTTCTCCTGTGTTCGATGCGGATCGCATCGCGCTGCGTTGTGACCGATCACGGAGTCTTCTCGATCCCGGGACATCGGCAACGCGTCACTGTTTACTCGTGAACGCCGAAGTCCGAAGCTTTCCGAATGGTCTCGGCCGGGTGCAGTTGTGTCTTGTCACAGAATCCGACGGCAGGGACTTGTCACAGTTCGGGCGACTTCCCGACCGGCTCGCGTGAGATGAGCCACACTGATGCAAGCTCTACAGCCTGACTCGGGGAAGTTCTTACTGGGCGGTAAGCTCCTGTGTCGGAGCGGACACGTGCATGGGATACAGTGACGCAACCCACATCCGGGTCGATGTGTATGAATTGTGGAGGTCAGCGTGGGAGTCGAGGTTTCGGTCGAAGGATTGACCAAGTCTTTCGGTGTACAGAAGATTTGGCAGGACGTGACGTTGACTCTGCCGAAGGGTGAAGTCAGTGCATTGCTCGGTCCTTCCGGTACCGGTAAGTCGGTCTTCCTCAAGTCGCTGATCGGTCTCCTTCGCCCCGAGCAGGGCAAGATTTTCATCGACGGAACCGACATCCTGCAGTGCTCCTCGCGTGAGCTCTACGAGATCCGCAAGCTGTTCGGAGTGCTCTTCCAGGACGGTGCCCTGTTCGGCTCGATGAACCTCTACGACAACGTCGCCTTCCCGCTTCGCGAGCACACCAAGAAGTCCGAGTCCGACATTCGCAAGATCGTCATGGAGAAGCTCGAACTGACGGGTCTGCTCGGTGCCGAGGACAAGCTGCCCGGTGAGATCTCCGGTGGTATGCGCAAGCGTGCCGGCCTCGCCCGCGCGCTGGTGCTGGACCCGGAGATCATTCTCGTCGACGAGCCGGACTCCGGCCTCGATCCTGTTCGTACGACGTACATTTCGCAGACATTGATCGACATCAACGCCAACATCGATGCCACGATCCTCATCGTCTCGCACAACATCAATCTGGCTCGAACGGTCCCCGACAACATCGGCATGCTGTTCCGTCGTCAGCTGGTCATGTTCGGCCCCCGTGAGGTGCTGCTCACCAGTGACGAGCCGGTGGTCAAGCAATTCCTGAACGGCACGATGATCGGGCCGATCGGAATGTCGGAAGAGAAGGACGAGGCGCAGATGGCGCAGGAGCAGGCCATGGTCGACGCCGGTCACCACGCCGGTGGCGTCGACGACGTCGAAGGCATCGTGCCGCAGATGAAGGCCACCCCGGGTACGCCGGTGCGCCAGGCCGTCGGACGCAGGCAGGAGCGGGTGCGCCAGATCATGCACACCCTGCCGCACAGCGCTCAGGTCGCGATCCAGGAGAGCCTCGACAGCACCGACTCGGGGCAGCGTTACCCGGCGTACGCAGACCAGCAGGGTTACGACCAGCAGGGCTACGACCAGCAGGGCTACGACCAACAGGGGTACGGCCAGCAGGGCTACGACCAACAGGGGTACAGCCAACAAGGCTACGACCAAGGACATGATCAGCAGGGCTACCAAGCTCCAACACAAGGTCGGGGTCAATAGCAGACATGGGGGGATCGAAGAAGTCCGCGTTCGCGCCCGCGAACGCCGCTCTGACACAAGCGGGCAATATCGTCGAACTGTTCGTCGAGGTGGTCCGAAACACCTTTCGTAGGCCGTTCCAGTTCCGCGAGTTCATCGAGCAGGCCTGGTTCATCGCCAGCGTGACGATTCTGCCGACGGCTCTGGTCGCCATTCCGTTCGGCGCGGTCGTATCGCTGCAGACCGGTTCGCTGATCAAGCAGCTCGGTGCCGAATCGTTCACCGGTGCAGCCAGCGTGCTCGCCGTCATCCAGCAGGGCAGTCCGATCGTGACCGCCCTCCTGGTGGCCGGTGCGGCCGGTTCTGCCGTCACCGCCGACCTCGGTTCTCGCACCATTCGCGAGGAGATCGACGCGATGCGGGTACTGGGAATCGATCCGGTTCACCGCCTCGTCGTTCCGCGAGTGCTGGCCATGATCCTCGTGGCGCTGCTGCTCAACGGACTCGTCTCGGTCGTCGGCATCGTCGGTGGCTACTTCTTCAACGTGATCCTGCAGGGTGGTACCCCCGGTGCCTACCTCGCGTCGTTCTCTGCGTTGGCTCAGCTACCCGATCTGTATGTCGCAGAAGCGAAAGCGGCGATCTTCGGTCTCATCGCCGGCATCATCGCGTCGTACAAGGGCCTGAATCCCAACCCCGGCCCCAAGGGTGTCGGTGAAGCTGTGAACCAGACGGTTGTCATCACGTTCCTGCTGCTGTTCTTCGCCAACCTCATTCTCACCCTGGTCTACCTCCAGGTCGTACCAGCGAAGGGAGCGTAACCGCGATGACGATCGCCAGAGGTCGCGGTGACCGCACGCTGATGCGCGTCAAGCGCGTCGGCAATGCCCCGCTCAACGTGCTCGATCGCGCAGGCGAGCAGATGTCGTTCTATCTGCGGGCCATCGGGTGGATACCCAAGACCGCAGTCCATTACAAGAAGGAGGTTCTCCGCCTGCTGGCGGAGGTCACCTTCGGCAGCGGCGCGCTCGCCGTCATCGGCGGCACCATCGGTGTCATCGTGATGATGTCCGGCTTCACCGGCATCGTCGTCGGTCTGCAGGGTTACGCCGCCCTGGAACAGCTCGGCAGCTCGGTGTTGACCGGCTTCCTGTCCGCCTACGTCAATACCCGTGAAATTGCACCGATCGTGGCCGGGCTTGCACTGTCCGCCACCGTCGGTTGTGGTTTCACCGCCCAGCTCGGCGCGATGCGTATCTCGGAGGAGATCGACGCACTCGAAGTCATGGCAGTGCCCAGCGTGCCGTTCCTCGTCACCACCCGCATGATCGCCGGATTCGTCGCGGTGATCCCGCTCTACATCGTCGGTCTGCTTGCCTCGTACGTCGCTTCCCGCGGAATCAGCACGATCTTCAACGGGCAGTCGTCCGGCTCGTACGACCACTACTTCAACTTGTTCCTACCTCCAGAAGATGTGCTGTATTCCTTCCTCAAGGTGCTCATCTTCGCGTTCGTGCTGATCATGATCCACTGCTACTACGGCTACCACGCCTCCGGCGGACCGGCAGGCGTCGGCGTCGCGGTGGGTCGCGCAGTACGTACGGCGATCGTCACGATCGCGGTACTGGACTTCTTCCTGAGCCTCGCCATCTGGGGCACGACCACCACAGTGAGGGTTGCCGGATGATCGACTCGCCGTCGCGACTGAAGCGAGTACTGCTCGGACTTGCGTTCTTCTTGGTACTCATCCTGTTTCTCGGATGGAGCATCACCTCCTACAACAAGACGTTCAAATCGGTCGTCAACGTCAGCCTCGAAACCGACTCGGTCGGCAACGCTCTGCCGATGAACGCAGATGTGAAGGTGCGCGGCATGATCGTCGGCGAGGTGCGCTCGGCGTCGACCGTCGACGGCGTCGTCACCTCGCAGCTCGCCATCGATCCGGACAAGGCTCCGCTGATCCCGTCGAATGCCACTGCGCGGCTGCTGCCGAAGACCTTGTTCGGCGAGCGCTACGTCTCGCTGATCGTGCCCGAGAACGATTCGGCGTCGCCGATCTCCGACGGCACCGTTCTTCGACAGGACACCAGCGGCAACGCGATCGAGGTCGGGCAGCTGCTCGACGGGTTGCTGCCGTTGCTGCAAGCCATCCCGCCGCAGGACCTCGCCAATACCCTCGGGTCACTGGCGCAGGGCCTGAGCGGACGCGGCGAGCAGCTCGGACAGACCATCGACGACCTCACCGATGTCGTGTCCGGTCTCAACACCGAACTGCCGAACATCCAGCAGACGCTGGTGGGTCTCGCCGACTTCTCCCAGACCTATGCAGACGCGGCACCGGAGCTGATCTCGGCGCTGGACAACCTGCGTACGACGGGTAATACGGTCGTCGAGCGGCAGTCCAGCCTCGAGACGCTCTACGGCTCGCTGACGTCGGCATCGAACACGACCGCCGATTTCTTGCAGGTCAACTCCGAGAATCTGATCGGTCTCGCCTCGAACTCGCGAGAGGCTCTCGATTTGCTGGCCGAGTTCTCGCCGACGTTCGGCTGCACCTTCAGTCAGTTCGCCGAAGGTGCCAGGCGCGGCAAGATCGTCCTCGGTGAGGGCGACGAGTACCCCGGAATCAACGTGTCCGCATCGTTCGTCAACCCGAAGGGCCGTTACTTGCCGAACCAGGACGAGCCACGGCTGTTCGACGACCGCGGAGCCACCTGCTTCGAGCCGGCGGCACCGGGAGAGTTCTTCCCGCAGTACCCGGGAGGTTCGGTCAACGACGGGTCCTACCAGGTACCGACCCGTAATCCCGGCCCGCAGGAGATCCCCGGGCAGGGCCCACCGAAGTCGGCTCAGAGTTCCATCGTTCCCGCTGTCTCCGCGTCTGCACAGCCCGCGAGCTACGAGGGCTCGGACTTCGAGCGTGACACCCTTGCCGTCATTTACGGACAAGCGAGTGGTGTTGCACCAGAGACTGTTCCGTCGTGGGCCGCCGCACTCGGCGCACCGGCATTGAGAGGAGTGGAGGTGACCGTGCCATGAGAGGCCTTCTCGCGCCGATCATCAAGTTGGTCGTGTTCGCCGTGATCACGATCATCGCCACAGCCACCCTGGCCTTCACCATCGCGAACTCGAGCGGTGGTGGTGGTACCAAGTTCTCGGCCATGTTCACCGATGTCACCTCGCTCAACGAGGGTGACGAGATCCGAATTGCCGGCGTTCGCGTCGGGCAGGTCGACAAGATCGAGATCGCCAACGAACGAGAGGCGAAGGTCGACTTCACGCTGAGCAGTCGCGACTGGCTGCCGGCGAGTTCGACGGCCACCATTCGCTTCCGCAACCTGGTCGGTCAGCGCTACATCGCCATCGAGCAGGGTTCGGGCGATCAGGGCAAGAAGATCACCGGGGGAGCGACCATCCCGCTCGAGCGCACCAAGCCCGCAGTGAACCTGACGACTCTGTTCGACGGATTCCGCCCGCTGTTCACCACGCTCAGCGCAGATGACGTCAACAAGCTCTCGTACCAGATCATCCAGGTGTTCCAGGGGGAATCGGGCACCATCAACGAACTGGTCAAGAACACTGCGAGTCTGACCAACACCGTGGCCGACAAGGATCAGGTCATCGGTCAGGTCATCACCAACCTCAACAACGTGCTCGCCACGGTCAACCAGAACGACGGGCAGCTCGACAGCCTCATCGTCAACACTCAGCAGCTCGTGTCGGGCCTGTCGGCCGACCGCGACGTCGTCGGCTCGGCCGTGACCTCGCTGGCCGGACTGACCAACGCCACCGCGGACCTGCTCGAGCCGACACGGCCGTCGATCCAGGGTTCGGTCACAGCGCTGAACACGTTGTCGGAGACCATCAATCGACGCAGCGCCGACGTGGACGCGGTCCTCGGAAATCTGCCGGTCAAGCTCGACAAGCTGATTCGTACGGCTCAGCAGGGATCCTGGTTCACGTTCTACCTCTGCGGTATCGACATCGTCGCCGGACCGGGGTATTCGCCGAACCTGAATTTGCCGACCGGGCTTCCGACCGTCAATCAGCCCCTGTACACGAACTCGGCAGAGCGCTGCAAAGCTGGGGGGATCAAGCAATGACATCTCGACGTAGTCCGGCCACCATCGGGGCACTGGGAATCGCGATCATCCTGCTCGCCACGATGTCGGTCTTCTTCCTCGACCGTCTCCCGATCATCGGTGCAGGTTCGGTGTACACCGCGGAGTTCAGTGAAGCCGCAGGTCTGAAGCCGTCCAACGAAGTCCGTATCGCGGGGGTCAAGGTCGGCAAGGTCACCGACGTGCGGCTCGACGGCGACCGGGTGCTCGTGGACTTCACGGTGCAGGACGCCTGGGTCGGCAACGAGTCGCGAGCGGCCATCGCCATCAAGACTCTGCTGGGGCAGAAGTACCTGGCACTGGATCCGAGTGGCTCGGACACCCTGAGCCCGAAAGATCCGATTCCGTTGGCGCGCACCACCTCTCCGTACGACGTCATCGACGCGTTCTCGGCGGCGGCGTCGACGATCAACGACATCGACACCGACCAGCTCGCCACCAGCATGCGGACGTTGTCCGACGCGTTCTCCGAGACCCCGGCCAACATCAGAGCCTCGCTCGACGGCGTGACTCGGTTGTCGCAGACGGTGGCCAGCCGCGACGAGGAACTCAAGAAGTTGTTCGCAGCCACCGGCGAGACCTCCAAGGTGCTGGCCGACCGCAACGAGCAGTTCAACAAACTGATCACCGATGCGGGTCCACTGCTCGAGGAGCTCAACAATCGGCAGCAGGCCATCTCCCAGCTGCTCACCGGCACGCAACGTGTGTCGCAGGAGCTGACCGGTCTGGTCCGTGACAACGAGGCGACCATCAACCCGATGTTGCAACAGCTCAACGGCGTCATCGACATCCTGCAACGCAACAACGACAATCTCGACCGGGCGCTGAAGCTGTACGAGCCGTTCATCCGGCTCTACACCAACGTGACCGGTAACGGACGATGGCTCGACATCGTTCTGGCCAACCTCACCCCACCCGGAGTTCCGTTGATACCTGGTTACCGCCAGCCCGCGCTCGATACGTTGGCGGGGAACTGATGACAGAGACTCAGGCAGCACCGAGGAACAAGAACAAGCTCGCACTGATCGCGGTCGTCGTGATCGTGGCGCTGGTTCTGGCCGTCGCCGGCTGGTGGCTGTTCACCAGGGCCGGTTCGACCAAGATCACCGCCTACTTCGACAAGTCGATCGGCATCTACTCTGGATCCGAGGTCAGAGTTCTCGGCGTCAAGGTGGGTACCGTCGAATCGGTCACGCCGTTGGGTGAGGACGTCGAGGTCGTCATGCGAGTCGATCGCGGCATCGACATTCCGGCCGACGCGAAGGCCGTTCAGGTCACCCCGTCGCTTGTCGCCGATCGTTACGTCCAGCTCTCGCCCGTCTACACCGGCGGCGACACCATGGCCAGCGGCACGACGATCGGCCGTGATCGCACTGCCACTCCCGTCGAGGTCGACGAGCTGTACAAGTCGATCAACGATCTGTCCACTGCTCTCGGTCCGGACGGCGCGAACAAGGACGGCGCTCTCACCGACCTCGTGAACACCGGTGCGGCGAACCTCGACGGCAACGGGGAAGCGTTGGGCAACAGCATCACTCAGCTCTCGGCTGCCGGCCGTACGTTGAGCGACTCGCGCTCCGATGTCTTCGACACGATCAAGAATCTGCAGACCTTCGTCAGTGCGCTGGCCGTCAACGATCAGCAGGTTCGTAACTTCAACAGTCAGCTCGCCGATCTGACGGGCTTCCTGTCGGGCCAGCGCGAGGACCTGGGAGCCGCCCTGCAGCAGCTCTCGGTGTCCCTCGGTGACGTGGCGACGTTCGTGGCGGACAACCGGACCGAGCTGACCACCGCAGCGAACGGTCTGGTGGTCCCCACTCAGACCCTCGCCGACAACCGTGAGCAGCTCGTGCAAACTCTGACGCTGCTGCCGTTGGCCATCAGCAACCTGGTCAACGCCTACGACGCAGAATCGGGCACGCTGGCATCGCGTGCCAATCTGCAGAACGAGACCCAGGATCCGCTCGGAACCGTCTGCCGATTGCTCGACCTCGGCAAGCTGGTGCCCGGTGACCCGCGTTTCGAGGCGCTCGGTGCGCAGATTCAGCCGATCATCGATCAGTGCGCCAACATCACCACCATGATCCAGGCTCCTCTTGCCGACCAGAATCGGCTTGTGTTGCCGTTCGGGGTTCTCACCAACGACATCGAGCAGAACGTGTCCGTGCCGGGCACCGTGCCGGGCAACGTCTCGCCGAGACTGGGGTCCACCACCATGCCAGGTCTCGACAGGTCGCTCATCGGGGGAGGACAGTGATGACCTCTGTGAATCGGAATCGAGCTCGCGTGAAACGTTCGTTGACCCTCGGAGCCGGGTTGTGCGTGGTGGCGCTGTCTGCCGGCGCGTGCTCGTCGGCCGGCATCTATGCCATCCCGCTGCCCGGTGGTGCCGACGTCGGCGACAACCCGTTCAATCTGACGGTGCAGTTCGACGATGTGCTGGACCTGGTGCCGCAGTCGACCGTCAAGGTCGACGGTGTCCCCGTCGGTCGCGTCGACTCCATCTCGGTGCCGAACGACGGGTGGACCGCCGATGTCAACGTCATCCTGAACTCCGACGTGGATCTGCCGGCCAACGCGATCGCGTCGGTGCAGCAGACCAACCTGCTCGGTGAGAAGTTCGTGCAGCTCTCCGCACCTCCCGGTGACGAAGAGGCTGCACGTCTGCAGGACGGTGCCACGATCCCGCTCGATCGCACCCGCCATGCAACCGACATCGAGCAGGTACTCGGTGCCCTGTCGCTGCTGCTCAACGGCGGCGGCGTCGGGCAGCTCTCGCCGATCGTCAAAGAGCTGAGCACGGCGTTCGACGGTCGCGAAGGCAAGACCAAAGAGCTTCTGCAGCAGGCCAATACGTTGATCGACGGTCTCAATCAGCAGCGCGACGACATCACCCGCGCCATCGACGGTCTCGACACTCTCAGTGGTCGCGTCAACTCGCAGACCGACAAGATCGACGCAGTTCTCAAAGACCTGCCGATCGCGACGGAAGTTCTCGAGAAGCAACGCCCGCAGCTCACCGAGATGCTCGGGGCACTCGATCGACTCGGGGCCGTCGGCACCGATGTCATCGATCGCTCCAAGGACGACCTGATCGCAGATCTGCGTGCACTGCGTCCGACGCTGCAGGCCCTGGCCGATTCCGCGGACGACGTCGTCACCTCCCTCGCGGTGATCCCGACACTGCCGTTCGCGGACGGCACCGAGAAGATCATCGAGGGCAACTCGGCCAACCTGTTCCTCTCGCTGGATCTCTCGATCGGTACGGCGCTGCGGAACTTCGGTGTGGGAGAGGGCGATCCGGTCTACATCCAGCCGAAGTACGGCAACACGCTGCCGGTCGTGGATCCGTCGAATCCGTACTACAACGGAAACGGCCCGCGTCCGGGCTGGCCGACGATCTCGCTGCTGCCGTTGCCGCCCATCATTCCGTCGCCGGTTCCCGGACCGGGTGCGCCTGCGGGTGAGGCCGCCGGTGCTGCCGAGCCTGCACCGTTCGACCCGTTGGCTCCCGTGACCGATCTGCTCGAACGATTCGGAGTTGGACAGTGAGATCGAAGCTCGTTCGCTTTCAGTTGGTCGCGTTCGTCGTGGTCGCCCTGCTCGGGCTGATCTACGTCGGTGGCAAGTACGTCCGCCTGGACAACATGCTCGGGTTCGGGCAGTACGAGGTCGCACTGAACCTGGCCGACTCCGGCGGCATCTTCTCCAATGCCGAGGTGACGTACCGCGGTGTGCCGGTCGGAACCGTCGGCGATCTGCAGTTGACGTCGGACGGTGTCCGGGTGGCGCTCAAACTCGACAACGGTGGACCCGACATCCCGGCCGACACCAAGGCCGTCGTTGCGAACCGTTCCGCGATCGGCGAGCAGTTCGTCGACCTGCAGCCGCAGTCCGATCAGGGTCCGTTCCTGGTGGACGGTTCGGAAATCGCACAGGCCGACACCGCCACGCCGGTTCCGGTGGAGGACGTGCTCGCGAACACGAACACCTTGGTCAGGTCGGTGCCGCTGGACACGTTGACCAATGTGGTCAACGAGCTCGGTGTCGCGTTCGACGGCAAGGGCAACGACCTGCAGTCTCTGGTCGATTCGCTCGGGAACATCTCCGAGTCGGCCAACGAGGCTCTGCCGCAGACTCTGTCGCTGGTTCGTGACGCGGTGCCGGTGCTCGACACTCAATCCGAGCAGTCGGATCTGATTCGCGAATTCAGCACGAGCCTGGATCAGGTGACGGCTCAGCTGAAGTCGAGCGATCCCGATATCCGTCGTCTCATCGATACCGGAACTGCTGCCGGAGACCAGGTCGGTGGTCTCATCACCGATGCAGGCCCGGCGTTGACGACCGATATCAACAATCTGGCCCTGGTCGCGGCTCAGGCCGAGCCGCGGACGGTCGCGCTCCGTCCGTTCCTGACGTTCCTGCCTGCACTCGGTGCCGGTATCTCGACCATCGTCCCGAACGACGGCACTATCCATCAGGGTCTGTTGCTCGAAACCAACAACCCGCCGCCGTGCACCGTCGGCTACGAGGGCAGCCAGGCCATCCTGGACGAGGAGAAGCGGAAGAATCCGAACTTCGACGAGACTCGGGAGAACTACCCACTGAACCTCGACGCGAACTGCGCGACGCCGCAGGGCAGCGTCACCGGTGTCCGTAGCGCGAACCGAATCGTGTTCGCCGATCCGGACGTGCCGCAGCCGTGGGACCTCAAGCCCAAGGTCGATCCCGAGAAGCTCAACCTCAACCCCATCGCCACCCAGTTGGCACCGCTCCTCGGCGTCACGCCGAAGTAGCGGGGCCGAAGGAACTGCTGCTCAGCACTACTATCGGGCCGAGAGCGGTTCGGCCGGATATTACCGAGTAGTAGGGTGACAGTGTGAACTCGAGCACCGAAACCCTGGAGTCGCCCGCGACTCCAGGGTCAAGCAAGACAGCAAAGATTCTGTTGGCCGTCGTCACGGTGATTGCCGTGGCGGCGCTCGCAGCGGCCGTGTTCTTCGGATACGGCTGGGGCACGGCGCTGTTGAGTGAGAAGCCCACCGCCGACACCCGCGATGCGGCGCTCACCGGCGCTCAGCAGGCTGCGGTCAACCTGAACACTGTGGATGCAGCCAACATCGACCAGTCGTTCGACAACATGAAGTCCTCGATCACCGGTGATCTGATGCTCAACGATCTGGAGCAGACCCGTTCGGGAATCACCGATCAGGTTCGTCAGTCCGGTGCCAAGAGCGAGGCCGAGGTGCTGCACGGCACCCTCACCGAGCTGAGCACCGACGAGAACACCGCAACGGCGCTCGTCGTCATCGCCACGACCACCACCTGGCCCGACCGGGTGGAGCGCAGCAAGCTGACCATGCGGATGGCCATGGAAGACGTAGACGGGGTGTGGAAGACCAACAAGGTCGATCCCATCGGTTCGCGGATCTCTCTCGACAACCCGAACACCAATCCCGTCATTCCGACGGAACCGGGTGGTCCCACCGACCCCAACGCGGTCGACCCCAGTACGGAAGCGACGCCGGCCCCCCAGCCGAACACCGGCGGCAACTGAGTTTGCCGGCAGCGCCGTCGTCCATCTGTACAGAAGTAAGCCTCGAAGGAGTTCTGCAGTGCCTCCCCAGCGTCGCAAGATCGTTCCCCCCACGACCACCAGCAAGGTACGTCGAAAGGTAGCCGGCACCGCCAAGCCGACGTCGGCCGAGACCGACGCACCGGCACCTGAGACAACGGCACCCGACACAACGGGACCCGAGACAGCGGCACCCGACACCACGGCTGCCGAGACAGCCGTCGGCACCACACCCGCGTCGGAAAAGCCCAGACTGGACAAGACAGATCCGGTCGAGACGGATACGGTCACGACACAACCGGCCGAGACGCAGCCCGTCGACACGCAGCAGGACAAGTCGCGCCCGTCCAGGGCCGGGCTGAAGAAACCGGTCGCGCCCACCTCGACCTCGACCGAGACGACCGAGACGACCGAATCGCCGAAGTCGGCGTCGGGTATCGGGTTCAAGCACGTGATCGTGGTCGCGGTCATCGCCGTGGTTCTCGGTGCTTTCGCAGCCGTCGCTGCATTCAAGCCGTTCGCGACGATCGACAACAAGGCGTGGGTGGATTCTTCGGCGACGCAAGAGGTGACGTCGGCAGCTACCGACGCTCTGCAGACCCTGTACACGTACAAGGCCGAGACGATCGATGCAGATTTCGATGCGGCGCGGGCGGTGCTCAATCAGTCGATGCTCGACGAGTTCAACTCCACCGCCGACACCACCAAATCTGCTGTGGTGCAAACCGATACCGGCACCGAGGCAATGGTCACCGATATCGGCGTCTCGCGACTCGAGGACGACAAGGCCGAACTGATCGCGAACGTCAACATCAGCGCGACTCAGAACGGCGTTGCCTCCGGCAGTGCGGAAGGCCCTCTGACAGTCAACATGGAGAAGATCGACGGCACCTGGAAGTTGTCGGCGATCGACGACCAGTAGACCCCGTCTGGTCGATACTTCGGCCCCGTCCGATGCAGCGTCAGCGCTGCTCGGACGGGGCTTTTCGTTGTTTTCACGGTCACCGTCGGTGTCCCTGGCCAGGTCTACCATCGCGTTTGCGTCCTGGCTTGGGGCGAGCCCTGGTTGTTCGGGACAACCATTCGATGCTCGACGGCCAGGGATGGATCCGATGAAAACGGAGCATGCTGGTCATGACTGACACGACAATCGATGTATCTGTAGTACCCGAGCGGTCGGGTCGCTCGGGATTTGCGGGCAGCGTCAATCCCGAGTTGTACCGACTGCTGACTGCACTGAATCTGGATCGCGAGTACGTCCGCGGCGACGGCACCGTGCTGTTCGATTCTGCGGGCCGTCGGTATCTGGACTTCGCGGGTGCCTACGGGGCGCTGCCGTTCGGGCACGGGCCGACGCCGATCTGGCAGGCGATCAACGATGTTCGGTGCAGCGGCGAGCCCATCTTCGTGCAGCCCTCGGTGCTCACCGCCGCAGGTGAACTGGCCGATCGTCTGGGGAGAATCGCACCCGAGGGATTGACGCGTACGACGTTCGTCAACAGTGGCACCGAAGCGACCGAGGTGGCGCTGAAGATCGCGCGGGCCCATACCGGCCGCCTCGGGGTGCTGACGACCGGGAACAGTTTTCACGGCAAGACGCTGGGGGCGCTGTCGGCGACGGGAAATATCAAGTACCAGAGTGGATTCGGGGCTCCGGTATCGGGATTCGACCACATCGCGTTCGGCGATGCAGAGGCACTCGACGCGGCTCTGGCGGCTGCACCGGATCACTATGCGGTGTTCCTCGTCGAGCCGATTCAGGGTGAGGGCGGCGTGGTGTGCCCGCCCGACGGTTACTTGCGGCAGGTCCAGGAGATCTGCAACCGCCACGGTGTGTTGCTCGCGCTCGACGAGGTGCAGACGGGACTCGGCCGGACCGGCCGGATGTTCGCAGCCGAGCACGAGGGCGTGGTTCCCGACATTCTGACTCTCGCGAAAGCGCTCGGCGGCGGGATCGTGCCGGTGGGCGCGGTGCTGTGCCGCCCGGAGTTGGTGGGGGAGAGTTTCGCGCTTCGCCACACGTCGACGTTCGCGGGCAATGCCTTGGCCGCACGGGTCGGCCTGGCCGTCCTCGAGGAGTTGACCCGAGACGACTGCGCGGTGGTCACCGGAGCTGCCGCGCTCGGACGACAGTTGAAGAACGATCTGGCCGGCCTGGCCGAGAAGTATCCCTCGGTGGTCACCGAGGTACGTGGTCGCGGATTACTGCTGGGCATCGAACTCACCGCGGATGTGAACTTCGTCGGACGGCAGTCTCTGCTCGGTTCGATCGCGGATCAGCACAACCTGTCGGCGGTGATCTGCTCGTATCTGCTCAACGTCGAGGGCATTCGCGTGGCTCCGACTCTGTTCGGCAACAGGGTGATTCGTATCGAACCACCGTTGACGGTTTCCTCGTCGGCATGCTCGCGTCTGGTCGCGGCCCTCGATCGCGCGCTCGGCTACGCGGCCGAAGGGGACATGGACGGATTGTTCGGGCATCTGCTCGGGCGTCCGACTGTCGCCACTCCCGCGGCGCTCACGGCATTGCGTCCGGGCCGTACTCCCGACATTGCGGTACGGCCGGGCGATCGACGCTTCGCCTTCATCGCCCATCCTCTCGATCTCGGCTTCTTCGCTGCGTTCGATCCTGCGCTCGAGGTGTTCGACAATGCCGAGAGACAGGACTTGCTGGAGCGATTCGCCGCGTCGACGTCCGAGCTCGATCCGGCCTCGTTCGTCATCGGCAGCGGGCGGGTGTCCGGATTCGGAGACGCAACTGCGCACGGCGACCTGATCGGGCTGCCGTACACCTCCCAGCAGCTGCTGCAGCTGCCGACCGAGCGTGCGCTGGCAGTGGTGGGCGGAGCCGTCGAACTCGCGATCTCGCGCGGGGCAACCGTGGTCGGACTCGGCGGGTACTCGTCGGTGATCACCGGAAACGGGCTGGGTCTCGGTGCGACATCTCGGCCGATCACGACGGGCAACACCTTCACCGCGGCCGCGAGTCTGCGGGCCGTCCGACGTGTATGCCAGGAACGGGGTATCGATGTCGCGCGCGCTCGGGTGACGATTCTCGGTGCGGGTGGGGCGATCGGACGGACCATCGGCAAGCAATTGGCCGGTGAGGTCGGCAGTATCGCGTTGGTGGGCAGGCGCGGCGAGAACTCGGTGATCGCGCCGAAGTTGTGGGATGCGGCGCAGGAGATGGTGGCGAGTGCCGGTTCGGGTTCGGGTGACCTGGCGGTGGCTGCCGCCGAGGTCGACGGCGACCTCGACGATCTGATCCGTTCGCGACACATCGAATTCTTCACCGATCCTGTTGCTGCTGTGCGTGATTCGCTGATCGTCATCGCGGCGACGTCGGCTCCGCAGTCGTTGATCGATCCGACGGACCTGATGCAGGGTGCCATCGTCTGCGACGTGGCGCAGCCACCGAACATCGGCCGGGACGTCCGCGGTGAACGGCCGGACGTGACGGTGTTCGACGGAGGAATCGTGCGGGTGCCGTCGGGCTCGGACTTCGGTTTGACGTACGGGTTGGCTCCGGGGCTGACGTACGCGTGCATGGCCGAGACGATGCTGATCGCATTGTCGGGCGAATTCGACCTCCGCAGCATCGGCACCACTCTGGACGGTGAGAATGTCGAACGGTTGGGTGCGCTGGCCGACGTTCACGGCTTCACGCTCGCCGAGGCCACCCGGTGGCGTCAGGACGCTCACTAGGTGACCGGGCCGGAGGTCTCGAGAGCAGGTGGACCTCCGGTCCCGCCGCGCCGATGCGGGCGGTTCCCCATGGCACAAAGCCCATCGCCGTCCAGAATCCGAGGTTGCCCTCCTTGCAGATTCCGTACAGAGGTCGGCCCTCGCGATCGGTGCGCGCCTGCACGTGGGCCGACAGCGCAGCACCGACACCGGATCGGTGTGTGGACGGTTCGACGCCGAGGTAGACCCACAGCACAGCGTCGGGGGCGGGAGAGTTCTCGGTCAGGAGCCGATCCATCTCGATGCCGGCCCGGGTGCCGGAACCCATGGCCCACAACAGATGTGGACCGGACACCAGCTGCCGCCACCACGGTGTCGCGGGGGCGTCGTGTGGATGCCACAGTGACACTCCGACGATGCGGCCGTTCTCGACGGCGAGGTCGGCTCCACCTGCGGGAATGTAGCGGTGGCGGATCAGTGCGGCCATCATGCGCCGCTGTTTGCTCGGGCGGCTGGACGCGTCCGGGAAGAAGTATTCACTGACCGGGTCGTCGTCCTGGAAGGCGCGTGCCATCATCGTGGACATCTCCGTGATGTCTGCTGTGGTGGCCGTTCGGATCTCAATGGGCACGGCTGGTCTCCTCTGCGGGCGAGTGCGGACGTGGTGTGGCCTGCGGTCGCTTTGGGGTGGGGCGCAGCCACCAGTTGGCGTTGCCCATCGACGCGACGAGCGCGGGCACCAGCATCATGCGCACGATGGTGGCGTCGATGACGAGACCGACGATGATGCCGATACCCACGAGCCGCATCATGGCGAGTTCGGACAGCGAGAAGAATGCGGTGACGGTGATGAGCAGTAGCGCGGCGGCCGTGACGACGCGTCCGGTGTGGGCGGCACCGATGCGGACGGCGTCCCGGGTGGTGGCTCCTGAATCGTGTGCTTCGACGATGCGGGAGAGCAGGAAGATCTCGTAGTCGGTGGACAGGCCGAACACCACGGCCATGATGAGGATGCTCATCGTCGACTGCAACGGGCCCGGGGTGACGCCGATCCACTCGGCACCGTGGCCGTCGACGAAGATCCAGGTGAGCACTCCGAAGGTGGCACCGAGGCTGATCGATGCCATCGCAATTGCCTTGACGCTGAGCACGATCGAGCGGAACGCCACCGTCGTCATCACGAACGTGGCGAGAACCATGATGGTCAGCATCCACGGAAGCGTCGCGTAGATGGCGTCCATGCCGTCCTGGCTCTGCGCGGTGCCGCCGCCCACACGCAATGTCGTCCCGGTCGGGGCCGGGATCGACCGGATGGAGTCCAGTGTCTCAAGGGCACCTGCCGTGCGATCGGGTGAGCTCATGATGGCGTCGACGACGGTCAGGTTGTCCACGGTTCCGCCGGGGATTGCTGCAACGACACCGAGTGACGCGTCGACCGCTCCGGTCACTTCGGCGACCGCTGCGGGACTCGGTGGGGAGTCGGTGTCGGATTCGACGAGGACGGTGACACCGGTGTTCGCGAGCGGGAATTCGGTGAACAGCTTCTCGGTGGCGATTTTCGCGGACGCGTCGGAGGGGAGGCCCGTGTGGTCGAGATCGCCCAACCGGGCACCGAGAATCGGCGCACTGAGCAGTGCAAGTATCGCGACAATGGCTACGACGACGAGCACCGGCCTGCGCATGACGCGGTCTGCGACCGTGCCCCAGAACCGTTGGGCGCGTGCGTCGCCTCGGTCGATAGCGCCTCTGCGCCAACTCCACGAGTCGATACGGTGTCCGAGGATCGCGAGCGCTGCGGGCAGCGCGGTCAGTGAGATGACGGCAGCAACGGCCACCGCGGCCATGCCGCCGAAGCCCAGAGATCGAATCATCGACTGCGGGAAGATCAGCATGCCCACGAACCCACATACGAGCAACAGGGCCGAGAACGCCACGGTGCGGCCCGCGGTGAACATCGTGCGGCGCACCGCATCTGCCGGGTCTCGGCCGTCGCGTAGTTCCTCGCGGAAACGCGTGATGACGAACAGGCTGTAGTCGACGGCCATCCCGAGTCCGACGAGCGAGGCGATATTGGTGGCGAACACCGATACTTCGGTGACCTCGTTCAGTGCACGCAGTACGGCGAGCGACGCCACGACGCTCATGCCGCCGATGACCAACGGCGTTGCAGCAGCGACGAGTCCGCCGAATATCAACAGCAGCAGGACGAGCAGAATCGGGAACGTGATGGTCTCGGCCCGCACCAGATCCGCTCGCGCCTGCTCGTTGTAGGCGTCGGCGATGGCCGAGAAGCCGCCGAACTGCACGGTCGCGCCGTCGATCGTCAACTCCGCGCGCAGGTCCCGGTAGGTCTTGACGCGTCGGTCCTCGTCGCCGGTCAGTGTCAGGACCGCGAGTGCGGACCGGCCGTCGAACGATCGCAGACCCGACGCGAAGGCGTCGGGCACGGTCCAGTAGGTGATGGGAGTGCGGGCGAGCAGTCCGTCGTCGATGTCGTCGAGGCGACCGAGAACGGTGTCGCCGATGTCGTCGATCGAGCGTCCGTCCGTCGGGGTGTAGACCACCGCGACGTCGGGAACCTTTCGACCGAAACGCGATTCGACCAACGCGTCCACTTCGGCCGATTCACTGGCCGGGTCGGTGTACCCGCCCAGGCTCAGTTCGTCGACGACACCGATGCCCCACGCACCCGCGGCCAGCACGAGCGCGACCACGGTGACCAGTACCCACCGCGCACGTTCGACGACGAAGTCGACCGGGCCGGTGCCGGTGGTCACGACGCACCCGGGGCGTCGACGCCGTCGACGAAGGACGCCAGTGCGGTCAACGCGGCGTCGATCTGTGCGTGCGTGTGTTCGCTCGAGAGGAAGAAGCGAAGCCGTTCCTGGCCCACCGGTACCGAGGGATAGGTGATGGCGTTGACGTTGATGCCCTGCTGCAACAGTGCGACGCAGGCCAGTACGGTTCGTTGGGTGTCGCCGATGACTATCGGCAGAATGGACGTGCCCTCGGCGGTCCCGGTGTCGAACCCGTGAGAGCGTGCGCGGGTGAATGCGTAGCGGCCGTTCTCGCGCAGGCGTTCGACACGGTGCGGTTCGGCGGTGAGCACGTTCAGCGCCGTGTTCGCCGCTGCCACTGCGGACGGCGCGGGTCCGGCGGTGAACATGCTCAATCCCGGTGCGGAGTACTTGAATCCACGGATCAGCTCGCGGGAGCCGGCCAGGAACCCGCCGACGCTGCCGAGGGCCTTGGACATGGTTCCCATCCACACGTCGACGGCGTCGCCGGGCAGGTCGTAGAGTTCGCGGATGCCGAGGCCGCGCTGCCCCAGTACGCCGAACGCGTGTGCTTCGTCGACCATCACGGCGCAGTCGTAACGCCGGGCCACGGCGATCAACTCGGGGAGTAGGGCGACGTCGCCGTCCATGCTGTAGTGGCTTTCGAGGATCACCATCGCGCGTGCGAAACTACCGCGCGACATCTTCAGTATCGCCTCGAGCGCATCGGGGTCGTTGTGACGGAACAACACTCGTCGACACCCTGCCCATTCGGTTCCCGAGACGATGCTGCTGTGGACCAGGGTGTCGCACACTGCCAGGTCACCTTTGCCCAGCAGATAGCCGACCGTGGCGGCGTTGGTGAGGTACCCGCTTGCGGTGATCACCGTGTCGTCGACGTCGTAGGTGCGGGCGAGCGCCGACTCGAACTCCTCGTAGAGCGGAATCTGACCGCTCACGATGCGGCTGCCGGACACCGAGGTTCCGTAACGATCGATCGCGTCCTTGGCTGCGTCCATCACGCGCCGGTCCGAGCTCAGGCCCAGGTAGTTGAAGCTGCCGAAATTGATCATGTCGCGGTCGAGCTGTCGGATGGTCGCCCCGGCCGTGCCGTCGTGCGGCAGGTACAGCGGGTTGGGTACACCGAGTTCCGCGAACATCCGGTCGACTCCGTCGAATTGCGCGGTGGTCGCCGCGACGTCGGGATGATCGGCCAGAGACCCGCTTCGCTGCCCCTTACCGTGCCCGGCGGCGGCAGGTGCGGCGGCTGTGGGTCCACGGCCGATCGACTCGGGGCCGGTGTCCACGTTCACCGTGGAGTACCCGCCGCGGGCGAGCAGCCTGCGAGCGATCTCTCGTGAATCGACGCTCATGGTGCGACCGCTTCCAGAGGGGCGGACGGGGGCACGGTGGATGCGGCGTTACCCGCGGCGGCATTCCTGGTGATGCTCGCAGCGAGTTTCGCTCCGATCGCGGCAAGGCCTTGACCACGCCCGAACTCGAGCACCGACATTTCGAGACCCACGGATTTGCCGACCCGAGCGGCGAATTCGACCGCCATCAGTGAGTCGAGGCCCAGTTCCGGTAACGGTGTCGAGGTGTCGACTGCATCCGGATCGATGCCCATGACGGCTGCGAGCTGCTCGGCCAGAACGAACGTCAACACGTCCGCGCGTTGGTCCTCGGGCAGCGCGAGTATTTCGGCGTGCAGTGCGGTGACGCCCGACCCGCCGGTACTCGCTGCGGCGATGTGCGCTGCGAAGCGTGGGATGTGCGCGGACGCGGGGTTGGCGATACCCCATTGTTCCCAGTCGATTCCGACGACGGCCACGTGCGGAAGGTCCAGCGTCAGGCATTCGCCCAGATAGCGGGCTGCTGCGTCCATGTCGACACTGCGGAAGCCGAGCATGTCGAGGTATCGCACCACCTCCTCCGCAGTTTCGGCCATGCCCCCTCCGCTCATCGCGCCCCAACTGACCGTCAATGCCGACTTACCGCGGGCACGCCGGGACCAGGCGAGTGCATCGAGTACCGAGTTGGCGGCGGAATAGGACACCTGCGGGGTGCCACCGCTGAGGCTGCTCATCGAGGAGAACAGGACGAAGATCGCAGGATCGATTCCGGCGACGTCGAGTGCGCGATCGAGATTCAGTGCGCCGGTTACTTTGGGCGCGAACACTTCTCGAACGGACTGTTCGGTGATGTTTGCGACCGGCAGGTTGTCCACCACCCCTGCGGTGTGGAACACCCCGCCGAGCGGGGCGTCGGCGACGGTGCGTCCGATCAGTTCGGCCACTGCGTCGTAGTGCGAGATGTCCACGCGTTCGGCGACCACTCGTACTCCGGCTGCCTCGAATGCGGCGACTCCCGCGATGGCGGTCTCGGTGGTTGCTCCGCTGCGCCCGACGAGTACGAGGTGTCGTGCGCCCTCTGCGACGAGCCAGCGCGCGATCGCTATTCCGAACGCGCCGAATCCGCCGGTGACGATGTAGGCGGCCGTGGGATCGATGCGTACGGTCGGGACCTCGGGGCGGACCGAGGGCATGTCGTCGTCGAAGGACAGTACGACGCGGCCGGTGTGAGTGGAGCGCACGACAGCGTCGAACGCGTCGGCGACGCGAGCGAGCGGGTACGTCGTGTACGGCAGCGGTGTGTACGTGCGGTCCACCAACCCCGCGATGACGGCCTCGGTGACCTGCCGCGCCAGAGCCGGCTTGAACTCGAACATTCGGTCCATGTCGACGGCGAAGAAGGTGAGATTGCGATCGAACGGGGCGAGGTCCAGCACGCCGCCGAAGTAGATGTCGGCTTTCCCCAGCTCGACGATGCGGCCGAATTCCGCTGCCACATGCAGGTTCTGGGCCATGATCTCACCCGGCGAGGAGTTGTAGACGACGTCGACGCCTCGTCCGTCGGTCAGCACACGAATGTCGTCGGCGAAGTTCAGTGATCTGGACGCGAGCACGTGGTGAGCACCGGCCTCGGTTGCGACTGCCCGCCGCTCCTCGGTTCCTGCGGTCGCGATCACCACTGCTCCGAGCCCGCGGGCGACCTGGATTGCGGCCAATCCCAGTCCGCCCGCGGCACCGTGGATCAGGACGGTCTCGCCGGGTCGAACTCGGGCGAGATCGAGTAGGCCGAATCGCGCGCACATCAGCGGCAGGATCGACGAGCACCACCCGAACTCCCAGTCGGACGGTACCTTCGCCGAGCCCCCTTCGTCGGCGTCGAGGGTGACGAAGCGCGCCATGATGTTTCGTGAGCACAAACCGATGTGATCGCCCGGTGCGATGCCGTCCACATTCGGTCCGACGCGAGTCACGACACCGAGTCCGCCGAGCCCGAGTGTCGTGCCGAAGTAGGTACCCGCGAGTTCGCGCTCGGTCAGCACTCCCATGACCTTGAGCGGATCCTTGTAGTTGATGTCGATTGCGCGGACCTGAACCTCGATCTGGCCGGGGCCGGGCTCCATGCGCGCTGTCGCGCGAAAAGCGATATCGGACAACATCTTCGATGCCGGAGCCTCGATCACGAAGGATGCCTCCCGGTCCAGTAGCGGGGCGGGTGTATCCCGTAGCGCCAGGTGGTCGCGCAAATTGCTGCGCAGTCTCACCGCCCATCGAGAACCCTGGCGCAGAGCCACCTCGTCGGCATCGTCGCCTGCATAGGGCCCGAACGCGATCGTCTCGGTCACCACCTGCTCGAGGTCGGTGTCGGCTTCGGTGTCCACCAGACGCCACGCCGCAGGGGATTGTTCGTTGCGCAGTGACCGTCGGGCACCGACGAGGCCGGAGTGGGTCAGGTGCGCGCCGGCGGGATCGCCCGGCATGCAGAAGGCCTTCTCGGTCACGATCACCGCGGTGACGGACCCCGGCTCGGAGGCCGGCCCGTTCGAGTCGCCGTACAGCGCGTTCTGCACGGTGCGTGCGATGGTGGTCAGGGCGTGCACGGCCGACGCCGGGTCTGCGAACTCGCCGGCGACGGCGACGACGGTGGCGCGGTCGACACCGTCGGCCTCGAGACCGGTACGCAGGATTCTGGTCAGGTCGGTGGCGTCGAAGGTGTTCTGCGCCAACACCACCGATGTTCGGCGGGCGCGGGCGATGGCCTCGGCGCGCGTGTGTGCTCGGCTGTCGGCTGCGGCGTCGCCCAGCACGACGACCAGAGCGAAGTCGCGATCGGTGTCTGCTGCGGGCATCGGAGCATCGCGGTTGTCCCGCAATTCCCACACCGGTTCGTAGAACAACCGGTCCAGTTCGGTGTGCAGCGACTGCGGCGGCGCTATCGGTTTGAACTCGACGCCGCCCAACGCGACCGCGGCCCGGCCCTCGTCGTCGGTCACGGTGATGTCGGCTCGCATCGGGTCGGATCCCGTCCGCCGCACCACGACGACGGCATGGTCGGGAATCGGTCCGTACCTGCGGACGGACGCGATGGTGGCCGGAACCACTGCGCCGCTGCGGTCCCCGGCGGCAGCCGACGAACCCAGCGCTGTTCCAGCCAGTGCAGCGGTTCCAGCCAGCGCAGCGACGCATTGCAGCGCGGTGTCCAGTACCGCGGGATGCACCAGGTGACGGGAGCCGGAGTGACGGCCGGCGTCGATGACGGCGACGACTGTGTCGGTGTCGATTCGGGCGGAGACGATGCCCTGGAAGGCCGGTCCGTAGTGCAACCCGGCCGCGGCGAGCAGCGGATACAGCGCGTCTCCGGTGATCTCGACGGCGGCATCGGAGATCTCAGCGGCGACGAACGGGGCGTCGAATCGCCCCTCCACGAGGCGGCCCGTGGCGTTGACGGTCCATTGGGTGTCGGCCGCCGGCCGCGAGCGCAGCACGAATCTTCTCGTCGAGTCCTCCACCGAGATCTGCAGAACGGGAACGTCGTCGGCGTCGACCACCAACGGGGCGACGAACTCCACGTTCTCGGCTGCGACCTCTGGATGTCCGGTCCGCGCGGCCGCGGCGCTCAGTGCGGCGTCGAGGTATGCGGTACCGGGTAGCAGCACGAGACCGTCGACGACGTGGTCGTGCAGCCACGGCAGTTGGGCAACGGCCAGTTCGACGCTCCAGTGGGAACCGGCCTCGTCGGAACGTTCGCCGAGCAGGGGGTAGGTGTCGGGGGCACCGAACCTGTCGAGAATCGAGGATTCGGGCTCGGACCAGCAGCGTGTGCGTTGCCACGGGTATGCGGGCAGCTCTGTGTGCGGCGATACGGCTGCCGGTCCGTCGAAGGAACCGCTCGCGTAGAGACCCTGGATTGCGGACGTCAGGCTCGATCGGTCGTCCGCCCCACGGACCAGCGTTCCGATCGATGTTCCGGTCTCGCCGGCTCGGATCAGGATTTCCCTGATGTTGCCCGAGAGCACCGGATGGGGGCCGACTTCGAGGAAGACGCGGTGGCCGTCGGCGATGAGAGCGGCCATCGTGTCGGCGAAACGCACCGGGCGTCGAACGTTGTCGCACCAGTAGCTCGAGTTCCATTCTGCGCCGGTGACTCGCTCTGCCGTGACCGTCGAGTACAGCGCGAGACCAGGGACCTGTGCATCGATGGTGTGCAGGGCCGAATCGATCTGCGCCAGAATGGGATCCATGAGGTGGCTGTGGTACGGCACCTCGACGTGCAGCATCTTGGCAAAAACGCCGCTGCCGGTGAGTGTCTCGGCGAATGCTGCCAAGGTTGCCGTGTCGCCTGCCAACGTGACCGCGGTCGGGCTGTTGATCGCGGCCACCGAGATCTCCGCGGACACGCCGTGCTCCTGGATCCGGGCCATGGCATCGTTCTCGGACAATCCGACGGCCAGCATGCCGCCGGAGCCTGCGGTGGTGGCCTGCAATCGGGCGCGGTGGTAGCTGACGAGCAGGGCGTCGTGCAGGCTCAGTGCTCCGCTGATGTAGGCGGCGCTGACCTCGCCGACGCTGTGTCCGACGACCGTGGTCGGTGCTATCCCGAGGGAACCGAGCTCGGCGACGAGAGCGACCTGGACGAGGAAGTTCGCCGGTTGCGCGATCGAGGTATCGGTGACCCGGGATACGTCCTCGTCCCGGGTCAGTTCCTCGATGATCGACCAACCGGCGATGTCGACGAACGCAGCATCGACGAGCCGTGCGACACGGGCGAATTCGCCGTCCGCGAGCAGCAGTTCGCGGGCCATGGCCCACCACTGCGGGCCCATGCCGCTGAAGACGAACACCGGCGCCGCGCTGTGGCCGACGACGGTGTGGGCGGTCGACCCACTGCCGCCCGCGAACGAGACCAGGGCGCCGAGCAAGTCGTCTGCATCGGTGTAGGGGAGTGCGGCCCGGACGGGGTGGTGGGCTCGACGCGACCACGCGGCCGAGGTGAGCGCAGGTAGTTCGTCCGCGCGGCCGGAATCGATCAGATCCTGCACCGTGGTTCCGAATGCCGCGGCGGACGCACGTGCGGCCGTGTCGGTCCGTCCGGAGACGGGGAACAGCCGAAGTTCGACGGTGTCGTTCGCAGGTCCGGTGGTCGGCGCGTCGGGCTGGGCCGGTGCCGCAGACATCACGACGTGCGCGTTGGTACCGCCGTATCCGAAGCCGTTGATGGCCACGTACGGGTCTGCATCGGCGAAGGGTTCCACGGCCACCGGAATGCGAATGTTCAGCTCGTCGAACGGGATTGCCGGATTGAGCGTGTGCAGCCACGCCTGCGGCACGATGGTCCGATGGTGCAGCGTCAATGCCGATTTGATGAGGCCGGCGATGCCCGCGGCCGCTTCCGTATGCCCGATCGCGGCTTTGATGGAACCGACCACCAGCGGGCTCTCGCGTCCGTCGACCACGCCGTAGGCTCCGCCGAGCGCCTCGAGTTCGAGTGGGTCTCCTACTGCGGTTCCCGTGCCGTGCGCTTCGACGTAGCCGACCCGTCCGGGTTCGATTCCTGCTTCCGCGCACACTCGGGTGGCGAGTGCGTGTTGCGAGACGGGATTGGGGACGGGAATGGCGATGGTGCGCCCGTCCTGGTTCACGCCGGAACCTCGAATCACCGAATAGATCCGGTCCCCGTCCGCGATCGCATCCGCCAGGGGGCGGAGCAGCACCATGCCCGCGCCTTCGCCGCGGCCGTATCCGTCGGCGGCGGCGTCGAAGGACTTCGATCGGCCGTCGAACGAGAGAAACCTGCCCTTGCACATCGAGACGAACGTCTCGGGGCGGAACATCGCATTGGCTCCGCCGACCAGGGCCATGGTGCATTCGCCGCGCTCGAGTGCTCGGACGGCCTGGTGGACGGCGACGAGGGACGACGAGCATGCGGTGTCGATCGTCATGGACGGTCCGACGAGATCGAGCGCGAACGAGATGCGGTTGGAGAGCAACGTATGCGAGGAACTGGTGGCGCTGTGCGAATTGATCTGGGCGCGTGCGGAACTGGATGCGCGCAGCCCGGCCGAGTCGTTGGTGAATCCGCCGACGAACACTCCGATCGGTTGCCCGCTGACCCGGCCTGCGTGCCCGGCGTCGTCGAGCGCTTCCCAGGCGACTTCGAGTAGGAGACGTTGCTGAGGGTCGGTCACCGAGGCCTCGCGAGGCGACATTCCGAAGAATTCGGGGTCGAAGTCCCACAGCGACTGGGTCAGGAATCCGCCGCGTCGGGTGTAGGCGCGTCCCGGCGCGTCGGGATTGGGGTCGTAGAAGCGATCCGCGTTCCACCGATCCGCAGGTATGTCGACGATGCCGTCGCCCTTGTCGAGCATGAACTTCCAGAAGCTGGGGCCATCGTGTACCCCGCCTGGGAATCTGCATCCGATTCCGACCACTGCCACCGCGACCATGCTGTCCCCCCGAGAGACAAAGAGTTGTGTTGTGCGAATGCGTTTGTTGCGCAAAAGAAAAGACGCGCGTCGACGAATCGAACCCCCTCGTCGACGACCCCCGTTGCGACAAAGTGAATACAATCAGACCGCGGGCCGGATTTCCATAGCAACCGAGGGGTTGCGTCGATCGGGTCGGTCTGCATGGTCGATCACGACTCGACCGTTGTCGTTGCAAATGAAATGCGTGTTCCACCAATATCTTTCGTGATTGCCGCGAAAGATCTGGAAGCTCACGCGGAATCGCGGTCCGCAACTCGGCTCGGGTCGCAGTCGCCGGAGCCCCGATCCGACGAATGTCGATCAGCAGATCCCTCGGTAGCGATTCGTCCGGGTCGCCGCGATCGGCGGGATGAACGGCAGAGGCGAACAGCTCGAGTGAACTGCAGGGGTGATCAGCTTCCGTGTCGGTCGGGGAGGACCGACAGACTCGCGTCTGTGCCAGTCGTCACATCGGTCGCCTCGGGCGGGGTCGATGCGCCGGTTTCCCGCGGACCTCTTGACGAAGGGAGGCGCAAGGTTCACTCTTGTCGTCAGGAGCACCCCCTTGCGGTATCGGGCGCACACCTGTTCGAGACGGCGTGGCGACACGCTTTCCTCGACTCGGTGCGAGAACGGACCTCGGGTGTTACTTTTGATGCCCCCGTTGCGCCTTGCGCACATTTGGGGTACCTTTGGAGGTTGCGCTGGCTGCCTCCTGTCCACCTCTCGATCGCTGTTACCCGAAAGCACGTTTTCGGGCCGCTGTGATGGGGATTCGGTCTGGTTGCGACCAGCCGAAATTCGCCCCACATATAGCAAACAGATACAGCGGCGGTCGCCATGTCGTTTCGGTTGACAGAACGGCGCGACCCGCGTGAGGTGCTGGAAGGACGCATCTTGGCAGTCTCTAGCCAGACCAAGGCAGTTGTCGGAACACCGGGAGCCCCGAGGAGGGTTTCGTTCGCGAACATTCGCGAGCCGTTGGAGGTACCCGGTCTCCTCGATGTACAGACGGACTCGTTCGAGTGGCTGGTAGGTGCGCAGAGTTGGCGCGACCGTGCCGCCGCCCGTGGAGACAGCGGTGTCTCCGGCGGACTCGAGGACATCCTGACCGAGCTCTCTCCGATCGAGGACTTCTCGGGCTCGATGTCGCTCTCCTTCTCCGACCCACGATTCGACGAGGTCAAGGCCTCGACCGATGAGTGCAAGGACAAGGACATGACGTACGCGGCTCCGCTGTTCGTCACCGCCGAGTTCATCAACAACAACACCGGCGAGATCAAGAGCCAGACGGTCTTCATGGGTGATTTCCCGATGATGACCGACAAGGGCACCTTCATCATCAACGGCACCGAGCGCGTCGTCGTCTCGCAGCTGGTGCGTTCTCCGGGCGTCTACTTCGATCACTCGATCGACAAGACCACCGAGAAGGACCTGCACAGCGTCAAGGTCATCCCCGGCCGCGGTGCTTGGCTCGAGTTCGACGTCGACAAGCGCGACACCGTCGGTGTCCGCATCGACCGCAAGCGTCGTCAGCCCGTCACGGTGCTGCTTAAGGCTCTCGGCTGGTCCACCGAGCAGATCACGGAGCGATTCGGCTTCTCCGAGATCCTCATGGCCACGCTGGAGAAGGACAACACCGCCGGTACCGACGAGGCTCTCCTCGACATCTACCGCAAGCTGCGTCCGGGCGAGCCGCCGACCAAGGAGTCGGCGCAGACCCTGCTGGAGAACCTGTTCTTCAAGGACAAGCGCTACGACCTCGCTCGCGTGGGTCGCTACAAGATCAACAAGAAGCTCGGCCTCAACTCGGGTCAGCCCATCGTGGCGTCGACCCTCACCGAGGAAGACATCGTCGCGACCATCGAGTACCTCGTGCGTCTGCACGCAGGTGAGACCTCGATGACCGCACCCGACGGCGTCGAGGTTCCGGTCGAGGTCGACGACATCGACCACTTCGGCAACCGTCGTCTGCGCACCGTTGGCGAGCTCATCCAGAACCAGATCCGCGTGGGCCTGTCCCGCATGGAGCGCGTCGTGCGCGAACGTATGACGACTCAGGACGTCGAGGCGATCACGCCGCAGACCCTGATCAACATCCGTCCCGTCGTCGCTGCGATCAAGGAGTTCTTCGGAACCTCCCAGCTCTCGCAGTTCATGGACCAGAACAACCCGCTGTCGGGTCTGACGCACAAGCGTCGCCTGTCGGCACTGGGACCCGGCGGTCTCTCTCGTGAGCGCGCCGGCCTCGAGGTCCGCGACGTGCACCCCTCGCACTACGGCCGCATGTGCCCCATCGAGACCCCGGAAGGCCCGAACATCGGCCTGATCGGTTCGCTCTCGGTGTACGCACGCGTCAACCCGTTCGGCTTCATCGAGACCCCGTACCGCAAGGTCGTCGACGGCAAGGTCACCGACGAGGTCGATTACCTGACCGCCGACGAGGAGGATCGCCACACGCTCGCGCAGGCGAACTCCCCGGTCGACGATTCGGGTCACTTCATCGAGGACAAGATTCTCGTTCGTCGTAAGGGTGGAGAGGTCGAGTTCGTCTCGTCCGACGACATCGATTACATGGACGTCTCGCCTCGTCAGATGGTGTCCGTCGCAACCGCGATGATTCCGTTCCTCGAGCATGACGACGCCAACCGTGCCCTGATGGGCGCGAACATGCAGCGTCAGGCTGTCCCGCTGGTGCGCAGCGAGGCTCCGATCGTCGGTACCGGCATGGAGCTGCGTGCCGCTGTCGACGCCGGTGACGTCGTCATCACCGAGAAGACCGGTGTCGTCGAAGAGGTCTCCGCCGATTACGTCACGGTCATGGCCGACGACGGATCGCGCAAGACCTACCGGATGCGCAAGTTCGCGCGCTCCAACCAGGGCACCTGCGCCAACCAGCGTCCGATCGTGGACGAGGGACAGCGCGTCGAGTCCGGCCAGGTCCTCGCCGACGGCCCCTGCACCGAGAACGGTGAGATGGCACTCGGCAAGAACCTGCTGCTGGCGATCATGCCGTGGGAGGGCCACAACTACGAGGACGCGATCATCCTGTCGCAGCGCCTCGTGGAAGAGGACGTTCTCACCTCGATCCACATCGAGGAGCACGAGATCGATGCTCGCGACACCAAGCTCGGTGCCGAAGAGATCACTCGCGACATCCCGAACGTCTCCGACGAGGTCCTCGCAGACCTCGACGAGCGCGGCATCATCCGTATCGGTGCCGAGGTTCGTGACGGCGACGTGCTGGTCGGAAAGGTCACGCCGAAGGGCGAGACCGAGCTGACCCCTGAAGAGCGCCTGCTGCGCGCCATCTTCGGTGAAAAGGCTCGCGAAGTTCGCGACACCTCGCTCAAGGTTCCGCACGGCGAGAACGGAAAGGTCATCGGCATCCGCGTCTTCTCGCGCGACGACGACGACGATCTGCCTCCCGGCGTCAACGAGCTGGTCCGCGTCTACGTGGCTCAGAAGCGCAAGATCCAGGACGGCGACAAGCTCGCCGGCCGTCACGGCAACAAGGGCGTCATCGGCAAGATCCTCCCGCAGGAGGACATGCCGTTCCTGCCCGACGGCACCCCGATCGACATCATCCTCAACACCCACGGTGTTCCGCGTCGTATGAACATCGGTCAGGTCCTCGAAACCCACCTGGGTTGGATCGGCAAGACCGGTTGGAACGTGCAGATCGCCGCGGACGGCAGCAAGCCCGATTGGGCCGAACGCCTGCCCGAGGAGATGCTGGCGGCTCCGGCCGACAGCAACATCGCCACCCCGGTGTTCGACGGTGCCAAGGAGAATCAGCTCGCCGGCCTGCTGGAGAGCACGATCCCCAACCGCGACGGCGAGCAGATGGTCGGATCCGACGGAAAGGCCACGTTGTTCGACGGCCGCTCCGGCGAGCCGTTCCCGTACCCGGTGTCGGTGGGCTACATGTACATCATCAAGCTGCACCACTTGGTCGACGACAAGATCCACGCTCGTTCGACCGGGCCGTACTCGATGATCACGCAGCAGCCCCTCGGTGGTAAGGCCCAGTTCGGTGGACAGCGCTTCGGTGAGATGGAGTGCTGGGCCATGCAGGCCTACGGTGCCGCGTACACGCTGCAGGAGCTTCTCACCATCAAGTCGGACGACGTTGTCGGCCGCGTGAAGGTGTACGAGGCGATCGTCAAGGGCGAGAACATTCCCGAGCCCGGTATCCCCGAGTCCTTCAAGGTGCTCCTCAAAGAGCTCCAGTCGCTGTGCCTCAACGTGGAGGTGCTGTCCTCGGACGGCGCTGCCATCACGATGGCCGACGGTGACGACGAAGACCTCGAGCGTGCCGCAGCCAACCTGGGAATCAACCTCTCCCGCAACGAAGCTGCCACGGTCGACGACCTAGCGCAGTGAACGCAGTGAACGCGGTCATGCAGCCAGCTCAGTAGTTCTGTGGTCTGCCGGATCCGCCCAGTGCGGATCCGGCAGGCGTTTCTCTCATTTGCTCTTCCAGCACAACACCCATAACGGGGAAAGGAAGTTACGTGCTCGACGTCAACTTCTTCGATGAACTTCGCATTGGCCTTGCCACTGCGGACGACATCCGTCAGTGGTCCTACGGCGAGGTCAAGAAGCCGGAGACCATCAACTACCGCACGCTCAAGCCCGAGAAGGACGGCCTCTTCTGCGAGAAGATCTTCGGCCCCACTCGGGACTGGGAGTGCTACTGCGGCAAGTACAAGCGCGTCCGCTTCAAGGGCATCATCTGTGAGCGCTGTGGCGTCGAGGTCACTCGCGCCAAGGTGCGTCGTGAGCGCATGGGCCACATCGAACTGGCCGCTCCGGTCACGCACATCTGGTACTTCAAGGGTGTGCCGTCGCGTCTGGGCTACCTGCTCGATCTGGCTCCGAAGGATCTCGAGAAGATCATCTACTTCGCTGCCTACGTCATCACCACGGTCGACGACGAGCTCCGTCACAACGAGCTCTCGACTCTCGAGGCCGAGATGGAGGTCGAGAAGAAGGCCGTCGCAGATCAGCGCGACGCCGATCTCGAGGCTCGTGCGCAGAAGCTCGAAGCCGACATCGCCGAACTCGAAGCCGAGGGTGCCAAGTCCGACGTGCGCCGCAAGGTCAAGGACGGCGGCGAGCGCGAGATGCGTCAGCTCCGTGACCGCGCGCAGCGTGAGCTCGATCGTCTCGAAGAGATCTGGACCACGTTCACCAAGCTTGCTCCCAAGCAGCTCATCGTCGACGAGCTCATCTACCGCGAGCTCATCGACCGGTACGGCGAGTACTTCACCGGTGCCATGGGTGCCGAGTCCATCCAGAAGCTCATGCAGACCTTCGACATCGATGCCGAGGCGGAATCTCTTCGCGAGACCATCCGCAGTGGCAAGGGTCAGAAGAAGCTGCGCGCGCTCAAGCGTCTGAAGGTCGTCGCCGCATTCCAGGCCGGCCGTAACTCGCCGATGGGCATGGTCCTGGACGCTGTCCCGGTCATCCCACCGGAGCTTCGTCCGATGGTGCAGCTCGACGGTGGCCGTTTCGCGACGTCCGACCTCAACGACCTGTACCGCCGCGTCATCAACCGCAACAACCGCCTCAAGCGTCTGATCGATCTCGGTGCTCCCGAGATCATTGTCAACAACGAGAAGCGGATGCTGCAGGAGTCGGTCGACGCCCTGTTCGACAACGGCCGTCGCGGACGTCCGGTCACCGGACCGGGTAACCGCCCGCTGAAGTCGCTCTCCGACTTGCTCAAGGGCAAGCAGGGACGATTCCGTCAGAACCTCCTCGGCAAGCGCGTCGACTACTCCGGCCGTTCGGTCATCGTCGTCGGCCCGCAGCTCAAGCTGCACCAGTGCGGTCTGCCCAAGCTGATGGCACTCGAGCTGTTCAAGCCGTTCGTGATGAAGCGTCTGGTGGATCTGAACCACGCGCAGAACATCAAGTCGGCCAAGCGCATGGTCGAGCGTCAGCGTCCGCAGGTGTGGGACGTTCTCGAAGAGGTCATCGCCGAGCACCCCGTGCTGCTGAACCGTGCACCCACCCTGCACCGGTTGGGCATCCAGGCGTTCGAGCCGCAGCTCGTCGAGGGCAAGGCCATCCAGCTGCACCCGCTCGTGTGTGAGGCGTTCAACGCCGACTTCGACGGTGACCAGATGGCCGTCCACCTCCCGCTGTCCGCCGAGGCTCAGGCCGAGGCACGCGTGCTGATGCTGTCGTCGAACAACATCCTCTCGCCGGCATCGGGCCGCCCGCTCGCCATGCCGCGTCTGGACATGGTGACGGGTCTGTACCACCTGACACGTCTCGATGCCGGTGCTGTCGGCGAGCGCGTCGACGCATCGACCGATCAGGCCGAGTTCGGGGCGTACTCCTCCCCGGCCGAGGCTCAGATGGCCGTCGATCGTGGATCGCTGACCGTGCAGTCGCAGATTCGGGTTCGTCTCACCACGCAGCGCCCGCCGCGTGACATCGAGAACGAGCTGTTCCCCGAGGGCTGGAACCGCGGTGACGCATGGACCGCGGAGACCACTCTGGGACGCGTGCTCTTCAACGAGCTGCTTCCGGCGGACTACCCGTTCGTCAACGAGCAGATGCCGAAGAAGCGTCAGTCGACCATCATCAACGATCTCGCCGAGCGTTACCCGATGATCGTCGTCGCGCAGACCGTCGACAAGCTCAAGGACGCAGGCTTCTACTGGGCCACGCGTTCGGGTGTCACCATCTCGATCTCCGACGTCCTCGTGCCGCCGGAGAAGCCGCAGATCATGGAGACCTTCGAGGCTCAGGCCGATCAGATCGAGAAGAAGTACCAGCGTGGCGCACTCGACAAGGTCGAGCGCAACTCCGCACTGGTCAAGATCTGGCAGGACGCGACCGAGCAGGTCGGTAAGGCCATGGAGGCCCACTTCCCCGATGACAACCCGATCCCGATGATCGTGAAGTCCGGCGCAGCCGGAAACATGACTCAGGTTCGCTCGCTCGCCGGTATGAAGGGCTTGGTGACGAACCCGAAGGGTGAGTTCATCCCGCGTCCGATCAAGTCTTCCTTCAAGGAAGGCCTGACGGTCCTCGAGTACTTCATCAACACGCACGGCGCTCGTAAGGGTCTGGCCGATACGGCGCTTCGTACCGCCGACTCGGGCTACCTGACGCGTCGTCTGGTCGACGTCTCGCAGGATGTCATCGTTCGGGAAACCGACTGTGGCACCGAGCGCGGCATCGTCACGACGATCGCGGAGAAGACCGCCGACGGCAAGATGATCCGCGACGCTCACGTCGAGACCAGCACGTACGCCCGCACCTTGGCGAACGACGCTGTCGACGAGAACGGCACGGTCATCGTCGCTCGTGGACACGATCTCGGTGACCCGGCCATCGACGCGCTGCTCGCTGCGGGCATCACGTCGGTCAAGGTTCGCTCGGTGCTCACCTGCACCACCGGAACCGGCGTCTGCGCCACCTGCTACGGCCGTTCGATGGCCACCGGCAAGCTGGTCGACATCGGTGAGGCCGTCGGTATCGTTGCCGCACAGTCCATCGGTGAGCCCGGAACCCAGCTGACCATGCGTACCTTCCACCAGGGTGGTGTCGCCGGAGATGACATCACCGGTGGTCTGCCTCGCGTGCAGGAGCTGTTCGAGGCACGTGTGCCGAAGGGCAAGGCTCCGATCGCGGACGTGTCGGGACGCATCCAGCTCGAGGACGGCGATCGTTTCTACAAGATCACCATCGTCCCGGACGACGGCGGCGAAGAGGTTGTCTACGACAAGCTCTCCAAGCGTCAGCGTCTGCGCGTCTTCAAGCATGACGACGGCACCGAGCGCCTTCTGGCGGACGGTGACCACGTCGAGGTCGGCCAGCAGCTCATGGAAGGTGCTGCCGATCCGCACGAGGTGCTGCGCGTGATGGGTCCTCGCCAGGTTCAGATCCACTTGGTCAACGAGGTCCAGGAGGTGTACAGGTCGCAGGGTGTGTCGATTCACGACAAGCACATCGAGACCATCGTGCGCCAGATGCTCCGTCGCGTGACGATCATCGACAGCGGCTCCACCGAATTCCTGCCCGGTTCACTCACCGAGCGCAGCGAATTCGAGTCGAGCAACCGTCGCGTGGTCTCCGAGGGTGGCGAGCCCGCAGCCGGACGTCCGGTCCTGATGGGTATCACCAAGGCGTCGCTGGCCACCGATTCGTGGCTGTCGGCAGCGTCCTTCCAGGAGACCACTCGTGTGCTCACCGACGCGGCGATCAACTGCCGTAGCGACAAGCTCATAGGTCTCAAGGAGAACGTCATCATCGGTAAGCTCATCCCGGCTGGTACCGGCATCAACCGGTACCGGAACATCACGGTGCAGCCGACCGAAGAGGCACGTGCCGCGGCATACGCGGTGCCGTCGTACGACGATCAGTACTACAGCCCGGACGGCTTCGGCCAGGGAACCGGTGCTGCAGTGCCGCTCGACGACTACGGTTTCTCCAACGAATACCGCTAGAGCGACTCCGTCGCACGTGCACGGAACTTCGTAGCCCACTACGAGTTTCCACTCACGACGACAGGGCGTGACCAACAAAGCCCCGCATCGACTTCGGTCGGTGCGGGGCTTTGTTCTATGTGGAGGGGGCGCGGTGAGTTTCCCGCGGCACTCGGGTCGGTACCGGTATGACCGAGCAAACACCCAGCACCATCGTGAACATCGGCGTGGCCATGTTCACCGTCGCCGATCAGGACGCAGCCCTCGATTTCTACTCCCGCGTTCTCGGGTTCGAGATTCGCGGTGATCTGCGCTTCGGTCCCGAGAGTGAATACCGGTGGTTGGAAGTGGCCCCGCCGGGTTCGACGGCGCGGCTCGCCCTCAACCCGCCGATGGGAGGTACGCCCGGTGGCGGGTCCATCGGTGTCGAGACAGCTGACGTCGCGGCCGAGCACAAGCGGCTCAGCGCTCTCGGCGGCGTCGATCTCGACGACTTCATGGAAGAGGTGGACGGCGTGCCGCCGATGTTCGCCTTGCGAGATCCCGACGGCAATTCGATCTGGGTCGTCCAGACCTGATCCGGGCAGCCGACGACCTACGCGCGCTGCGATCGCGCCGCCGCTGCAACACTGACGAATGCCAGCGCCGCAAAGGTGAACAGCAGCAACTGCGCCGATCGCAGCGTCGACGGTTCCCCGAGGTTCACCAGGACACCCGCCAGAGCTGCTCCGAAGGCGTTGGCGATCAGCTGAACAGTGTTGATGGCGGCTGAGGCTCGTGCGCCTTCGCCGGGTTCGGCAACGGAGGTCATGGCACCGACGGCCAAGTGTGGCCACGCGATTCCGATTCCGACGCCCGCGACGAGCAGACCCACTACCCACGTGGTGATGGAATCGGGACCTGCTTGGTCGGCGAGACACGTTGCCACGATGCACAATCCGGCGGCGACGAGGATCGGGCCTGCGATGACGATGCGTCGCACGACGCGTGGAGCGGTGGCCGATGCGCTCGGTATCTCGCCGAGGGTCCACCCGAGCGCCAGTGCGGCTCCGAGGAATCCGGCGGCCAGCGGTGCCAATCCGGCGAGACGTTGGCCGAACAGTGGGATGAAGGTCTCCACCGTGGACGCGACGGCGAGGACGACGATGGTCAGGTATATCCATTTCAGCGCGGACGCGCCGAAGGTCGACGGGGGGAGTACGCCGTGCGCTGCGCGACGGTCGGCGGCCACGAAGGCGATCAGCAGGAGTACTCCTCCCAGGACCATTGCCGCGGTGATCGCGAGGTTGGAGACCACGCCGGCGATACTCACCAGCAGGGCAGCTGTGGTGAGCAGGGTCAGCGACAGTGTCGGCACCGGGCTGGGTTCGGTGGCTTCAGCGGTGTGGGCGGGCAGTGCTCGCGGGACGAGGGCAGCCATGGCCAGAGCTGCGAGAACGAGCACACCGAAGGCCATTCGCCAGGCTCCGAATTGCGCGAAGATGCCGCCGACGGCCGGTCCGGCGAACGTTCCCACACCCCACATGGCCGAGACCAGAGCCGCACCTCGCGTCCAGAGATGTTGCGGCAGTGCGGCATTGATGACGGCGTAGCCGAGTCCGGCCAGTAGGCCACCTCCTGCGCCCTGAATTGTGCGGCCCACCAGTAAGAGTTCCATCGTGGGGCTGACGGCACACACGACGGTGCCGAGAGCGAAGGCCGTCAGGCCGATCAGGTAGGCACCGCGAGGTCCGCGGGCGGCCAGAACTTTGCTGACCAGCATCGAGGAGATGACGGACGCAACGAGGAAAACCGTTGCAGTCCAGGCGTAGTAGCGCTGGCCGCCGATCTCGTCGATGGCTGTGGGGAGCAGGCTGGTCGTCAGGTAGACGTTCGTGGCGTACAGCGCGACGCCGCCGGCGAGAACGGTAGCGGTGCCGAGGTAGCGAGCGCCGAGCAGCTGTCGCCAGGTTCCGGTCGTGGATTGGGTGGGGGAGTGCATGGTGTGTAAGGCTAGGATCTCGAGTGCACTTGAGATCAACTCGTCGTGTCGGCTGGGAGGCAGCATGATCCGTATCAGTGACGAACTGTTGTCCATCGGGGAGGTCGCGGCCAGAACCGGGGCCGCAGTGTCCGCGGTCCGGTATTACGAGACTCTCGGGCTCGTTCCCGCCGAGCGGACGGCGGGCAACGTCCGAAAGTTCCCCCGTCATGCCATTCGGCGGATCTCCCTGATTCAGGTCGCGGTGCGGTTCGGAATACCGCTCGCCGAGGTGGCCGAGGTCTTTGCGTCCCTACCGTCGGGGCGCACCCCGAACAAGCGCGACTGGGCCAAGATTTCGGTTGCATGGAACCAGCGGTTGGAGGATCGGAAGCAGTCGATTGCGCGGATGCAGGAGCAACTCACCGGCTGCATCGGCTGCGGATGTCTCTCCCTCAACAAATGCAGTCTGCTCAATCCAGGCGACGAGCTGGGCAAGGCGGGCCCCGGGGCGCGGCTCATCTGACGCGTACGTCGGCGGTGTCGAGTCTTGTGGGTGGCCGGCTATGGCTGGTCGATGAACGTGTACAGCTCGGTGATCAGGTTGTCCTTCACGACGACGAAGTCCTGGCCCGAGACTACGGCGGGGGCGTCGGGCGGCGACAGTGCCCAGGAGATTCGGGCGACGTCACCCAGGGCGGTGGGCTCGGCAGTGACGGCGAATGTCAGACCCTCGGAGGGCCCGACCAGCGCTCGAATAGCCTCGATGACCGGCTCTCTCCCGGTGGCGGTGTTCTCGGCGTCGTAGAACACCGCGTCCGGGTGATACATGGACTCGATGAGTTCGCGTCGTTTCGCGTCGTCGTTCGTGTTGAATACTTCGACGACGTTGCGGCGTGCCAGCTCTGCGGGAGTGCTGCGATCCATGGTGTGCCCCTAGGGTTGGTGGTCGGGGTTCGGTGCGCCGGTGCCCCCGGACCCAGCATCGCAGAAAGTACGTGACATGTCACCCAGTAACCCCGAAAGCACTCCGTGGTTGACGCCCATCGAGGAATCGGCGTGGCGCGCCTACATGGGTTTGTCGCTGCAGATGACGTTCGAGATGAACCGGCAGCTGACCGAAGAGCACGGTCTGTCCCTGGCCGACTATTCGGTGCTGGTCGCACTGGCGGACAGTCCCGACGGTCGTCGCCGGGTGACCGAACTGGCCGCCGAGATCGGCTGGGAGCGCAGCAGGGCCTCCCATCACCTCGCGCGGATGTCCACGCGAGGGCTCACCGATCGCGCTGTCTCGACTACCGACGGACGGGCCACGGATGCAGTGCTCACCGAGGCAGGCAGGGCCGCTCTGGACGCATCGGCGGCGGGTCACGTCGACGTGGTTCGGCGATTGTTCTTCGACGGGCTCGCACCCGAGGACATCGCCACTCTCGAACCGCTTCTCACTCGTCTGCGAGACCACGTGCGAGCCAACGGGACACTGCCGCGGCCGCAGTGACGGAGGCGACACACGAAGTTCACCTGCCCGTCGGATCGATGACGAATGCAGTTGTCGGTCGCACGAGAGTCTCGGACAATGGTGAACCGAGGTAACGACGTCAGGATCGGTCGCGACATTTCTCTGCGGGCCGGGGCCACACGTCGACAGTTTCTGACGTGGAGTGCGTTGGTGGGGGCGCTGGCCTTCACGCCCGAGCTTGCGAGGACATCCGCGACTGCAGGTGCGCAGTCGGTGATCACCCCCGACTATCCCTTCCGTCTCGGTGTTGCCTCCGGCGATCCGTTGCCCGATTCGGTGGTGCTGTGGACCAGACTCGCCACCGATCCGTTCGCCCCGCTGGGCGGCATGACGCCCGGTGTGGTGCCGGTCCAGTGGCAGATCGCTGCCGATGAAAAGTTCGGGCGTATCGCAGCGCAGGGGGTCGAGCTGGCAACCGAATTCGACGGTTGGTCCGTTCACGTCGATGTGCGCGGGCTCGAGCCGGCGCGCGAGTATTTCTACCGTTTCCTGGTCGGCCCACATGCGAGTCCCGTCGGTCGCACCAAAACTGCACCCGCACTTGGGCAGCCGCTGAGCACGCTCGATTTCGCCTGGGCTTCGTGCCAGAAATGGGAGGACGGGTTTTTCGGCGCGTACCAGGACCTGGCGGCCTCGAATCTCGATGTGGTGTTCTTTCTGGGCGACTACATCTACGAGTACGCGATCAAGAACGAGGGTGCGCGGGCGGGCGAGCCGCGCACCGAGTCGGCGGCCCGAGAAACCATGGTGCTGGCCGATTATCGCGATAGGTACGCCCTGTACAAGGCAGACGAGAACTTGGCTGCCGCACATGCGTCGGCACCGTTCGTCTCGACGTTCGACGACCACGAGGTGGACAACAACTGGGCCTCGCAGATCAGCCAGGACAACGACGATCCACGAGAGTTCCTGCTACGCAGGGCCGATGCGTTCAAGGCGTGGTGGGAGAACACTCCGGTGCGCGCGAACCTGCGGCCCGTCGGCCCGGACATGAAGGTCTATCGCCGGTTCTCGTTCGGTGATCTGGTGGACTTCTCGGTGCTCGACACCCGGCAGTACCGCAGCGATCAGGCTCATGGAGACGGTGAGCACGCGCAGGACGCCGAGACGGCGGATCCGGCGCGCACCATCACCGGTGCGGCACAGGAACAATGGATCCTCGACGGATTCGCGTCGCCGTCGAGGTGGAACTTCCTGGCGCATCAGACCGTCATGTCCGATCTCGCGCAGGGGCAGGGCAACGACCGGAAGGTCGGCATGGATCCGTGGAGCGGCTACGAAGCGTCCCGGCATCGAATTCTCGACGGAGCCAGGGATCGTGGCACGAAGAACGTGGCGTCGATCGTCGGCGACATCCACCGGACGATCGTCTCGGAGTTGCGACGCGACTACCAGGATCAGGTCTCGCCGTTGCAGGGAGTCGAGATCGCCACCACGTCCATCGCGTCGGGCAAGGACGGTGCCGTCATCGACAAGACCGGTGCTGCGATCGCCGACGGTTCACCCCACGTCAAGTACGGAAACGCCCGTCGCGGCTACCTGCGCAGCACCCTGACACCCACCGAATGGCGTTCGGAGGTAAGGGTTCTCGACGCCGTGTCGACGCCGGGTAAGCCGGTTCGCACGGCCATGACGGTCACCGTTCCCGAGGGGCGGCCGGAGATCCAGCTGGGGTAGCGCCTGGTGCCGCAGGCTCATCCCGTGCCGAATGTTCGGATCATGGACCACACCTCGGGCCCCTCACTCGGTGTGGCGTGGCTCGAAACACGGAACCCGGCCCGCTCGTACAGGCGCACGTTGCGCAGATCCGATGTGTCCAAAGCCAACCCGGAGGCACCACGTTGCTGTGCTTCCTCGACGGCCTTCTCGAGCAGTAGTCCGCCGATCCCGTGCCCTTGCCGATGCGGTTGCACGCCGAGCGTTTCCAGTGTCCATGACCCCGGTGCTGCGTCGCTGGAGGACAGTCGGTCGATCCGATCTCCGTGTAGCTCGATGATCCGCGCGATGGATTCGTCACCGGGTGGAGGGGCATCTACGGGCAGTAGTGCAGCGACCCCGGCGTAGTCGGCGGTGAGCAATACGATTCCGTGTCGATGTGCATGTTGTAGGTACAGCTGCTGGAGTTCCTGCAGCGTGGCCAGGTAGTCCTCGGCCGGGATCACCCATCGCGTCCATGGGTAGTCGGCAAATGCGTCGCGCAGTGTGTCGGCCGCAGGTGCCAGATCGTGATTTTCGGCAAGTCTGGTGGCGGGATGGTGCATGGGTATACCTCTGGAAAGACGGCTCAGCGACCGTCGGCGATGATCTGTGCGACGTTGCGTTCGGCGAGTGCGGTAATGGTCAGTGACGGGTTGGCGGCACCGGTGCTGCCCGGGATCAGGGCACCGTCGACGACGTAGAGCCCGGGGTGGCCCTTGACGCGACCGTAATCGTCGGTGGCGTCGCCGAGTACTGCGCCGCCCAGGGGGTGCGCGGTGAAGGTGTCGTCGACATCGCGGGTGAACGGTTCGGCGGCGACGATGGTGCCGCCGGCCTGCGCCATGCGATTCTGCACGGCGCGTAGGGCTTCGACGGTGTCTCGGCTGCCACCCTTGGGCCAGTTGAGGGTCAATCTGTTTGCGGCGGAATCGAATCCGAAGTTCCCCCGAAGCGGGTCGATGGTCATACCGAGTGAGCCGAGGAAGCCCATGTTCACGGGAACGCCTGGGGTGTACCAGTTCTCGACGGTCAGGGGCAGTCCGGAGTCGTCGACGATGCGGGATGCGCAGGGCGCAGCCTGCGGTCCGGCAGACATCGGTCCGAGGGACCTGGTCATCGAGGCGTCGCCGTTGGTGCCCCAGCCGGTGCCGACGAATTCGTTGAGGTTCGACAATGCTCCGGTGGTGCGTGCGCGCATCAACAGTTCGGTGGTACCGATGGATCCGGCCCCGAGGACGAGGGTGTCGCACGTGAGTGTCCGGGTCTCGACGATGTTGCCGAACGGGTCGAGGCGTTCGATGTCGACGCGGTAGCGGCCGCCGGATTCGCTGCCGATCGCTGCGACGCGGTGGCTGTGGCACACCGTCGCGTTACCGGTGGCTTCGGCTTGGGGGATGTAGTTCTGGGTCAGGTCGTGCTTGGCACCGTTGGAGTTACCGAAGGTGCTCTCACCGACGGTGGCGGACGGCCGGGAGCGGCCGGCGATCTCGTCGCGCACGACGTTCCAGTTCCAGTTGCCGTCGACTGCTTCGGGGCGGAAGCCTGCGCGGCGGGCGTGATCGTCCCAGGTTCGTGAGTGAGCGAAGTTGGGGCTGTTGTAGACGTCCTCGGGCATCGCCGACGGCCGGAGCATGGAACGGGCCTTGGGATACCAGGTGGCTGCCATCTCGTCGTAGTTCAGGCGTCCGCCGAACGAGAGGTCGAAGAATTTCTTGTTCGGTGCGATGGTGACGCCGGTGTACACAACGGATCCGCCGCCGACGGCCGCGCCGCGCCAGACCGAGAGGTTCTCGTAGCGGGTGGTGTCGAGGACGCCGCCGAAGAGATCGACCGGTCCGACGGGGAGACCGGTGATGTTGGTGAACGAGTTCTGCTGCCACAGTCCGCGGCCGTCGGCCGTCATGTCCGCCGTGAAGATTTCGCGCCAGGGGTCGCGCGGCCAGCGCAGTCCGCGCTCGAGGACGTTCACCGCGGTGCCGGCCTGAGCCATGCGTAGGGCGGCGGCGCTGGCTCCGAAGCCGGAACCGATGACGATGACGGGCGAGTGGTCCGGTGGCCGGGGAGGGTCGGCGAACAGTTCGGGTACCAGCGACCGGATGCGGTCTGCTCCGATCGGCAGAGCGCCGGCGACGGGGGATCCGGCCAGTCCGGTCGAACTCAGGACCGGGGCTGCAGCGGCACCGAGCATTCCGGCAGCGGCCAACCGCAACAGTTGCCTTCTATTCACGGCAGTACTTCCCCCTCGGACACCTCGCGGACAGCGCTCCCGATTCTGTCGTGTTTGCGACAAGAAAGCCAACGGTCCGGTCGTATTTCGGGACGGCTCCCAGCTCGGCCTCAGGTTTGCCTGCCAGACTCCGCTCATGGTGTCGGCATCGGTGGCTGTATTACTGCTCGTCGTGGCGGTCACGGGGGTCGTCGCGCACCTGGTCGACGGACGTGGGCAGCCGATGGCGGTCGCTGCGGCTTTGGCACATGTCCTCATGCTCGCCGCTGTGCCCGGAACTGTGTTCGCGGGTGTGGCCTTCGGTGGGTGGGGGCTGGCGGCAGGATCGGCGGTCTCTGCCGCGGCGGTCGCGACCCAGTTCCGGCTCCGCTACCGCCGCGTCGCCCGGAGGCCGAGCGAGTCGGACCTGACGGTGTTGCACGCCAATATCTGGCTGGGCCAGGCCGATCCGGATGCGTTGATCGCGCTCGTCGAACACCATCGGCCGGATGTGCTCACTCTCGTCGAGCTGACGCCCGAGGCAGATGCGAGTCTTCGACCCAGGCTGTCCGAGCTGTTACCGCACGCCCACGTCAGCGCTGGACCCGGAGGGAACGGAACCGGCATCTACAGCCGATTCCCACTCGCCGACGAGCAGCGGCACGACGGCTTCGTGACGGAACTGCTGTCGGCTCGGGTACAGATGCCGGGCCGGCCGCTGGTGTTCGCGGTGCATCCTGTTCCGCCGTGGCCGCGGGAGCCGTCCGAATGGGTACGTGAGCTCGGGCTGCTTCGGCAGCTGCTGGCCAAGATCCCCGCCGACGACGGACCCGTCGTGGTGGCCGGGGACTTCAACGCCACGCAGGACCACCGGCGCTACCGCGACCTGCAGGACGGCCGATTCGTCGACGCCGCGGTGGCCACGGGAGCAGGCATGCTCAGGACGTATCCGGCGCACACCTGGCACCCGCCGGTCATTGCCATCGACCATGTTCTGGTGGCAGACATGGGAGTTCGTTCGGTCGAGGCCGTGACCGTCCCCGGCTCCGACCACCGCGGCATCCTTGCGCGATTGGCTTTCTTACCGAACCAGGGCTTTCCGAACTAGGGCTGGGCCGGCAACTGCTGCAGCGACCACTTGTTGCCGTCGGGGTCCGCGAAGTACACGAATGTTCCCCAGCCCTCGTCCTTCGGCTCCTCGACGGTCAGGCCCACCGCGGTGAGGTGGTCGTAGGCCTCCTGGGCACTGTCGACGACCATCAGAATGCCTGCGCCGGCACCGGGTTCGGCGTCGGTGATGCCCTCGCCGATGGCGATGGAGCACGCCGATCCCGGGGGAGTGAGTTGGACGTACCGAATGCCTTCCCATGGGCGTGCGTCGTGGTCGGCATCGAACCCGATCGAGGTGTAGAACTCCTTGGCGCGGTCGACGTCGGTGACAGGGACGGTGATGAGTTCGATCTTCATGGTGAGAGTCATGCAGCAATGATGAGCCCCATTGCGGACAGATTCGGTCCGCGATGAGCAGGTCGTTCCGAGAAATATGCCCGACGCCTCGCCGGTTGCAGCTGATGTGTTCTTATCACTGCTCGACCGATCCCGCACGAGGGCAGGCGTCGACGACGCCGCGGCGCTCCGTCACACCGTCGAACGCGGCGTGCACGCCGAAAAGCTCGGGCTGCACCGGTTCTGGGTGGCCGAGCATCATGCGGTACCCGGCATCGCTTCGGGCGCGCCTGCAGTTCTCGCAGCGGCGGTGGCGTCGCAGACCTCGCACATTCGCGTCGGATCCGGCGGGGTGATGCTGCCGAACCATCAACCGCTGATCGTGGCCGAGCAGTTTCTGATGCTGGAGTCGCTGTTTCCGGGTCGGGTAGACCTGGGCGTCGGGCGGTCGCTCGGGTTCACCGAGCCGGTGCGCGCTGCCCTGCGTCGAGACCGTGACGCCCCGGATACGTTCGAGGCCGACGTCGCCGAACTGCGGTCGTATCTCGACGGGTCCGGTCCTGTGACCGCGCGGCCGGCAACCGCGCCGCCGCCGATGTTCGTGCTCGCGACCGGTGCCGGTCTCGAGGTCGCCGCCCGCGCCGGGCTGCCGGTGGTCGTCGGTGGCCCGGTACTGCGCGGGGACGACCCATTGGGGCTGTATCGCAAGCACTTTCGGCCGAGTTCGCAACTGTCGGAGCCGTACGTGACCGTCTCGCTCGATGTGACGATCGCCGCGGACGCGGCAGACGCGCGCCGTCTCGCACTCCCGGAGGCATGGGCGATGGCGCGATCGCGGCGCGAGGGCGAATTTCCGGCGCTCGAACCCGCCTCGTCGATCGACGAAACGCGGTGGACGCCGCGCACCCGGGATCGGATCGAATCCTCGTTGGACGCAACCATCCTCGGCACGGCCGAGCAGGTCCGGCCCCGGCTCGACGAGCTGATCGAGCGCACCGGAGCGGACGAGATCATGGCCTCCACGTCGACGTTCGACCGGGCCGAACTGTTCGCCGCGGACGCTGCTTTCGCTCAGCTCTCCGGCGCTGTTTCTTGAACCGGAGCTGTCGGCTGGGCCGGTGCCGTATCGGCCAGCGCGGCAACCAGATCGCGTTGAATGTCGGTGGCCGGCACGGTCGCGTCGACCACTGCCGAGACGGGTAGTCGCAGCCGACGGTCGGCCTCGGTGCGAAAGACGAGGCCGGTTTTGGGTGTGCTCTCGGCCGTGCTGGCGTAGAGGATCGACCAACATTGCGGGTGGTTGAGCAGTTCGGCGCTCGCGGTGTGATCGGACGCCACCGGCGGACCGAAGGTCAGTGGAAGCCCACTGCGTTTCATCTCGCGTTCGATGACGCGGTGCAACAGGATCTGCTCGCTTCGTTTGGGTAGCAGCAGTGGGTATTCGGCGAGCTGGCTCAGGCTCGGGTTGGGTTCCCCGGCCAGGGGATGGCCCTCTGCGAGGACGACGACGAGGTCCTCGGTCCACAGTTCGGTGACGTGCAGACCGGAGCGTTCGACGCTGCCGCGGATCAGTGCCACCTGGCAGTCACCCGACGTCACCGCTTCGATCTGTTCTGCGAATCGTTTGAGAACGAAGTCGATCTCGGCGTCGGGATGGCGTTCGCGTACCGCGACGATTGCCGAGATGGCGTTCGCGGCGAACGTCATGTTTCCGGTGAGGCGGAGTTGGTTTCGACGCCTGGTCGTCAGCGCCAACGCTGCCTGTTCGAGCTCCACCATGTGGCGGGCGATGGACACCAATTGTGCTCCGACGACTGTCAATCGGACTGTGCGTGAGGTGCGCTCGAACAGCGGCTCACCGATCTCGCGTTCGAGCTTGGAGATCTGCAGACTGATCGCCGACTGCGAGACGTAGCACCGCTCGGCGGCACGGGAGAAGTTGAGTTCTTCCCCGACCGCGAGGAAGTACTTCAGTTGCCGCAGCTCCACGGCGACCTCCATTCATGAGTTCTGCTCATGGATGCTATTTCAACTTTCGCGTTGATAGCGCAGGAACGGCGGAGTTTCATGGAGGTAGTTCTTCGATCTACAAGAAATGTGTGCTCGGAAAGGGAAGTGCTGTGAAAACGTACGACGTCGTCATCGTGGGTTCGGGATTCGGAGCGTTGGCCGCGGCCAAGGCTCTGGGCAAGGCCGGTGTGACGTTCTCTCTGATCTCCAGCACCACCGAGCACCTGTTCCAGCCGCTCCTCTACCAGGCAGCAACCGGGATGATCTCGACGGGCGAGATCGCCCCGCCGATCCGGCGCATTCTCGCGCAGTACGACTCGGCCGATGTGCGTCTGGGCCGAGTGGTCGACGTCGATCCCGAGAGCCATCAGGTCACCTACGTCGGTGGCGGCGAACGCCACACCATCGGTTTCGGTCGCCTGATCGTCGCCACCGGAGCCACTCAGGCGTACTTCGGCCGAGACGAGTTCAAGGACCGTACCTTCGCGCTCAAGACCGTCGACGACGCGATCGCCCTGCGTGAGCAGATTCTGAGCTGCTACGAAAAGGCGCACCAGACCTCCGATCTCGACGTACGCAAGGAACTGCTCAGCTTCGTGGTCGTCGGTGCAGGCGCGACCGGCGTCGAACTGGCCGGCCAGATCCGGGATCTCGCGCACCGGTACTTCGCCGGCTCGTTCCCCGATATCGGACCCGACGACGTCACGGTCACCCTCGTCGACGGTGTGAAAGAGGTACTCCCCGCTTTCGGTGGCAAGCTCAGTGCCTATGCCCGCACCAAGCTGGAGAAGTCGGGCGTCGACGTCGTCACCGGTGCCATGGTGACCGATATCGCCGACGACGTCGTGACCGTGCAGGACGTCGACACGAAGACCTCGCGCACCTACCCGGCCAAGACCGTGATCTGGTCGGCCGGCGTTCAGGCCAGTGAGCTGGCGGCGACGATCGCCGAGCGCACCGGGTGCGAGACCGATCGGGCCGGTCGGTTGCTCGTGCACGACGACCTCACCGTCGGTACCGCGAAGGACATCTACGCGATCGGCGACGTGACCTCGCTGCACAAGCTGCCGGGACAGTCGCCGGTCGCGATGCAGCAGGGCCGCCACGTAGCCAAGACGATCATCGGAAAGGTCGACGCAGGAACGCCGTTCAAGTATGTCGACAAGGGCAGCATGTCGATCGTGGGCCGATTCAGTGCGGTGGCTCGGTTGTTCGGCAAGGTCGACATGTCCGGACCGATCGCTTGGTTGATGTGGCTCGCGGTGCACCTGATGTACCTGGTGGGCTTCCGCAATCGTTACGTTGCAGTGGTGTCGTGGATGACGTCGTACATCGGCGACAAGCGACCGCACTTCCAGTACACCGACAAATCCGGGTCGATGCTCGAACTAGCCGACGAGACATCGGACGACGAGACAGCGGACAACGAGGAACGTTCGGCGGCCTAGGATTCGGATAGGGCTAGCTGCTCACCAGACCGTTGCGGTAGGCCCAGATCACCACGTGCACTCGGGTGCTGACCTCGAGTTTGCGGCAGATGTTGCCGATGTGGGTCTTGACCGTACTCTGCTCGAGTCGCAGTGATCGGGCGATCTCGCTGTTGCCCAGCCCTGTCGCGAGCAATTGCACCACCTCCATCTCCCGGAGACTCAGGTCGTGTTGTGGGGCAGTGCTTCTCGCCGATCGCTGTGGTGCCCCGCGTCGCGCGAACTCCGCCATCAACCGCGGGGTGACGCGCGGCGACAGGGCCGCTCCGCCGGCGGCGACGGTCGTCACGGCGTCGATGAGCTCGTCCGGATCTGCGTCTTTGAGCAGAAATCCGGATGCACCGCTGTCGAGTGCGGCGAACACGTACTCGTCGAGATCGAAGGTGGTGACGACGATGACGCGAACATCGTCGAATCGCGCCAGGATTTCCCGTGTCGCGGTGAGTCCGTCGCCGTTCGGCATCCGAATGTCCATCAGTACGACGTCGGGCTGCAGCGCCGAGACCTGTTGAACGGCATGACGTCCCGACGAGGCGTGTCCGACGACCTCGATGGTGGAGTTGCCGGCCAGGAACAGCTCGAATCCCTGCCGAACCACGGGTTGATCATCGACGATCAGTACTCTGATCATGCCGGTACCCCGTCGGGACGCGAGATCTTGCCGTCGACCGGTAGTTGCGCGCGCACCACCCAGCCTCTGCCGTCGGCGAGCTCGTTCGGCCCGGCCTCCAGCGTCCCGCCGAACAGGGCTGTTCGCTCTCGCATCCCGGGAATGCCGAATCCCTGACCCGAGGAATCGTCATGACCGGAGGTGGGGGAGGCAATCGTGTTGGAAACGGTCACCTCGACATTCGAGGCTCCAGTGCTGACCTGGACCCGCGCGGTGCAACCGGGCGCGTGGCGTCGAGCATTGGACAGTGACTCCTGCACGATGCGAAAGCACGTCAACTGCACCGCGCTGTCCATTCGGGCTGCGTCGCCGGTGACCTCGAAGTCGATGGAGGCGAACGACATTCGAGACTGTTCGACGAGGTCGGTGATATCGGAGATCATGGGCTGTGGTGCGCCGCCGTCATTGTCGGTCGGGCGCAGGATGCCGACAATTTGGCGGAGACTGTCGAGGGTGCGTTGACCGTGTCCGATTGCGCCGGTGAGTAGTTCGCGTGCCTGCTCGGGGTCGCTCGTGATGAGAGTCCTCGAAGCCTTGGCCTGGATGAGCATGCCGGTGAGGTGATGGGCTGCGACGTCGTGCAATTCGCGCGCCATGGTGCGCCGCTCGTTGTCCAGAGCTGTCTCCAGGCGTTCCCGGTGCGCCGATTCGGCCCGCCCCAGTGCCGCCTCGCTCTCCAGTTCCTGGGCCCGGCCACGTGCGATGTATTTACCCAGCGCGATGAGCACCGTGTAGTTGATGGCCAGGTTGGCGATCTGTTCGGCCACCACTCCGACGGTGCCGCCAGGTCCGGCTGCGGCGTCGGGAAAGGACAGGCGTGTATCGACGCTGACCAGGATCTCCAGTATCAATCCTGCGCCGAGGGGAACGAATAGTCGAGGGCCGCTCACGCGAATTGCCAACGCGGCGATGGCGAACCAGTACAGGGGAGTGAAACCCAAAGTGCGCTCGGGTAATACGAGGATGAGTGCGACGCTGATCGCGACCACAGCCGAGTACGAGAAGACAGGGTAGGTCCGGCGGACGCAGGTCGCCGCTGTCATCGCCAGTACTGCGACGACACTTACCGTGATCAGGGCCGGGCTCTCGACGAGTTCGTCTCTGGTGTCGCCGACCATGCCCGTCGAGAGTTGGAATGCGGCGTAGACGACGGTGGCCAGCAGCATCTCGACGGGCAGGACCACCGGATTACGGGGCCGCCAGGAAGGGCGGAACGTGTTCGGTATCCGGGACCTGCCCATCATCAGCGTCGACTCCGTTCTCCTGCAGTGTCTTTCGAGACTACTGCAGTATCTTTCGAGCGCCCAGGGCTCTTGGTTCCCAGCACCCACAGCGGTCCGGTGACGAACCAGAAGAACGTGATGACGCCGAGCGGTTGCACCACTGTTTTCAACGCTGCTGCCTGATCCGAGTCTGCCACGGTGGCCGCCAGCACGTAGGTGATAGCCAGTGCTATTGCCGCAGCGCACAGCCATTTCACGAATCCTCGGATCTCGTTGCGGTAGGCCTGCGGTCCGGTCTTGGGTGGCGTGGACGGTGCCGGTCCTCCCGCAAACCGGTGGGCGAAGCGCACGTCCAGCCAGGCCACAGTGGAGTGTGCGAACACGAGGGTCCAACCGAGGTAGATACCGGCGAGACGGTGAGCGAACTCGACCTCCCCGCCGCGATGCAAGTCGACGGCGACGGCAGCGACGAGGACGAGGTCGAGGATCGGAAGCAGAGCCAGCACGACGGTGCTGGCTCGCCGCATCCGAGCCAGGTAGCGCACGCACAGGCCGCCGAGGACCAGCACCCAGAACCCGACTTCGCAGACGGCGATGGTGAGCAGAATTGGATTGTCCATGGGCCGATCTCACGCGAGTCGACTCTGATGCGACACCCTGCCGAGGCGTCGTAGCTGGTGATTCCTACCGACGTACGACGCGGCGGTCCACCGAAAGTCGTAGTAGGCCGCGCTAGTGTGGAAATTACGCATACGGGACACGAAAAGGGAGTCGACGATGGCAGGCAAGAAGATCGACAGAGTCCATGCACAGTCCGCGCTGGAAACGGTTCGCGAGAATCCCGGTATTGCATTGATTGCCGCCGCACCTGCATTGGTGGTGCTCGCGGTGGTGTGGTGGCTTCTCGGGTTTCCCGCCGCGCTGATTCTTCTGATCGCCGCAGGCGGTGCCGGCTACCTGTATCTCCGGAACCGTTAGTCGGGTCTACGCGCCGTCGGAATCGGCGCGGGGGATGCAGAATTCGGTGATCGTGGCGGTACTTGCTGCCAGCTCGGCCCAGCTGCATTCGGTGGTCAGCACAGCGATCGCCGAGGTGGGAAAGCGGTGTCGCACTTCGCGGGCCACGTCGGTGTCGTCGTCGACGGCCAGTTCGAGTGCCGTCCACGGAATTCCGGGCTCGTGTCCGACGACCAACAGTGTCGAGACAGTCACGTCGTCGAAGTAGGTGTCCGCCAGTTTGATTTCGTCGATGATTTCGTCGGCCGAACCACCGTAGATGTCTCGCTCGAAGCGGGTGGGTGCATCGCCGAGGCCGGTGGCGGCCAAGGTCTCGCGAGTCCGCAGAGCCGTCGAGCACAACACGGCGTCGACGGAGCCGACGTGCTCGGTGATCCAGGCTCCTGCCAGTCCTGCTTCCCGTTGGCCGCGTGGAGCCAGTGGCCGCTCGTGGTCGGGCACGCCGTCGGGGTAGCCGGATTTTCCGTGCCGCATCAGCACGAGAGTCCTAGTGGTCGCCATGCCGTCCACCGTAAACGGTCAGGGCAACCTCGTCGGGAACGACGTTCACCGGCTCGGGGAAAACGAACTTCCGCATTGCCCACCACCGGAAGGCGGTGGCGAGCAGGGTGCCGACGATGGATCCGCTGACGAAGTCCGCGATGTTCTCGGTGATGAAAGACACGTTGGGAGCGCGCAGATCCAGCACGTAACTCGAGACCCAGAGCGGCAATTGGTTGATGGCCAGACCGGTCCCGGCGACGGCGAAGAACAGCGCTGCTTCGTGATGGCGACGTCGTCCGCCGCGGGCAGTGAACGACCATTCCCGGTTGAGAACGTACGACACGATCGTCGCGATCAGCACAGCCAGAACGTTGGCTGTCACCGGCTTGTCCTGCAGGATCGTCCACTTCAAGCCGAAGAACAGCACGACGGTGACGACGAAGGTAATTGCTCCGACGATCAGGAACTTCAGCGCCTCGGCGTGCCTGACGAGGGGCGCGAGCCAACGCTCGGGAACGTGGTCGGTGAGGCGGTCGGACACATGCATCCCATCGACGTTACCTCGAGTAACGGGTTGGGTAGTCCCATCAACGATAGGCTCGCGGCACTATGGGCCGCCCGAAAACCAGTGCTCGCTTGTCCGTTCTGATCGTCTTCTTCGTCAACGGCGCGGTGTTCGCCAACTGGGCACCCCGCATTCCCGAGATCCAGAACTCGTTGTCCATCGATGTTGCCACGCTGGGTCTCGCCCTCGCCGGGGTCGGTGTCGGCGGGCTTGCCGCAGCACCCGTTGCCGCCGTGCTGGTTCACCGATTCGGCAGTCGGTGGGCTGTTCTCGCGTCGGGACTGTTGTTGTGCGGTGCGTTCGTGCTCCCCGCTGTGGCGGTGTCGTGGTGGACGCTGCTGGCAGCTCTGGTCCTGCTCGGCGGGGCCGACGCGGTGATGGACATTTCCATGAACGCCCAGGGAGTTCTCGTCGAGGAGCGGGCCGGTCGGTCTCTGCTCAGTGGCTTTCATGCCGCGTGGAGCGTCGGGGCGGTGGTGGGCGGAGTGACGGGTTCTGCGGCCGCGGGTGCTCGCCTTCCGGTCGCAGTGCACTTCGGCTTCGTGGCGGTGGTGCTGGTTCTCGCGCTCGCGGCGGTCGGCCGGGGTCTGTTGGGTCCGGACACACGGCCGGACGAGTCCGCCGACGGCCCAACTCCTCGGCCGGCCGTCGGCCGTCCGATTGCGGCGCTGGCCATGCTCGGCGCGGTGGTTCTGCTGGCCGGCCTGATGGAGGATTTCCCGCAGTCCTGGAGCGCGGTGTACATGACGACCGAGCAGGGTGCCGGTCCTGGCGCTGCCGGTCTGGCGTTCGTCGCGTTCTCGGTGGCCATGTTGGTGGGACGCCTGGTGGGTGACCGGATCGTCGATCGGTTCGGACCGTCGTCGGTACTGACGGGTGGCGCAGCGCTGGTAGCGGTCGCGTTTGCGGGCATCGCGGGGCTGTCGGTGCTCGCCGTCGACGTGCCTGTTCTGGTCATTGCCGCGTTCGCGGTCGCCGGCCTGGGGTCGAGTCCGCTGTTTCCCATCGTGTTCAGCCTGGCCGGACGGCTTCCCGGTGTGTCGTCGGCTGCGGCGATCTCGACCGTGTCGCTGATCTCGCGTGCCGGATTTCTGCTGGCACCGTTGGTTGTCGGGCGGGTCGTCGAGGCATCGGGGTTCGGGTCGGTATTGGCCGCGATCGCTGCCGCGGGCGTCGTCGTCGCGGTGATCGGGTGGCTCTACGGCCGCAAATTTCCCGTGGACTCGGTTCAGGACTGCGGCTCCAGATAAGTGCGCAACAACCGACGTACCTCGTCGGCAGTGAGTTGCTCGGGATACGTCACCGCCTGCAATGTCAGTCCGTCGATGTAGGTATGCAGTTCGGCCGCGGCATATTCGTCGACGGTGCTGTCGAATGTGAATGCGGGGGAGTTCGGTCGATCGAGATCGTGCAGGTGCGCCCACGCGAGCCGACAGACGTAACGGCTGCCGAACCACCCGGCCGTCTTGAGGGCGGCTAGTCGCTCGTCGAATCTGGCACGCACGAGCGCTTCCAGCCACACCGATGTCTCGGCGCGGCGGTCCTCGTCGAGTGGCAGTAATTCCTCGAGGACTCGGATCGCGCGAACCAGGCCGTCACCGCCGGCCGGATGTTCCTCCAACCGATGTACGACGCGTTGCGTCATGGCCTCGGCCGCGAAGAGGACAAGTTCTCCTTGATCGGAGAAGTAGTACCGCAGTGATCCAGGGGAGACGCCGGCTTCGGCAGCGACGCTGCGTACCGTCGCCCCGTTCATTCCTGCTCGTTCGATGACGCGCCACACGGCGGCGACGATCTCCGCTCGGCGTGCGTCGTGGTCGACGATCTTCGGCATCGGTCTGTTCTAGCACGAGAGCGTTTTTTCGACACGACTGTGCTGAAACCGTGTTACGGTACGGCTGTGTTATTTAAGCTCGCCGGGCTTGCGCTGGTGGACAGCATCGGAGTCGGGACACTTGCAGTTCCGTTGTGGATGATGCTGCGGCCGTCGTTTCGGGCAGGTGTCGTTCTGCTCCATCTGTGTGTATTGGGGCTGCTGTACCTCGGGGTCGGTATCGCCGTCTGGGCGGCCTCCGACGGCCTGAGGGTGGCGATTCCTGGTGACGCGTGGATTCGGTTGGCGGTGGGTGTTGTAGTCCTGCTCGTGGGGGTGGTCTGCGACCGTCGGCGTCGAGTCCCCAGCAGTGCGTGGTGGACGCGGCCCCCGGGAAGTGTTCGCGGGGTTGTTCTGCTCGCGGTCGCTGTGGGCGCGGTGGAGGTGGCGACGATGCTGCCCTACTTTTCGGCAATTGCCATCGTGGGAGATGCGGACCTGGGGCGGTTGTCCTCGGTGTCGATTCTGGCGGCCTACGTGCTTGTGATGCTGTCGCCTGCCCTCGTCCTGCTGGCTGTCGGAGTGGTTGCGCAGGAGCGTATTTCGTCGGTCACGCGACCGCTGGTGCGGCGCGTGGACCGTTGGACCGGCGACGTAGCGGCAACGGTGTCGATTGTGGTGGGCGCGCTACTGGCCGCGAATGCGGCGATCGAACTGAATCTGGTCTGACCTGGTTGTGGTCCGAATCGATGAAAGGGAAGCGATGAAGGTACGAGAGGCGGGCAGCATCGTCGTGATCGTCGTCGGAGCTGTGCTGGCGCTGTTCTTCTGGGACCTGCAGTTCTCCTGGTTCCAGGGCGGCCCGATCGGCTGTGTTCTGGTGGTGCTCGCGATGGTCGACGTATGGGAATCGCGTCGCGGCACCCCGAGGAAGGGGCTGCTCGCGGAACTGCGAGACGACATCGTCGGCACGAAAGATTCGAGCGATGAGTCCGACCGTGACACCCGGCCGTGAGTGGCACCGCCGGTTCGTATCGCCGGGACCATACTGATTTCTCGGCCGAGGCGTGATAAACAAGCTGTTCGGCGATCTGTATCGAGCGGAATGGTGGTGGTCTGGTGACGACCGGTGTCGACGCGGGTCTTCGTGCTCGCTCGCCTCGGCGTGGTCTGACCGCTGCCGGTACCGCCGTGATGGTTGCGGCTCTGGTGGTCGGGTGGGTCGTCGTGTATTTCATCGGCTTGGTGGGTGCGCTGTGGCGTTTTCGTGAGCCGCATGCGCCGGCACCGATCCTCACGATGCACGATCAGTGGACCGATCTCGCGGTCGGCGCACTGCAGGTCGTTGTGGGGGCGATCGCGATCGGCGCGGTGTATCTCGCACGGCGACGGACTTTGCCGGCGGTGCTGCCTCTGCGGCATGGCTCCGCGCGCGAGGCTGCGTTGACTTGGTGTGCTGCGATCGGCGCGGCGTCGGCGATAGTGCTCGTATTGTCGCGACTGAATATCGTTCGGTTCGGGTTCTCTATCCCTGCCTCAGTCGAATCGGATTGGCTTGCAGTCGTTTCGGCGCTCGCTGTCGGTCTGAGGGAGGAGCCGATTCTGGTGGCTCTGCCGGTTCTGCTGTTGGTGGGCAGGATGCCGATCTGGGCGATCATGGGGTTGTCGGCAACGTTGCGGGGCTTCCTGTACCTGTATTTCGGCGGCGGCGGATTCCTGTGGGCAGCCATATGGGGCGCGGCGGCGGTGTGGGTGTATTACCGATATCGGCGATTGTGGGTGCTGATCCTCATTCATGGATTCGTGATGAACATCCAGGTCTTCGACCGGGTGATTCCGTCCGACAATTCGGCGACGGTGCTGCAGTGGATCAATATTCTGATCCTGTTCGCGGCCCTGCTGTGGTGGATCACGCCCCGCGCCCTCGATGCGTTTCTGCCGAACACGGTGGCTGTCCGTTCCAACGATCGGCCTGTCGAGACGGCGCCTGTGGTGACCGACGTCGTGCTGAATCCCGAGAACGCGAACTCCGACCGATCCAGAAACGAACCACCCGTCAAGCCCTGACCATGCGCGCCTCGTGGCATTCCCACGTCGGGTCGAAGCGGGCTTCGCCGTCCAGCTCGAACCCGTTCTTGCGATAGAAGGCAATCGCGCGCTCGTTGGCCGCGGCCACCCACAGATACGCAGCTGGAGTGTCCTCACCTATCGCGTCGATCATCAACGCCAATGCAATCCCGGTGCCGTGGTGTTCGGGAAGGACGTTCAACGACCACAATTCCCTGTGTGCAGGCGGATTTTCGTCGCGCGGGGGTCCTCCGGTCGCGAAGCCGACAATGCGTGAGTCGGCGACGTCGACTGCACATCGGGTGCGAACTCCACGCGCCGACGACTCGTCGCGATGGGCGATGATCTGCTCCCACCGTTCGATGCGGTGCGCGGGCCTCATCGCATCCAACTTCGCACCGTTCATCATTCCCGCATACGTTGACTTCCAGATCGCAACGTGTGCTGTACCGACCTGCTGCTCGTCGCCGGGCCGGATGTCACGAATCGAGTAGCTGCGCATGGTGCCGTTATACCGGCCCGAACTGGGTGACCGAATCGAATTTTCTTGTCGGACCCCTCTCGTAGTATCGAATGCATGTTCGATACCGGGGGGTGGGGAGCGGTGGAGACGCCGTCGGTCGATGACTGTATTGCGGGGTTTCTCGATGTCATCGCGCTCAGCCGTGTCCAGGAGAATCTTGCCCGGGCGGGGACCGTCCTGGCGTACTGCGACGTGCTCGAAATGCGGTTGGAGGCTGCTGAATCCGACGGTGGGGACCCTGGCGAGACCGTTCGCGGCGCGTTGTGCGACTTGGCCGTGACGATGACCGGTACGCGTCGTGATGCGGGGGTGATGCACGACGTTGCGGAGCGTTTACATCGAATGCCGTTGACGGCCTTGCGTTTCGTGACCGGCAGCTTCGACTGGTCGACGGTGGTCACCATCACCTCGGTGTTGCATCGCGCCAGTGACGAGACCATCTCGACAATCGAATACGAGGTCTGCGCCGCAGGGGGCCGAATGCGTCCGCAGGCCTTGCGGAACCGAATCTGGCGGTTGTGGATGAGGGCCGATCCGGACGGCGCTGCGCAGGCTCGCGAGACCGCGAAGTCGGAGGAAGTCGGAGTGCGGATCGACCGCACCGGTTCCGGCGGTATTTCGTCGCTCATCGCAAAAATCACGCATCTCGAGGCGGCCGAAGCGGATGCGCTCATCGTCGAGATTGTTGGGACTGTCTGCAAGGACGATCCGCGGTCGACGGGGATGCTGCGAGCGGCGGGACTGATGGCGTTGCTACACGGCGAACATTCGCTGGCCTGTCAGTGCGATCTGGGCGACGACTGCCCGGTTGCGGGTGGCACCGATGATCTCCCTCCTCGGCGCGGGCATCTCCTTCAGATCGTGGTGGCGGTGGAGACGCTGCTGGGACTGTCCTCGGATCCCGCGTCCTTGGCGGACGGGACGCCCATCGATCCGGAGGTGGCGCGCATCGTCGCCACCGACGCGAAATGGCAGGCCATGCTGACCGAGTTGGTCGACATGCTCAAACCCGAGGAAAACAGTCCCGACGACGGCGACGACGGCGAGGGCGACGAGGGCGATGACGGCCCTGAGGGCGGTGAGTGCGGCGACGACGACGAGGGCGACGACGGCCCTGAGGGCGGTGAGTGCGGCGACGACGGCGAGGGCGACGACGGCCCTGAGGGCGGTGAGTGCGGCGACGACGGCGAGGGCGACGACGGCCCTGAGGGCGGTAACCCGAAAGGTGGAGGACCGTCTGGCAGAGGGCCGGATGACGGTGACCCGAACGACGTGAATCCTGATGGCAAGTCCGGCCCTGACGGCAATTCCGGTCCCGACGGCCATGGCGGTTCCGAGGGCGATTCCGGTCCCGACGACGACGCGGGTCCAGACGGCGGCGACCAGGACGACCGTCGCGGAAGAGGCCCGGACGGCATTGGAGGCTCGCAGCGCGGTGAGTGCAGCGGTCGAGACTCGGGCAGCAGTAAGCACCCGGGCAGCGGCCAGGACCCAGGCTTGCGGTTGTCGACCGGTTTGTTGCTACGTCGAGTGGTGGGCATCGGGCGCGTGCGCGGTGCGGGCGAGCTTCCGTCGATACGCGGGTCAGGTGGCTGCGCGCGTTCACCCGCAGCCCCTGTGCTGGGGGAGGAGTCTGTCCGCGATGGGCTGGTCGCGCGGTGGCTCGCATGGATTGCCGAGAAGCCCGAGCGTGCTCGGGGCATCTTTCCCGACGGCCACGGCGGGGAGCGCAGTCCATCTCAGGCTGCGGTGACCTATCGACCCAGTGCCCGCGTCGCTGCTGTCGTTCGGGCCGCGTATCGCACGTGCACGTTCCCCCGTTGCGACGTGCCGTCGGCGCGGTGCCAGATCGATCATCTGGTGCCGTTCGATCAGGACGATCCGCGGCGGGGAGGTTGGACCATCGTGACCAATCTTCAACCGGTGTGCGTGTTCCATCATCAGGCGAAGACCTCGAAAACGTGGTCGGCGGCGATGGTGGCCGGAGGGGTGATTCTGTGGTCGAACTCGCTCGGGCTGCGCTCGATCACGTTGCCGGACTTCTCGATCGGATCGCACGCGGGTCGCAGCCGACGTCGGAAGCGGTCTTCAGGGAAGGAGACGTCCCTGTCCGAACCCACCCGATGGGAACTCGACTACAGCGGATCCGCACCCCCGACGCTCGCGGACTTCCGTGCTGCCTCGACGGACTCGGCAAGGAAGAGGCTCGCAGAGAAGAGGCGGGCCTATCTCGAACATTGCCGCGTTGTACACGCACGCATACGACAGGACTGGAGTCGGTACGATCCCGCGCCCTTCTGACGCCGGCACGGCCGGTGCCCGATAGGTGGTCAGGGCCACGCACCTGCTACCTTGAACGCCGTTCAAGTATCTGGGGCAGGTGATCGCCCCTTCCTCGAGGAGCCACCGTGTCAGGTATCGACAGCAGTACTCGCCCGCCGAGCCGTAAGGTCGGTCGAATGAACGTCTCCGCCCGCGACATGGCGCAGATCGCGGTGTTCGCGGCGCTCATCGCCGCGCTCGGACTACCGGGATCAATCACGGTGGGCTTCTCCGGAGTCCCGATCACCCTGCAGACACTCGGCATCATCCTGGCCGGCGCAGTTCTGGGACCACGCAAGGGCACGGCCGCAGTACTGGTGTTCCTCGCCCTGACAATGATCGGCCTGCCGCTGCTGGCGGGCGGACGCACCGGCCTCGCGGCGATGGCCGGCCCCACCGTCGGATACCTGATCGGCTGGATTCCGGCAGCGCTGATCATCGGCTGGCTCACCGCCCGCATCCTGCCGAAATACTCGATCGTGCTCGGACTGCTGATCAACGCCGTCGGCGGAATCCTCGTCATCTATATCTTCGGCACCATCGGATTGCTGCTCCGCACCGACGTCGGGCTCTGGGCCGCGATCACCACCAACGGACCGTTCCTGCCCGGCGACATCGCGAAGGTCGTCGTCGCCACGGTCGTCGCCAAGAGCGTGCACCGCGCTTACCCGGGACTGATCAAGAGGTGACTTTTACGCTGGGAGGTCGAGACCAGGACACCGCCATCGTCTGGCGCGGTCGCAGTCTCACCTACGCCGAACTCGACGCCGCCGTCGAGCAGTGGCCTCACCTCCCGGCACACGCCCAATCACACGACGCCCAATCACACGACGCGTCAGCACTGGATCTGCCGGACGCGTTGGTCTGTGTTGTCGCGGCGGCTCGGCAGGGGTGCGCGGTGCGAGTCGAGGACCCGGCCGCCAGGCCCGAACGCAGCGGCGACCCCGACCCCGACGCCTTCCTGCTGGTTGCGACCTCCGGTTCCACCGGCAGGCCCAAGCCGCTCGCGCGGACCGCGGCGTCGTGGGTCGACAGCTTCGCCGAGTTCACCGACATCACCGGCATTCGTCCCACGGATTCGGTAGCGATCACCGGACCCCTGCACGCCACGATGCATCTGTTCGCGGCGCTTCATGCGCTGTGGCTCGGTGCCTGTGTCACCGACCACCGTGCGCGAGCCACGGTGGTACATGCGGTCCCCGCTGTGTTGCGGGACGTCGCCCCGCAGATGCCGCACCTTCGGATCGCGGTCGTTGCTGGAACGATGCTGGACTCCGTTGCAGCTCGGTCTGTTCCGGACAGTGTGAGACTGGTCGAATATTATGGGGCCGCCGAGTTGTCCTTGATCGCAGCGAGGGTGGTGGGTGAGCAGCCGTCACTGGCGCTGCTTCGCGACGTCGAGGTGCGCACCGACGACGGTTACCTGTTCGTGCGGTCCCCCTACGCCGCCTCGAGTGCACGTGATTGGTTCGCCGTCGGCGACCTGGCCGACGTGCGTGGCCGGGAACTCGTCGTCCACGGGCGCGGAGATGCGGCGATCAACGTCGGCGGCACCACCGTGATCGCCGAGGACGTCGAGCGAATACTGGTCTCGATCGACGGCGTCCTCGCCGCCGCGGCAATCGGGACCCCGCACTCCGTTCTCGGCGAAACCGTCTCTGCCGTCCTCGAACTCGACGGTTCACGCGATCTGGACGTGGTGCGCGCCGATGCCCGAGCGATCATGACCAAAGAGGCACTACCGAGGCGGTGGACGGTGGTACAGCAGTTGCCCCGCACCGCCAGCGGAAAAATCGCACGAGGAGCACTGGCGTGACGCCCACACCCGTTGTTGTCGTGGGTAAACGGACCGCCATCGGTATCGCAGGGCATGGGTTCGCCGATGTCACGGCACCTCACTTGGCGGTACCGGTTCTGGAAGCTGTTGCTGCAGAGATCGATCCGCTCGGTGTTCCGATCGACGACGTGATTCTCGGCAACTGCCTCGGCCCAGGCGGTGACGTCGCCCGAGTGGCGGCGTTGGGTGCCGGGCTCGGGTTCGCTGTCCCCGGGGTCACCGTCGATCGCCAGTGTGGATCCGGGTTGGACGCGTTGGCCCAGGCCGCGTCGCGCATCCGGAGCGGCGAGGAGACAATGATTCTGGCCGGGGGAGTCGAATCTGCGAGTACCAGCCCGTGGCGGTTCTGGCCGCCCGTCGGCGACGCGGAGCCGGTCCGCTACACTCGAGCGCCGTTCGCGCCCGACGGGTTCGACGACCCGGACATGGGTGTAGCGGCGGATGATCTCGCGCGGCGTCGTGGGATCGGTCGCGAACGCCAGGATGCCTATGCTGCACGGTCTTTCGCCCGAGCGGCAGCGTACGACTTCTCCGCGGAAATCGTGGCTGTGAACAACATGGCTACCGACGAGCGCATTCGGCCCAACATGACGACGCAGCGCCTGGGCAGGCTGCGCCCCACGTTCAGCACGGATGGGACCGTGACCGCCGGCAACTCGTGTGGAATCTCCGACGGCGCAGCCGTTCTGGCGGTCACCAGCCTCGAGCGAGCCGCAGGCATGCCGGCGCTGCGCATTCTCGGCAGCGCTGTTGCCGGGTCCGATCCTGCCCTTCCCGGGCTCGGACCGGTACCCGCGATCGACAAACTGCTCGCCCGCACCGGGGTGGCGCTGAGCGACATCGAAACAGTCGAGATCACCGAGGCCTTCGCGTCGGTCGTGCTTGCCGTCGCGGACGAGCTCGGCATCGACGAGGACCGCATCTGCCCGGACGGTGGTGCCATCGCAATGGGGCATCCGTGGGGAGCGTCGGGCGCAATATTGTTGGTGCGGTTGCTCTCTCGTATGCTGCAGCCCGGAGGCCCCGCGCTGGGGTTGGCGGCCTGCGCTATCGGCGGCGGGCAGGGAATAGCAATGCTGGTGGAGAGAGTGTCATGAGTACGGTCGCCTTCGAGAACATCTCTCACGCATTCGGCGAGCGGCAGGTGTTGCGCGGCATCGATCTCGAATTCGACGAACGCCGTATCGGCATCATCGGGTCCAATGGATCGGGAAAATCCACGCTGGCCCGCATGATCAACGGGTTGATCAAGCCCGATACCGGCCGGGTCACGGTCGACGGAATCGACGCGGCCAAGAAGGGCGCGCAGGTCCGCAAGAAGGTCGGCTTCGTCTTCACCGATCCCGACTCTCAGATCGTCATGCCCACCGTCGCAGAGGATCTCGCGTTCTCGCTACGGAGGTCCGGGCTCAGCAAGACCGAGGTGGCCGAGCGTGTCGACGAGATGCTCGTCCGGTTTCGACTCGATCGGCACCGCGACCACCCTGCTCATCTGCTGTCCGGTGGACAGAAGCAGTTGCTCGCCATCGGGGCCGTCCTCATCCGGCGGCCGGAGGTGATCGTCGCGGACGAGCCGACGACGTTGCTCGATCTGCGTAACGGCCGCGTCGTCGCAGACGCCTTGAATTCGATGGACCAGCAGGTCATCGTCGTGACTCATCAGCTGGCATTGCTGGACGGTTTCGAGCGCGTCATCGTCATCGACGACGGGCGAATTGCATTCGACGGCACCCCGGCTGCCGCGGTCCCGGCCTACCGCGAGTTGATCGGATGATCGGTCTTTACCGCCCCGGTGATTCGTTGCTGCATCGGATGAGTCCGGGATCGAAACTGCTGGCGCTGATCGTTGCCATTCTGGCGACGGTGATTCTCGCACGCACACCGCTCGAGGTCGGCGTGGTTGCCGTGATGGTCGCAGTACTGTTCGCGGTCGCCCGCATCCCTGCGAAAGTAGCTCTGGCGCAACTACGTCCGGTGCTGTGGATGCTGCTGATCATCGGGGTGTTCCAGGTGATCATCACCACCTGGCAACGCGCAGTGGTGGTCTGCGGAGTGCTGATCGTCTCCGTCGCGTTGGCCGCATTGGTCACGCTGACCACCCGGATCACCGACATGCTCGATACCGTCACCCGAGCACTCGGTCCCGTCCGCCGTTTCGGCGTCGACCCGGATCGAATCGGTTTGCTTCTCGCCCTTGCCATTCGCTGCATACCGTTGTTGGCGTCGATCGTGCAGGAAGTGTCGCAGGCCCGGAAGGCCCGCGGCCTGCAGTGGTCGATGACGGCCCTGGCCACACCGGTGTTGGTGCGTGCGCTCCGTACCGCCGATGCGATGGGCGACGCTCTGGTGGCGCGCGGTGTTGACGACGACGGTGTGGACGACGACGGTGTGGATGACGACGTTGCAGATGACGAGTGATCTTCTCACCGCGCGGATAGCGCAGCATTGCGACCGGGCAGACATCGCGATCGTCGACGCGACCGGTCGGATCACGTACCGGGATCTGTGGCGTCGGGTGGAACGTGCGGCCGGGTCGATGGCCGGGATGCGTCGCATCGCGGTGTTGCCGACGTCGGACATCGACTCGCTGGTCGTCGTCGCGGCCGCGATGCATGCCGGCGTGAGTGTCGTTCTGCTGCATCGGCATCTGCTACCCGGCGAATTCGTCGACGCGATGTCGGTCACTGCACCGTCGCTCATCGTGGCGCATCCGCGTCAGCACGCACGATTGCACAGGTGGGGTGCCGACGCGGTGCTGGCACCCGAGCAGCTCGCCGGCGACCGTGTTGCGCGCGTCGATCCGCCGGCAGGCAGCGCCGAACTGCTCGTGGGCATCACCTCCGGAACCACCGGCCCACCGAAATTGTTCGTTCGTGATCAGGCGTCCTGGGCGGCCACGCTCGACCGTTCCGATTCTCTGTTCGATCTCGGTCCGGGCGACAGAGTGTCTGCATCGGGAACTCTCGATCACACGCACTTTCTCTACGGTGCGTTGCACGGGCTTACTCGCGGCGCGACGGTGGACCTGCGCACGGCGGCGGCCGCTCTCGAAGATGCTCCGACACAACTGTATTCGGTACCGACGATCGCCTGGGACATCGCGCGGTCGAACGTGCAATACCCCAGCGTCCGCGAGGTGCTGTCGTCTGCGGCGCGATGGCCGCAGTCGGGTCGGGCGGCACTTGCCACGGTGCTACCGAACGCGACCATGACGCACTTCTACGGCGCGTCGGAACTGAGCTTCGTCTCCTACGACCGTCGAACGTCCGAGGGGGCGGAGATCGAGGGGGCGCTGTTCGACGGCGTCGAGGTGGAGACCAGGGGAGAACTGCTGCACGTGCGCAGCGACATGCTGTTCGACGGCTATCTGAGTCGGGTGGGTGAGCGCACCACCCTGACGGACGGACCGGTCGACGGGTGGATGACGGTCGGTGATCGCGGCAGCGTCGACCAGGGCCAGCTGACCTTGCTCGGCCGCGGCAGCGAGACGATCGTTCGAGCCGGCCTCACGGTCGAGTTGCCCCCGATCGAGGCGGCGCTGTTGTCGGTCCCCGGTGTTCTCGATGCCGGAGTTCTGGCCCTGCCCGATGACCGAGCAGGAGAGATACCGGTCGCCGGAGTGGTTGTAGCACAGACTGATTCACCGACGGTGGCGCAGATACGGCGGCACCTGCGTTCGTTGCTCCCCGACCCGAGTCTGCCCGTCGTCATCGCGATCGTCGACGGTTTGCCGCGTACCCCGCGCGGCAAGCTCGATCGTCAGGCCTTGGGTGCAACCTTGGCGACGGTCCGGACCGTGGGTTCGCCCGAGGCTCCGGTGACGACGAACCAGACGGTCAGCGCTCCACCCTCGTAGCGGTGACGCAGCGTCACGCGTTCGTTCGCCAGTACCGGCGTGAGGTATTCGATGACGGCGCGGTGGGGCGCTGCGGCCAGGTGCGGCAAGTCCACGAGCAGTTCTTCGACCGCGTGCCAGTACGCCGCGTTGTTGAGGTGATTGAAGGGGTCGATATCGGTTGCGCGCAGGGGGAATTCGATATCGTTCTGGGATTGCGACGGTACCGGTTCGGTCAGCCACGCCTTCCAGCGCAAGCGGTGCTGATCGGTGGTCTTGGCCAGCATCTCCAGTGCCCCGTCGCTGATGCGCGTCGGCATGCCGGTGTCCTTGCTGATGTTGATCCAGAAGCCCTCGGTCTCGATGCGACCGCCCTTGGGGGTCGTCACCGCCACCCGCATGTTGGACCAGCGCGTCGACATCGAGGAACACCAGCGCCGCAGGTGCACGCGGTCGGGAAAGTGGATGGGCTCGAAGACGTCGATGACGGTGCGTCGCACGATCCACATCGGGTCGGTCTTACCCAGAGGGGTGGCGTCGAGATTGTCGGTGCCGATGTCCTGGAGGTAGCGCGCGACACCGTCGAACCGGAGTCGGTTGTTGGGGTCGATGTCGCCGGTACGTACTGGCCAGCTCGTCTCGAAGCCTTCACCGGGCGGCGGCTCGGGTGCCAGTTCGTCGTCGAAGCCGGCCGGTTCCACGCGTGCATTGGTCACGTCCGCACTGTACGCGGGTGGACCCACGTGATACCCGTCAGAGGATGTGGCGAGCTCGCATCCCGTCGAACACCGGTGCCACCCGCACCACGTCACCGGTGGTGGGCGCATGCACCATCTGCCCGTTGCCCATGTAGATCGCCACGTGTCCCGGGCCCGCCGCGCCCCAGTTGCCGAACAGTAGATCGCCCGGCTGGGCGAGGGCCATCGGCACCTCGGTGCCCACGTTCCACTGCGTCTCCGACGTACGCGGCAGGGTGACCTTTCCGCCCGAGGCCTTGAACAGTGCGTAGGACGTCAGGCCCGAGCAGTCGAATCCGCCGCCGGACGGTCCGTTGATGTTTCCGCCGCCCCACACGTACGGCAGGCCCAGGTAATCCATCGCCAATTGCACTGCCCGCCCGCCCATTCCAGTGAGATCGAGCCCGGCGAACGGAGTGAGGATGGCAGCGAACTGGGCCTCGGTGGCCCGGATGCGCGCTACGTAGGGCTTGGTCTGAGTCTCGTAATCGACTGACCCCGAAGGCATTCCGCCCGAGCGCAACACTGCACCCGCTCCGGCGTTGTATCCGGCGAGGGTCAGGTCCGTCGTGTCGCCCGAGACCTTGCCGTCGCGCTTCCAGCCGTCGACCTGTCCATAGATGTCGCACAGCATCGTTCCCGACGCCATGACCGAGTCGCCGATGCTGTTGACGTCGACCACGCCGTTGCCGTCGTAGTCCTTGCCGTAGGTTGCCCACGTTCCCGGCATGAACTGGCCGGGTCCCTGTGCGCCGGTGCTCGATACCGGAGCTGTCGGACCGTATCGAAATCCGTTCTCGGCGGCATAGAGTGCGGCAATCGTTGTGGCCTTGACGCCGCCGCAGATGTTGCCTGCCTTCTGCAACCACGGAACGAACGCGGTGATCGCTCCCACCGCGCCCAAACCGATCGGACCGACATTGATGCCGGTGAACGTGACGGGTAGACCGGGAAAGAGTGCTCGCCGAATGGCTTCGGCCGACGCCATGAACGCCGTCTGGGTCGCGATGTCGGCGGCGGTGTACGTGCGGCCGGCGAATTGCAGAGCGCCGGTGGCGAGCCCGGCGACGGCGCTGGATGCCGCATTCGACGAAAAAACACTGAAGGGTAGCGGGGCGCTCGGCGTGATCGCCGCCGGTGTGAGACCCGCAGCCATTCCCACTGCGGGCGAGGCTGCTGTGGGCGTCACTGCTGTGGGCGCTTCCGGCGTCTCGATCTCGGCAACCGTGGGCATTTCCGGAAGCATCGGTTCGACGGCGGTGTGCAGTCCCTCGGCGGCGTCGTTCAGGGTCCGGTCTGCGACGTCAGCGGCGGGTTCGGGCATGGTGCCCATCAGGTCTGCCCATTGGTCGGACATCGTTTTGCCCTGGTCCTCGGCAGCGGCAGCGACCGCGGCTGCCTGATCCTTCACCGCCTGATTCTGCAGTGGAGCTGGGGCGTCCGTTCCGGCGACTGCGCCTGCGGCAGACACGATGACGGCAACGATGACTGCGAAGGGATCGCCTGCCATGCTTCGACTCCTGTTACTCGATCGTTCTTCCCCGAGCCAGGAGCTGTGATCAGACTCACCCGGGTGCTGCAACCATCATGCACGGTGCAGCCGATCGACTCATGAGTTTTGCGAAACTGTCAGAGCAACGAGCCCCAGTAGTCCGAGAACCGGATTCCGATGAGCGCGACGACGATTGCGTACCACACGGCGAGCAGCGTCCACCGCCATTCGAGGAAAAGACGGCCGACTGTGCCCGGGCGTTCGTCCGGATTACTGGAGCCGGTACTGATCAGCCGGCTCAGCGCCAGTACGAACAGTGGCATCGTCACCGCCCACACCACCATGCAGTAAGGGCACAGGGCACCGATCTCGTAGAGACTCTCGAAGATCAGCCAGTGCACGAACACTTCGCCGAGCAGCAGACCGGCACTGAGTCCGAGCCAGAACCAGTGCGGGAGTTCGACGCGGCCTAGCCACAGGATACCGGCGACGAGGGCGACGGAGAACGCCACAATTCCGAGGATCGGATTGGGAAATCCGAACAGCGCGGCTTGCTTCGTGACCATCACCGACCCACACGAGAGCACCGGATTCAGGCTGCACGACGGAACGTAGGACGCGTCTTCGAGGAGCTTGAATCGTTCGATCGTCAGGGTCAGTGCGGCGAGGAGCCCCAGTGCGCTGAAGAGTGTGAAGACTGCAGCGCCGGCGCGAGTTCTCATGGTCGGTTACCGGTTGCTGCTCAGTTTCCGGCTGCCGCGGCGGCAGCGAGGATGTTCTCGGGTGTCGGGGTGGCGACGTCGGTGCCGTTGACGCGGACGCTCGGCGTTCCGTTGATGCCCTCGCCGATGACGGTCTGAGTCTGGGTGGTGACCCAGTCCGTGTAACTGCCGTCGGTGATGCACGACGCGGTGGTGGGGGAGTCGGCACCGGCTGCGGCGGCGATCTCGACGAGCTTGTCGTCGGGCAGACCGTTGCCGTTCTCGGCGGGCTGCTCGACGAACATCGAGTTGTGCCAGTTCATCCAACTGTCCCGATCGTTCTCGGCGACGCAGATCGACGCACTCGCAGCACGGGTGGAGTACATCGTGCCGTTCGAGAAGCGATCGAGAATGGAGATGGGACGGTAATCGACGGCGACGTTGCCTGCGTCGGCCAGCTGCTGCAGAGTCGATCCGCTGACCGACTCGAATGCCTTGCAGGCCGGGCACTGGAAGTCCTCGACGACGCTGACGACAGTGGTGGCATCGGGGTTGCCGAAACGAATGGCACCGTTCGCGGTGAGCGACGTGGGCGTCAGCTGCGGGCCCGATGTGGAACTCGCGTCGGGAGATGCCTCACCCGACGTCGAATCCTTGTTGACGATGAACAGAGCAATGGCTGCAACGAGTGCGATGAGAACTACCGCGACGACGATCTGGATCAACGTTCGACGATTCTTGTCGCCGTTCTGCATTGCCCGGATGTCCTTGGACGCTCTGCCGTCTCTCGATGCCTTGTTGCTGGTGTTCACGGCGACCAGTTTATGCAGGACAACCTGAGTGTCAGATGAGAGCAAGGTCGAACAAGTGCAGTATCAGATAAGAGCAGTATCAAATAAGAGCTGCGAGTCTTTCGATTGCGAATCGGTATCCGTCGATGCCGAGTCCGGCGATGACTCCGCTGGCGATCGGAGAGACGTAGGAGTGGTGCCGGAACTCCTCGCGGGCGTGCACGTTGGAGATGTGCACCTCGATGATCGGGACCTCGGGGATGACGAGTGCGTCACGCAGCGCCACCGACGTGTGGGTCAGTCCGCCGGGGTTGATGACGATGCCCGACGCCACCCCGCGTGCCTCGTGGATCCAGTCGATCAACTGTCCCTCGTGGTTGGACTGCTCTGCTTTCACGTCGAGTCCGTGTGTGGCGGCGGTCTTCTCGCACAGGGCGACGACGTCGGCGAGGGTGGCACGGCCGTACACCTCGGGCTGACGGGTGCCGAGCATGTTCAGGTTCGGACCGTTGAGCACCAGCACTTGCTTGGCCATGACGTCACTCGCTTTCCTGCTCTACGAACTACCGGGTCCGATCATTCCACAGCGTGGTTGACACAATTGCCCCGTGAGCATTGGGAAGACGGTGAGTACGGGGAGAACCGTATGGGTGGTGTGGGGCATCGGCGTCTTCGCGTATGTCATCGGGGTGCTGCATCGGACGGCCTTCGGGGTCGCCGGGCTGAGCGCTGCGGACCGGTTCTCGATTTCCCCGTCTCTGTTGTCCTCGTTCGTGGTGCTGCAGGTGGTCGTGTACGCGGCGATGCAGATTCCGGCCGGAGTGCTGCTGGATCGGATCGGTTCGCGCAAGATGATCGCTGCCGGTGCGCTGATCATGGCGTCGGCGCAGATCACGTTGGCGCTCACCGAATCGCTGCCGGTCGCGGTGGCGGCGCGTGCGTTCGTGGGCATCGGCGACGCTCTGACGTTCATTTCGGTCCTGCGTCTGGTGCCGCGTTGGTTCTCGCCGCGGCGGGTGCCGATCGTGTCCCAGTTGACCGGGCTGCTGGGTCAGCTCGGGCAGGTGCTCTCGGCCGTGCCGTTTCTGATTCTGTTGAACGGGCCGGGGTGGACGTTCGCTTTCAGTAGCGCGGCGGCACTGGGTTTGCTCGCACTCGTCCTCTCGCTCGCTCTGATTCGAGATCGTCCCGACGACAGCACTGCTCCGGAACCGGAGCCGACGTCGTTGCGGCAGACGCTGGACTCCATCGGCGAGGTGTGGCGACGACCGGGAACCCGGCTCGGATTCTTCTCGCACATGGGGACCCAGTTCTCGATCACCACGTTCGCCTTGTTGTGGGGTGTGCCGTACATGACCACCGCTCAGGGATTGTCGGCGTCGACGGCCGGAGCGCTGCTGACGTTGTCGGTGCTGTCGGCGGTGGCGTCGGGCATCGTGCTCGGTTTGCTCACCGGGCGCTACCCGATGCGTCGGTCCTGGCTGGTGCTGGCGATCATGGTCAGCAACGCCACGATGTGGGCCATCGTGCTGTCGCTGCCCGGACCTGCGCCGCTGTGGCTGCTCGTTCTTCTCGTCGTGGTGATTTCCGTGGGTGGGCCCGGGTCGGTGATCGGATTCGACCTCGCCCGCACGTTCAATCCGAGTGCCAATCTGGGGACGGCTCAGGGGATGGTCAACATCGGCGGCTTCCTGGCATCGCTGTTGGTCATCGCGGCGATCGGGTGGATTCTCGACGCCATGGGCGGTTACGACTTCGACAGTTTCCGGGTCGCGATGCTGGTTCAGTTTCCCGTGTGGATCATCGCGATCATCGGGGTGCTGGCGACACGGCGCAAGACGCGCAAGGTGCTCGCGGCCGACGGCATCCACCCGCACACGATGCGCGAGGTCCGAGACCGGATGCGCCGCAAATAAACCTTTGCTTAGTCGGCTTTGTACGAGCATGCTGGTGGTCCGAATATCGTTGTAGGACACAAGCAAACGTTACGTAAAGGTGAAACAAAGAGATGGTAAGCGAGCCTGAAGCGACCGCCGAGCGTGAAGCGAGTGCGGTGAGTGGCGAGTACTCGCACCGCGAGATCATGACGATTCTGTCGGGTCTGATGATGGGTATGTTCCTGGCGGCTCTCGACCAGACGATCGTGTCCACGTCGGTACGTACCATCGCCGACGACCTGAACGGGTTCTCCGTTCTCGCCTGGGTGACAACGGCATATCTGATCACGTCCACTGTCTCGACTCCGTTGTACGGCAAACTCTCCGATCTCTACGGGCGCAAGCCGTTCTTCATGACGGCCATCTCGATCTTCGTCGTCGGGTCCATGCTGTGCGGCATCGCGACATCGATGTACGAGCTTGCAGCTTTCCGGGCCGTCCAGGGGTTGGGTGCAGGTGGCTTGATGTCGATGGCGTTGGCGATCATCGGCGACATCGTGCCCCCGCGTGAGCGCGCCAAGTATCAGGGTTACTTCCTGGCGGTGTTCGGTACGTCCAGTGTGCTCGGGCCGGTCATCGGCGGTCTGCTGGCCGGACAGTCGTCCATTCTCGGCATCACCGGCTGGCGCTGGGTCTTCTACATCAACGTTCCGCTGGGCATCATCGCGCTCGTCGTCGTCTGGCGGGTGCTGAACCTGCCGGTCTACCGCCGCGAGGCCCGCGTCGACTGGTGGGGCGCAGTGCTTCTCAGCGTCGGGCTCGTGCCGCTGCTGATCATCGCCGAGCAGGGCCGCGTCTGGGGATGGAGTTCGCCGCGGGCACTGCTGTGCTTCGGGATCGGCATCGTGGGCGTCATCGCGTTCGTTCTCGCCGAGATCAAGATGGGCGACGACGCCCTGATCCCCATGCGGTTCTTCCGAAACCCGTTGTTCTCGTTGTGTATTGCCGTCAGTGTCATCGCAGGCGCAGCCATGTTCGGCGGCATCTCGCTGCTGCCGCAGTACCTGCAGGTGGTCAAGGGTTCCTCGCCGACTCTCGCCGGTTATCAGACCTTGCCGCTCGTCGGCGCTTTGATGATCGCGTCCATCGTGTCGGGTTCGATCATCTCGAAGACGGGGCGGTACAAGATCTTTCCGATCGTCGGCACTGCGCTGATGGCGATCGCCATGTTCACGTTCCACTACGTGCACGCCGACACTCCGTTGTGGCAGACCATGGTCGTGATGGGTGTGTTCGGTCTCGGTCTCGGTTCGATGATGCAGCCGCTCACGTTGGCCATCCAGAATGCGATGCCGCCCAAGGACATGGGCGTCTCCACCTCGGCGGCAACCTTTTTCCGTCAGATCGGTGCGACGGTCGGCGTGGCGGTGTTCCTGTCGATGCTGTTCACGCAGCTGACGCCCAAGACCGGCGATGCGTTGGTCGCCGCGAGTTCGACGCCCGCCTTCCAGCAGGCCGTGCAGAGCGCAGCCACCAGTGCCGATCCGTTGGAGTCCGGGTTCGCGAAGGCCATCGCCTCGGGTGATGCATCCGTTGCCGGTAGTGCCTTGCAGGACAGTTCGTTCATCCAGAAGCTCGATCCCGCGCTCGCCGAGCCGTTCCGCATCGGCTTCTCCGACGCGATGGACTACGTGTTCCTAGCCGTGTCGATCCTGATGCTCCTCGGATTCGTCCTGGTGCTCTTCCTCAAGGAGGTGCCGCTGCGCACGATGTCGGGTCTGGCTGCAGCTCAGCAGGAACGCGACGAAGAGCGAGCGAACGACGTGGGCACGGGTCTACATTGATGGCGTGAATTCGGAGAACTGGGTTCGGCTCGGCTCGGTGGACACCTGGTACGCCGAGGTGGGCGACGGGGAACCGCTGGTCCTTCTCCATCCTGGGGGCGCTGATGCGCGAGCGCTGGATGTCACTGTCGCCGGGCTGTCCTCGGCGTTTCGGGTGCTCACCCCCGAACGTCGAGGGCATGGCCGCACCCCGGATGTTTCCGGGCCTGGTCTCTCCTCCGAGTTGACGTTCTCGGACATGGTCGACGACACCATTGCGTTCATCGAGCAGGTCGTCGGGCGACGGACGCGGTTGGCCGGGTGCAGCGACGGCGGTGTCGTAGCGCTACTGGTCGCACTGCAACGCCCGGATCTGGTGGATCGTCTCGCCTGCGTCGCGAGTGTCTTTCATCGCGATGGTTGGGGCGGCGGGCAGTCCGGACTCGGCGACGCCGACCGTAGCGATTTCGTACGCCGGCTCGACGATATGCACAGTGCAGATCCCGCACTGACTGCGAGCGATCTCGCCGCGTTGTCGGTGCGCACTCTGGTGATGATCGGTGACGACGACGAGGTGAGCATCGAGCATGCTGCCGAGTTCTACCGCAGTATGCCGGTCGCCGAGCTGGCAATTGTCCCGGGTACCTCGCATGGTGTGTTGGTCGAGAAGCCCGCGTTGTCCAATGCGATATTGCTGGACTTTTTCACCCGGGATGCAGTGCAGACGTTCGCGCCCATTCGCCGAGCCTGATCCGTGGTCACGGTGTGTGACGCAGGCCGTCGAACAGGGCCTTCAATCCGCGATCGAGCTCGCGGGCACCGTCGTATGCGGTGATGAGTGGCGGCAGTACGGACATGATCGGGAAGTCCTCGATCGGGAGTCTGCGCAACGCGAGGCTGAGTCTGTCGACGGTCTCGTCCGGGTTGTCCGTCGTCTCCTGCGTTTCACTGAGCACGTGACCGCGGAGCATCGACATCAGCAACCGGTAGGCCGAGAGCGCCTCGGGGACAGTAAATCCCGCGGTGGCAAACAGGCTCAATATGCCTTCGAGTGACATCAGGGACCTGGTGGTGCCCAGGCCCAGCGGAGTGGACCGGGGCCGAGTCGCCAGCAAAACGGCCGCGCGCGGGTGTGCCAAGGCGAGTTCGCGATAGTGCCGGCCGAAGATCGTCAGCTGACGTCGCCAATCGGTGTCCGATCCGTCCACCGACACGAGGTCTCCGAGAATCGAATCGGCAACGGCGTCGAGTAGTGCTTCCTTGGTGGCGACGTACCGGTACACGGTCATGGGGTCGCGATCGATCGAGACAGCCAGGCTGCGGATGGTCAGGCTGTCGAGTCCGGTGTCGTCGATGATGGCGAGGGCGGCCGACACGACGAATTCGTGGTCGATTCTGTCCCTAGAGTTGTGGCTACTGCGATCCGAGGGGGTCATCACATTGCTCCGCCGATGTCGGTATTCGAGTAAGCGGCACGCCGATCGGCTTTCGGTCGACAAACAATCTCATTGTTCACCAACGCTTTTCGCTTGACCCCAGACCTTACACATGGTGTGCTGTAGTTCTACACCGTAGAGATACGGGGAAACTCGCTGTTGCGGAGTGGGCCACGAGCCTCCGCGCCCCCTCTACTCATGTCGCGCAGTTGAACAGCCAGCCGGCGACGCCACCGATCTACGGATTCCGCGAGACCTCGACGCCCCTGGTGAATTCCAGTGACCATCGTCGACCGTCGCGTGACATCTCAAATTCTGTCGAATCTCGTCGGGGGAATCGATATTCATAACGCGTTGTGCGGCAACAAGCCTCGCACGCATCTCCTCGAGCAGATCGGTACACACCATGTACTCTCCGCAACACCGTCCTGCGCCGTCCACATCCCGACGCAAGGGCTCGGCGTTGATTCCCCTCGTCGGTACCGTCGCACTGGCAACCAGCGCGCTCATGCTGGTCAACGCCTCTTCGGCCGACGCTCAATCACCTGCTGTCAGCGTCCCCACCGTCGGTCTCGGTGCCGCAGATCCGTACGCAATTCTTGCCGGCTCCACCGTGACCGATGCGGGTGGATCTGTGATCAACGGCTCCGTGGGTGTGAGCCCAGGTGACGGGAATCCTTCGAGCGTCAGCGGACTGCTGCAGGGCCAAATTACCAACGGCGTGATCGATGACAAGAACGAACGAGCATTGAATGCGAAAGCTGCTCTGCAGGTTGCATACACCGACGCTGCCGACAGGTCGGGTCCTGAATTGGTCCCCGTCGAGCTGGGCGGCACCACTCGGTATGCCGGTCTGTACAAGGGCGACACACTCGGACTGACCGGATCTCTGCCTCTGACGCTCGATGCGCAAGGCAATTCCGCTGCGGTCTTCATCTTCCAAGCCGGATCCACTCTCATCACGGGCTCGAACAGCAGTGTCTCACTGATCAACGGGGCCAGCCCGTGCAACGTGTTCTGGCAGGTGGGAAGCTCGGCCACTCTCGGCACCGGCACCGATTTCGTCGGCACGGTCATGGCGCAGGCGTCGATCACCGCGACGACGGATGCCGATGTGCGGGGACGACTCTTGGCTTTGACCGGCGCAGTCACCCTCGACTCGAACACGATCAGCAACGCAGAGTGTGGGATCACCGAACCTCCGGTCACGACCACGAACCCTCCGGTCACGACCACGACGCCTCCGGTCACGACGACCACACCGCCGGCGCCTACGACAACGACACCGGCACCCACGACAACGACGACCGCCCCGGGTGGCGGCGGCGGTACGCCGGGTGATGGTGGCGGAACGCCAGGTACACCGGGTGACGGCGGTGGTGGCGGTACGCCGCCGATCGTCATCGAAGTACCCCCGATCCCGGGTCTGCCGCCGATCCCCGGCATCACGCTTCCGCCGATTCCGGGTATCCCGAACGTGCCGGACAACCCGAACACGCCGGATCAGCCGAACACCCCGGACCAGCCTCGGACTCCGGACCAGCCCAACACCCCGGACCAGCCGCGCACTCCGGATCAGCCGCGCACACCCGATCAGCCGGGCACACCCGATCAGCCGGGCGGCCCTGATCAGCCGGGTACGTACAACCCCGGTGGCCAGATCACCCAGATTCCCAACGGTGGAGTCGAAACGGGCGATGGCAGCACCAGCGTGCGGCCGAATGCATCGTCGATGACATCGATGCTGAGTGTGCTTGCGGTCCTTGCTGCAGGCGGGATTTCGGCCTTGGCGCTCAGCCGTCGTCGTCGCTGAGTTACACGTGAACAGTGAGATCTATACTGCTGCAGAAGTTTCCCGCACTGTGACCCGCCGCCGGGTTGCAGTGCGGGCTGCGGCGGCAGCCTGCCTGATGGTGGTGGCCCTCGTGTCGGGGTGTGCGACACCCGTCGATGAACCCGCTCCGACTCGAACGTCAGCGGCGACATCGGCTGACGTTGTCGCTCAACCCAATTCGATCCCTGCCCAGAGCGGTGGTTCGGCCGATGGTGTCGCATCTCCGCCCGAACGTATCGAGATCGACGCGATCGGTGTCGATTCCGATGTGATGGACCTCGGGTTGAATCCCGATGGAGCAATGGAGGTCCCGCCGGGCGGTTTTCCCGCGGGCTGGTACACCGGATCGCCGATCCCGGGTCAGCTGGGACCGTCGATCGTTGCCGGCCACGTGGATTGGGTCGGTAGCCCGGCTGTCTTCTACCGACTCCGCGAACTGGAGCAGGGAGACGATGTGTCCGTCACTGCCGAGGATGGAAGTACGGTCCGGTTCGTCGTCAGCGCTGTGGAGCAGTATCCGAAGGATGCTTTCCCCACCCAGAAGGTGTACGGCGATCTCGACCACCCAGGGTTGCGTCTGATCACATGCGGTGGCCAATTCGATTCGGATGTCGCCAGTTACGAGGACAACATCGTCGTCTACGCGGATCGGGTCTGACGCTCTACCTTCCTAGCCCGGCTGCTCGAGTTCGAGGTCGATAAATCTGCCTGTCGTTCCGCGCCTTGGGGTCTGCGGTAGACGGTCGGAAGGTGCCCGTGATTTGCGAGCTGCGTTGTTGCAGGCACGGTGACGGCAGTGGTGCCGGCATTGGAGACCCAGAATTCGACGCCATCAGCAAGGATGACCGGAGTCCACAGGCCCGCGGTCTTCAGGCTGTGGTGACAGCGGCACAGGCAGACCTTCATGCCAGCTCGAATCGCTCCAGCACCACCTGAGTGTCGTCGTTCACCGTGAAATTCGGATTGCCCAGCTCCTCGCGGACTTCGACGGACTGCCAGAATCTTTCGTGTCCGGCACGCCACTGCGCCACATCGGTGTATCCCTCACCCTCGTCGAGCGCATGCTGCAGCGGAACATCGCTCAGCGCAACGACATCGACGGCCGTGGTCTCGATGACCCCGACCACGGCACCCGTCGAATTCACCACCGCACCGCGTTCACCGACCCTCGGCAGCTCCTCGTCGGTGTACTGAGCCAACAGGCTTGCCGTGCTGGTCTTCGCTCCGGACAGCACGGCCGCAACCAGCGTGTCTCGTAGTGGGCCCGGGTAGGCGAACTCGACAATCGGCAGATCGGTCACGCACGCATCATATTTCGAGGTCTACCCACACCAGTCTGTGGTCCGACGGGTGCTCGGCCTGATCGGGCCAATACACCTGCGAGTCGCGCACGGTCAGATCGTCCGACGGCAGCACGTAGTCCACCCGAAGGTCACCCGGCGTCGGATCAGCGAAATCGGCTGTGTCCGTTCCATGTCCATCGGACGTGGGTGCCGGATCTCGAACCCGCGGAAGATCCAGAACCTGTGCGATGGCACCGGCCACGGAGTCGCCGTCGACCGGATCGCTGTTCTGGTCGCCCATCATCACGAACGACGCTCCCTCGTCGAGTCCGCCTCGCACGCCGTTGTCGTCGTAGAGGTAGTCGGCACCGGAAATGTAATCGGCGCTCAACCGGATCTCGTCGTGATTGCGCTTACCGTTACGGTCCTCGGGTCCGTCGAAGGATGGGGGAGTGGGATGCGAAGCCAACACGTGCAGCGTCTTCCCGTTCACGTCGACGGGCACGTCCCAATGAGACTTGCTGGACAGTCGAAGCGCGTCTGCGCTCTCTCCGTAATAGTCGCGCGGTAACAGCGAGTTCGGCATGTCATTCCACAGAAAGTTCTGGAACGTGCGTACCGAACCGGTGTCGATCGGGAACTTCGAGTACACCACCATGCCGTACTGGCCGGGGAACTGTCCGAATCCCCAGGCGTCCCCGGGGCCACCGAGTGCGCCGTCCCCGTCTAGGTCGAGTCCCGAGTCGACGCCGGTGTTCACCGGAGCAGTGAAGAAGAACGGGTATTGCCCGTCCAGATAGTTCTCGTTGAAGAGGGTCGGGCCATCCGATCCCGAATAGTCGAACTCGTTGACCAGCAACACATCCGGAGAGTTCGCGGAGATCACGTCGGCTACTGCGCGAGCCTGGGCGTTCTCCGCGCTCAGGTCGGTGACCAACTGTCCGGCCGCGGACCGATTGAGACTGGCGTTGAACGTCGCCACCCGGATGCTCGACGGTTCGTCGGGGGTCGGGTCTGCAGTAGACGGGTCCGTGGTGGAGCAGCCGGCAGCCATGAAGGCGAGGGTAACGGCGACGGCCACAAGTCTCGACGTTTTCACGTTTCCGACCGTAGAGACGGCAAGCGAACGTAAGGTTACGAATTAACAAGCAAGCGTGCTTGCTTTTTTCTCGCGCCTTTGTGAAGCTGGTCCCATGGCAGACCTCGACTCACTCGTCGGCGATCTCCGTGCCGAGGGTGACGACCTCGACGCGCTGGTGGCCGAGCTGGCACCCGAACGCTGGGCGGCACCTACTCCGGCGGCGGGCTGGACGATCGCACATCAGATTGCGCACCTGTCGTGGACGGATCACGTCGCGGAGCGAACCACTTCCGCAGCGTCCGGTGATGCCGCGGCCGAGGAGGAGTTCGCCCGCACGCTGAAAAAGGCCTGGGAGAACCCCACCGGGTTCGTCGACGACGCCGCCGAGGAGGAAGCGAGCAATCCGGAACTGTTGAGCGCCTGGCGAACCCGCCGCCACGCCATGACGGACGCGCTGAAGCAGGTCCCGTCGGGCGTCAAGATCCAGTGGTTCGGGCCGCCCATGAGTGCCGCGTCCATGGCCACCGCCCGTCTCATGGAGACGTGGGCCCACGGACAGGATGTCGCCGACGCGCTGGGCGTCACCCGCGTGCCGACCGACCGAATCCGCGGAGTCGCACACATCGGCGTCCGGACACGGGATTTCGCCTACGCCGTCAACGAGCAGACTCCGCCGGCGGAACCGTTCGGAATCGAGCTCACCGCACCCTCGGGCGAAGTGTGGACATGGGGCCCCGACGACGCAGAACAGCGTGTCACCGGATCTGCACTCGACTTCTGCCTTCTCGTCACTCAGCGCGCACACCGCGACGATCTGGACGTTCGAGCCGACGGGGCCGATGCCGCGCACTGGCTCACCATCGCCCAAGCCTTCGCAGGCCCTCCCGGACAGGGACGAGACAAGGCAGGACGCGAGAAAGCATGACCGTACGTATAGGCAACTGCTCCGGTTTCTACGGAGATCGACTGTCCGCGATGCGGGAGATGCTCGAAGGAGGAGACCTCGATTACCTCACCGGTGACTACCTCGCCGAGCTGACCATGCTCATCCTCGGACGCGACCGAATGAAGGACGCGACCCGTGGCTACGCCAAAACCTTTCTGCGGCAGGCCGAGGACTGTCTCGGACTGGCACTCGACAAGGGCGTGAAGATCGTCGCCAATGCCGGCGGACTGAATCCGCGTGGACTGGTCGAGGCGTTGGAGAAGCTGGATTCCGGCGCGAAGATCGGCTACGTGGACGGCGACGACCTCCTCGGCAGGGCAGGCGAACTCGGCCTCGGCAGCCCGCTGACGGCAAACGCCTACCTCGGTGCGTGGGGAATCGTGGAATGCCTGAACTCCGGTGCCGACGTCGTCGTGACCGGTCGCGTCACCGACGCCAGTGTCATCGTCGGCCCCGCCGCCGCTCACTTCGGCTGGTCGACAACCGATTACGACGCACTGGCCGGCGCAGTCATCGCGGGCCACGTCATCGAGTGCGGTACTCAAGCAACCGGCGGCAACTACTCGTTCTTCACCGAGATCGCCGACATGTCCCGTCCCGGATTCCCGATCGCCGAGATCGAAGCCGACGGATCCTCCGTCATCACCAAGCACGAGGGCACCGGCGGTGCCGTCAGCGTCGGTACCGTCACCGCGCAACTGCTGTACGAGATCACCGGGGGCCGATACGCGAACCCCGACGTCACCGCGCGCATCGACACGGCGGTCCTGGCGCAGGAGTCCAGCAACCGAGTATCGATCAGCGGGGTCACCGGAGAAGCGCCGCCGCCCACCTACAAGGTCTCGCTCAACGCGCTCGGCGGCTTCCGCAACGAATTCACGATGGTGTTGACCGGCCTGGACATCGAGGCCAAAGCCGAACTGGCGCAACGGCAGTTCGAGTCGTGGTTGCCCGCCCGACCGACCGAGTTGGACTGGACTCTGGTGCGTACCGACAAGCCCGACGCCGAGACCGAGGAAACCGCAAGCGCGTTGCTGCGCTGCGTCGCCCGCGACAGTAACCCCGACGCGGTGGGACGCCAGTTCTCGGCTGTGGCGGTCGAACTCGCACTTGCCAGCTACCCGGGCTTCTCGGTCACCGCACCGCCCGGAAACGGAGCCCCGTACGGGGTGTTCACCGCAGGTTTCGTCGACGCACACGACGTACCGCATACGGCCCACCTGGCCGACGGCACCGAACGCAGCATCGCACCCTCGGCGGAGACGCGAGTCCTGGAATCGCTGGTCGAACCGCAGCTGCCGGCACCGCGAGCCGCCGAGGACACCATCCGACTACCACTGGGCACCATCGCCGCGGCCCGTAGCGGAGACAAAGGTGGGAGCGCCAACGTCGGGGTCTGGGTGCGCACCGATGACGAATTCGCCTGGCTGGTGCACGCATTGACGGTCGAGACCCTGAAGAAGATGTTGCCCGAGGCCGAAAAACTCACTGTCACTCGGCATGTACTTCCCAACCTGCGGGCGGTGAACTTCGTCATCGACGGCATTCTCGGCCAGGGCGTTGCATCGCAGGCCAGATTCGATCCACAGGCCAAGGGGCTCGGTGAATGGCTGCGGTCGCGGCACATCGACATCCCCGAAACACTCGCTTACAAGGGAGCACTCGTATGAGCATCTGGACGACGCCGGAGCGTCAGCAGCTTCGCAAGACCGTTCGCAGTTTCGTGGAGCAGGACATCGCGCCGCACATGAATCGGTGGGAGACCGAGGGCGAGATTCCGCGTGAGCTGCACAAGAAGGCGGCCGCTCTCGGTTTGCTCGGCGCAGGGTTTCCCGAGGACGTCGGCGGCGACGGCGGTGATCTCGCGGACGCGGTGCTGATCTGTGAGGAGATGCACCAGGCCGGCGCGTCGGGCGGACTGTTCGCTTCTCTGTTCACCTGTGGAATTGCGTTGCCGCACTTGGTTGCCGCGAGAGATCCTGAGCAAATCGACAAGTGGGTACGGCCGACGCTGGCGGGGGAGAAGATCGGCTCGCTCGCGATCACCGAGCCGGGTGGCGGCTCCGACGTGGGTCATCTGCGGACCAAGGCGGTCAGAGACGGCGACCATTACGTCGTCAACGGGTCGAAGACCTACATCACCTCGGGGTGCCGTGCGGACTTCGTCGTCACCGCGGTCCGGACGGGAGGCGAGGGTGCAGCCGGAGTGTCGCTCCTCGTCGTCGAAAGGGGCACACCGGGCTTCGAGGTCACCAGCAAGCTGGACAAGATGGGCTGGCGCGCCTCCGATACCGCCGAACTCTCCTTCGTCGACGCACGGGTTCCGGTGGCCAACCTGGTCGGTGCCGAGAACAGTGGCTTCGTCCAGATCGCGCAGGCATTTCCCACCGAGCGTATCGCTCTCGCCGCTCAGGCCTACGCCAGCGCGCAGCGGTGCCTCGATCTGACGCTGCAGTGGGTTCGAGACCGGGAGACCTTCGGAAAGCCGCTCATCGCTCGGCAATCCGTACAGAACACCGTCACCGAGATGGCGCGCAAGATCGACATCGCTCGCGTGTACACCCGCTCCCTCGTCGAGCGGTCCATGCAGGAGGACGGTGACTTCATCGCCGAGGTCTGCTTCGCCAAGAACACCGCCGTCGAGTCCGGGGAGTGGGTGGCCAATCAAGCCGTCCAACTCTTCGGCGGACTCGGGTACATGCGCGAGAGCGAGGTCGAACGGCAATACCGCGACATGCGCATCCTCGGTATCGGCGGCGGAACCACCGAGATTCTCACCGGCCTTGCCGCAAAACGATTGGGGTACCAGGCATGAGCGTGCTGAAGTCCACTCTCGACACCGCATCGGAGCAGTACACCGGTGCCACCGAAGCCATGCACACCAAACTGGCCGAGATCGACGCCGAACACGACAAGGCGTTGCTCGGTGGCGGTCAGAAGTACGTCGATCGACACAAGAAGCGTGGCAAGCTGCTCGCCCGTGAGCGCATCGAATTGTTGATCGACGAGGATTCCGCGTTCCTCGAACTGTGCCCACTTGCGGCGTGGGGCAGCGACTTTCCCGTCGGTGCCAGCACCGTCATGGGTATCGGTGTCGTGTGCGGGGTCGAATGTCTCATCGTGGCCAACGATCCCACGGTCCGCGGCGGGTCCAGCAACCCGTGGACCCTGAAGAAGGGGTTCCGCGGCAACGACATCGCCACCCAGAACCGACTGCCGGTGATCTCTCTCGTCGAGTCGGGCGGTGCCGACCTGCCCACGCAGAAAGAGGTGTTCATCCCCGGTGGGCGCATGTTCCGCGATCTGACGCAGCTCTCGGCGGCCGGTATTCCGACCATCGCCCTGGTGTTCGGCAACTCGACTGCGGGCGGTGCCTACGTTCCCGGCATGTCCGATCACGTCGTCATGATCAAGGAACGATCCAAGGTGTTCCTGGCCGGACCGCCCCTGGTGAAGATGGCCACCGGTGAGGATTCGGACGACGAGTCGCTCGGCGGAGCCGAGATGCACGCTCGAAAGTCGGGTCTCGCAGACTACTTCGCCGTCGACGAGCAGGACGCCATCCGTATCGGACGCAGCATCGTCTCCCGGTTGAACTGGAAGAAGAAGGGGCCCGAGCCACGCACCGAGGTCATCGAGCCACTCGCCGATCCCGAGGATCTGCTCGGCATCGTCCCCACCGATCTGAAGATCCCGTTCGATCCCCGCGAGGTCATCGCCCGCATCGTCGACGGTTCCGACTTCGACGAGTTCAAGCCGATGTACGGCGGCTCGCTCGTCACCGGTTGGGCAGAGTTGCACGGCTACCCGATCGGCATCCTCGCCAACGCACGCGGCGTGCTGTTCAGCGAGGAATCGCAGAAGGCGACGCAGTTCATTCAGCTCGCCAACCGGTCGAACACGCCACTGCTGTTCCTGCACAACACCACCGGCTACATGGTCGGCAAGGAATACGAGGAAGGCGGCATGATCAAGCACGGATCGATGATGATCAACGCCGTCTCCAACTCGAAGGTGCCGCACATCTCGATCCTGCTCGGGGCGTCCTACGGAGCCGGCCATTACGGCATGTGCGGCCGCGCCTTCGATCCTCGCTTCCTCTTCGCCTGGCCGTCCAGCAAATCCGCCGTCATGGGTGGCGCACAGCTGGCCGGCGTCATCTCCATCGTCGGACGCGCCGCCGCAGAAGCTCGCGGTCAAGCGTTCGACGCGGAGGCCGATGCCGGACTGCGCGCGATGATCGAGAATCAGATCGAAGCCGAATCGTTGCCGATGTTCCTGTCCGGACGCCTCTACGACGACGGCGTCATCGATCCCCGTGACACCCGCACGGTAGTGGGAATGTGCCTGTCGGCCATCGCCTCTGCCCCGATCGAAGGCACCGCGAACTTCGGTGTCTTCCGGATGTGATGCCCGCATGCTGAACAAAGTCCTCGTGGCCAATCGCGGCGAAATCGCCCGACGCGTCTTCACCACCTGCCGCGCGGAGGGCATCGATACCGTCGCGGTCTTCTCCGACGCCGACGCGGCATCTCCCCATGTGCGTGAGGCGGACTCCGCTGTGCGTCTGCCTGGGCAGAGCCCGTCCGAGACCTACTTGCGCGGAGAATTGATCATCGCCGCCGCGGTGCAGGCCGGAGCCGACGCGGTCCATCCGGGATACGGATTCCTTTCCGAGAACGCCGAATTCGCCCGGCAAGTTCTCGACGCCGGGTTGACCTGGATCGGACCGCCCGTCAAGGCCATCGAATCGATGGGCTCGAAGGTCGAGTCCAAGAAGATGATGGCCGACGCCGGAGTGCCGGTGTTGACTCGACTCGATCCCGAGTCGGTCACCGAGAACGAGCTACCGGTACTGATCAAGGCCTCCGCGGGCGGCGGCGGTCGGGGGATGCGCATCGTCCGCAGTCTCGATGCACTGCAGTCGGAGCTCGAGGCAGCCGGACGAGAAGCCCTCTCGGCCTTCGGCGATGGAACGGTGTTCATCGAGCGGTACATCGAAACCGGGCGGCACATCGAAGTTCAGGTCATGGCCGATCGATTCGGCACGGTGTGGACGGTGGGCGAGCGTGAATGCTCGATCCAACGCAGGCACCAGAAGGTCGTCGAGGAAGCTCCGTCGCCGCTCGTCGAACGCATCGACGGCATGCGCGAGAAGCTTTTCGAAGCAGCCACACTGGCATCCGAGGCCATCGGCTACGAGGGTGCAGGGACCGTCGAATTCCTCGCCGACGAAAAGGGAAATTTCTTCTTCCTCGAGATGAACACCCGCCTGCAGGTGGAGCATCCGGTCACCGAATGCACGACGGGTCTGGATCTCGTTGCGCTGCAGATCCAGGTTGCGGCGGGGGAGCGGCTACCGGCCGAACAGCCCACGACACGGGGACACTCGATCGAGGTTCGGCTGTACGCCGAGGATCCGGCTCAGGACTGGCAGCCGCAGAGCGGTGCCGTGCACCGATTCGAAATCCCTGGTGCGCAGTTCGAGGTGTCGGACAAAGCTGGATACATCAGAGTCGATTCCGGCGTCGAGACGGGCAGCGTGGTGGGAACGCAGTACGACCCCATGCTCGCCAAGGTGATCTCCTTCGCCCCGACGCGGGACCGAGCGGCGACTCTGTTGGCGAAAGCACTGCAGAACGCCACCATTCACGGCCTGAAGACCAATCGCGATCTGCTGGTCAACATTCTGCGCCATCCGGCGTTCCTGGCGGGCGACACCGATACAGCCTTCTTCGACACGCACGGCCTCGATGTCCTGGCTCAGCCGTTTGCGCAGGGCCGGGCCGAGGAACTGTCGGCGCTCGCGGCTGCCTTGGCCGACGCGGCGAGCAACGTCTCGCGAGCTCGGGTGAACCGGGGTCTACCCGGCGGCTGGCGCAATCTCCGGTCGCAACCGCAGCGCAAGACGTACAACGACATCACCGTCGAATACTCGATCGGACGCAGCGGACTCACCTCCTCGGTGGAGGGTGTCGAACTGGTGGAGCACACACCGACCTCGGTGACGCTCGACGACAACGGTATTCGTCGTATTCTCGCAGTGAGCACCTACGGGTCCGACGTGTTCGTGGATTCTTCCCTGGGCCCCGTTCGATTGGCTCGGGCACCGAGGTTCACCGACCCCACCGACGAGGTGGCGGCCGGATCACTGCTCGCGCCGATGCCGGGCAGCGTCATCAGAATTGCTGCTGCGCAGGGAGATACCGTCACCGCGGGCCAGCCCATTCTGTGGCTGGAGGCGATGAAGATGGAGCACACCGTGACTGCACCCGCCGATGGTGTGCTCACCGAACTGAACGTGCAGCAGGGTCAGCAAGTCGAGGTAGGACAGGTCTTGGCAGTAGTCACCGACACGCCAGTCGTCACCGATAACGGAGTGGAGCAACCATGAGTTTCATCGAAACCGAAGAGCAGAAGGGTCTGCGCAACGCAGTCTCGTCACTGGGCAAGCGCTACAACTACATCGATTACGTGCTGCCCAAGGCGCGTAAAGGTGAGCCACTGACCGAACTGTGGAACGAGGCGGGCAAGCTCGGCTTCCTCGGGGTCAATCTGCCCGAGGAATACGGCGGCGGAGGCGCAGGCATCTACGAACTTGCGCTCGTGCAGGAGGAGTTGGCTGCGCACGGTGCCGGTCTACTGCTCGTCGTCGTCAGTCCGGCCATCTGCGGCACCATCATCGGCAAGTACGGCACGCCGGACCAGAAGCAGGAGTGGCTCACCGCCCTTGCCGACGGTTCCAAGATCATGGTGTTCGGCATCACCGAGCCCGACGCCGGATCCAACTCGCACCAGATCACCACCACGGCGCGTCGCGACGGTGACGAATGGATCTTGAAGGGCAACAAGATCTATATCTCGGGCGTGGATCAGGCCGACGCCGTATTGATCGTTGCCAGAACGGAAGACAGCAAGACCGGCAAGCTCAAGCCTGCCCTGTTCATCGTGCCCACCGACGCTCCGGGACTGCAGAAGACGCAGATGCAGATGGACATCGTCGAGCCCGATCATCAGTTCGTGCTGTTCCTCGACGACGTCCGGTTGCCTGCCGAGGCACTCGTCGGTGAGGCCGACGCTGCCCTGATGCAGTTGTTCGCCGGACTGAACCCCGAGCGCATTCTCGGTGCTGCGATGGCTGTCGGTATGGGTCGATACGCTCTGGACGCGGCGGTCAAATACGCCAACGAGCGGACGGTCTGGAAGACGCCGATCGGCGCTCACCAGGGCTTGGCGCACCCGTTGGCGCAGTGCAAGATCGAGCTGGAGTTGGCGAAATTGATGATGCAGAAGGCCGCGGTGCTCTACGACTCCGGCGACGATTTCGGTGCCGCCGAGGCCGCGAACATGGCGAAATACGCTGCTGCCGAGGCCAGTATCAAGGCACTCGATCAGGCGATCCAAACCCACGGTGGTGCCGGGTTGAGCAGTGAATACGGATTGGCTGCGATGCTCGGAGCCGCCCGTATCGCCCGCGTTGCTCCGGTGAGCCGGGAGATGATCCTGAACTTCGTGAGCCAGCACTCGCTCGGCCTGCCGAGAAGCTACTGATGGCCGTTCTCGTCGAGTCGGGCAAGGACACAGCGTATTTGACGTTGGATTCGCCGCAGAACCGAAACGCGCTGTCGTCGGTGTTGGTCGAGGAGCTGACAGCGGGCCTCATCGCTGCGGCGCACGACGACGACATCAGAACGATCGTGCTCGGTCACACCGGTACGACGTTCTGCGCCGGTGCAGATCTCCGGGAAGCCGGGGCGTCGCCGGAGCTCCGGACTCGGCAGATGCTGGATCTGATGCGGCTGATCATCGACACCCCGAAACCCGTCGTCGTACAGATCGATGGTCATGTGCGGGCAGGCGGGATGGGGCTCGTGGCGGCGTGCGACGTCGCCATTGCCGGACCGGAAAGCTCGTTCGCGCTGACCGAGGTTCGCCTCGGACTGGCGGCGTCGGTCATCTCCGTCGCCGTGCTGCCGCGATTGACCTCCCGGGCGGCGAGTCGATACTTCCTCACCGGGGAAACATTCGACGGTGCCACGGCCCAGGAGATCGGTCTGGTCACCGTGGCCGACGCCGTTCCCGCGGCCGCGGTGGCCGACTACATGATCATGTTCAGGAAGTGCTCGCCGCAGGGCTTGGCCGAGTCCAAACAGCTCACCACCGCCGCGATCCGACGCGAGATCGACGAGCGCGGAACGGCCGTCGCCGAGCAATCGGCCAGGTTGTTTGCATCGGAGGAAGCCCGAGAGGGGATGATGTCCTTTCTGGAGAAGAGGCCGCCGTCCTGGGCTGCCGAAAAGTAGGTCGAGAAGGAGCAGGGAGATGGTGATGGCGCGCGAACCCAAGCAGGATCGCAGCAGGGTGACGCGTCAGCGACTGCTCGAGGCGACGATCGACTCGCTCGCCGAGCAGGGCTGGAGCGCAACGACGGTCGGGGTCGTCGCCGAGCGCGCCGGCGTCTCTCGCGGTGCCACCCAACACCATTTCCCGACGCGTGAGGACCTCATCACCGGGGCACTCGAGTACATGTTCGACACTCGGATGGACCATGCTCGCCGCGAGGCACAGGAGATTCCGCCCGGACCCGGCCGAACGAAACTGGTGGTGGAGAGGCTCGTCGAGTACTACACGGGTCCGATGTTCAAAGCGGCGCTGCAGGTCTGGACGGCGGCGTCGGCCGATCCGGAACTGCGTGATCGGATCGTCCCACTCGAAGAGCGATTCGGTCGTCGAGCACACACGATGGCCGTCGAGAACCTCGGAGTCGACGACAACGATCCCGTCACCCACCGTCTGGTCCAGGCGACGCTCGACCTGGCGCGTGGGCTCGGTCTCGCGGACGTCCTGACCGACGACGCGCGTCGCCGCGTCGAAATCGTGCGAGCCTGGGCCGATGTGCTCGACGCCTCGCTGAACGCACGACTGTCCGCCGCAGGAGCGGTAGCGCACTAGACGCGCACGATCTGCAGTTCCGATCCACCTGTGCTTGAGTCTGCTCGTGACTTCCGATTCCGCACGCGTCCACCGTGGCCACATCTTTCACATCGCGGGCTCGCCCACAGTGCAGGACGCCGCCGCGTCGTTGGTCTCGATTCCCGACGGTGCCCTCGTGGTCTCAGGCGAGGGCAGGATCGAGTTCTGCGGCGAGTTCGATTCTCTGCCAACGCACTACGCCCATTCGGATGTGTCGGATCACCGGCCCGGCTTTCTGCTGCCGGGATTCGTCGACACGCACATTCATTTCCCACAGACCTACGCCGGTGACTCCTACGGCGGCGGGCAATTGCTCGAATGGCTGAACACGTGCATCTTTCCGTCCGAAGCACGATTCGCCGATCCGGAATTCGCGGCGGCGGCCGCGCGCGACTTCTGCGCAGCACGCATTCGCGCCGGGACGACGCAGGCCATGGTGTTCGGGTCGGCCTTCCCCCATGCCCAGGACGCATTGTTCTCGGAGACCTCGAGACGTGGATTACGCATCGTCAGTGGTCGCGGGATCCAGACCACCGGCCCCGCGTCGGCGCACGCACTGATCACCGGCGAGGACGAGGCCATCAGGCTGGTGTCGGAAGAAATCGAGAAATGGCACGCCGCCGACACCGGCGACGTCGACACCGCCATGCTGCACGTCGCCGTCGTGCCGCGGTTCTCGCTGTCGGTGACCACGGACACGCTGAGGAACCTCGGCGAGCTCTACGACTCGGTGCGGGCACGTGGCGTCTACTTCCACACACACCTCAACGAGAACAACCGACCGGGCACGGGCGAGATCGACGCCACCAAGGGTGCGTACCAGGTCGAGAGTTACCTGGACACCTACGACGGCAAGTTCCTGCCGGGCTCGCAAGTAGGTGGCAAGAGCCTGCTGGGTCGACGGTCGATTCTGGCGCACGCGGTGCACTGCGACGACGCGGAACTGACGAGGTTGGCAGAGACGGGTACGTCCATCGCGCACTGCCCCACCTCGCAGCAGTTCCTGGGCTCGGGCACGATGCCGTGGAAGAGAACCGTCGCCGCCGGGGTCACCATCGCCATCGGGTCCGATTTCGGCGGCGGTGACGAGTGGCTACTACCGCAGGTACTCGCCGACGCGTTCAAGGTGCACATCTCCGAACCGGGGGACGCGGGCCTGTCGTTGCATCCGGCCGAACTGTTGTTCACCGGAACGCTCGCCGGGGCGCGTGCTCTCGACATGGAGGAGCGCATCGGCAACTTCGACGTGGGGAAAGAGGCGGACTTCGTCGTCGTCGATCCCGACGCGTGGCCGCAGCTGGCCGCGGCCGTCGACCACGGCGTGCGCGCCGAGGACCCCGAGCTGGCCCGCGACCAGACCCTGTTCGCCCTGCTGATGGCCATGCGAGAGCCGGCCATCGTGGGTGTGTACGTCCAAGGACGCGCTGTGCACGGCACATGACCGCTGCCCTGTTCGGTTGGTAGGTTCGGTGCGACGCGAACTGCAGCATCGGACCAGCACGCGAAGGACGGCATGAAGCGAGTGACACTGGTGATCACCGCGGTCGCCGCGCTGATCGCAGGTTGCGGTGGCTCGGATACCGACGCCGCCGATACCGCGCCCGAGCCGTCGACGAGCAAGGCCGCGTACGAGCCCGGTCCGTTCTTCGGTGAATGCGGATCGATCACCGACGCCGAGGTGCAGTCGGCATTCGGAGCCGGCCCGTTCTCCCAGATCACCCGCAACTCCGTCGGCTGTCAGTGGGAAACCGTGGCCATCAGCGGACCGAGTGTCAGCTTCTCCTGGTACCGCGGCAGTCCGATCGGCCGCGAACGCGCCGGTTCCGAACTGATCGGCCGTCCGGCCAAGGACATCGCCATCGACGGCAACCCCGGATTCGAAGCCGAACAGGGCCCGTTGTGCGAGATCGGTGTGCAATTCGGAGACGACTTCTTCCATTGGTCGGTCACCTATTCCGAACAGATCCCGGCGCGCCCGCCGTGCGACGTCGGGAACGAACTGGCGAAGCTGACCGTGGAGCGTAAGCAATGAGATCTCGAGCAAGTACTTCGAGACGGGTTTTCGCCGCCGCAGCGACCCTGCTGCTCGCGGCCGGTTGCTCTCAGTCGGTCGAGGGCACGCCGCGGCCGGCGAGCTTCGCCGGATCGGGCAACCAAGAATTCACCAAGTTGTTGACCGAGTGCGATGCCGTCTCCGACGACCAGATCGCAGAGGCCGCCGGAGCCGACGACATCGCTCGCGGCTTCTTCGGAGCGATCTGCCGATGGGATCTCATCGGTTCCGCGGGCATCGTGAAGGTGACGTTCAACTGGTTCGAGTCCGGCACCCTGGCCGCCGAGCGGGCAGCCGACGAGAAGATGGCGTACACCGTCAGCGACACAACAGTGCAGGGCCGCAAGGCAATACAGGCTCAACGCCCGAACGACCCGGACTCGTGCGGAGTGTCGGCCGGAGCGGACCAGGCGGGCATCTTCGGGTGGTGGGTGCAGTACCGTCCGGGCGTCGCACACCCCGATCCCTGCCAGGCGGCAGCGAAGCTGGCAGACCTCACACTCAACCTGAGCAGATAGGTTGCGTATCAGAGCGAAGGGTGTTTTGACCCGAGGCCGCGCCGCCGGGTATCGTTATGGGTCGTGTCCGGCCTGGCCGGACCGTTTGTGTGCCTATGCGAGGTACAGCCGTGCGCACGTTCGTCTCGAGAGCGCGCAACCGGCTGGACGTGTGGGGGTATGCGACACACCCGACCGCGGGGTGCAAGAGACCCGCGGAGACGTCATGGGTGAGGAGCAGTGTTCTCTTGCTCCAACTGCTAGATCCCTGTTTATCGACACGAAGAAAGCCGGTTTATGCCAACGATCAACCAGCTGGTCCGTAAGGGTCGCACCGACAAGGTCGCGAAACTGAAGACCGCTGCCCTCAAGGGCAGTCCCCAGCGCCGTGGTGTGTGCACTCGCGTGTACACCACCACCCCCAAGAAGCCGAACTCCGCTCTCCGTAAGGTCGCGCGTGTTCGCCTGACCACCTCGGTAGAGGTCACCGCATACATCCCCGGTGAGGGCCACAACCTGCAGGAGCACTCGATGGTGCTCGTTCGCGGCGGTCGTGTGAAGGACCTCCCGGGTGTGCGTTACAAGATCATCCGCGGCTCGCTCGACACCCAGGGTGTCAAGAACCGCAAGCAGGCTCGCAGCCGCTACGGAGCCAAGAAGGAGAAGAGCTGATATGCCACGCAAGGGCCCAGCACCCAAGCGGCCGCTGATCAACGACCCGGTCTACGGATCGCCGTTGGTCACGCAGCTCGTCAACAAGATCCTTCTCGACGGCAAGAAGTCGACCGCAGAGCGCATCGTCTACCAGGCGCTCGAGCAGGCTCGCGAGAAGACCGGCACCGACCCCGTCGTCACGCTCAAGCGTGCACTCGACAACGTCAAGCCGGCCCTCGAGGTTCGCAGCCGACGCGTCGGCGGTGCCACCTACCAGGTGCCCGTCGAGGTTCGTCCCGGCCGCTCCACCACGCTGGCACTGCGCTGGCTGGTCACGTTCTCGCGCGCTCGTCGTGAGAAGACCATGGTCGAGCGTCTGGCGAACGAGTTGCTCGACGCCAGCAACGGCCTCGGTGCCGCTGTGAAGCGCCGCGAAGACACTCACAAGATGGCCGAAGCCAACAAGGCGTTCGCCCACTACCGCTGGTGATCTCTTCGCTCGGGCGGTATTCGGAACTTTCCGATGCCGCCGGAGCGTTGATCAGCTCAGGCAATACCTCTTCCAACACCAAGGCGGGTTAACTCGTGGCACAGGACGTGCTGACCGACCTCAACAAGGTCCGCAACATCGGCATCATGGCCCACATCGATGCCGGCAAGACCACCACTACCGAACGCATCCTCTTCTACACCGGTATCTCCTACAAGATCGGTGAAGTTCACGATGGCGCAGCCACCATGGACTGGATGGAGCAGGAGCAGGAGCGTGGCATCACGATCACCTCTGCTGCCACGACGTGCTTCTGGAACGACAACCAGATCAACATCATCGACACGCCCGGTCACGTCGACTTCACCGTCGAGGTGGAGCGCTCGCTCCGCGTCCTCGACGGCGCTGTCGCAGTGTTCGACGGCAAAGAAGGTGTCGAGCCGCAGTCCGAGCAGGTGTGGCGTCAGGCCGACAAGTACGACGTGCCGCGTATCTGCTTCGTCAACAAGATGGACAAGCTCGGCGCGGACTTCTACTACACCGTGCAGACCATCATCGATCGTCTCGGTGCCAAGCCGCTGGTCATCCAGCTGCCCATCGGTGCAGAGAACGAGTTCGAGGGCGTCATCGACCTCGTGCAGATGAAGGCTCTCGTGTGGAGTGGCGAGACCAAGCTCGGTGAGAAGTACGAGATCCAGGAGATCCCGGAAAACCTCAAGGAGCGCGCAGACGAGTACCGCACGCAGCTGCTCGAGACCGTGGCCGAGTCCGACGAAGCGCTTCTGGAGAAGCACTTCGGCGGCGAAGAGCTCACGATCGACGAGATCAAGGGCGCCATCCGCAAGATGACGGTCAACAGCGAGCTGTACCCGATCCTGTGTGGATCCGCGTTCAAGAACAAGGGCGTTCAGCCCATGCTCGACGCGGTCATCGACTACCTCCCGTCTCCCCTCGACGTTGCCGAGACCATCGGACACGCCGTCGGCGACGAGGAGAAGGAGATCACTCGCAAGCCGTCCGCAGACGAGCCGTTCGCGGCTCTCGCGTTCAAGATCGCGACGCACCCCTTCTTCGGCAAGCTGACCTACGTCCGGGTGTACTCGGGCAAGGTCGACTCCGGCGCTCAGGTCATCAACTCGACCAAGGGCAAGAAGGAGCGTCTGGGCAAGCTGTTCCAGATGCACTCCAACAAGGAGAACGCGATCGCGACCGCGTCTGCCGGTCACATCTACGCCGTCATCGGCCTCAAGGACACCACGACGGGTGACACGCTCTGCGATCCGCAGAACCAGATCATCCTCGAGTCCATGAGCTTCCCGGACCCGGTCATCCAGGTCTCGATCGAGCCCAAGACCAAGTCCGACCAGGAGAAGCTGGGAACAGCGATCCAGAAGCTCGCCGAAGAGGACCCCACGTTCTCGGTGAAGCTGGACGAGGACACCGGCCAGACCGTCATCGGCGGCATGGGCGAGCTCCACCTCGACATCCTCGTCGACCGTATGCGTCGCGAGTTCAAGGTCGAGGCCAACGTCGGCAAGCCGCAGGTTGCGTACCGCGAGACCATCCGCAAGACGGTCGAGAAGCACGACTACACGCACAAGAAGCAGACCGGTGGCTCCGGCCAGTTCGCGAAGGTCATCATCAAGCTCGAGCCTTTCGAGGGCGAAGACGGCGCGACGTACGAGTTCGAGAACAAGGTCAGCGGTGGTCGTGTGCCCAGGGAGTACATCCCCTCGGTCGACGCCGGTGCACAGGACGCCATGCAGTACGGTGTTCTCGCCGGATACCCCCTGGTCAACGTCAAGGTCACACTGCTCGACGGTGCGTACCACGACGTCGACTCGTCGGAAATGGCCTTCAAGGTCGCCGGCTCACAAGCGTTCAAGGAAGCCGCCCGCAAGGCCAGCCCCGTCATCCTCGAACCTGTCATGGCCGTCGAGGTCATCACGCCCGAGGATTACATGGGTGAGGTCATCGGCGACCTGAACTCCCGCCGTGGTCAGATCCAGGCCATGGAGGAACGCAGCGGTGCCCGTATCGTCAAGGCACTGGTTCCGCTGTCGGAGATGTTCGGCTACATCGGAGACCTTCGGTCGAAGACGCAGGGCCGCGCTAACTACTCCATGGTCTTCGATTCGTACGCAGAAGTTCCCGCGAACGTAGCGAAGGAAATCATCGCGAAGGTCAACGGAGAGTAATTCTCTTCGTTTGCTGGACCACGCTCGACCTGTAATAAGTAACAACACATACGCGTGCGTGCCCCGTCGGGGCCCGCACAGATCAGTCCAGGAGGACACACAGTGGCGAAGGCGAAGTTCGATCGGACGAAGCCGCACGTCAACATCGGCACCATCGGTCACGTTGACCACGGTAAGACGACGCTGACGGCTGCAATCACCAAGGTTCTGCACGACAAGTTCCCGGACCTGAACGAGGCCTCGGCTTTCGATCAGATCGACAAGGCTCCGGAGGAGAAGGCTCGTGGTATCACGATCAACATCTCCCACGTCGAGTACCAGACCGACAAGCGCCACTACGCGCACGTCGATGCACCGGGTCACGCCGACTACATCAAGAACATGATCACCGGCGCGGCACAGATGGACGGCGCAATCCTGGTCGTGGCAGCTACCGATGGCCCGATGCCGCAGACCCGCGAGCACGTGCTCCTGGCCCGCCAGGTCGGCGTGCCGTACATCCTGGTCGCACTGAACAAGGCCGACATGGTCGACGACGACGAGATCATCGAGCTCGTCGAGATGGAGGTCCGCGAGCTCCTCGCTTCGCAGGAGTTCGACGAGGACGCACCGGTCATCAAGGTCTCCGCACTCAAGGCACTCGAGGGTGACGAGAAGTGGGGCGAGTCGGTTCTGGAGCTCATGCAGGCCGTCGACGACTCGGTTCCGGACCCCGTCCGTGAGACCGACAAGCCGTTCCTCATGCCCGTCGAGGACGTCTTCACCATCACCGGTCGTGGCACCGTGGTCACCGGACGTATCGAGCGCGGCTCGGTCAACGTCAACGAAGAGGTCGAGATCGTCGGCATCCGCCCCGGCTCGACCAAGACCACCGTCACCGGCATCGAAATGTTCCGCAAGCTGCTCGACTCGGGTCAGGCAGGCGACAACGTCGGCCTCCTCGTTCGTGGCATCAAGCGCGAAGACGTCGAGCGTGGACAGGTCATCATCAAGCCCGGCACCACGACTCCCCACACGGAGTTCGAGGGCAACGCTTACATCCTGTCGAAGGACGAGGGCGGCCGCCACACGCCGTTCTTCAACAACTACCGCCCGCAGTTCTACTTCCGTACCACGGACGTTACGGGCGTTGTGACCCTCCCCGAGGGCACCGAGATGGTCATGCCCGGTGACAACACCGAGATGTCCGTCACGCTGATCCAGCCGGTCGCCATGGACGTCGGCCTGCGTTTCGCAATCCGTGAGGGCGGTCGTACCGTCGGAGCCGGTCGCGTCACGAAGATCATCAAGTGATCTAGCTTCACCCAGCTCTACTAAAGCGGCACCCACCTTCTGGTGGGTGCCGCTTTTGCGTGTGCACGCGACCTCCTCAATGTGCGGCCTCCCTTGTGTGGCCCTCCCGTTGGACGGCCCTCCCGTCGGGATCAATGTGGGTTTCAGTCGCTCAGACTGCAACAAAGTCGCATTGATCCGGCGGGTAGAGGGGAGTACACGACCGAAAAATGGGACGCATCGGACGCGGCTGTCCCGTAACGTCGCTGCGGTGCTACTGACCGTGACTGCAAATGCCACAACCGATTTCCCGGACGCCTCCGATATCGGGTATTTGTTGCACAAGCACCCCGATCGCGTACAGACTCGCAACCTGCCCATGGGCCAGACCACGGTGTTGTATCCCGAGGTCTCGGCAGAGCGGACAACCCTTGCAGTACTGCTCGACGCCACAGACGGCAAGAGTCCGGCTGCATCAGGGCTTGCTGTGGCGTTGTCTCGCCTGTTCAAGCAGACGCTGGCAGGCGTCTGTACCACAAGACCCGAATTGGTCTCTGCAGCAATCGATTTGATCGTCACGATGCCGGCCGCGCCGTCGCGCGGTGCGACTGATCTTGCGCCTCGGCTGTTCGGACCCCTCGGATGGAATGTAGAGACCACCCCGATCCCACTGGATTCGACGCAGCCGAACTGGGGCGACTCCGAATACGTGGATCTGGTACTCACCGGCACCTTCACTCTGTCGGCTGCGCTGCGGCACCTGTACGTACTGCTGCCAGTGCTCGACGACACCAAGCACTACTGGGTCGGTGAGGACGAGGCGGACAAACTCGTTCGGGCAGCAGGGGATTGGCTCGGTGATCATCCGGAGTCGGCGCTGATCGCCTCCCGATATCTGGCGCACCGTCGGGAGCTCGTCGAGTCCGCACTGGATCGTCTGGTCCCGGTTGCCCCCGAAGAGGTTGTCATCCCACGGGATCCGACGTTGGCCGAGCAGCGAGTACATGCGGTGCTGGCTGCACTCGGTGATGCCGGTGTGAAGTCGGTCGTCGACATGGGGTGCGGCGAGGGTCGCCTGTTGCGTGAGTTGCTTGCGCACAACACAATCGAGCGGATACTCGGTGCCGACGTGAGTGATCGTGCGCTGGCGAAGGCGCAGCGCAGGCTCCGGCTCGACGAGATGTCGGATCGGCAGCGTGGACGCATCGAACTGGTCCAGTCGTCGGCGACCTATCGCGACGTGCGGTTGCAGGGATTCGACGCGATGGTGCTCATGGAGGTCATCGAGCACATCGACCTCGAACGCCTTCCGGCGTTGGTGCGCTCGGTCTTTCGGGAGGCCGGTCCGAGGACGGTGCTCGTCACCACGCCCAACTCGGAATACAACGTGCTGTACCCGGGCCTCGACGCCGGGGCCTTTCGGCACGTCGATCACCGATTCGAGTTCACCCGTGCCCAATTCGAGCAGTGGGCGACGTCGGTGGCGGACGCACACGCCTACACGGTTCGCTTCGACCGCATCGGACCCGTCGACGACGTGCTCGGCAGCCCTACCCAGATCGCGCTATTCACCAGAGAGGAGCAGTCCCAGTGAGTACCTACGAGATTCCGGACCTGTCCCTCGTCGTCCTCGTCGGCATCAGTGGATCGGGGAAGTCCTCCTTCGCTGCAGACCGGTTCGGCCCGTACGAAACCGTGTCGAGTGATGCCTGTCGAGGGATGGTCAGCAACGACCCCAACCTGCAGAGCGCCACGAAGGACGCGTTCGCGCTCCTGGAATTTCTCGTCGCAACCAGGCTGCGGGCCGGTCTGCTCACCGTCGTCGACGCCACGAATGTGCAGCCGGCGGCTCGCAAGGCCCTGATCGCATTGGCCCGTGAGCACGATGTCCTGCCGGTTGCCGTGGTGCTCGACGTGCCGGAACCGGTCTGTGCACAGCGCAACGCCGAACGCGCCGACAGGACGTTCGGCCGAGATGTGCTGCGCCGTCAGCAGTCCCAGTTGCAGCGCTCGATGCGAGGGCTGTCCAAAGAAGGCTTTCGCTCGGTCCATGTCCTCGACGGCGTCGACGCGGTGGCGTCGGCGACGTTCGTTCGTACCCCGCTGCGGAGCGACCGACGGGAGCTTTCCGGGCCGTTCGATGTGATCGGCGACATTCACGGATGTCTGTCGGAGCTCGAAAGCCTGCTCACGACATTGGGTTACACGCTCGAGCGCGACGCAGACGGTAAGGCATTCGGAGCAACGCCGCCGGAGGGTCGAACTGCGGTGTTCGTCGGAGACTACGTCGATCGTGGGCCGAATTCGGTCGGCGTGCTGCGGCTCGTGATGGGGATGGTGGCAAACGGCGCAGCACTGGCAGTTCCGGGCAATCACGAGAACAAGCTCGTCAAGGCGCTGCGCGGTCGGAAGGTCACTGCCTCACACGGTTTGGCCGAGACACTCGAGCAGCTCGACGGCGAGACCGAGGAGTTCCGCCGCGACGTGCTCGAATTCTGTGATGGCCTCGTCGCACACCTGGTGCTCGACGGCGGAAAACTCGTCGTTGCGCACGCGGGGTTGATCGAGAAGTACCACAACCGGGCGTCGGGCCGGGTACGTAGCTTTGCCCTGTACGGCGACACCACCGGCGAGACCGACGAATTCGGGTTGCCGGTGCGGTATCCCTGGGCTCAGGACTATCGCGGGTCGGCGACTGTGCTGTACGGGCACACGCCGGTGCCGGAGGTGCAGTGGGAGAACAACACTGCGTGTCTGGACACGGGGTGCGTCTTCGGCGGCAAGTTGACGGCGCTGCGGTATCCGGAGCGTGAGGTCGTCTCGGTGCCGGCGGAGCAGGTCTGGTACGAGCCGACCCGGCCGCTGGGCGGGTTCGTGCGGGAGTCGTCCTCGCTGGATCTGTCGGACGTCATCGGACCGACCGGAGTGGAGACTGCGCTGCGTGGGCGTGTGTCGGTTCGTCCGGAGAATGCCGCGGGCGCATTGGAAGTGATGAGCCGGTTCGCCTTGGCTCCGCAGTGGCTGCACTACCTTCCGCCGACCATGGCACCGAGTCGTACCTCGGAACGAGAGGGCTATCTCGAGTACCCGACGGAGGCATTCGACGCGTATCGGGCGCTCGGTGCGTCGACGGTGATCTGCGAGGAGAAGCACATGGGCTCGCGGGTGGTCGTCGTGGTGTGCCGCGATGCCGACACCGCTCGGGCGAAGTTCGACGCTCCCGACGGTGTCCTCGGCGCCGCGTACACACGGACCGGTCGGCCGGTGTTCGACGAGACCGTGACCGGGGTGCTGATCGCCGGGGTGGCCGACGCTCTGGAGGGGGCCGGCGTGTGGGACGAATTGTCCTCGCACTGGCTGGTTCTCGACTGCGAACTGATGCCGTGGTCTGCCAAGGCGGAGGGCCTGATCAAGTCCGAGTATGCGGCACCTGCTGCCGTGTCCCGGGCGAACTTCGAGGCCGAGGAGTCGGTGCTCGCTCGGGCGGCCTCGCGCGGCCTGGCCGTGTCCGAACTGCAGGAACGGAACGTGAGTCGGCAGCGCAACCTCGCCGAGTTCACTGCTGCGTATCGGCGGTACAGCTGGCCGACGGATGGACTGGCAGGCGTCAGTCTTGCCCCGTTCCAGCTGCTGGCCTCCGACGCCGGCACGTATGCGGACCGCCCGCACGAATGGCACCTTGCACTGGCCGATCGACTGGTGGCCACTGCACCGAAGCTGTTCACGACGACGCGTCGAATCGAGGTCGATCTGTCGTCGTCGGATTCGGTTGCGGCAGGGGAGAGATGGTGGGAGGAGTTGACGGCACAGGGCGGTGAGGGCATGGTCGTCAAACCGGCGGCCAACATGCCGCGCGGAAAGATGCAGCCCGGCATGAAGGTTCGGGGCCGGGAGTACCTGCGACTGATCTACGGTGCGGACTACACCGACCCGAATCGTCTCACTGCACTGCGTAACCGAAACGTGGGACACAAGCAGTCGATGGCGCTACGCGAATACGCGCTCGGCATGGAGGCGTTGGACCGATCGGTGCGTGGTGAACCGTTGTATCGCATCCACCAGGCCGTGTTCGCGGTACTCGCACTGGAATCGGAGCCGGTGGACCCGCGGTTGTAGGTGCCTGCGGCAGTGGTGTGGCTATGCGCCATCTGGGGCACATATCCACACCACTGCGGCGAAGCCGCACTCAGGCCCGCGGCGACGAAAACGGAGTGATTCCGGCACCGATCGGTGCTGCAATTGCGGCGGTCACCGCTATCGATGCCCAGAAGGTGGTCGAGTCCAGCATCACGCCTCCGGCAAGTCCGCAGACCGCGACCACGATGCCGCATCCGATCAGCAGTGCTGATCCGACAGCGGCGTGGAGCAGGCCGGTTCGATCGGGGGTGCGACGGGCGTTGAGCCAGATCGTCGTCCCGGTCGTCGCGAACACCAGGGGGACGTAGAAGTAGAGGGAACTGTCACCGAGTTTCGAGGCGAACGCGGCAATCACCAGTACTGCTCCGAATGCCACCGGGACAGAGAGGGGCATTCCGCCGGACCATCGCTCGAATCTGCTACGCGTCGATGCCGTCATGGATCCACCGTAACGTGACGTCAGGTCCGTTTGTCGATGTGCAGTTGGACGCGTGTCGCCACGTCCGCGCCGCCCAGCGACCGCGCCACGAACGCGGCGCGGGACTCAGCTTCGGCGGTGAAGCCGACGACGTCGAAATCGGCTGCAACATAGACCGATACGGTGATGGTTGGCATACCTCGGTCGTCGATGGCAGTTCCCCTGGCCCGTCTGACGCCAGGGAACTGCGCCAACTCCGCGGCCACGCCCGACGCGATCGCACTCAGGTCCACATGCGCCGAGAAGTGTGGCTCCTCGATGACGCTCGCCGTTCCGGTCGTGCGTGGTGAGAAGTTGCCGATCAACAACACCAGCGCCGCGACGACGGCCACCGCGACGACGATTGCCAGAGTCGGTACCCACCAACCCTGCTGCGGCAGTTCGGCAATACGAGCACGCTCGAAGCGAGAGAGCGTCTCCCGTGCCCACGGAACGTCGTAGTGCCACGCAAGTGCGAAGCCTCCACCGGCGAGGAGAGTGGCTCCCGCGATCACGGCAACGACTCGATCCACTCCGGCGACAAAGGTTTTCACTACGACACCCGTGTCGGTTGCGACACCGAGTGCTGCACCGTCAGACGCCGCCCACCCGCGGCGACGGACAGTACCGGACCGAGGGCAGCGCGCACGGCAGCGTCGGCACTGTCCGGAGAAACAGCTCGATCTCGCTGCACCCGGACCTCGATCTTCCTGCGTGTGACGACGGTATGCGCGTCCACGACTCCGCGGGTGGACTGTGCTGCAGCACTGCACAATCGAGCGATGTCGGTCGGTGTGGCCCAGACGGTGGGTGTCGGGCCGCCCAATCCCGAATGAGTTCTCGTCCGAGGTTTGACGCCCGCAAAGACGAAGAGTGCACCGACGACGATCGATCCGATGGCGGGAGCGATCATCCACCCCTGCCAGTGCAGTTGCGAAACCCAGTGCACGGCATCGGCAATCCATGGGCTGCCGACGATGTGTCCCTGAGCGATGAAGAATTCGCGGCCGGCTACGAACGCCACGGCGAGGAGGGCGAACCCGAACACCAGCGCCACCGGCATCGCCGCGGGACCGGCCGTGGGTGGTCGAGGTGAAACCACCGCAGCAGCAACATCATCGGCGGCAACGTCGGGCCCGCGCGCCGAACGGTCCAGCGCGGTATCCGACACCAGCACGTTCACCCGATGCACGTGCACACCGGTCATCGTCGCCAGTGCGGCCTCGACGGTGCGGTGAACCGACTCGGTCACGTCGGTGATCTGCGAGGGCCAGCGCACTCCGATGTAGAGGTTGACCGAGACGGTGTCTTCTCCGAGGGTGACGTCGGCTCGGGGAAGTTCGCGGCCGGTCAAACGCGACATGCCGCCGGTGGTGCGGGTGACCCGAGGGTCCTTCGATGCCGCCGCGATGGCCGTTCTCGACAGCGCACGGTGTTTGATCTCCAGACTTCCGCGCGACTCGTCGTGGGCACTGTGGTGTTGCACTCCACAACTGTAGTGACGCGGTGCACCTCGGCCGGATCGGCGGCGCAATTCTTCCTGGCATACTGCGGTTGTGTCGGAAATCGTTCGGGTGACCACGTCGGATATTGCCTCGGCCGAGGCGTTGCTGGAGCCGGTCATGCGCCGGACGCCGGTGGTCGCGTCACGGATTCTGTCCGACCTGACCGGTCACGAGGTGCGCCTCAAATGCGAGAACCTGCAGCGCACCGGATCGTTCAAGCCGCGCGGGGCGTACAACCGGATCGCCAGGCTCGACGCCGACCAGCGAGCCCGAGGCGTGGTGGCGGCCAGCGCAGGCAACCACGCTCAAGGTGTCGCGTGGGCCGCGTCGCAGGTGGGGATCACCTCGACGGTGTTCATGCCGGTCGGAGTGTCGCTGCCCAAACTCGTCGCCACCAAGGCGTACGGCGCGACGGTTCATCTGGTGGGTAATACCGTCGACGAGGCTCTGACGTCGGCACGGGAATTCGCCGACCGTACCGGTGCCACGCTCATCCACCCGTTCGATCATCTCGATATCGTGGCCGGGCAGGCGACGCTCGGAACCGAACTGCTGCAGCAGATGCCGGACGTCGGCACCATCGTGATTCCCACCGGCGGCGGGGGACTGTTGGCGGGTGTCGCCGCTGCGGTGAAGCTGACGAGACCGGACGTCAGGGTTATCGGCGTGCAGGCCGAGGGCGCGGCCGCGTGGCCGGCGTCGTTGGAGGCGGGCCACCCGATCGCGCTGACGTCGATGTCGACGATGGCCGACGGCATCGCTGTCGGTCTCCCCGGATCGGTGCCGTTCGATCACGTGCAGGGCTGGGTCGACGACGTCGTCACCGTCAGTGAGGACGCGCTGTCCCGCGCCTTGGTGCTGTGCATCGAGCGAGCGAAGCTCATCGTCGAACCGGCGGGTGCCGCTGCGGTGGCAGCGCTCATGACGCACTCGGCCGAGGAATTGGGTCTGACGGGGTCGGTGTGCGCGGTGCTGTCGGGCGGAAACATCGATCCACTGCTACTCACTCATGTCATCACCCACGGGCTTCGGGCCGGTGGACGTTATCTGGCCGTGCGGGTGACGATTTCGGACAAGCCCGGCGGACTCACCGGCGTCCTGGGGGTCGTGCGCGACGCCGGTGCGAGTGTCGTCGACGTCGTGCATTCCCGCACCGGGGGACGTCTGGGTCTCGAGGAAGTCGACGTCATGTTGACCGTCGAGACACGCGGACCCGATCACCGCGGCACGGTTCTCGACGCCCTGGGCGCAGCGGGATATGCGGTGCAGGTCGAGAACTGACGGCCGGGTTCACACAGGTCGCACTGGTACCTTGATCAGCGACCTGGACCAGGACATCGGTGGGAGAAGTTTGCATGGCACGGCTCGTCGCGATCGTTTCCGCACTGGTGGGAATCCTGCTGACGATCTCGATACCGCTGTTGCCGATCGAACAACAACAGTCGTCGTTGACCTGGCCGCAGAGCGAGACCGTCGGCAATGTCGAGGCTCCGCTCGTCGGTTACACCCCGATCAGCGTCGACGCGACCGTCCCGTGTGCGGCCGCGGCTGATCTCTCCGACGGCGGCCTGTTGCTGTCCACCTCGCCCAAGGGATCGCCCGACGCCTATCGCTACGGTCTCGTCGCCGAGGTGACTGGCGGCGAGGCGTCGCAACTGAAAGTGACGCTGCGCGATTCGGTCCTGCTCGAGAAGCCGGTCTCGGAACTGAGCCCATCGACTGCGGGCGACTGCTCGCTGACGATCACCTCGAACGGCACCGCGACAACGGTCGGACTGACCGGTGACGACACCGTCTCCCGCGAGGGCGACGTGCGGCCCCAGCTGGTCGGAGTGTTCAGCGATCTGCAGGGCAACGTTCCCGGTCTGCAGCTGCAGGCCGAGCTGGACAGTAGGTTCTCGTCCACGCCGAGTGCGCTCAAGTGGTTCGCGATGATCGTCGGAGTGCTCGCCACGGGAATCTCGCTGGTGGCACTGCACCGCCTCGATCTGTCCGACGGCCGTCGCGCCCGCCGGTTCCTGCCGCGTCGCTGGTGGAGCTTCGGGCCGGCCGACGCGGTGGTGATCGGGACTCTGCTGGTGTGGCACGTCATCGGCGCGAACACCTCCGACGACGGCTATCAACTGGGCATGGCACGCACGGCCGATCACGCCGGGTACATGGCCAACTACTTCCGTTACTTCGGGGTGCCCGAAACACCGTTCGGCACACCGTTGTACGACATGTTCACCCTCCTCTCGCACGTCTCGACGGCCAGTGTGTGGATGCGGATCCCGACGTTGATCTGCGGCGTCGTCGTCTGGCTCGTCCTCAGTCGTGAGGTGATCCCGCGGTTCGGTGCCGCTGCCCGCGCGTCGAAAACTGCGCTGTGGACCGGCGGGCTGGTGATGCTGGCGTTCTGGTTGCCGTACAACAACGGTCTGCGCCCGGAGCCGTTCGTGGCTCTGGGCGTGTTGCTGACGTGGTGTTCGGTGGAGCGGTCCATCGCGACACGGCGGCTGCTGCCTGCGGCAGCGGCGATTCTGATCGCTGCGTTGACGGTCACGTGCGCGCCGTCGGGCTTCATCTGTTTCGCGCCACTGATTGCCGGTGCCCGGCCGGTGATTCAGATCGTCGTCGGCCGCGCCCGCGCGTTCGGCAGCACTACACTCGGCGCGGCAACACTGCTCGCCCCGCTGGTGGCGTCGGGCACCGTGGTACTCGTCTTCGCGTTCGGGAATCAGACCGTGGCCGGCATGCTCGAGATGCAGCGGGTGCACACTGCGGCCGGGCCGAGCCAGGCGTGGTTCGAGGAGTACCTGCGCTACCAGTGGCTGATGAACATGGACATCGACGGCTCGCTGGCGCGCCGCTTCGGGGTGTTCGTCATGGTCGTCTCGCTGATCGCGGTGGTGATCGCGATGCTGCGCAAGGGCGGCAAGATTCCCGGCACCGCCACCGGGCCCGCTCGACGCATCGTCGGCATCACCGTCGGGGCCATGGCGTTGATGATGATCACCCCCACCAAGTGGACGCATCACTTCGGCGTGTTCGCCGGGCTCGCGGCCTCGGTTGCGGTGCTCGCGGCCGTGGCAACCGGCGCAGCGGTGCTCCGTTCGCGGCGCAACCGGTTGCTGTTCGCGGCGGCCGTGTCGTTCCTGACGGCGGTCGCCTTCACCGGAACCAACGGCTACTGGTACGTCTCGGCGTGGGGAGTTCCGTTCTGGGACAAGCCGATTCTCGTGGCCGGTCTCGGCATCTCGACGATGTTCCTCGGCCTGACGGTACTGCTGTTGCTCGCCGCCGTGTGGTTCCATCTGCGTGCGCCGTACGTCCGCGCCGACAAGCCGATGGCGCGATGGTGGTCGGTGCAACCGATCGCCGTGGCCGCAGGTCTGATGGTGCTGCTGGCCGTGGCATCGATGGCCAAGGGCGCGGTGGCTCAGTGGCCGTCGTACTCGGTCGCGAAATCGAACCTGTCGGCGCTGGCCGGCAACACGTGTGGACTTGCGAACGACGTGCTGCTCGAGACGAACCCCAATGCCGATGTGCTGCAACCGGTCAGCGGCGACGCCTTCGCTGCTCTGGGGGCCGAGAACGACGGGTTCACCCCGGACGGGGTTGCGCGGGACCTCACCGCAGACAAGGAATCCTCGGCGTCGGGCACCTCGAACACCGTCGACACCGAGGATCAGCAACAGCCGACGTCGACCACCGGAGCCGGAACCGGGGGCAGTGCACTGCCGTACGGCCTCGACCCTGCGACCGTGCCGGTGCTGGGGTCGTTCGGATCGGACACTCCCGCCACCCTGACCACCGGCTGGTATGCGCTGCCCGCCGATCCCGGTCAGCTCGTCTCCGTCGCCGCGGCCGGACGCATCCGCTCGGTGAACTCCGACGGCATCGTCACCTACGGCCAGAACCTCGAACTCGAGTACGGAGTGGACGGCCGGGCGCAGGGGCGGGTGACGCCCATCGACATCGGCCCGACGCCGTCGTGGCGCAACCTGCGGGTGCCGATGGACCTGATTCCCGCCGGCAGCAACATGATTCGTTTGGTATTGAGTGACACCGACCGCGACCCCGACCAGTGGCTCGCGGTCACCCCGCCGCGGGTACCGCGTACCCAGACGTTGAACGAGGTCGTCGGGCGCGAGAATCCGGTGCTGCTGGACTGGGAGGTGGGCTTCAACTTTCCGTGTCAGCATCCGTTCGATCACCGACTCGGGGTTGCCGAAGTTCCGCAGTACCGGGTGTTGCCGGACCGCAGCGGTGCCGTCATCACCAACGCATGGCAGGACCATTTCGGCGGCGGCCCGCTCGGATGGATCGATGTCGTTGCCTCGGCCCGCACCATCCCGTCGTACCTGGACGGGGACTGGGATCGCGACTGGGGATCGATCGAGCAGTACACACCGTACGACCGATCGGCTGAGCCGGCGAAGATCACAGCCACCGAGATCCAGCGTTCCGGCCTGTGGACGCCCGGTCCCATCAAAACCGGTTAATCTCTACGCGTTCGGAAGTCCTTATACCGACAGTGGAAGAAACGGGGAGAGGGCCATGGCGAACGCTATAGAAGTAGAGAACCTGGTACTTCGGTACGGGAAGAACGTCGCGCTCGACGGGATCGATTTCACGGTTCCCGAGGGCACGGTGCTCGGTGTGCTCGGCCCCAACGGTGCGGGCAAGACGACGGCGGTGCGGATCCTGGCCACTCTGCTGCAGGCAACGTCCGGTTCGGCGCGGGTGTTCGGGCTCGATGTGGCGAAGCAGGCCAACGAGGTTCGGGGGACGATCGGCCTGACGGGCCAGTTCGCAGCCGTGGACGAGTATCTGACCGGGTACGAGAATCTGGAGATGGTCGGCAGACTGTTCGGGCTGCGCAAGGCCGAGGCCAGGAAACGCGCCGACGAGCTGCTGAGCAGATTCGACCTCGAGTATGCACGCGACCGCACCGCCAAGCAGTACTCCGGAGGTATGCGTCGCCGACTCGACATCGCGGCCAGTCTGATCGGCAGGCCACGGGTGGTGTTCCTCGACGAACCCACCACCGGTCTCGACCCGCGCAGCCGAATCACGATGTGGGAGTTCATCGCAGATCTCGTCCGTGACGGAACGACGATCCTGTTGACGACGCAGTACCTCGAGGAGGCGGACCGGCTCGCCGATTCGATCATCGTCCTCAACAAGGGCAAGATCATCGCGCGCGGCACCGCCGACGAGCTGAAGGCCCAAACGGGAGGCGAGCGAATCGAATTCGTGCTCACGGACCGATCTCAGGCCGATCGCGCCAAAGAGATCCTGACCCCGATCGGCGTCGAGCCGCCCACCCTGGACGAACAGGTGGGACGGATCGTCATGCCGGTCAACGGTGGATCGAAGGATCTGTCCACGGCGTTGAGTCGTCTGGAAGCTGCGGGAATCGGGGTGGTCGACGTCGGTCTGCGACGGCCGAACCTCGACGATGTGTTCCTGTCTCTGACCGGTCAGACCACCGGCGAGCCCGAGGCTGCGGAGGAAGAGAAATGAGCAACGTTCTCCTGGATTCGGCGATCATCACCAAGCGAAACCTGATCAAGCTCAAGCGAGTTCCCGATCTGCTGTTCTTCGCAACGCTGTCACCGATCATGTTCGTGCTGTTGTTCGCCTATGTCTTCGGCAGTGCCATCGACGTACCCGGCATCGACTACAAGAGCTTCCTGATGGGCGGCATCTTCGTCCAGACGATGATCTTCGGTGCGTCCATCACCGGATCCTCACTGGCCGAGGATCTGCAGAAGGGCGTCATGGATCGCTTCCGGTCGCTGCCGATGGCGCGATCTGCCGTCGTCATCGGGCGGACGGCCGCCGACGTCGGCAACAACGTCGTCACCATCACGATCATGTCCATCACCGGACTCATCGTGGGCTGGCGCATCACGTCGTCGTTCTTCGACGCTCTGCTCGGTTACGTGCTGTTGCTGCTGTTCGCGTACTCGATTTCGTGGGTGATGGCTCTGGTGGGACTGATCGTGCGCTCCCCGGAGATCTTCAACAACGCGTCGTTCATCGTGATCTTCCCGCTCACGTTCATCGCGAACACCTTCGTGCCGATCGACAACTTCCCGAGCGTGCTCAAGACCATCGCGGAATGGAACCCCATCTCGTCGGTGACCCTGGCCGTGCGTGAGCAGTTCGGCAACACCAATCCGATGGCCCCACCGCCCGAGGTGTGGCCGTTGCAGAACCCGGTCCTGTACACGTTGATCTGGGTCGTGGTGATGCTCGTGGTGTTCGTGCCGCTGTCGGTCCGTAAGTACCAGAAGACGATGACTGCCTGAGATCGTCCGAAACGACGACACCCCCGGCCGCTGAGCGACCGGGGGTGTTGTTCGAGAAAAGGCTCGAATCAGGTGTGGTACGGCTCTGCGCTGACCAGCGTGACCTTCATGGTCTTGCCGTTGGGCAGGGTGTACTCGCGGGTGTCGCCGACCTTCGCGTCGATGAGCGATCCACCCAGCGGGGACGCGGGGGAGTACACCTCGAGCTTGCTGTCGCGGGCACCCTCTTCGCGGGTGGCGATCAGGAAGGTCTCGGTGTCGGACTCGTCGCCGTCGTAGTAGACCTTGACGACGGATCCGGGCAGAGCCACGCCCGACTGGGTGGGCGCCTCGCCGACCTTCGCATTGTTGAGCAGTTCCTGCAGCTGACGAATGCGTGCTTCCTGCTGGCCCTGCTCCTCGCGCGCAGCGTGGTAGCCGCCGTTCTCCTTCAGATCGCCCTCTTCGCGACGCTCGTTGATCTCGGCGGCGATGACGGGGCGATTGGAAATGAGCTGGTCGAGTTCGCTCTTGAGCCTGTCGTGTGATTCCTGGGTAAGCCAGGTCACCTGGGTCTCGGTCATCTCGATCACTCCCTCGTAGTCGGAATCTCGAGTTCGATTCCGGTTTCTAGGCGGTAGGGCACGCAACGAAGAGGGGACTCCAATGGATGGATCCCCTTGGTCGGCCCGCATCCTGGAGCCGTCGACATCGTTGACGCAGGTAACCCTGCCCGCAATGCAGCAATACACGGCACCTGTGCGGCAGCCGTGTACGACCCGAGCTTACCACGAACAGGCTCTTCGCCTATCGGGCTCGTAAATACTCGGGAACATCGAGGCTGCAGCCGTACACGTCTCCGACAGCGGGTGGGGACGACGTCGTCACGTCGGTGGTGAGCTCCACCGTGGTCGAGGAGGACTCCGGTGGGATGTACACCTCGCGCCGTCCCGTCTCGGAACCGTCGCGAGAACGAGCGCGGACGATGCACACCGCCGGCTGCTCCGGGTTCTCCCGGGTGACGCTGAATCGGATCGACATCGTGCTCTCGTCGACGATGTCGAACGAAAGCTGGCTGCCTTCGACGGGCTTGACCGAGAATTTCGTGTACGCGTAGTAGGCCACGCCGAGCCCGACCAGCAGGACCAGTGCCACCAGTGCGATCTTCGTCGCACGTTTCGGAGCTCTCCGAATGCCGCTCGGACCGGAACCCGACGGGTATCTACCTGCGGGAAGTGCGTTGGTCATGTCAGCTCTCGGAGTGAAATCGGGGGTGCCGCTGGGGGCATGTCGGCGTCAGGTGGAACTATAGGGCAGGCAAGAACAAGGCGAATCCGAGGTGAGGAAGAACGTGTCCGGACTGCGGCTCATGGCAGTGCATGCCCATCCCGACGACGAGTCCAGCAAAGGTGCTGCGACCACGGCCCGCTATGCGGCCGAAGGGCACGACGTTCTGGTCGTCACGCTCACGGGTGGCGAGCGAGGGGACATCCTCAATCCGGCGATGGACATTCCGGGCGTCCACCAACGGATCAGGGAGGTTCGACGCGAGGAGATGGCCGAGGCGGCGCGCATCCTCGGGGTACAGCAGACGTGGCTCGGATTCGAGGACTCGGGACTCCCCGAGGGCGATCCGTTGCCGCCGCTGCCCGAGGGCTGTTTCGCGCTGGTGCCGTTGGAGGTGTCCACCGAGGCGTTGGTGAAGGTGGTTCGAGACTTCAAGCCCCACGTCATCACCACCTACGACGAACGCGGCGGCTACCCGCATCCCGATCACATCCGCTGCCACGAGGTCTCGATGGCCGCGTGGGAAGCCGCGGGCGATCCCGAGCGTTTCCCCGATGCGGGTGAGCCGTGGACTCCGCTCAAGCTCTACTACTCGCACGGTTTCCTGCGTAAGCGCATGCAGCTCTTCCACGACTGGTTCATCGACCGCGGCGAGGAGAGCCCGTTCGTCGACTGGCTGAAGCGGTGGGACGGTCAGCGCGACGAGATCATGGAGCGCATCACCACGCAGGTCGACGTGGGCACCTGGTTCGAGCAGCGCGACGACGCACTGCGAGCCCATGCGACGCAGATCGATCCCAACGGAGCGTTCTTCGCGGTGCCGGTGGACGTCCAACGCAAGTTGTGGCCCACCGAGGAGTTCGAGCTCGCCCGCACCCGCGTGACCACGTCACTGCCCGAGACCGATCTGTTCGCGGGAATAGAAGAGACCGAACAATGATCGTGTCGATCCTCGCCCAGCAGCCCACGGGGCCCGAATTTGGCAAGTCGTCGCCGATCGGTCTGGTGATCCTCGTGGCGTTGCTGGTCGGAACGGCGCTGCTGATCTGGTCCATGAACAAGAAGATCAAGCGTCTGCCCGCGACGTTCGAGAAAGAAGATCCCACGCTGGATCAGGCGCTCGACGAGGGAACCGATCGTGGGGGCATCACGCCGAGCCCACAACCGGACACCAGCCGTCCGAAACCCGCTGTTCCCGACGAACCCTGATGCTCGACGCGAACACGCTGGGCGAATCCACCAGTCCGTATCTGCGTCAGCACGCCGACAATCCGGTGCACTGGCAGCAGTGGGGACCGCAGGCACTGCAGTCCGCGCGTGATCGCGACGTCCCGATCCTGTTGTCCATCGGGTACTCGGCGTGCCACTGGTGTCATGTCATGGCACACGAATCGTTCGAGGACGAGGCCACCGCGGCCTTGATGAACGAGCATTTCGTGTGCATCAAGGTCGATCGGGAAGAGCGCCCCGACCTCGATGCGGTGTACATGAACGCCACTGTCGCGATGACCGGTCAGGGCGGTTGGCCCATGACCTGTTTCCTCACACCCGAGACCGAACCTTTCTACTGCGGGACGTACTACCCACCGGCCCCGCGCCAGGGGATGCCCTCCTTCGAACAATTACTGACCGCAATCGCCGATACCTGGTCCACCCGGCGACAGGAGGTGTTCGACGCGTCCGCGGCCATCGTCACCGAACTGCGCAAACAGAGTTCCGGTATTCCGGCCGGCGGACGATCGCTGGACGCCGATTTTCTGGCCGCGTCCGTCGCGGCGGTCTGCGCCGACGAGGACACCACCTACGGCGGCTTCGGCCGGGCACCGAAGTTTCCACCGGGTGCACTGCTGGAGGGTCTGCTCCGGCACTACGAGCGCACCGGCAACGGTGAGGTACTCGACGTGGTTCGGCGTACCGCGTCGGCAATGGCGCGCGGAGGCATGTACGACCAACTCGCCGGCGGCTTCGCGCGGTATTCGGTCGACGCCGAATGGATCGTTCCGCACTTCGAGAAGATGCTCTACGACAATGCGCTGCTGCTGCGGTTCTACGCGCACGCCGCCCGGGTCGACGACGATCCGCTGGTGCGTCGGGTGGCGTCGGATACAGCAGGATTCATGCTCGGTGAATTGCGGACGGCCAACGGCTGTTTCGCGTCGGCGCTCGATGCCGACACCGAAGGAGTCGAAGGTCTGACCTACGTGTGGACGCCGGAGCAACTGGTCGACACCCTCGGTTTCGAAGACGGTGTATGGGCTGCGGGTCTGTTCGCGGTGAATTCCGCCGGCACGTTCGAGGCCGGTATGTCGGTGCTGCAACTGCCCGCCGAGCCCGAGGACTACGACCGGTTCGCCCGCATCCGGAACGCGTTGTCGGCGGCTCGAGCGTCGCGGCCGCAACCCGGTCGAGACGACAAGGTGGTCACCGCGTGGAACGCACTGGCCATCACCGCGTTGGCCGAGGCCGGAACCGGCGCGAACGAACCGATCTGGGTCGACGCGGCCGTCGAATGCGGCGAGCAATTGTTCGCCACTCACGTCGAATCGGGACGTGTCCGGCGGGCGTCCCTCGGTAGCGCAGTGGGTGAGGCCACCGGAGTGCTCGAGGACTACGCCTGCCTCGCCGTGGCCGCGGCCACGCTGTTCCAGGCCACCGGCGACGCGGTCTGGACCCGGCGGATGACGACGATCCTCGACGCTGCGATCGAGCACTTCGCCGATCCCGACGACGCCGGCAGCTGGTTCGACACGGCCGACGATGCCGAGACCCTGGTGACCCGGCCGCGGGATCCGATCGACGGTGCGACTCCGTCGGGAGCGTCGACGATGGCCGAGGCGCTGCTCACCGCGGCCGCCCTCGTCGATCACGAATCGTCCGCACGGTACGCCGAATTGGCCGCTGCTTCGCTCGCACGAGCGGCGGCCATCCTCGAACGCGCCCCGAGGTCGGGTGGTCACTGGCTGGCCGTGGCCGAGGCGTCGGTGCGCGGCCCGATTCAGATCGCCGTGTCGCTCGCACCGGGTGGTGAGTTGCTCGCCGCCGCGCGGTCGCTGGCACCCGGAGGTTCCGTGGTGGTCGCAGGCTCGGCCGACTCGTCTGCGCTGCTGACGGGCCGACCGCCCGTCGAGGGGCAGGAAACGGCGTACGTGTGTCGCGGATTCGTCTGCGACCGGCCTGTGACGTCGGTCGAGGATCTGGCGGTCGCCCTGCGGAAGTGACGTCGCCGACGCGGTGTTCCGCCTTCCGACGCGTCGTCAGAACAGGACGAGCCACACTGCCACGAGGTGGCAGATTGCCGCCAACACCGTTGCTGCGTGGAAGAATTCGTGATGGCCGAATGTCGTGGGCCACGGATTCGGCCACTTGGTGGCGTAGAGGATCGCCCCGACGCTGTAGAAGATGCCGCCGACCAACAGCAGCAGGAACGGTGCGAAGCCGACGTGCTCGATCAGGGTGGGAGCGACCGGCACGATCGCCCAGCCGAGCACGAGATACAGCGGTACCCCGACCCAGCGGGGAGCGGTGGGCCACAGCATCTTCAGAGCCACCCCGCAGATCGCTCCGATCCACACGACGATCAACAGAGTTCGTCCTGTCGCGGCAGGTAGGCCCAGTACGGCGAACGGGGTGTAGCTACCGGCGATGAACAGAAAGATCATGGAGTGGTCGGCGCGTTTCATCCAGATCTGCGACGCGGTGGTCTTCCAGTGCACGCGGTGATAGGTGGCGCTGACGCCGAACACCCCGCACACGGTGATCGAATAGATGCCCGTCGCGAGGCCTGCGCTGACCGACACCAGGCTGAACGCCATCGTGACGAGGGTGATCGCGCACACTACCGCGACGCCGAAGGCGTACAGGTGAATCCAGCCACGCATGCGTGGTTTGACGGGTATCTCGTCCAGTCCGAACATCGTCATGAAAGATGACCTCCCGTTCCGCCCTAGTGAACCTACGCAACCGTAGGTTCGGACGCTACTGTACCGGCCGCCCGCTCGAAGACGTCGGCGTAAGGTGATCCTCCGTGGTGATGAGAGCAGCGGTGACGAAGTAGTGGTGATCATTCCGCAGAAGGTGCGCGGCGTTCTCTACAACGTGTACGAGCGGCGTTTGTTGAGTCAGCTCGAGGGTGTGCAGCACCCGCGGCACGTCGCGGTGATGTGTGACGGCAACCGGCGGTGGGCACGGGAGAACGGGTTCACCGACGTCGCGCACGGCCACCGCATGGGGGCGCTCAAGATCGCCGAGATGCTCGGCTGGTGCGACGCTGCCGGAATCGAGATGGCCACCATCTATCTGCTCTCGACCGAGAACCTCCGACGGGATGCCGACGAACTCGATTCGCTGCTCGACATCATCACCGACGTCGTCGAGGAGATCTGCGGACCCGAGATGAACTGGGGTGTCAAACTCGTCGGCACTCTCGATCTGCTGCCTGCATCGACCTCACGCCGGCTCAAGGAGGCGGCTGCGCGCACTGAGGGCCGAACCGGAACGCACGTCAATGTCGCCGTCGGATACGGCGGGCGTCAGGAAATCGCCGACGCCGTGCAGTCACTGGTCACCGAGAAGATCGCCGAGGGCATCACCGGGGACGAGTTGGTGGCCTCCATCAACGTCGACGGTATCGACAGTCACCTGTACACCTCGGGCCAACCCGATCCCGATCTCGTCATCCGCACCTCGGGAGAGCAACGCCTGTCCGGTTTCCTGCTCTGGCAGAGCGCATATTCGGAGATCTGGTTCACCGAGGCCTATTGGCCGGAATTTCGCCGCGTCGACTTCCTGCGCGCACTCCGCGACTTCGCCGCACGGCACCGCCGGTTCGGTATCTGACGTGCGCGGCTGGACCGTCTGGTCATTCCGCAGGCTCCACTCCAGCTCGTAGCCTGCTACGAACTTCCACTCACGACCTGGACCTACAACTTTCGCAGGCGCAGCCGGTTGATCGCATGGTCGTTGTCCTTGCGCAGCACCATCGTTGCTCGCGGACGCGTCGGCAGAATGTTCTCCACCAGGTTCGGCAGGTTGATCGAATGCCACAGGTCCTCGGCCGCGATCTGCGCGTGATCGTCGGACAGACCTGCATAGTGATGGAAATGCGAGGACGGGTCGGTGAACGAGGTCTTGCGTAGCGCCAGGAATCGTTTGACGTACCAGCTCTCGATGTCCTCGATCCGAGCGTCGACGTAGATCGAGAAGTCGAACAGATCCGAGACCATCAGCCGAGGTCCGGTCTGGAGTACGTTGAGCCCCTCCACGATCAGGATGTCGGGCTGGCGAACCATGTGGTACTGGCCTTTGACGATGTCGTACGACACGTGCGAATAGACCGGCGCGCCCACCTCTTCGGTTCCGGACTTGACCTCGGTGACGAACCTGAGCAGCTTGCGTCGGTCGTAACTTTCGGGAAAACCTTTGCGGTGCAAGATCCCTCGGCGCATGAGCTCGGCCGTCGGATACAGGAAACCGTCCGTGGTGACGAGGTCCACGCGGGGATGGTGATCCCACCGGGCCAGGAGTGCTTGCAGCACACGGGCAGTGGTGGATTTACCGACCGCGACGCTGCCCGCTACGCCGATGACGAACGGAACCTGTCGATCGGGATGTTTCTCACCGAGGAACGTGGCCGTCGCCGCGAACAACCGCTGGCGCGCGGCCACCTGGAGATGAATCAGTCGGGCCAGCGGCAGATAGACCTCGGCCACCTCGTCCAGATCGATCTGCTCACCGAGACCGCGCAGGCCGACCAGTTCTTCCTCGGTGAGTACCAGCGGTGTGGATTGACGCAGCGTGCGCCACTGCACACGGTCGAACTCGACGTACGGACTGGACTCGCTCACGCACGCCACCTGAGCATCGGAGCTGCTGAGGATTCGGCGGTGCTCCTGTCGGGCGCGAGTCGCATGGTTCCAGATTGTGCTCGGTGCCTGTCCACCGCGCACGGGCGGGGTCGTTCGCCGTACTAGGGTTCGGATATGGATGCTGCTTCCCTGGTTCGCGAATACCTGTTGCTGGGCCTGAGTTTCGACCGCCTCGAAGACGGTTTCGTCGACGCGTACACCGGTGATCCCGAACTGCGTCGAATCACCGAGAACGCCCCGGCGCCGGAGCCGCGTGAGCTCGTCCGTCGAGCGCAGACACTGCGCGCCGAGCTCGGCAACGTCGAACTGACAGCGGAACGCCGGACATTTCTCGACGTCCACCTGCGGGCGTTGGAATGCTCCGCGCGCAAGTTCGCAGGCGAGAACATCGGCTTCGTCGACGAGGTCCACGCCTACTTCGACGTTCGAATCGCACCGGGGGATCAGGACCAGTACCTGCAGGCGCATCGCAAGATGGACGAGGTGCTCCCCGGACCCGGCTCGCTGAGCGAACGGTTGATCGCCCACCGCCGCGCCGACGTCATCCCAGCGGATCGACTGCAGGACTGCGTCGAAGCGTTCTCGTCCGCATTGCGCGACCGCGTCCGCGCCGAATACTCGTTGCCCGAGAACGAGAAGGTGACGTACGAGGTAGTCGGCGACAAGCCGTGGTCCGGCTTCAACTACTACCTCGGCAACTTCCAGTCCACCGTCGCGATCAACTCCGACATCGAACAGCAGATGGCCAACCTGCCCCACCTGATCGCGCACGAGTCCTACCCCGGCCACCACACCGAGCACTGCCGCAAGGAGACGGGGCTCGTCGGCGCAGGACAACTCGAGCAGACGTTGTTCGTGGTCAACACTCCGCAGTGCCTGATGGCCGAGGGGCTCGCCGACCACGCTCTCGGGGCGATCGTCGGCGAAGGCTGGGGCGCGTGGGCGCAAGAAATCTACGCCGACCTCGGACTGCGATTCGACGGCGACAAGGCCGAGCGACTCTCGGCGGCGTCGAGCCAGCTGCTGGGGGTTCGCCAGGATGCCGCGCTGTTGCTGCACGATCAGCACAAGAGCGAGGACGATGTGGCCGCCTACCTGGAGCGATGGTCGCTTGCCTCGCCGCAGCGCGCACGGCACAGTCTGCGCTTTCTGTCCTCGCCGCTGTGGCGGGCGTACATCAGCACCTACGTCGAGGGCTACAAGCTTCTCGCCGGCTGGTTGGACCAGGGTGAGACCGCCAGTGAGCGGGCACAGCTGTTCGGCAGACTGCTCGACGAGCCACTGACACCGGGCGCAGTACGCGTCTCGTAAACTGGCCCAGGTCCGTTGTTTATTGATGCCCCCTTACTCTGCTGTCCCTTGGAGACTCCTGTTATGACTGACGTCAACAACCTGTCACTGGCCGAGCTCGATCCCGAGGTCGCCGCGGCGATGGCAGGTGAACTGGGACGTCAGCGCGACACCCTCGAGATGATCGCCTCGGAGAACTTCGTGCCCCGCGCGGTTCTGCAGGCCCAGGGCAGCGTCCTGACCAACAAGTACGCCGAGGGCTACCCCGGACGCCGCTACTACGGCGGCTGCGAGCACGTCGACATCGTCGAGGACCTCGCCCGCAATCGCGCCAAGGAACTCTTCGGTGCAGAGTTCGCCAACGTGCAGCCGCACGCCGGTGCGCAGGCCAACGCCGCGGTACTGATGGCACTGATCAACCCGGGCGACAAGATCATGGGCCTCGACCTGGCCCACGGCGGCCACCTCACCCACGGCATGAAGCTCAACTTCTCGGGCAAGCTCTACGAGGTCGAGTCCTACGGGGTGTCGAAAGAAGATCACCGCATCGACATGGACGAGGTGCGCAAGCAGGCCATCGCCGCCAAGCCCCAGGTGCTGATCGCCGGCTGGTCGGCCTACCCGCGCCACCAGGACTTCGCTGCGTTCCGTTCCATCGCCGACGAAGTGGGCGCACTGCTCTGGGTCGACATGGCGCACTTCGCCGGACTCGTCGCCGCAGGCGTGCACCCCTCACCCGTGCCTTACGCAGACGTCGTGTCCTCGACGGTGCACAAGACCCTCGGCGGACCGCGCTCCGGCATCATCCTCGCCAAGAAGGAATGGGCCAAGAAGCTCAACTCCGCCGTGTTCCCCGGCCAGCAGGGTGGGCCGCTGATGCACGCCATCGCCGCGAAGGCCGTCGCCTTCAAGATCGCTGCGACGCCCGAGTTCAAGGAACGTCAGGAACGCACCCTCCTCGGCGCGTCGCTGCTCGCCGAGCGGCTCACCGGCGCCGACGTCGCCGACAAGGGCGTCTCCGTCCTCACCGGCGGCACCGACGTGCACCTCGTCCTCGTCGACCTCCGCAACTCCGAGCTCGACGGCCAGCAGGCAGAAGACCTCCTGCACGAGGTCGGCATCACCGTCAACCGCAATGCCGTGCCCTTCGACCCACGCCCGCCCATGGTCACCTCCGGCCTGCGCATCGGCACCGGCGCACTCGCCACCCGCGGATTCGGCGAAGCCGAGTTCACCGAGGTCGCCGACATCATCGCAACCGCCCTGGCCACCGGGCAGGCCACCGACGCCCTGAAAGAACGCGTCGTGAAACTGGCACAGAGCAAGCCGTTGTACGAGGGCCTCGAAGACTGGGGATTGCTGGGCTGACCCTGGCTTTCCTGCCCACCCCGGTCGCGTCAATGGACCATTGCAGCGTTCAGACGTCTGCAGTGGTTCATTCACGCTGGCCCCCGGTCGGATCAATGTGGCTATCAGTCGATCTGAGTGCAACAAAGCCACATTGATCCGACGGGGGAGGGCGGTCTCGGCACCGAACGTCCCGCCGACCTGGGGCGAATCGGCCGTAACGCGTTGTTCACCGACACGCCAGACTTCCAGCGAGCCGATACCGGATTTCGGCGGTACCGTCGGCAGTAACAGGCAGCGGGGAAGCTGCCTGTGCGGGAGGTTCTGATACGTGACTGAGCTAGTGAGCGCGAGAGGGCCGGTACCCGGTCCTCGTGTCACCTGACACATCGGACCCGACCGGCCGAGCGACAGAGTTTGCGCGGTGCCGCGCAAACGTAGGAGCCCCACGTGACCACTTCACGCTCCGTTTCCGCCCCTCTTCGGACATTCGTGCTCGATACCTCGGTCCTGCTGTCGGATCCGTGGGCAGTCATCCGGTTCGCCGAGCACAATGTGGTACTTCCGTTGATCGTGATCAGCGAGTTGGAGGGCAAACGCCACCATCACGAACTGGGATGGTTCGCGCGGGAATCCTTGCGCATGCTCGACGACCTTCGCGTAGAATTCGGCCGACTCGATCAGCCGGTCCCCATCGGAACGTCCGGCGGCACACTGCAAGTCGAGCTCAATCACACCGATCCGTCGGTGCTTCCCGTCGGATTCCGTACCGACTCCAACGATTCTCGAATCCTCGCCTGTGCCCTGAATTTGGCGGCTGAGGGCAAAGATGTGGTGCTGGTCAGCAAGGATATTCCGCTGCGCGTCAAGGCCGGTGCTGTCGGGCTCCCCGCCGACGAGTACCACGCTCACGACGTCGTGCCGTCCGGATGGACCGGTATGACGGAGCTCGAGGTGCCCTCCGACGCCGTGGACACCCTGTTCAACGACGGTGTCATCGACCTGGTGGAGGCGCGAGACCTGCCGTGTCACACCGGAGTTCGACTGCTTGCCGGACGGCAGAGTGCACTGGGGCGCGTCACGCCCGACAAGCAGCTTCAGCTCGTGCGCGGCGAGCGTGAGGCGTTCGGCCTGCACGGTCGTTCGGCGGAACAACGTGTGGCGCTCGATCTTCTGCTCGACGAGAGCATCGGCATCGTCTCGCTCGGCGGCAAGGCCGGCACCGGTAAGTCCGCACTGGCTCTCACTGCCGGACTCGAGGCCGTCCTCGAACGTCGCTCGCATCGGAAAGTTGTTGTCTTCCGGCCTCTTTACGCCGTCGGTGGTCAGGAACTCGGCTACCTCCCCGGCAGTGAGAGTGAGAAGATGGGCCCGTGGGGCCAGGCTGTCTTCGACACCCTCGAAGGGCTGGCCAGCCCGGAGGTCATGGAGGAGGTCATCGCCCGCGGCATGCTGGAAGTGTTGCCGCTGACGCACATTCGCGGTCGCTCGCTCCACGATTCGTTCGTGATCGTCGACGAGGCGCAGTCACTCGAGCGCAATGTGCTGCTCACGGTCCTGTCACGACTGGGGTCGGGCTCACGCGTCGTGCTCACCCACGACGTCGCGCAACGAGACAACCTGCGGGTCGGACGACACGACGGCGTCGCTGCCGTCATCGAAAAGCTCAAGGGGCACCCGCTTTTCGCGCACATCACCCTCACTCGCAGTGAGCGTTCACCGATCGCTGCACTGGTGACCGAAATGCTCGAGGAATTCGGTCCGTCAGGGGCCTGACGCCCCTCGTGAGTGGAACTTCGTAGCCTGCTACGAAGTTCCACTCACATGGGTCACCGGCCGAGTGCAGCCCTGAGCACTCCTCGCGCAACGCCTTTGAGGAAATCGACGTTGTCGAAATAGTCGCGCCACACAGCTACTTTGCCGTCGCGCAGCTCGAATGTTCCGCACACCCAGAACTCGACGCGGAGCCGACGCCAGATCAGGACGTCGGTGCGCTCGGTGAGCACGACATCTCCGTCGGCCGCGATGTTGTGCACGACGACGTCGAAGCCGTAACCCGGCTTGGCCAGCAGCGTCAGAAATCTGCCGACGTTCGAGATTCCGCGTACCTTCGGAAGCCCGACGTTGTGCCACACGATTTTCTCGTCGAGAAGCGTCAGCGCGCGATCGGTCTCGCGAAGCCTCAACGCGTCGAACAGGTTTTGCACGATATCGGTTGCTTGTCGGGTATCAGTCACTTGGTGAACCGTCCTAATCCATCGCCGTCGAAGAACTCGAGTGTGACCGTGTTCCCCTCGAATGTCGCCTGAGAAATCGTTCCGTCCGGTGCGTTCTCACCGGTCGGCTCGAACGCGAAGGTATCACCGTCCCAGTGCGACAACTCGTAGGAAGTCGAGTTCGGTCCGAGGGTCAACACCAGCCTCCCGTCGACCTCCGCGACGGTCGCCGGCCCCCAGTAGGCGTTCTGGTACACCCCGGTGTACGACGTGAGCGGTTGTGGCGCAGCGGCATTCGTCGGAGCGGTCTTCCCCGCGAGCTCGCCCCCCGGCTCGCTCATACCGGCGAAGGCATTCTTGTACAGCGTTCGCCAGTCCTCGCGTACCTCGCCGAACTGCACGAGGTCGGCGAACTCGGCCGTGACCGTTTCTGCGATGCCGAGTGGCGCGGCGTTGGTCAGTACGACGATGGCGACGTCGAGCGACGGGATCCAGAGAAAGTTCGTGCCCGCCCCGAGTGCGAACGCTCCGGAATGGCTGACGGTCGTGCGGCCGGCTGCACTGGTGGAGACGTTGAATCCGTATCCGTAGTAGCCCGCGCGCGAATCCGCCGTGGTCGACGGGCTCGAGACGATCTGCGCGCTGATGGCAGGAAGGAGGGCGTCGGGATCGACGATCTGCTTCCCGTCGTGGGTGCCGTCGGCGATGAGCATCGTCAGCCACCTGGCGAGATCGTTCACCGAGGAGCTGACGCCACCGGCCGGCGTCTGCGGATCGGGTTCGCGTTGGTATCGGGCCCGATACTCGCCGTCCACGAGGACGTGAGGTACCGCTCGGTCGGCGCGGCCGATGTAGTCGGAGAACGACGAGCTGGTCGAGGTCATGCCGAGTGGACCGTAGATCGTGTCCTGGCTGAGGGTGTCCCAGTCCTTGCCCGAGGCGGCAGCGACGGCCTCGGCCGCGGCTGTGATCCCGAAGTTGGTGTAGTGATACGTGGAACGGAACGGATCGAGGGGCACCTCCCGAAGGCGCTCGAGGATCTGTCTGCGGTCGTAGCCGAGGTCTTTGAGTAGATCGCCTTCGTGCTCGGGGAGTCCGCTTCGATGCGCGTAGAAGTCGCCGACCGTGATGTTCTGGGTCACCCACGGGTCGTCCAGCGCGAACCACGGCAGCTCGGAGACCACCGGCGTCGACCAGTCGATGACACCCGCTCCCACCTGTGACGCGACCACCGTCGCACCCACCGACTTGGACAGCGAGGCCAGCTGGAACACGGTGTCGCCGTCGATCGGGTCGTCCTTGCCCATTTCGCGAACGCCGAAGCCTTTCGAGTAGACGACGTCCGAACCGTGCACGACGGCAATGGCCATACCCGGAATGTTCGACGACGCCATCAGCTCGTCGGCGATACCGTCGAGCTTGCCGACCGCATCGTCGACGCGACCGGCCGGAACGTCGACGCCGGCAACCTGGCCGGGCGACAGATCCTCGGTCGGCACCGGCTCGGACGCCGGTGGACTGTCTGCGGTGGGTGCGTCTTCGGAGCACCCGGCCAACAGAACCAGAGAGCACACGACAGAAAGTCACAGAAAATTTCGACCCGACCGCATCATGAGGAGTCCTCACGTCGATGATTGGATGCACCTGAGGATAGACCCGCAACGACCTGGCGTTAGGAGAATTCACAGAGGTCAGGGGCGCGACGTCGGACGCTCGGCGGCAGGCGCTACGGTTACCGCATGTCTACGAACCTGTCCGACGGTGATCTGCTGGTCCGTTTGGAGCCCGCGGTCGAAGAGAATCTACGACGCCATATCGAGGCAGCGAGTGATTGGCACCCCCATGAGCTCGCGCCGTTCGACGACGGCAAGAACTTCGCGTTCCTCGGCGGCGAGGATTGGTCGCCCGAGCAGTCGCACCTGAGCGACGTCGAAATTCTGTCCGCCACGGTGGGCGTGTTGGTGGCCGACAACCTCCCCGCCTACCACCGGGAACTGGCCCACGCCCTCACCGGCCTCGGTGCCTGGTGGAAGTGGACGGGCCGCTGGACGTCGGAAGAGAACCGACAGTCGATCGTGCTGCGCAACTTCCTGGTGCTCACCCGCGCTGTCGATCCGGTCGCCCTCGAGCGAGTCCGGATGGAACACATGACACTCGGATTCGACGCGCCCAGCCAGCGGCTGCTCGACATCCTGGCGCACTTCGCCATCGAAGAAGCTGCCGCCGCCCTGCGTAACCGCAACACCATCGCTTTGGGCAAGGATCCGGTGCTGGCCACCATCCTCGGCAAAATTGCCGACGACGACGAGCTGCAGTCGGCATTCTTCGCCAGCATCCTCGACGAGGCATTCGCTGTCGTACCCGATCAGGCTGCGCGCGCAGTGGCCGACCGTATCAACGGCTTCAAGATCCCCGAGATCGAGCTTCCGGACCGCGGCAGCAGCATCGCCGCCCTCGCCGAAGCCGGCATCTACGACGCCGACCAGGAACGCGACAAGGTGTTCAAGCCGTTGCTCGCAGGCTGGAAGATCTTCGACCGCACCGATCTGGGTGAGGACGGCCTGAAGGCACGCGAAGAACTCGCGCACCTGGCCTGAGGTTTCGGCCCCTTTCGAAAGCGACCCGCCCCCGGTCGGATCAATGCGACTTTGTTGCAGTCAGAGTGACTGAAACCCACATTGATCCAACCGGGGGCGGGCGCGTTCAAGGGTGCAGCGGGTCCTGCGGGTCCGGCGGGTAGAGCAGCGAAACTAGTCCTTGACCTTCGCCATGGCGAGGACGTCGAGGCGCTTGTCCAGTTCTGCTTCGCTGAGCTTGTCGCCGATCAGTCCGCGGTCGATGACGGTCTGGCGGATGGTCTTCTTTTCTTTCAGTGCCTGCTTGGCGACTGCGGCCGCTTCCTCGTAGCCGATTGCGGAGTTCAGCGGCGTCACGATGGACGGCGAGGACTCGGCGAGGGTCTTGAGGTGCTCGACGTTGGCTTCGAGACCGACGACGCACTTGTCGGCGAAGAGCACCGAGACGTTGGCGAGCAACTTGAAGGATTCGAGTACGTTGCGGGCCATCATCGGGATGTACACGTTGAGCTCGAAGGCACCCGATGCGCCGCCGAAGGCCACTGCCGCGTCGTTACCGATGACCTGTGCGGCGACCTGGGTAACAGCCTCGGGGAGAACGGGATTGACCTTGCCGGGCATGATCGAGCTGCCGGGCTGCAGGTCGGGGAGTGCGATCTCGCCGAGTCCGGTGAGCGGTCCCGATCCCATCCAGCGAATGTCGTTGGCGATCTTGGTCAGTGACACTGCGATGGTGCGCAGTGCGCCGGATGCCTCGACCAGTCCGTCGCGAGCGGCCTGCGCCTCGAACGAATCCTTGGCAGCGGTGAGGGCGTCGATGCCCGTCGACTTCACCAGAGCAGCAACAACTTTCGGGCCGAAGCCGTCGGGTGCATTGAGGCCGGTGCCGACGGCGGTGCCGCCGATGGGCAGTTCACCCAGACGCGGCAGGGTGGCTTCGACGCGCTCGATGCCGGCCTCGATCTGCCGGGCGTAGCCGCCGAATTCCTGACCGAGAGTGACGGGGACGGCATCCATCAGGTGGGTGCGTCCGGACTTGACGACGTGCTTCCACTCGGTGGCCTTGGTCACCAGAGCCTCGTGCAGGTGCCGCAGCGCGGGCACCAGTGAGGTGACGGCTGCTTCGGTGGCGGCGACGTGCGTTGCCGTCGGGAACGTGTCGTTGGAGGACTGCGACATGTTCACGTGGTCGTTGGGGTGCACCTCGACGCCGTTGGCCTTGGCGATCGAAGCGATGACCTCGTTGGCGTTCATGTTGGAGCTGGTGCCCGAGCCGGTCTGGAAGACGTCGATCGGGAACTGATCGTCGTGCTTGCCCTCGGCGATCTCGTTGGCTGCCGCGATGATCGCGTCGGCCAATGCGCCGTCGAGCAGACCGAGATCCTTGTTGACCTGCGCGCAGGCTGCCTTGAGCAGGCCCATCGCGCGGATCTGGGTGCGCTCGAGCGGGCGGCCCGAGATGGGGAAATTCTCCACCGCACGCTGCGTCTGGGCGCGCCAGAGCGCGTCGATGGGGACGCGAACCTCTCCCATGGTGTCGTGTTCGATCCGGAACTGCTGTTCGTCTGTCTGCGTCATGAGCCTTACTTTGCCAGTCGTGGGTTCGGGGATCAGAAGGACGGTGCCTGGCCGGATTCGTCGGCGTCGAAGTCCACCGAGGAGTACTCGCGCAGCTTCTCGAGGCGATGGTAGGCGTCGATCATGCGCACGGTGCCGGACTTGGAGCGCATGACGATGGACTGGGTGTGGGCTCCGCCGCCCGCGTAGCGGACGCCGCGCAGCAGGTCGCCGTCGGTGACGCCGGTGGCGGTGAAGAAGACGTTCTCGCCCGAGACGAGGTCCTTGGTGTCGAGGACGCGATCGAGGTCGTGGCCGGCGTCGATGGCCTTCTGCTTCTCGGTGTCGTCCGTCGGTGCCAGACGGCCCAGGATCGCGCCGTCCATGCAGCGCATCGCGGCGGCCGCGATGATGCCCTCGGGCGTTCCGCCGGTGCCGATGAGCATGTCGGTGCCGGAGTCGGGACGAGCGGCGGCGATGGCACCGGCGACGTCACCGTCGGAGATCAACCGGATGCGTGATCCGGCGTCGCGCACCTGCTGGATCAGTTCGGCATGCCGGGGGCGATCGAGGATGCACACCGTCACGTCGGAGGCGGAACCCTTCTTGATCTTGGCGATACGGGCGATGTTCTCGGCGACGGGGACGGTGATGTCGATGACGTCGGCGTAATCGGGTCCGACGGCGATCTTCTCCATGTAGAACACGGCCGAGGGGTCGAACATCGCGCCGCGTTCGGCAACGGCGAGTACCGAGATGGCGTTGGGCATGCCCTTGGCCATCAGGGTGGTTCCGTCGACGGGGTCGACGGCGAAGTCCACCTCGGGTCCGTTTCCGTTACCGACCTGCTCGCCGTTGTAGAGCATCGGCGCTTCGTCCTTCTCGCCTTCGCCGATGACGACGACGCCGCGCATGGAGACCGAGCTGACCAACTGACGCATCGCGTCGACGGCTGCTCCGTCGCCACCTTCCTTGTCGCCCCGACCGACCCAGCGACCCGAGGCGAGCGCACCGGCCTCGGTGACGCGGACGAGTTCGAGTGCGAGGTTGCGATCTGGCGCCATGGCGCGAGTGGACTCGGTGCTGGCCGTCATCGGTTTGTAGCCTCCTGGTTGGTGGGGTGTTACCCAGGCAGGATTATCTCACTTCTGTGATGCCCGCGGTGGGGTCGGGTCGACTGTGAGGTACGCGCCGACCGAGCACTGCCGCACAGAGGGGATACTGGAGATGTGGCAAACAGCAAACCTCGGATTCTCAACAACAACCGCGACATGGTCTGGTCGCTGATTCCGCTGGTCATTGCGTGTTTGTTGATCGCAGGCGTGGCCAGTCAGTGCTCGTTGAGCCCGGGTGGACCCAAGCAGGGACCCATTCCCAACTTCGACGTGAACTCGGCACTGCAGTACGACGCGGCCGAAATAGGGTTCCCGGTGCGCAATCCGGTCGTTCCCGAGGAATGGACGCCCAATTCGGGCAGCCGCGCGACCATTTCCGGTGACAGTGGTGGAGCGGCGTCGACTGTCGGATACATCACCGGATCGGGTGCGTACCTGCAGTTGACTCAGACGGCCGCGTCCGAGGAACTGGTGGTGCCGTTCGTGGCCGGGGAGACGGTGTACGCGTCGGGCGCGCAGAACGTCTCGGGTCGAGACTGGGTCGTGTACGGCGAGGAAGGCTCGCGCACCTACTGGGTCTCGGACTTCGGCGACGTGCGAATCCTGTTGGGCGGCACGGCGAACACCGAGGAATTCACCACTCTCGCGGCTGCGGTCGAGGCCACCGAACCGCTCGCGCCCTAGCTGTCGTTCTCGGTGCTCGCCAGCGCGGTCTCGATGCGCTTGCGTGCGCCCGCCAGTTGTTCTTCGCAGCGCGTCGCCAGTTGTTCGCCGCGCTCCCACAGGGCCAGGGAAGCGTCGAGGTCGAGCCCGCCCTGCTCGAGGATCTTCACCACGCCGACCAGCTCGTCGCGGGCTTCCTCGTAGCCCAGTGCGGACACCGGCTTGTCTTCGTTCTCGCTCATCGAATCTCCCTCTGTCATTTCACTCGGCCCATTACTGCTGCGGTGACGGCACCGTCGGCCACCCGCACCCTGATCTGTGTACCCGGCGGAGCGTCCTCGACCGAACGTAGTACCTCGGGATCGGCACCCGGCACCACCCGCTGTACGACGGCATAGCCCCGCGCAAGTGTGGCAGCAGGCCCCAGCGTCGACAGCCTCGCCCGCAGATGTTCGACGAGCGTGTCCTGGGTGGTCAGCTCGCGCTGCACGTCGCGTCGAGCTGCATCGGCGAGTCGCCGAACTTCCTCGCGACGCTGTTCGAGGGCCGCCAACGGATCGGCCAACACGGGTCGATGCCGCAGCATCTCCAGCCCACGCGCCTCCCGTTCCACCCAATTGCGCAGCGCTGCAGCGCTTCTGGCCTTCAATTCGGCGACCAACGCTTGTTCGGCGACGGCGTCGGGCACCACGAGCTTGGCGGCATCGGTGGGGGTGGCGGCGCGCAGGTCGGCGACGTGATCGCTGAGGGGACTGTCGGGTTCGTGTCCGATGGCGCTGACGATCGGCGTCGTCGCCCGTGAGATGGCTCGGCACAGTGCCTCGTCGGAGAACGGCAACAGATCCTCGACGCTACCGCCGCCGCGGGCGAGGACGATGACGTCGACGCGCGGGTCGTCGTTCAGATCCTTCAACGCGTCCAGGATTGCCGGCACCGCTTGTGGACCCTGGACCGGAGTGTTCCGTACCTCGAATCGCACTGCAGGCCAACGCCTCTGCGCGACGGTGAGGACGTCCTTCTCGGCTGCGCTGGCGCGAGCGGTGATGAGCCCGATGGTGCCGGGCAGGAACGGCAGCGGACGCTTGAGTCGCGGGTCGAACAGTCCTTCGGCGGCCAGCAGAGCCCGGAGCCGTTCGATGCGGGCCAGTAGTTCGCCGACACCCACAGCGCGAATATCGGTGGCGCGCAGCGAAATGGTGCCGCGGCCGGTGAAGAACGACAGCTTGCCGTAGAGGATGACGCGCGCGCCTTCGGTCAGCGGAACGGGCGAACGATCCAGCAGCTGCGGCGAGCAGGTCACCGACAACGACATGTCCGCCGACGGATCACGCAGAGTCAGAAATGCCGTGCGCGTGCCGGGGCGGGCGTTGATCTGCGTCAGCTGCCCCTCGACCCAGATGCTGCCGAGTTTGTCGATCCACCCGGCGACCTTCATCGCGACGGTGCGCACCGGCCATGGTTGTTCGGCGGTGCTCGCACCGGATGGGGCGGGGCCGGACTGAGTGGGGGGAGTGCTCACTTCGCCTTGGCGGTGGTGATTCGGTTGGCGAGCATGGTCTGGAACGGTGCGCGAGCCGACGTCGCGTTCTCGTACTCGAGCAGGGTTTCCAGATCCTCGATGGACAGCGTGCGCAGCCGTGCGCGCAACTGAGCCAGGGCAAGGGTGTCGAAGTCGATCATCTCGACGATCTCGGGCTTCGCAGCTGCTGCGGGCTTCGCCGACGTGTCCTGCACCGGTTCGTCCAGCGGAGGCGTCGAGTACAGAGCAAATCGTCCGTTCGCGGCGATGGGCTCGGCCACCGGTGCGTCGGGAACATCGACGTCATCGGTGACTGCTGCGGAGTCGAACCTCGACGTGGCCGGGAACGCGTCGTCCTCGTCCTCGTCGAAACTCGCCCACGACGGCTGCTCCTCGCGCGGAGTTCCGATCACCGGCAGAGCCGAAATGACCAGATCGCCCTTGATGGCGAGGGCTGTCACCTGCTGCTGCAGCCGCATGCCGCGCGCCAACGCCTCGCTGACGACGGTCATCGGCAACATCAACGCGGAACCGGGAAGCTTGCGGGCCTCTTCCACGACGGTCACGGCGACGCCTGCAGCCACCCGCGCCGCAAAGGGGAGTCGAGTCATGCACACCAGACTGCCCGAAGTCGTCGCCTTTGGGTAGCCGACAGGCCAGGGCCTGCGGAATGACCCGGTTGCTGCGATACACGTATCCTGGGAGGTATGTCTTCGGCTGTTCCTTTGAATCTTGGTATCGCACACTCCGCCGGCTCGCACACGACCGCGCATGCCGGGGGTAAGCGAGTGCTTCTCGCCGAGCCGCGCGGCTACTGCGCGGGCGTGGATCGCGCCGTCGAGACCGTCGAGAAGGCACTCGAACAGCACGGTGCGCCGGTGTACGTGCGCAAGGAGATCGTGCACAACAAGCACGTGGTCGAGACGCTGTCCGATCGCGGTGCGGTGTTCGTCGAGGAGACCGACGAGGTGCCCGAGGGTTCGCTGCTGGTGTTCTCGGCGCACGGTGTCTCGCCTGCGGTGCACACTTCTGCCGCTGAGCGGAACCTGCGGACGATCGACGCGACCTGCCCGCTGGTGACCAAGGTGCACCAGGAAGCCAAGCGGTTCGCCCGAGACGACTACGACATTCTGCTCATCGGCCACGAGGGCCACGAGGAGGTCGAGGGCACCGCGGGTGAGGCACCCGAGCACATCCAGCTCGTGGACGGCCCGGAGTCGGTGGACAGCGTCACGGTGCGCGACGAGAACAAAGTCATCTGGCTTTCGCAGACGACGTTGAGCGTCGACGAGACCATGATGACGGTCGCGAAGCTGCGGGAGCGCTTTCCGACCTTGCAGGATCCGCCGAGCGACGACATCTGCTACGCCACGCAGAACCGTCAGGTCGCGGTGAAGGCGATGGCACCGGAGTGCGATCTGGTGATCGTCGTCGGCTCGAAGAACTCGTCGAACTCGGTGCGTCTGGTCGAGGTCGCCCTCGGTGCCGGCGCACGGGCCAGCTACCTGGTGGACTACGCAAAAGAGATCGATCTGGCGTGGCTCGACGGTGTCGAGACCATCGGCATCACGTCGGGAGCGTCCGTGCCGGAGATCTTGGTTCAGGGCGTCATCGACCTGTTCGCCGAGCACGGATACGCGGACGTGCAGCCCGTCACCACCGCGAACGAGACCCTGGTCTTTTCCTTGCCCCGCGAGCTGCGCCCCGCACGCTGACCGGTCCATGACCGGCCGGTGTCGGTGGGGTCAGTCGTCGGCGTGGCGGTCGCGGTACCGAACCTGCGGCACCGGATGGGGAGGAATGTCGTCACGGCGCACGTTCGGCGGCGCGTCGTTCACAACCGGTTCGACTGTGTGCCGAGCGCTGCTGGAGTACGGATCGACGGCGTCCCGCGGCGGCTGAACCCGAGGTGAACGCTCCCGGCGAGGTTCCGTCGAATACGGTGCCTCGGACGGCTGCGGCCGCGATGGGCGTGCTACGCCGGGTGGGGGCGTGCGGTCCTGCGGGTACTGGGCGTGGGAGCGGGAGGGCCGCTGGTACTCGGGCTGCGGACTCGCCTGGCGTGCGTATCCGGGCGTCGCCCCGGGGGTTGTTGCCGACCGTCGTGGCGCGGCACCGGAGTCGGTTGCGGCGCGAGAGGTTCCTCGACGGCCCACGTACGGCTCGGGCACGATGTCGGTGGCCTCGACCGCGGACACGTCGTCACGGTCCGCCGCAGCTCGACGGCTACGAGCGCGTGACGGACGGTCTTCCTGCGCTCGCCGCTGTGCCCGGGTGAGTGTGTCGTCCTCGGAGGTCGGGCTCCGGCGAGCGGAGTCTCCGGCCTTGGTGCTTCGACGAGGGGCGTCTTCCGATTTCGTGCGACGCCGAGCGGTGTCGGCGGTCTTCGTGCTGCGTCGAACTGCGGGCGCGTGCGTGTTCTGCCGCTTCAGCACGATGCGTACGGCACCGAGGCCGACGGCCACGAGGGTGCCGAGCAGCATCAATGGAAATCGGTTGACCAGCGGAATCGCCACGTTCAGGATGATGTCCTTGAGGCTGGTGCCCGCGTTGTCGGTGAAGTACTGGTACGACAGCGGCACTGCCACGAACAGAATCAACGGGGCTTGGACCATCGCGGTGAACAGTCCGCGGTAGCGGACCAGCAATACCGCCGCGATGCAGCCGAGGATGTAGAGGAACGCGAACGCACCGGTCAGCTCGGTTCCACGCGCGGCGTCGATGAGAAATCCGAGAAAGGTCAGCCCTGCGGCGATCGCAACGGCACCCCACGCTGGTACGCCGGGCAGGGTCGCGAGGATGGATCGGTGATCCAGCGGTACCCCGGATCGGGCACGTTGGGAGGTAGACACCCCTCGAGGTTAGCCGTAGTTCAGCCCACTGCATCGCTGACATGACCGAAGTCGTGCCGGTAGCGGGACGAATCGGACAGCTTGGGACGCTCGTCCACGCGTGCGATCTCCACCGGTTCGGCGTCGAACAGCTCGAGCTCGTGCAGCTTGCGTGCGGTGACACCCACCCTGCTGTCGACCGACCCGACGGTGGAGTTGAAGGACTCCACGGCCTTGCCGAGGTGGGCCCCGAGCTTGTCGAGATGTGTCGAGACGATTCCGATGCGGCCGTACAGTTCGCGGCCCAGTTGGTGGATCCGCGCCGCGTCCTCGGCGATCGACTCCTGCTTCCAGGTGTACGCGACGGTGCGCAGCAGAGCGACCAGAGTGGTCGGGGTGGCAAGAATCACGTTCCGGCCGAAGGCGTACTCCAGCAGGCTCGTATCCGACGTCAACGCAGCGTCGAGAAACGGGTCGCCGGGAACGAACAGGACGACGAACTCCGGCGTCGGCTCGAACGCCTCCCAGTAGGCCTTGTCGGCCAGTTGATCGATGTGGGTGCGCAACTGCTTGGCGTGGCGGCGCAGATGCTTGTCGCGAGCACCCGGTTCTTCGTCCTGCGCGGCGTCGAGGTAGGCAGCGAACGGCACCTTGGCGTCGACGACGATCTGCCGATCGCCGGCGAGGCGAACGATCATGTCGGGTCGAAAGCCGTCCTTGCTCACCTGAGTGTCGAAGTCGCAGTGCTTGACCATTCCGGCGAGTTCGACGACCCGTTCGAGCTGGATCTCGCCCCACCGACCTCGGATCTGCGGCGCGCGCAGTGCGGTGACCAGTTGTCCGGTCTGCATGGAGAGCTGCATCGACGCGCGATGCATTCCGGTGACCTGTTCCGACAGGCCCGCGTACGCCCTGATGCGGTGGTGCTCGACTTCTCGCACGTGCTCGGCCAGAGCATCGACGGCGTCGTGCAGTGGCTCCACCAGATGGGACACCTGTTGGCCGATGACCGTCGAATTGCGCCGCGCGGAATCCTCGTTCACCGCGCTCAGCGACTGGCGAAGCAGCGCCTCGTTCTGGCGTAGAGCCGCCAGCTGGGCCTCAGCTCGTACGGCCCGATCACCCATCCGAGAGGCATGCAACAGCCACCCCACCACGCCGCCGAGAGCGAGGGCGACGAGCAGGCCGAGCGCGGTGAGAATGTTCATGGTGCCGATGATGCAGCACGCCACCGACAAGTTCGGGCGAGACGAGCTGTGGGTCGATGCTCACGCCCGACAGGCCGACGAGCCTCGAATAGTTTGTCGGTGGTTGCCGATAGCGTCGTGGACATGAGAATCCTGCACACCTCGGACTGGCACATAGGTCGCACCTTTCACGGTGTCGACCTGTTGGCCGATCAGGGCGCAGTGCTCGAGTCCATCGCGGAACTGGTTGCCGCACAGTCGATCGACGTGGTCGTCGTCCCGGGTGACATCTACGACCGCGCCGTGCCGAGCGCGGATGCCGTAGTGGTGTGCAATCGCGGACTCGAAGCGATCAGAGCCGCCGGAGCCGTCATCGTCGCGACGTCGGGTAACCACGATTCACCCGCTCGGTTGGGTGCCGGAGCTGCGTTCGCCTCGGCCGGTGGACTGCATCTGATGACCACGGTCGGCAGCGTCGCGACCCCGGTGGTCGTCGACGACGAGCACGGATCGGTTGCGTTCTACGGCATTCCGTACCTCGAGCCCGAGACCACCCGAGTCGAACTCGACGTTCCGGCGGCACGGACGCACGCCGAGGTGCTCGATGCTGCCATGGACCTGGTGCGCGCCGACCTCGCGGCGAGAGACGAAGCAGGGCAACATGTTCGGTCCGTCGTCCTCGCGCATGCGTTCATTGTCGGCGGCGAAGCGACCGGTTCGGAGCGATCGATTTCGTCCGGGGGAATCGAAACCGCACCGGCATCGGCATTCGACGGCGTCGACTACGTGGCCCTGGGTCATCTGCATTCTCCGCAGACACTCACCGAGCGGGTCCGCTACTCCGGCTCCCCGTTGCCCTACTCGTTCGGCGAACGCTCGCACCGTAAGGCCGTGTGGATTCTCGAACTCGACGCCGACGGGCTCGGCAGCGTCGATCGAGTGGACTTACCGGTGGTTCGCGGTCTCGCCCGCATCGAGGGCACGGTCGAGGAATTGACCACTCACGCAGCCTTTTCCGAATACGAGGACCACTACGTCTCGGCGGTGCTGACCGACGAGGTACGTCCCGTCGATGCAATGCGGTTGCTGCAACAGCGTTTTCGGCACGCGATCCATCTCGAGTGGCGTCGACCCGAAGACGACGGGGGGCTTCGGTATCGCGATCGTGTCCGCGGCCGCAGCGACCTCGAGATCGCGACGTCGTTCCTGACGGACATGCGTAGCGCGCCCACCGCAGCCGAGTCCGCACTCTTCGAGCGCGCACTTGCTTCCGTGCAGCGCGAGGCCGAATCCACGCGCACACCGGCGAGCACCGTCGACCGCGGCGCTGCATGAGGCTGCACTTACTCGAGATCACCGCCTTCGGTCCCTTCGCGGGAACGGAGACGGTCGATTTCGACGCGCTGGGGGCCGACGGGTTGTTTCTGTTGCACGGTCAGACCGGAGCCGGGAAGACGACAGTGCTCGACGCCGTTGCCTTTGCGCTCTACGGCACCGTTCCCGGAGCGCGGCGGGAGGGCAAGAGGCTGCTGTCCGACCACGCCGCGAGAGGTGCCGTCCCGCAGGTGACCCTCGAAGCAACGCTCGGTGGGCGACGAATCAGGATCGTGCGCAGTCCGGAGTTTCTGCGCCCCAAGCTCAGGACTGCCGGCACCACCAAGCAGCATGCCAAGGCGAGTCTCACGTGGCTCGATGGGCGTGGGCAGAACCTGACGCGGCTCAACGAGATCGGCGACGCGGTCAACGGGTTGCTCGGAATGAGTGCCGATCAGTTCTTTCAAGTGGTGTTGTTGCCGCAGGGCGAGTTCGCGAAGTTTCTGCGAGCAGACAGCGACGAGCGCGGAAACCTACTCGAAAGACTCTTCGACACAGGCAGATTCGGCGACGTGGAGGAGTGGTTTGCCGAGCGGCGTCGAGAATTGGCCGCCGGTCTTGCCGACGCCGACCAGGCCATCGACATCATGCTGGGCAGAGTGTCCCAGGCCGCGGGCGTACCCGAGCCGTCCACCGACGACGCCGCGCCCGGTGAGCAGGCCCAGGATCCCCTCGAATGGGCGGCACGGGTTCTGGACGGTGCACGGCAGAACAGAACTCTCGCCCAGGGTCGTGCGGTGCTGGTCGACGCGGCGGCCGGGCGTGCGTCCGCCGCGCTGGCCGAGGCCACCAGCGCCCTGGACCTGCAGCGCCGACGCGCCATCGCCGAAGAGCAACTCGCGCAGTACCGGGACGGCGAAGCCGCCCGAGCAGCGCGACGCGCGGAACTGGCCGACTCTGCTGCTGCGGGTCCCATCGCCGACGCTGTCGCCGATCTGCGCCTTGCCGCCACCACCGCAGATGCGGCCACCACAGCGCTGACCGCCGCGGAACAGGCACTGCCGACGTCCGCAGAGGGCAGGCGCTTCCACGACGCACTGCAGTGGCCGCCGCTACGAACCGATCCGGCCGACGAGCGAGCAGTGGTTGCCGAGTTCGTACGAGCATGGACCACCGATGTCGCACGGCTGCAGTCGCTGCTCGGAACAGCCCGTGAGGCCGACCGGCTGGACGCCGAGCTCGCAGAACAGCGCAGACAGCGTGCCGAGACCGTTGCTGCCATCGAACGCACGACGACGAAACAGGCGACACTTCCCGAGACCCTCTCCGCTGTGGAAGCGCGGGTGGCGCGCGCAGCTGCGGCCGCTGCCGAGCTTCCGGGACTGGACGAGCGGTGCGCCCGCGCTCAGGCGGCCGCCGAGTCGGCCCTCGAATTGGTGCGGACCCGAGCTGTTCTCGTCGAGGCAGAACGCGTCAGGGACCGTGCTGCAACCGCGCGCAACAGCGCCTGGGAGCATTTGCTCGAGCTGCGCGAACGCCGCATCGACGGCATGGCCGCAGAGCTGGCTGCTCGCCTCGAGCCCGGTGCGCCGTGTGTCGTCTGCGGGTCGGCCGAGCATCCGAATCCGGCAGCTGCCGCCACGTCGACGGTCACGAAAGCGCAGGAGGACAAGGCCGCTGCCGCGGAGCGAAAATGCGCTGCCGAGCTGGAACGGTCGATCGCGGCCGTCGCCGACGCCAGTCGTGCGGTCGATCTGCTGCACGACCGGACGGGCGGAGCCTCCGCCGCGGAGCTTGCTCACACCCTCGATGCGGCGACGACTGCCGTCCGAGACGCCCGAGCGAGGGCCGCCGACCTCGACCCGGCGACGACCGAGCTGCGTCGGCTGCGCGCCGAGTCGGATGCGCTGGCGGTCACGCTGCAGGATCTTGTCGCCAGGCGCAGCGCGCTCGACGAACGCATCGCAGCCACCGAGCGATCGGTGGCGCAGATGCGAGCGTCGGTAGCCGAGGAAATTGCCGAAGGCACATCGTTGACCGAGCGAATTGCCGAGTGCGAGAAGCTGATCGACGGTGCCCGCCGACTGCAGGAAGCGCGAATCGCCTGGCTCGATGCCAGCGAGCAGCACGCCGCGCTGCGCGGCGAACTGGATCGACGGGTATCGGCATCGAACTTCGATTCCGCCGATGCAGCAGCAGATGCCGTTCTCACCGAAGACCGCGTCGAGCAGATCGAGACCGAGCTTCGTCTGGCAGAGGAGCGTCGGGCACACGCCGAACACGTGCTGCTCGAACCCGGCGTCGTCGCCCAGAGCGGGCAACCGCCGATCGACCTGGATCCGCTGCGTGCCCGGTTCGCCGAATTGGACGGCGAGGCGAAGGTCGCCGCGGGGGAGGTGGCCGAGTGTCGCCGACGCGCGGACGATCTCGAGCGGTTGGTCGCCGAACTGTTCGTCGCGGCTGCGGCCATCGCGCCGCAACGCGCCGAGTTCGACGAGCTCGCCAACCTGGCGGATGTGGTCGCCGGGCGTGGGCAGAATGCACGCAAGATGTCGCTGCGGTCCTACGTGCTTGCGTCCCGTCTCGAGGACGTCGCCGAGTCGGCATCGGCACGCTTGCGTCGGATGTCCTCCGGTCGTTACGAATTCGTGCACTCCGACGAGGCCGGCGTTCGCGGAAAGCGGGGTGGACTCGGTCTCGACATCCGCGACGACTACACCGGTGTGGTGCGGTCGGCCAAGACGTTGTCCGGCGGCGAGGCGTTTCTGGCGTCGCTCTCGCTCGCGCTGGGTCTCGCCGATGTCGTGGCCGCCGAATCCGGCGGGGTCGTTCTCGACACCATGTTCATCGACGAGGGGTTCGGCACGCTGGATGCGGACACGCTGGAATCGGTGATGGCCGTGCTCGACGAATTACGTGCGGGCGGCCGCGTCGTCGGAGTCGTCAGTCACGTCGACGAAATGCGTCAGCGCATTCCGAGCCGCCTCTACGTCAAGCGTGGACGCGCGGGCTCGACACTGCAGGTCGTCGCGTCCTGATCGGAGCTACTTCTTCTCCGTCGTAGCCTTCTCGTCCTCGTCCTCATCTTCGAGGCCGGCCTGTTCGTCGGTCAGTCCCTCGGGTGCGGGGATCTGATCCTCGAGCTCGTCCTGATCGGGCTCGTTCGATCGCTCGTCGATCTGTTCGGAGACGTAGCGAATCAGCACAGCAGCCACCGCCGCGGCGGGCACTGCGAGGAACGCGCCGATGATCCCGAACAGCGAGCTACCTCCGGTGACGGCGAGCAGCACGATCGCTGGATGCAGATTCATGCTGCGGCTCTGCAGGATCGGCTGCAGCACGTTGCCTTCGAGCTGCTGCACCGCGAGGATGATCGCGAGCACGATCAACGCGGTCGTCAGACCGTTGGCTACCAATGCGACTAGCACAGCGAGAGCGCCCGCGACGAACGCACCGACGATGGGGATGAAGCCACCGAGGAACGTCAGGGTGGCGAGCACCAATGCCAGCGGGACACCGAGGATCACCAATCCGAGCCCGATGAAGAACGCGTCGATGAAGCTGACGATGGCCTGGGTCCGGATGAAACCGCCCAGCGTCACCCACATGCGGGAGAGGACTTCGCCGAGATGGCGTCCCGCGCGGCCGCCGGAGAATCCGTGCAGCCACGGCAGGAACTTCGGGCCGTCCTTGACGAAGAAGAACGACAGCACGAGCACCAGGGCAAGGGTCACGAGGATGGAACCGGCTGCCGAGACGCCGCTGAACACGCCGGTCGCGATGACGTCGCCGCTGTCTTGCAGCCGCGAGACGATTGCCGATACCGCATTGTCGATCTGGTCGTCGCCGATGTTGAGCGGAGGTCCCTTGAGCCAGTCCTGCACCTGACCGATGCCACCCGACGCCTGATCGACCAACTCGGGAGCCTGCTCGGCCACCGACGGAATGATCAGAGTGATGACCCCGCCGATCACGACGAAGAACACCACGAGCGACACGGACGATGCCAACGCAGGCGGAAAACCAAGGCGCATCATCAATTTCGCAGGTGGCCACAGAACCGTGGCCACGATCACCGCGAGTAGAACCGGTAGCAGAATCACCCAGAGATGACCGATCAGCCAACCGAACACCCACGCGCCGGCCGCGATGGAGATCAGGATGAGCGACCATTTCGCCAGCCAGAGGCCACCGGTTCCGATGAGGTCCCCGCGATCTCGTCCGGACTTCGCGGGCTTCGCAGTACTGCCGGGAACTGCCGATTCGGTCACGGTGGGTCCTCACATTCGGCGGGTGGCGGTTCGTGAAGAACCTTAACGTCCCACTCCGACGCGGTGTCGGTCAGAGCGCCTCGTGGGCCAACAGCCACTTCTTCGTCGGCAGTCCCCAACGAAATCCACCGAGCGCACCGCCGATCCGAACCACTCGGTGGCACGGTACGAACAGGGCGGCGGCATTGCGCGCGCACGCCGATGCGGCACCGCGAATCGCCGTCGGCCGTCCGGACAATTCCGCGAACGCGGAGTACGTCACCGGCGCTCCAGGTTCGACAGTGCGCAGCACGTCCCAGGCGTGCATCAGGAATTCGCCCGATCGTTGTGCGACGTCGATGTCGTCGATGCGGTCGACGTCGCCGCGGTGGTAGGAGTCGACAGCTGCGGTGACGGCACCGAGGTCGGCCGCCGAGCGGACATCGGTAGGTCGCAACGTCGGATGGATCAACACTCGGAGTTCCTCGACGTCGGCGGTCCAGCCCGACGCCAGCACACGCTGATCGGCGTCGACGATGGTGGTGAACGGACCGATAGGGGTGTCCTGCGTTGCGGAGGTGGCCATCATGCCTGCCTTCTTTCCAGTGCGGTGATCCACAGGTGCATCGAGACGTACGAACGCCACGGTGCCCAGCGTTGGGAGTTCTTCAACGAAATGTCCAGCGCCTGCGCGCCTTGGCGGACAACGAGATCGGTGTCGAGCAGAACGTCTGGGTCGCCCAGCAGTCGCATGACGACATAGCGGGCCGTCCACGGCCCGATTCCTTTGAGCGCGAGCAGTTCTCGTTCCAGATCGGGACCCTCCCGCGCGGGGTGCAATGTCACCGTTCCCGACGCGATGGCGTCGGCGACGCGGATGACGGTCTGGACCCGAGCCGCCGGGCCGGTGAGGACCTCGTGGCCGCGTTCGGCGATGACGGCAGCGTCGGGGAACAGCCGTCCGACTCGTCCGTCGCCGAAATCCAGTGGTGCCCCGAGCGCGTCGACGAGCCTGGCGGTGTGGGTGGCCGCTGCCTTCAGCGAGATCTGTTGCCCGATGACGGTGCGCAGCAACATCTCCGCCCCGTCGACGACCCCAAGGGCCCTGATGCCCGGATGGGCCTCGACGCTCGGCGCGAGCTGGGGGTCGGCGCGTAGGGCTTCGTCGACGGCAAGCGGATCGGCGTCGAGATCGAGCAGGTGTCGAATCCTGGCCACGGCCGGAGCGAGATCGCGCATGTCCTGCAGAGTCAGTGCGGCGCTGACGAATCCGTCCAGGATGCGCAGTGCCACCAGTCCGGCAGCGTGCGGGAGCTGCAGGGAACGCACGTATTCGCCGTCGTCGGAAAACGATTCGATGCCCTCGACCACATGGCCTCGCAGGAACCACTCGACCCAGCCGCGGTCCAGCGGCGGGCGGTAGGGCAGTCGCAACGTGACGGTGCCACCCGCAGTAGGTACGGCCGAGCGGTGCGCTTCTCGCCGCAGGGTCGTCGGATCGACGGCGAAGACCTCTTTGACGGTGTCGTTGAACTGGCGGACGCTCGAGAAGCCGGCGGCGAAGGCAATGTCGGCCATCGACATGTCGGTGGTCTGGATCAACGTGCGGGCGGTATGCGCGCGATGGGCGCGAGCCAACGCGAGCGGCCCGGCACCCACTTCTGCCGTCAGAACGCGAGTCAGTTGGCGGCTCGAGTAGCCGAGGGTGCTGGCGAGGCCGTCGACGCCCCCGCGCTCGACGGCTCCGTCGGAGATCAGCCGCATCGCACGAGAACTGAGATCCGAGTGGATGTTCCATCGTGGGGAACCGGGGGTGGCGTCGGGCTGGCAACGGCGGCAGGCGCGGTAGCCGGATTGTTGGGCCGCTGCTGCCGTGGCCAAAAACGAGACGTTGCCGGGCTTGGGGGTGCGCGCCGGGCAGGAAGGTCGACAGTAGATGCCGGTGGTGGAGACGGCGGTGAAGAACTGGCCGTCGAACCGCGCGTCACGCGAGGAGACCGCGCGATAACACCGATCGAAGTCCAGTTCTTGCACCTGCCGTTCGCTGCTCATGCTCCTACTGTGTCAGCGCGATCCCGCCAGTGCTAGCGGAAATCGGACGCGGCTGCGGTCGTGCGCGTTTTGCGTACCGGGAGGGGCGCAAAACGCGCACGAGGGCGAGGCCCTAACAGCATCGAGCCCCTGGGTTTCGGTCCGCCTCCGCGTGCCGGTCTTTCCAGTACTGCCGCACGGTCGGTGGCTCCTGGCCCGGGTGGTGCCGGGCGAGGTGCGCGACGTAGCGGTCGTAATCGTGATCACCCATCACCGAGGTGATCCACCACCACAGCCCGCGCATCTAGTGCGCCGACCCGGGGCGTCGAACGGTGCCCGCATCGATCAGTTCGTCCCACTCGGCCTGAATCTGCTTCTCGGCGGGGGTGAGGACGAATCCGGCGGGACCGAAGATCTTCGACGGCACCTCCGGCTCCTCGTTGTCCGGGAGGTCTGCTCCGCGAACGGCCCTGACGCACACGATGACTCCGGCGATGACGACGACCAGGACGAGCACCGCGAAGATGATCGAGAGGGTGCCCTGGATGAACGTGTTGCGGATGACGGCATCGATGGCCTCGGGGGTCTTCGCGCTGCCGAAGCTGCTCAGGCCCTGCTCCTTCGCGTCACGGAACTGAGAATGCTGCGTCCAGTAACCGATGGCCGGGGTGGAGGAGAAGATCTTCTGGTACGAGGCCGTCATCGTGACGATGAGGTCCCAGGCGAGCGGAATGCCGGGGATCCACGCCCATTTGTAGAGCCCTCGTTTGACGACGATCACCATGACCACCGTCAGCGCGATGGCGGCGAGCAACTGATTGGCGATACCGAACAGCGGGAACAGGGTATTGATGCCGCCGAGCGGGTCGGTGACTCCCATGAGAAGGATTGCGCCCCAGGCTGCGACGACGATGAGCGAGCAGATCCATGCACCGGGACGCCACGACGGGTCCTTGAACTTCTTGGCCGAGGCTCCGGGCAGGTTGCCGATGCTGTCGGAGAGCATGAAGCGGGCGACGCGGGTGCCTGCATCGACCGTGGTGAGGATGAACAGTGCCTCGAACATGATCGCGAAGTGGTACCAGAACGACTTGAGCGATTCTCCGCCGAACACCTGGTGCAGAACCTCGGACATACCGAACGCCAGCGTCGGAGCGCCGCCGGTACGGGAGATGATCGACTCCTCGCCCACATCGGCTGCGGCCTGGCTCAATTCGGCCGGGGTGATGTCGCCGCCGCTCAGCGGTAATCCGTTGACGTACTCCGCCGCGGTCTCGGGAGTACCGCCGGTCAGCGTCGCCGGTGCGTTCAGCGCGAAGTAGATGTGCTGATCGAGAACGCAGGCGGTGATGAGCGCCATTATGGCGACGAACGACTCGGTGAGCATGCCGCCGTAGCCGATCATGCGCATCTGCTTTTCCTTCTCGAGCAACTTCGGCGTGGTGCCGGAGGAGATCAGAGCGTGGAAACCCGAAAGCGCGCCGCAGGCGATGGTGATGAACAAGAACGGGAACAGCGATCCAGCGAATGCCGGTCCATTGCCCTCGGTGGCGAAGCTCGTCATGGCGGGCATCTGAATCTCGGGGCGCGCGATCAGAATGCCGACGGCCAGCAGCGCGATGGTGCCGACCTTCATGAATGTCGACAGGTAGTCGCGCGGGGCGAGCAGCAGCCACACCGGCAGGATGCAGGCGAGCAGACCGTAGCCGATGAGCAGCCAGGCGACCGTCACCTTGGAGAGGGTGAACCAGTCTGTGCCCCATTCGGTTTCGGCGACCCAGCCGCCGGCGACGATGGCGAGCAGAAGTAGGACGACACCGATGAGCGAGACCTCGGTGACGTTGCCCGGCCGCAGGTAGCGCAGGTACACACCCATGAACAGGGCGATGGGGATGGTCAGCGCGATGGAGAACACGCCCCACGGACTTTCGGCGAGCGCGTTGACGACGACGAGAGCAAGAACCGCGATCAGGATGATCATGATGACGAACACCGCGATCAGCGCGGCGGTTCCGCCGACTACTCCGAGTTCGTCACGGGCCATCTGGCCAAGGCTGCGGCCGTTGCGGCGCGTCGAGATCCACAGCACCAGGAAATCCTGGACGGCCCCGGCGAACACGACGCCGATGATGATCCACATGGTGCCGGGCAGGTAGCCCATCTGGGCAGCCAGAACCGGTCCGACGAGGGGGCCCGCTCCCGCGATTGCGGCGAAGTGATGGCCGAACAGCACCCGACGGTCCGTCGGCATGTAGTCCTTGCCGTTCTCCAAGATCTCGGCGGGCGTGGCTCGGTCGTCGCGAGGAAAGACGATCTTGCGTTCGATCAGTCTGGCGTAGAAGCGAAACGCGAAGATGTAGGTACACACCGCGGCGATGACGAACCAGACTGCGTTGGGATTCTCGCCGCGGACGATGGCGATGATCGTCCAGGCGACGCCGCCGAGCAGGCCGATAACGACGAGCATCAGACGCTTGATCGGCGTCATGGGATGGGAATCGACGACTCCGACAGGTGGTAGGTCGGGGTCTGTCTTCAGCAATTCGACGTGTGGATCGTCGGCCGCTTTCAGTGACATGTGTGGGGTCTCCATGGTCGCAGGTGTGACTGCGATCACCCTATGCGTGACGCACTTGCACGTCCTCGAATCGACACTTCGCGATGCGCCCGGCGGTCACTCGTGTGCGCCGAGTGGCGGCGGCCTGGAACCGGATGGTGCTGGGCTGCGTCGTAGCGGGTGTCATCACTTCATTCATTCGGGGGGAACACCACATGTCGGGACCGTACGAGCAAACTCATCAGCAGAACTTTCCCGCGGCGCAGCCCTTCGCGCCGGTGCTGCCGGCGTCGAACGCAGGGTGGGCAGTGGTGGCAGTCATCTTCTTCTGGCCACTGGCCATCCCCGCGTTCAATCATGCGTTGAAAGTCCATCCACTGTGGTCGATGGGCGATGTCCAAGGCGCGCAGTACTCGTCGCAGCGCGCGGCGTTCTTCGGCAAGCTGTCCCTCATCATCTTCGGCGTCTTCATCGTTCTCTACCTGGCGTTCATCGGCTTGGTCGTCTCGAACATGTGACGGGTCGACGGCGGTGTGCTGATCACCCGCGGGTGACCGAAATACCGCCGTCGACGTAGAGCGTGGTTCCGTGCACCATCGCGGCATCGTCCGAGACCAGGAACAGCACACCGTCGGCGATGTTCTGCGGCGACAGCACTGTGCCTGCCGGGGTTCCGGCCGTCATGGCGTCGAGTACCTGGCGTGCATCCTCGTTGCCCGGAGTCAGAGTGGCTCCGGGCGCGAGCGCGTTCACTCGCACGCCGCGGGGGCCGAACTCGGCGGCCCAGCTACGAGTGAGCTGCTCGTCAGCGGCTTTGGTGGCGGAGTACATCGCAGCGAACGGACTGCCCATCGTGGCCATCCACGACCCGATGTTCACGATGACTCCGCTGCCGCGCTCGGCCATGGCCGGTGCGAGCTCACCGACGAGCACGTGCGGTGCTCGGACGTTGACGGCGAGCATGGCGTCGAGCTGGTCGTCGGGAAGATCGGCTGTCGCGGTGGCCGGATAGATACCGGCGTTGTTGACGAGAATATCGACGCGGCCGCCGAGGGCGTCGGTAGTGCGGGCGGCGAACTCACGAAGCTCGTCGTAGCTGCCGGCGAGATCGACGTCGACGAATGCCGCTGTGCCGCCGGTTTCCGAGATGCGGGCCGCCAGGGCTTTGCCGCGCTCGGGGTCGCGGCCGCTGACGACCACCTTTGCCCCGTGGGCGGCGAGGGTGAGCGCGATGGCAGCACCGATCCCACTGGTCGATCCGGTGACGACGGCGGTGCGTCCCTGCAGCTGTGTGGAATTAGAAGATGTCATGACGCCATGTCTACGGTCGCGGAATCGAGCGGACCAGGCGTCGTTCGACCTAGGTCTGTCATGACCAGGTTGGCGATCGTTCGCGTGGCTACTGTGGATTTCGTGAACAACGACAGGTCGGCGCTGAGCGCATTTCTGCGTGATCGACGCGACCGCATCACTCCAGCCGAGGCGGGAGTGCCGATCTATCCCGGTGCGCGACGGGTACCGGGCCTGCGGCGCGAAGAGCTCGCAGCGCTGGCCGGAGTGAGCCCGGATTACTACAGCAAGCTCGAACAGGGTCGCCAGGCCAACGTCTCACCCGAGGTGCTGCGGGCAATTGCTCGGGCGTTGAAACTCGACCGGGTGGAGTCCGCGCATCTGCTCGATCTCGCATCTCCGGGTGTGCCGGTCGGCAGCGCCCCGGAGCGACCGGATCCGGGATTACTCCAGGTGATGCGGGCGCTCGATCACGTGCCGGTGTTACTGCTCGGGCGCTCGGGAACCATCCTGGCCAGCAATGCGCTGGTTCGTGCGGTGTTGAGTCTGCAGTCGTCCGCAGAGGATTCGCTGTTCCACTATCTGTTTCGCAATCCCATCGCGCGGGAGCGAATCGTCAATTGGTCGCAGTTCGCGGCGGCCTCGGTTGCAGCGCTGCGCCGCGATCTTGCTCGAAGGCCAGGGGATTCGGAGTTGACCGCGCTGATCGACGAATTGCGTTCGTCCGAGCCGTGTTTCGAGCAATGGTGGAGCGATCACGAGGTCGCCGAATTCGCAGGTGCAACCAAGATCATCCAGCACCCGGCGGCGGGCACCCTGCAGTTCGGGATCGAGTTCCTGATATCACCGAGCGCGCCGAACCAGAGTCTGATCGTCTATACCGTCGAGGAAGAATCGAGCACCGCGAAAGTCATGCCGATCCTGGCGAGCTGGGACGCAAATTCGGCGATCACCTCTTGACCTGAACAACGCTTCAGGTTCTAGCGTCGCAGCCATGGACACATTGGGGCTCGGCTCAATCGGCATTTCCATCGACGTGTCATCGTCGTATCTCGATGAGGCACGCGCGTTGGAATCACTCGGATTCACCTCGTTCTGGCTGCCGGGCGGGCAGATCGATCGGCTCGGCAGGCTGGCCGATCTGGTTCACGTGACCGAGACCGCCACCGTCGTTCCGGGGATCGTGCCGGTCGATGTGTACTCACCTGCACAGACCGGAACACTGTTCGACGAGCTCTCGGACACCGGTCGATTCGTCCTCGGTCTCGGTGGGCCGCAGAGTGCTCGACCTCTCGCTGAGTTGCATAGGTACCTCGACGAACTCGCGGTACCAGCGGATCAGACGCTGCTCGCGGCGCTCGGGCCGAAGAAGTTGGAGATGGCTCGCGACCGCGCGGCCGGCGCGATCGGGTTGCTCGTGACGCCCGAGTGGACGTCGCAGGCGCGCGGTGCGCTCGGTGTGTCGACGTTGGTGGTCGACCAGTTCGTCGTGGTCGAGTCCGATCCGGATCGAGCACGCGCTGCAGCTCGGGAGCCGCTGAGCTTCCTCGCAACCGTTCCCGGCTATCGGCAGAACTTCCTCCGCATGGGGTTCACCGACGCGGATGTCGAGGATCTCAGCGACCGTCTGGTCGACGACCTGGTGGTGTGGGGGAGTGTCGAGGACATCGCCGAGCGGGTGGCCGCTCACCACGCTGCCGGCGCGGATCACGTAGTTCTGGCGCCACTCGGCGCATCGAGTATCGAGGCTGGCCGGGCACTGTCCGAGCTGGCCGTGTCGTCAAAGTAGACTCCATAGACCGTGAGCCTCACCCTCGGAATCGTCGGACTGCCCAACGTCGGCAAGTCCACCCTCTTCAATGCACTGACCAACAACGATGTGCTGGCCGCGAACTATCCGTTCGCGACCATCGAGCCCAACGTCGGCGTGGTCGCGCTGCCGGATCCCCGGCTCGAGAAGCTGGCTGAGGTGTTCGGTTCGGAGAAGCTCGTGCCCGCGCTGGTGTCGTTCGTCGACATCGCCGGCATCGTCAAGGGTGCGTCCGAGGGCGCAGGCCTGGGCAACAAGTTCCTCGCCAACATCCGTGAGGCCGACGCCATCTGTCAGGTCGTGCGCGTGTTCGCCGACGACGACGTGGTGCACGTCGACGGTCGCGTCGACCCCACCGCGGATATCGAGGTCATCGAGACCGAACTCGCGATCGCCGATCTGCAGACCCTCGAGAAGGCGATCCCGCGCCTCGAGAAAGAGGTGCGGATCAAGAAGGACCGCAAGCCGGCGCTCGATGCGGCTCTGGCCGCGCAGGCCGTTCTGAACGACGGCAAGACGCTGTTCTCGGCGAAGGCCAAGCTGGACTTCGAGTTGTTGGGTGAATTCCAGCTGCTCACAACCAAGCCGTTCTTGTACGTGTTCAACGCTGACGAGTCGGTGCTGACCGACGACGCGAAGATCGGCGAGCTCGCCCGCCTCGTCGCGCCCGCCGACGCGGTGTTCCTCGACGCGAAGATCGAGTCGGAATTGCTCGAACTCGACAAGGAATCGGCAGCCGAGTTGCTCGAATCCGTCGGTCAGACCGAGCCCGGTCTCGACGCGTTGGCGCGCGCCGGCTTCCACACCCTGGGCTTGCAGACCTACCTCACCGCAGGCCCGAAAGAGGCCCGCGCGTGGACAATTCACCAGGGTGACACCGCACCCCAGGCCGCAGGCGTCATTCACACCGACTTCGAGCGCGGCTTCATCAAGGCCGAAATCGTGTCCTTCGACGACCTCGTCGCCGCAGGTTCGATGGCCTCGGCCAAGGCTGCTGGCAAGGTGCGCATCGAGGGCAAGGACTACGTCATGTCCGACGGCGACGTGGTGGAGTTCCGCTTCAACGTGTAAGACCCCAGGTCAGGAGTGGTGTTTTGCCTCATGGTCCGCAGTGCGTCCGCAGTAGATCTCCCGATCAGTCGTGAGACAGTTCCGCTCAACCTGTCGTAGTCGGCTGAACGGCCTCGTTGAACATCGACTCCGCGGCCTTACGCGTCCGGCCATCTGCATTCGGCCAGAGGTGGGCGACGTAAACAGGGTGACGTTTGGCGAACTGTGTCCAAGTGCCTTTTGAACAGTAACCACGTCGCGTTCTGTGTAGATGAGTCCGGAAGCAAAGAAGTCTCGAAGGTCGTGCAGATGCCAGTCAGGTTGCACGACTTTCTTCTTTGCTTTAAGCCACCGATAGTCGACCGAGTTTTTGATGCATGGGATGCCCGTTCTCGCCAGGAAACAGCCACCCGTCAGGCGCAGCAATCTCCGGTAGCCAGAGCCGGATGTGCTCTGCAACGAGATTCAGCAGGCGGTCTGCGGCTGGGACCGTTCGCTCGCTGTCGTACTTGGGTGCCCGAATCTCGCCCTCTCCGCCGTTGACACGCTGCACTTGCCGGCGATCGATGTGACACCGCAGCGCTTTCACGGCCGACATCCGTTACCGATCACGGTATGGATGGGTCCGAGTACTGCCTACGGTTACCCGTCCATGACACCAAGCCATGCCACGCCGCCCGATCCGGCGCGTCCTAGTCGATCTCGTTATATATCTCAACGAAGCGCCGAAGTTGCTCCTCTTGCCGGTGGAGCGGTGACGCTTCGATTCGCGCGAGGGCCTCCGCGCGGATTGCCCTGTCCTTGTTGATATATGCCGTGACGTCATCGTCGGTTACGACGATCGTATTAGAGGTTTCGTCGCCGAACTTGAGATTGCGGTAGGCAAAGGGTGTGGTCATTGTCGAGACGCTACGTGGCGCACCCACCTGGCGTCCCCGAAAACCGTAATACGACGAGGTCGCTACGATCCGCCCACGTTCGTTTCGATTGCGACTGTGTGCGGGCGCGTCCTGGAGATTGCCAGCTTTGGATTACGGCGACGGTGATGAGTTAAGCAACCTAAATCGGCATATCGATAGTGGTTGCGGAAAGAAAGTGTCGGACCGGGCCGCTAGTGTCCTCCAAGTATCAGCAACGGCTGGCAAGGGGCGACTATGAAAACAGTTCAGACCATCGGCGATTATCTGCCAGACTTTGTCGCTAGCCATGCGAAGAAAAGAACAGCTGAGTCCTACGAAGATTCAGTGCGGTCCTTCCTCTCGTGGTGTGAATTTTTGGACGACTCTACCGAGCCCAGTCAGGTGACGGCTCAGCATGTGGAGGCCTGGATTGAGGACTTAGAGGGCAAGGGTGCCCCTCGCGGTACCCTCGCCACCAGGTACTGGGGTCTGGAAGCGCTATTCCGCTATCTGATGAAGTCGAGTGCCGTCGACGCCACACCGTTCGCGGAAATGGACAACATCAATGCTCGGCCGTTGCCAATCATGCCGACACTCTCGCGAGCCGAACTGGGCAGGTTGGTCGCGGAGTCCAAAAAGTCCACACCCAGCGATGAAGCCACCGTTGGTCTACTCGCCCTGATGGGTCTAACAACTACTCAGGCGGTCGAGGTGTTGATTGAGGAGTTCGAGCTGACTGCATTGAACGAGATGACTTTGCTGCTCATGAACCGCAGCGGCGACTTGGTGAAGTCAATCGTTCCAAGCAACTTACGTCCTTCTATCGAACGTGCAGCAGGGGACCGGGCATCGGGGCCGCTGTTGCTGCGACGAGACGGCACGCGGATGGTCCGAACGTCGGTTACTCGTGTTGTTCAGCGTCTTTCGCGTAAGGCTGGTCTCGACCCGAAGCTTGCAGCTGAGTCGGTTCGCCAGAGCTTTATCGCGCTGCGCGTTGAAGATGGGGTGCCTGTGTGGACTATCGCGTCGGAGGCGCGTATCCACGAAGGCACGGTACGAAATCACGTGAAGCGATTCCGCCTTACAAATGACGGAATGTAGCTGGCTGGGTCTGGTAGACGCAACGCCTGCCCTTCGGTGATCATCGCACGCGCCCCTGGGTTCAGGGGTCGTAGTTGAGAGGCGCTCTGGTTCGATGCTGATGACCCTCATCTCATGCTTCTCTGCGCAGCTCAGCGGCGTTCTCCCTAAGCGTGGTGTGGCTGACCTATACGGCCACGGCTACACCGGCCACGACCCATACGTACCAGAACACAAGGACGGCATGACAGGCTCGTGACTTCTCACGGGTAAATGTCACGGATATCGCCGTGGAATCCGGTGACGCGGACCGTTCACCGACGGGTGCGTCATGCAGTCTCTCCTCTGGCCGATGGTGACGCCGGCAAGGCAGTCTTTGATGCGTGGTCAACCCCGGAAGCAATCGAAGGCGCTCCCGCCGGCGTATGGCTAACCGTCGGAGCCCTGGTCGAGTGCCGTTTCGGTGCACGGGTTCAAAACTTCCGCTATTGGCAACCTTGTCGGCACGAACAGCTCGCATCACGGCTGCAGAACGCGTCCTCACGCCCACTCAGGTGCCGGACGTAACATCAGCAATGTATTCGGTGATACAAGATTGACCGTAAGGCTTGGTTAGGTATGATCCGGACGTGAACAGGAGCTGGCTGTGGCCACGAGGTTGATGATTCCGCCTAGGCATCAGGAACCGATCAACATCTTAGCTTCACTAACGAGTGTAGAGGCTGGCAATTTACGCAAAGACATAGACGCGTCGGACGGTTCGTTCGACGCTGTGGTTGCACTGCTGGATTCGCAGGTGGGCGACGGTAAGGCCGCTTACGAAGCGCTGATCAGTCTTGCGGTCGCGAAGTTTAAATTGGGCTTGACGACTGCCGAACTCATGGATTCATTTCGTGATTCTTTGAACGCATCTGAAAACGAAACGTCTATCTCAACGGTCTTGGAATCTAGGCCTGTGATTCGTTCCGCCAAGGCTGTGGATCTCGACAGCTCCTACGAAAGACTGCTGGGGCGTACCAGGATTTTCACCGACATTCGGCCAATGTTCGAGGATGATGCTCGAGAGCAAGTAAGTCTGGCTTCAATCAACCACACTCTCGAAATCGTCTATCAGTCGAATGGTCAGGATTTCGACCATTTTGTCACTCTTGACGCAGGGGATCTCCGCAAACTTCGGAGTCAGATCGACCGGGCATTAGAAAAGGATGAAAACGCACAGCGGTTCATTGCTGCTGCTGGCGCGTCAGTGCTAAAGCAGACGGAGCCAACCGAATGACAATGCAGATTGGTGGTCGAGCCTCGGCGAATGAATGGATCGAAAGTCGCCAGCCAAAGGCCGTCAAGATACCCGGCACCGAAATCAAGATCGTGCAGCTTCTGCCTGCACTGCGCGCCAAAGAAATCCAGTTTGTGGTCTATAGGCCGACCGCATACGTCGCAACATTATTACGTGGCGCACTGGCGGAGAGTCAGCATGATTGGCGGACAATCGATTCGCTTGCTTCCGAACTTGACGTGAGCGTGCGGGACATCGAACTCGCTCTCATCGAGCTTGGTTCGGAGGTCCGGCGGCCAGTAGGCGCTAGGGGCAAGGAATTGGGCTACCTACGCCTCTCCAGGCTGGGCAAGACACGGAAAGAATGGATACGTATAGTCCGTTCCAGTCTGACGCGAATGCCTCTGTGAGCTAATCGGAAAATGTCAGTTTTAGTCCTCTTCGGTCTCGGGATACTTGGTGGCCTCTTTGCAGAATTGGCGCTTATCTATGTTCATCGCCAGACGCCAAAGGCCGACCGGCCAGACTGGGTGACCAGCTATTTCTACTGGATCATTGGAGCCGCGATGATTGCTGCCGGTGGCATCCTCGCAGTTATACAGTTGCCTGCGCACATACCGGACATCGCTCCTCTGGCGGCTGTTCAATTGGGGGCTACCGCGCCGGCCGTGATAGCGGCGCTCAGTCGGACTACGCCCAAAGAGGAAGAAGGCGATGTCGGTTCGGTAGCTTAATGCGATCGCTCTAGTGCACCACCGGATCCAGTTCAGCCGCAGAGCAACGCCGACACTAAGCAACCACTCATAGACCTCCGGCCGGGGCGCAAGTCGTGATCCAAGACCTCTCCTCACCCTTGATCGAGGCAGAGTATGTCAAGGCTATCCGTTGAACTTGCGATCGATCTATCGGAGGCGATTGATGTCATCGTCAGATCGCCGCAATTCGGGCTAATTGCGTTCTGATCGCACAAGATTCGAACATGCGAAGCTTGTCCATCCCCCGCCATAGTGCTACTTGTCTCTGCGATCTGCTGTGCGGCCTGCTCGACAGAGGCGGGTTCGTCGAATCCTGGCGACCGGGACCGGGTCAGTTCGCTGGCAACGCCGACCCACGACGCATCTATTTCGACTGTTCAGGGTGACGTTACCCTGCAAGGGATCGCTCCGATCGTGGGCCTTGCAGCCACGGGTCTGCGCTTCTAGGAGGCAACGGCACTCCAAGTCGGAGACGTCGACGTCGAGGCGATGACCTTAGGGTCACGCGAGCATGGAAATACACAGGCGACAGGACTCGCAAGCTGGGTCCACCGAAGTCGTGCCGATTGAAGCGGCAATCGACGCGCCACATCAGGGTGATCGCAGCATGTGGAGACTTGAAACGGCCACGCAGCCAGTTCGTATTCATGAACTCGGTCGGCAACCCTGTTCAGTCGCAGTCTTCCAACAACACCGGTTGGGTACCTGCTGTCAAAGCTGCGATGGCGGACGGCTCAGAAGTTCGACCACCTCGGAGACCGCTGATCCATGACCTCCGCCATACGTGCGCATCGATGATGTTCAAGGGTGGAACGCCGATGCTGGTTGTCAGAGATCATCTGGGGCACGAGGGCATAGTTACGACGCTGAATCTATATGGCCACGTGGATAGTGGGCAGATGCGGAAGGCCGCAGAGGTCCTGGGTGTCGAACTCCCATAAGTCTCCAGTCCGCAGAAGGTCCAATTCTTGCCGTATCTTTTTAACGCAACAAACACTCGAACTCCCGGTTCAGGTCGGGGACAAATCGTCAATCAACATCAACAAACGCCAGCGATGAAATCCGTTTTAATGTGTAGCTCTGCTGGTCAGGTGCGGACGGGGACACCCACCGTCATTTCTCGAGCCAGGTCGAGCCCCCAAGGCTGCTTCGTGTGGTGGCTCGATTCGTATCGGGACAAACCCGGACTGTGGCACACTCTCGGCGGTGAACAGGTCGCTGACGCTCCACGCCGAAGCCACAGGTGCCAACTGCATCTCATCGCGGATAGGGACACCATCCGGCGCTGAGATTCGCGTGACTACCGAGTCGAACTACAGCCTGGACCATTCCGTGAATCCCTGGCTTCCTCCGCTGTTGGCAGCAGGTATGCGGCACAGGTGGGACGTCGACTTCGACGCTCCCGTGGACTCGGTGGCACTTTGCAATGCGTCGACGGCTCAGAGTGTTCTTCGCAGCTGGTACCCGAGGCGGTTTCACAAGATATCGATTGCGGCAGAACCCGTACTCAGTGTCTCCGAGGCGAAGGGCGTCGGTTGCTTCTTCAGCGGAGGCGTCGACAGCTATTATTCGGCGATCACCCAGTCCGAACGCATCACCCACCTGATCTTCGTGCATGGATTCGACATCCACATCGACGACGAGGAGTTGGCGTCGAAAGCCTTGGCAGGGGCCCGAGAAGCGGCTGCGGATCTGGGCAAACCGTTGATCGAAATCAAGACCACGGTCAGGTCGGCGCTGGGCGATCCCCTGCAGCTCGAATGGGGCGGGGTCTTCCACGGACCCGCGCTGGCGCATGTCGGTCTGGCATTGTCGGAGCACCTGAGCACGGTCATCATCCCGTCGTCCTACAGCTACCGGCAGTTACATCCATGGGGATCCCATCCGGATCTCGACCCCCTGTGGTCCAGTGGTGCCGTCGCATTCGAGCATCATGAGCTCGAACAAGACCGCTACGGAAAGATCCGTCGCATCGGCGGGAACGAGACCGCGATGAACCACCTGCGGGTCTGCTGGGAGAACCCCAACGGCAGCTTCAATTGCGGGCGTTGTGGCAAATGCACTCGCACGAAAGTCGGTTTGGCACTTGCAGGTGCCGAGAGCGCGACGCTCCCGGGCTCGATCGACAAGGACGCTGCACGTCGGATGAAATTGATGGTCTGGGACCGACGCCAACTGCGGGACGGTCTTGCGGCTATGCAGAAGTCGGGAACTCTCGACGCCGGCGTGCGCAAGGCTTTGAGGAAAGCCATTCGCCGCAGCTACTTCCATTCGGCCGCTTTGTCTCTTCGTAGCCGCTTCTGACCGTTTGGTCCTCGATCGATGAGACTTCGGTTCGCGGGACGACGCGAACCGATCAACCGCCTACGGTCCGGGTGACCAATAGCCGCCACCGTTCGCGCCGTCGGAGACACAGAACATGTCGAATCCGTCCGGCGACACCGCAATTCCTCTCACTGAGGGGTCGCATTCCGACCCCGCCTCCGCATTGCCGTCGATGATCGGTGGCGACTGCACCCAATGCGCGCGAGTCGACCCTGCATAGGTGCACTTCAGGAACGTGCCATCGGCGGAGGTTCCGTGATTGTCGACGCCCGGATCGCATGGTCCGTCCACCTCGGGCAGTGCGGCCGAGGGGGCCTCGGTCGCGTCGACGGTGGTCTCGACCGGAGTCGGTGGTTCCGTAGCAGCAGGAACTGTGAAGAGTGCGGTAGCCGGTAAGGAGTACGGAACAAGTGTTTCGACGGATGCCGACGTTCTCGGCGTGAGAGAACCGAAACCGTAGACGACAGTTGCGACCACGAGCAGTTCGATCACTCCGATTGCCAAGCCCGCGACGGCAATTCCACGACCGGCAGGTCGCCAGAAAGCCAGGTTCCGAACACTATCGCGACGGGAAACAGTCCCAGGAGAGCTGCAACCAGTGAGATCACAGCGTACGGGTTGACCGGTTCGGTTTCGCGGTTGTCACCTTTGGTGAGATCTTCGGTCATCGACTCGTTCCCCGTTCACGGTGTGAAAAACTAGGTGCGGAAGGTCATTCGGTGCGAACGCTACAGGCATCGGTGTCGGCCAGGTGGCAGTTGTCGTCTGCGCGCACGATCGACCGTCGGCTACGCTCCGAAGCAGTCGAACAGGAGGACATGGATGGGCCTGGAATACCTCGAGTCGTTGGTGCATCGAACCGCCACAGCGGGGGAGCCTTTCGAGCGTGGAGCCGACGAATCGGAACTCGGATACCTATCGGCACTGGCCGCAAGGCCAGGCACGAAGTCGATCTGCGAGGTCGGGTTCAATGCGGGCTTCTCGAGTTGGGCGTTCCTCGAGGCTTCTCCCGACGTGACCGTCGTATCCTTCGATCTGGCCGCATACGCGTACAGCGATGCCGCGAAAGCCCATGTCGACGAACACTTCCCGGGCCGACACACCCTGATCCAGGGAGATTCGCACACCACCATCAAGGCTTATGCCGAGCAACACCCGGACGCGCGCTTCGATGTCATCTTCATCGACGGTGACCATTCTGTGGAAGGTGCCCGTGCAGACCTCGACGATCTTCGTGCGCTCGCCACCCCGGAATCGGTCGTCATCATGGACGACATCACGCCGTGGCTCTGGTTCGGCGAAGGCCCGACGTAGGCCTGGCAAGAGGCCGTCGACGCGGGTCGGATCCTGCACACCAACTACTTTCGCGACGGCGAACCCGTCGACGCGGTGACTCCTCCCGCCGCGCGTGCCTGGGCCGAGGGCCGTTACCCCTTCTGAAAACGGACGGGGTGTCGACCAGCGTTCATCGTCGACTGTCGGACACGGCCTGCCGAACCATGTCGGCGGCGGCGTCGGGTGTCGCTGCGAACTGAACGTTGTCGAACCGGTGTAGGTAGGCGTCGTAGATGCCGGATACTTTCCTGTTCGCGTTGTCCATCGCCACGACGCGCTTGCCCATCATCGCGGCCAATACGGCCGCATGCAGTCGATCGGTGAGCACGACGGGTGCGAGATTCAGAATGCGCTGCGCCACACGGAGGTTGAGCTTCGCTGTCTGCTCGTACGAGCGAACGAGAGCGGGGTACAGCAGGCGATTCGCTTTGGGGAAGTTGTATGCGATTCGGGTCGGCAGCGTCACCACCGTCGAGATCGCCAGATCCCTTCCGTGCAGACCCCAGTCGTACTGGACGGACGACGCGTCGACGTTCACCGAAGCATGACCGAGGCTTTCGGAATCGTCGCGCACGAGTTTCACGACGTCCACTGCAGAGCCTTCGGCGCTGTGTGCGATCTCGGCACCGAACGCCATGTCCGGGCAGTATTCGACGCGGTTGTTCGGGAAATGGGCGAGCGCCAGCTCGTACGAACGCTGTTCACGCAGCATCAGGGTGAGATCCGGGTGCTGTGCGTAGAGGGCCGCGGTCCTGTGCATGGCGTCGGCGTCGGAGTAGTCGATGCTTTGGGGAAGGCACACGATCTTGTTGCGAGGAAACCGCGCAACGATTGCTTCACGAAATTTCTGGTCCATCGGCCAGCGGTCGCCGAAGTTCCCTCCGCCCTGCAGAAACAGGGTCCCATCACCGACTCGTTGTTCGAGCAGATCGTTGTTGTGGGTGAACGGATCGGACACGTAGTCGACGTGCACGTTCAACTGCTTCAGATACTCGACCTCACCGGCGTAGATGAGCGAGTCACCGGCATTGAAGTGATTCGGAAAGTCCAAGTGAGCCACCCGATCTCCGGGTTTGGCATGTTGCCGCAGGACGGCCATGGTCTCTTCGCGTATCGCGTCGACTATCTCGTATGTCATCGGGGACTCCGTCGCAGGCCGCGGCCGAGCGCGGCCACTCGAATCCGCAGTGCGCCGTAGTGGATTCCGATGTAGTGGGCCCACAGACCGCTGGGCATAGGTCGTAGTACCTTCGGCAACCACGGATTGCGAATTGTCGCGAGATACAAGATCGCCGCAGTGTGCGCGGGAATCCGGGCAAGGGACGACGGATGAGGGCAGCCCGCAGCACGGTGCTTGGTCGACAGTTGGTACGACGTGCGTCCGTAAGCGCGGCCTTGCAAGAACGATCGACGAACCGTAGTTCTGATGCGGTAGGCGACCGACGCATCCGCGGCATGTCCGAGAGTGAATCCTGCTTGCTGAAGCCTCCACGAGTAGTCGACGTCTTCGGCACCGCCCACGAGGTCTTCGTCGAAGCCTCCGACCTCGTCGAAGACGCGCCTCCACAGCGCGAAATTGCTTCCCGGGGCATACGGCAGGTAGGCGGTGGGAAACAGGGTGCCGTTCGGCGGGTTGTCTCGCCACGCCGTCACCTCGGGCGGATTGAGGGAATCGTGTTCGATTGCGCCGCCCACGGCGTCATAGCTGTCGAGTGCGCGCACCATGGCAGTCAGCCACGTCGGAGAAGCGACGTCGTCGTGGTCGACGAAGGCGATGATGTCGCCCCGCGCGGCTTCCACGCCGACGTTGCGGGCGTAGGAGACGCCACGCTTGGCGGAGGCGTCGACGATGCGCATCGACAGAGTTAGAGACAATTCTTCGAGATGTGAGCGGAGGCCGTCGGTCGAGCCGTTGTCGCTGACGATGAGCTCGACATCGCCTGTGTAGTCCTGAGCAGCAAGCGCGTGGAGCTGCTCGTTCAGTTCGGGCAAACCGTTGTACACGGGGAGGACGATGGAAACCAGACTGATAGGCACGTTGTGACCCTACAACGAAATCCGGGTGCTGTTTGGTTAGGCATCCCAACCGTAGGAGTGGGGATCACACAACTCGAAGGGTTGTGTGGCACCGCCATTTACACACATAGTTCGACTGTCACCTCGGACCGATGTGATTACGACTTTCCGCGCAGTCTCTTCTCCAACGGCGTCGGAAACGACGGGACCACCGCGGTACCGTCGAGCAGGGCAGTGATCCGACCGGCCTCTGCTGCAACCTCTTTCGATACCGCAGACCCGACGTCCTCGAGTAATTCCGTGACCACCGAACCGGTGGAATCCACGGCCCATCCGCCGACGATGCGTCCCTCCCACCAGATGGTCGGTCCGATATTTCCGAAGGTATCGAACAGTGGGGCCTTGTGTTCGCCGAGATACCAGTGTCTGTGCTTCCACCCCATCGGAGTGGGGTCCAGGGCTGGAAGCAGTATCGCCCGAGGTGGGGAATCCTGGAACACTGTGTCGGTCAACATGATTCCGTCACCCTCGGCCAGTTCGACGGCCACGGTGTCGAGTTCGGCGACCGCCCCACGGGTCTGCGTCTTGTTCCATCCCGTCCACCATTGCAGGTCGTCCAAGGTCGCCGGTCCGAACACGTCGAGCCAGCGCCGGGCCATATCGGCTCGGGCGGAAGTCTCGTCCAACTCGGGAATCCCGTTGGGCCACCACTGATCGATCGGTGCCCAGGCATGTCGGCGCGACGTCCACGCGCCGCGCGGCTCGACCCGTACCAGCTTTCCCTCCGCGGCCATCATCACCAACACTTCGGAGGTCACATAGCGTTTGACGTCGTACACCTTGTCCGTGGTCGGCAGCAGAGCGGTCTTGAGTCCGGGAACTGCTGCGGACAGCTCCGCCCCGGTCGCCGTGCCCATCGAGCGTAAAACGGCATCGGTCTCGGCTTCGGTTGCCGCCAGCCAGGATTCGACGTCGTCGATCACCGGTTCGGTCGGCAGCGTCGACACCTGCTTGATCAACCGGGTTCGCATCGTGCGGGCAACTCCGAGGCTGGCGGCAGCGTGGATCATCGGAACGTCGTCGTGCGCGACGACGAACATCGTGCGACGCATCGCCATCAAGCGAACCAAGCTACGGCGTTCGTACATCGCGTCACGAACGTCCGACAATCCCAGCGAGCGGGCGCGTGCCAGCACGGAAAGATACACCGTAGCCGGATCGGTGGCATGCAGCGCGAGCAACGACGACACCACGGATTCGGCGCTCGGGGCGTCGGACAAGTGCTGCGCGACGAGCCGCTGTCGCCGCTGGGCGTCGGTGATCTTCACGGGCTCAGTGTGACTGCTCGCGGGGAGCAGGACCGACGAAACCGGTGAGAAGCGCGTCGGCGATATCGGCCATTCCGTGCGCGCGGGCATCGTCGGCGGCTCCGACGTGGTCGTACTCGACGCGCTCGAACGACACCGTCCAGCTGCCTGTGCCGTGATCGTCGAGCACTGCGTATCGGGCGTGTGGAGACCCCGATTCCATGACGTGGGGGTAGGGCTGATCGTCGTCGTATGCGGGCGCGCCGACGCTGCCCGGATTGACTACGAGCGTGCCGCTGGGGAGAGTCCAGTGGCGTTGCAGGTGGGTGTGGCCGCAGGCGATGACAGATCGGTCCGTGAAACCTGCTGCCCTTTCGTTGATTTCGACCTCGGTTGCCTCGCGAGAGCCGTGAGGGTACACCGAGTGCAGGAAGTACTGCTGATCATCGGTGGGTGTTCCGTGTACTGCGAGGATTCCGTTGCCCAGCTCCAGCGAGAACGGGAGCGAACCCAGCCAACGTCGATGCTCGTCGTCGAGTCGATCGTGGGCATGCCGATCCCAACTGCCCATGGAATCGGGCTCCTGCTCGAGGAGGTAGCGATCATGATTGCCGGCGATGGTGGGGAAACCCAGTGCCATCAATCGATCCGCAGTTCGGCGCGGATGCAGTCCGCCGGAGAGCAGATCGCCGAGGTTCACCACAGAGTCGACGCATTGCCGTTCGATGTCTTCGAGGACGGCGTCGAGCGCCGCGATGTTGCCGTGAATATCGGCAATGAGAGCTACTCGCACAAGCACAGGATCGCAGCGTGGGCATTCGACTGCAACACGGCAACCCTCGTCGAGCGTTGGAGACTTCGCCCTCGGATCTCCGTCTTCGATGGGTGATTTCTCCATAGACCCTTGCTTGATGGGTCCCTAGTGTGGTCCAAGTCACTTCCGTTCGAAGGAAAGCCGAGCCCATGCCTGCAGTCACGACGAAGCCCGAGATCGAAACGAGGGTGGTCAAGAAGGTCGCTCGACGCATCATTCCGTTCCTCGGGGTGGCCTACTTCGTCAACTATCTCGATCGCACCAACATCGGGCTGGCCAAGCTCACGATGAGCGACGAGCTGGGGCTCACCGAGACGATGTTCGGATTGGCGTCCGGGCTGTTCTTCATCGGCTACCTGCTGTTCGAGGTGCCGAGCAACCTGGCCCTGCACAAGTTCGGCGCACGCCGCTGGATTGCACGCATCATGGTCTCGTGGGGAATCGTGGCCGCCGCCATGGCATTCGTACCCACAGCGGGCTGGCTGTACGGACTCCGCATCGTTCTCGGCATCGCCGAAGCGGGCTTCTTCCCCGGTGTTCTGCTGTACATGACGATGTGGTTCCCTCGCGCGTACCGAGTTCGACTGATGGGCCTGTTCATGCTGGCACTGCCGGTCTCCTCGGCACTGGGTGCGCCTCTGTCGAGTGCCATCATTCAGTACTGGGACGGACTGTTCGGACTCTCCGGTTGGCGCGTGATGTTCTTGTTCGAGGGCCTGCCCGCAATCGTTCTCGGTGTGATCACCTGGTTCTACCTGACCGATCGGCCGTCACAGGCCACATGGCTGGACGACGACGAGAAGAATTGGCTGACAGCGGAATTGGAGTCCGAGGGGTCGTCGAAGAGCGCGCACGTCACCGGCTCGGTCAAGCGGGCTCTCACCGACGCACGGGTATGGATGCTCGGACTGGTGTACTTCGGGATCACCTACGGCCTGTATTCGCTGAGCTTCTTCCTACCCAGCATCGTCGCCGGTTTCAAGAAGACGTTCGATACCAACTTCTCCCTCGTGACAACTGGGCTGATCGTCGCGGTTCCGTTCGCGGTGGGTGCCCTCGCCATGGTGTTGTGGAGCAGGCATTCGGACCGGACGGGTGAGCGCACCTGGCATGTCGCGATCCCCACGTTGATCGGCGCGGTCTCCATACCATTTGCGCTGTACATGGATTCGCCGTTCACCACGATGATCGCCGTGACGGTCAACGCAGTCGGAGTGTTCTGCGCGCTGCCGGTGTTCTGGTACCTGCCCAGTGCATTCCTCACCGGGGCAGGCGCGGCCGCGGGCATTGCGATCATCAACTCGGTGGGCAACCTGTCCGGCTTCGGCGCGCCGTACGTGACGGGCTGGCTACTCGACGCGACAGGGAACGCCCGCGCCGGACTGTGGGTCGTCGGCGGCGTCATGATGGTGGCCGTCGGGCTGGTGCTCGCGCTGCACCGTCGCACGGTGGGTGACAGCACGAGCAGTGATGCGGGAGCGCCGGTCTCGCACTGACGACCGAGTGGATCCGGAGCGGCAAGTCGTCTCGACGCCGAGCGGATCGGCTATCGATCCGCGACCCGTCGCCCGTCGACCCGGATCGTGGGGAGCCACGTCGCCAAGGTGCGCCCGAGGGTGGCGACCATGCGCGGTCCGAAGACACACAAGGTGCGTTCCCACGGGTGACCGAAGGTCCCTTCGGTGAATCCGTCGCGGGTGAAGATGTAGTAGTCGCCGTCCGGATAGACGGGTACCCGCCACTCGGCGTTCTCGGCCGCATCGGCGTGCGCTTGGGCATCGAAGCTGTAGCCGGGGTGTTGCCAGTCCAGGACCACAAACGTGGGGGCATCCGCAAATTCGGTGACGAAGCAGCGCAGGGCTTCCGCATTGACTGCGTCGACTCTCGCGGACCATGAGGCCATCGTGCGTACGGTGTCTGCGTCGAGGTCGAATGTCATCGACGGGGCAGGCTCGGCAATGGCCGGCCATGAGTCAGGTGTGGTCCCGGGCCGAAACCCGAACTTGTTGTCGAACCGCGACCAATGCTCCGATGTCACGCTTCGGTCGAGTTCGGTCCACCCGATGGGCAACGCAGAACCGAAGTCCATGGTCAGCTTGCTAGTCATAGGTCCATCGTCCCAGGGCTTGAGAGGCTGCGCTTTCAGGACGCGAATACCTTGCCCGGGTTCAGGATTCCGTGCGGATCCAGTGCCTTTTTCACCGCGCGGTGCATGTCCAGCACAACTGGGTCCAGCTCCTGTGCCAATCCGTCCATCTTGAGCAACCCCACGCCGTGTTCGCCGGTGACAGTGCCTCCGAGTTCCAGTGCAGCGTCGATGATCTCGGCGAAGGCGGCCTGAGCGCGCTCGCGGGCCGGGATGTCGTCGTGCGGGGTGATGAGCAACGGATGCAGGTTTCCGTCGCCCGCATGGGCGATGTTGGCGATCGTCGTCTCGTAGCGCAGGCCGATCTGTTCGATACGCGACAGCATCTCGGGCACATGCTTCTTCGGCACACAGACGTCCTCGGTCAATACCGGTCCGAGTCGCTCCATCGCGGGATACGCCAACCGCCGAGCAGAGAACAGGGCGTCGGCCTCCTCCTGATCGGTCGATACCGCAGACCACGTGGCTCCGGCCTCGTCGAAGCACGTCAGCATCTTCTCGGCCTGCTGGTCTCCGACGAGCCCCGGATCGTCGATCCGCCCGAGCAACACCACATTTGCCTCGACGGACAACCCCATGTTCTTCCAGGCGTCGACGGCGATGAGGCATTGCTTGTCGATCAGCTCGAGCGCGGACGGCGTCAATCCGGCGGCGGCCACTGCGGCCACGGCACGTCCGGCGTCGACGATCGAATCGAAGCACCCGGCAACGGTCCGTTGCGGATCCTGGAGCGGACGCAGTTTCAGGGTCACCTCGGTGATGATGCCGAGGGTGCCCTCCGATCCGACCATCAGGCCCGCAAGATCGTATCCGGCAACGCCTTTCGCGGTCTTACGCCCGAGTCGTACCAATTCTCCGGTACCGGTGACGATCTGCATCCCCATGACGTAGTCGCGGGTGACGCCGTATTTGACGCAGCACAGCCCACCGGCGTTGGTGGCCACGTTGCCGCCGATCGTCGACCACGGCGCACTGGCCGGATCCGGCGGATACCACAGGCCCTCCACTGCGACGGCTGCTCTGAGGTGATCGTTGACGACTCCGGGTTCGACGACGGCATAACGCTCGAGTACGTCGATCTCCTTGATGGTGTCCATCCCGTCGAGCGCGAGCACGACGCAGCCTTCGGTGGCGTTGGCTCCGCCGGACAAACCGGTTCCCGCCCCGCGAGTGACGATCGGCGTTCCGTGGGCGAGACAGGCTCGAACCACGGTCTGCACCTCCTCGGCGGTCCGGGGCCGCACGACGGCAACGGGCAGCGAATACGGGGCCCACTCCGCCTCGTCGTGCTGGTAGGAGGCGATGACGTCCGGGTCGACCACGATGCGATCGGTGGGCAAGGCCTCGGACAGTTGTTCGACGAGCGTCATGTTCTCGACTCTAGCTGTGAGCTGGGTCTCGGCCAATGTAGGTTCTCTCTATGTCCGCGGAGAAGTCATGGATGGAACTTCTGCTCGACGACGCGTCGATCGATCGTCTCGAGGAGCACCGGAAGGCTTTTCCAGGTGCCGAGGCGCACGCAGCTCTGCGGCTACGCGCCCTGTTGGATCAGCGACGTCAACGCAGCACGGAGTTGGCGGCACTCAACGACATCGCCGTGCGACTGACGACGGTGCGAGACAACCGTGCTCTTCTCCAAGAGGTCGTCGATCAGGCACGCAGGCTTCTCGGCGTCGACCTCGCCTACATGGGGTCCGTACAGGGAAACGAGTTCGTCATCGACGTCACCAGCGGAGCCCTGACTCCTAGGCTCGTCGGTCTTCGGCTCGAACAGGACGCAGGGCTCGTCGGACTCATCGTGCGCAGTGCGTCGCCGTCGTGGACCCCCGACTACCAGAGCGAGCCGGCGTTCCAGCACATCACCGGTGCGGACAGCGCGGCCCGCTCGGAGAACATGCGCGGTCTGCTCGGCGTGCCGTTGCGGGTGGGCGATCGAGTGATCGGCGCATTGTTTGCATGCAAGCGCCAGGAACGCGACTTCGCAGACAGTGAGATCGCCCTGCTCTCGGCGCTGGCCGCGCACGCGGCCATCGCCATCGAGAACGTACGGACCATCGATCGGCTCGAGACGCTGAATGCCGAATTATCCGAACGCACAGCCGAACTCGAACAGACACTGCAGTGGGACCGAACGTTGACCCAGGTGGTCCTGCGCGGCGGCGGCGTACGGACACTGGTGCGCGAGATTGCTGTATTGACCGAGCGTCCGGCGTACTTCGTTCCGGATGCCGCTGCGGTTCCCGCGGCACTGGCGGTCCACTCGGTGGAGGTCGACGAACTGCTACGCATGTGTGGCGACGGCAAGGACACCGTGTCGACGACGTCGATGACGGCTCATCGGGTGGCCGCAGCCGGTCAATTCCTCGGCGCGCTGATCTCGATCGGACCGGACGATGCCAGGACGCGTCTGCTGCTCGATCGAGCCGCGCCTGCAGTGGCCCTGTCACTCGCCGAGGAGCGAGCTGCCGCCGATTCCGCGCGGCGCGCCCAGGATGCGTTCCTGGTGGACCTGCTCTCGCACCCGGCGTCCACTCCGGATGCCGAACGGCGACAACTCCATTTGGCCGGACTTGCCCCCGACACGGCTTACTGTGTAGCCGTCGCGCAGGGTGCGTCGAGAACCAAGCTCGGCCGATTCCCGACAGGATCTGTTGTTGCGGAGCAAGGTTCGAGCCTGATCGTGGTGGTGCCCGCGCGCGATTCGGCGACGGTCACACCGATGTTCCTCGCCGGCGCCACCGTCGGAATCTCTGAGCCGAGCACCGGACCCGAGGCGCTGGCAAAGGGCTATCGGGAAGCTCGGCAGACCGTCGACGTGTTGGTCACGCTCGGCCGCGAGGGGGAAGCATGCTCGGCGCGGGGGCTGGGAATCTATCGAATTCTGCTCAGCCACTTGGCGCGTGAACATCTCGACGAACTCACGAAGGAAAAGTTGGGTCCGCTGTTGGCCGAGCAGAACAAGCGCGGGGTTCCGCTGATGGAGACACTCTCGACCTATCTGGCGCGTGGACGCCATCATTCGGCAACCGCGTCGGCTCTCGGGGTGCATGTCAACACGCTCTATCAACGACTCGACGCGATCGACCGTCTGATCGGAACGCACTGGCGCGACCCGGACAATGCTCTCGATCTTCAGGTCCTGATGCGGCTGCGCAGATCGGCCGACCTGCTGGGTCTGTGACGTCGATCGGGCTCTTCGGATCGGGGCCAGGCTCGCGGTGAGTCGGATAGCGTCGGGTCATGGCAGTCGACTTTTCGTGGTCTCAGTTTCTGTGGATAGTCTTCGTTTTCGTCGGCGTGCCGTCGACCTTCTGGGCGCTCCTTCTGTGGGCTCTGTTCTCGAGACTGAGAGAGGGGCCGGGGAAGGGATCTATGGGGCTGTGGGCCACCGGATCGATTGCTGTCGCAGCGGGTTTCGTCGCGTGTGCAGGGTGGCTGAGCTGGTCTGCCGACTACCGGGGCGAGTTCCGTGGACCGGGTCTCCCGGCCCCGAACGCGTTCCCGTCCTGGCAAGTGGCCGCGTGCGGGGCGACGGTGGTGTTGCTGTGCCTGCTTGCCGCGCATCTGTCGCGATGGGCGAATACCGGCGGACACGTCGCTGCGCTGGGTACGACCGCTGGGTTCTCGACGGCGTTCTGCATCGACGCGAGCACCGACGTCACCGGGCAGTCAGGTGTGGGCGTCATCCTGTGCATGCTGGGCTGGGGTACCAGCTTGACACTGCTGATACTCGTTCGGAACGTGGTCGGTGGGCGAAAGCGGCCGGCAGTCGAGCCGTAACTGACGTCAGATCTCGATTCCCGTTGCCTCGACCACATTCGCCCACAATGCATCTCGCACCCGCGCGGAATCTCCGCGCCAGGAGGGATAGTGCGTCGGCCGCGGCGCTCGGTCGTGCCAGAATGTGCCGGTGCTGGTCAACGCGGGATCGGCGGCCACGAGCCAGACGATGGTGTCGGCACCGTCGTCGGCGCTGCGCAGAATGGGCTTCATCACCGAATCGAACAGTGGCATGGAGCCGGTGACGCCCGGCGTGGACGCCCAGCCCGGGTGCATGCTGTGCACCACCGGATCGTCCTCGAGTGAAAAGCGTTCGGCCAGTTGCTCGGCCACCACCACCTGCATTCGTTTCGTTCTGGCGTACGCCGTCATGCCGGAGTACTTGCCGTTCTCGTACTCGAAGTCCGGGTTCTGCAGCGGCACCGCATACATGCCGCCGCTCGATACGAACACCACCCGCGATCCGGCGTCGAACAATTCTCTCAGTCCCACCGTCAGTGCTACCGGTCCGAGAACATGGGTGGCGAAAGCGGATTCGTGTCCCTGTGCCGACAACCGCCGCTCGTCCGGCATCACCCCGGCGCAGTGCACGAGTGCATGCACCGATGTCAGTTCGGACGCCAATGCCGCGATCAGGGCCGCCACCGAATCGAGATCGCTGATATCGCACTCACGCACCACGAGAGAGGCGTCGGGCACTTCGGTTCGGATGGCAGCAGCGGCGGCGTCGAGTCGGTCGGCCGATCGTCCGACCAGGTGCACCCGCGCTCCGAGGCGGGCGAGCTGCTTCGCGGTAGCTGCTCCCAACCCCGAGGATGCGCCGGTCACCACCATGTCGATGGGGGAGGCGAACGGTAACGGATCGGCGGCCCAGAATCGCCGACGCACCCTGGCACCGATTCGGGAGTAGCCGGGAACGACGGCTCTGTCGAGAATCGTGTCCACCGTGCGGCTCAGCAATGACATGCTGCGGCAGTACCCCAGGGAGTCGGGATGTATGCGCGTCGGCAGCGACTGCTCGATGCCATGATGAGTCCATGGCGCACACCACGGTCTCAGACGTCACCCGCGACATCCTCGCCGAACTGCCCGCCCATCGACGCGAGACGTTCGAGCTCCGCCTCGAACAGTGGTTTCCCGATCTGCACGACGCCGTCACGGCTGTCTACCCCGACCCTGATGCAGTGGCTGCCACGCTCGTGGAGATCGCCACCCGTGCGTACGCGGAACGGTCCGAGGATCTGCACAGACTCGATCAGCGTCGACTGCTCGAACCCGATTGGTTTCAGCAGCCGGACATGTTCGGCTACGCCTGCTATGTGGACCGTTACGGCGAGACGCTGCGCGGAGTCGGTGAACGACTGGATCATCTGACCGATCTGGGTGTCACCTACCTGCATCTGATGCCGTTGCTTCGACCGCGGCCGGGCGACAACGACGGCGGCTACGCAGTGATGGACTATCGCGCGGTGCGAGAAGATCTGGGCACCAACGAGGATCTGCGTACTCTCGCCGAGACTTTGCGCGGACGTGGTATCAGCATGGTGGTCGACCTGGTCCTCAATCACGTTGCTCGCGAACATGAATGGGCTGTCAAGGCGCGAGCCGGCGATCCCGTGTACCGCGACTATTTCTTGATCTACCCCGATCGGACGACCCCGAATTCCTACGAGCGCACCCTCCCCGAGGTATTTCCGGACTTCGCGCCGGGCAGCTTCACGTTCGACGACGAACTCGGCGAGTGGGTGTGGACCACGTTCAACGAGTGGCAGTGGGATCTGAACTGGGCCAATCCGGCTGTGCTGGAGGAGTTCGCGAGCATCGTGCTGCACCTGGCCAATCTCGGGGTGGAAGTGCTCCGCCTCGATGCGATCGCATTTCTGTGGAAGCGGCTCGGCACCAATTGCCAGAACCAGCCCGAAGTGCATGCGGTCACCCAGGCTCTCCGAGCGACCGCTCGCCTTGCCGCTCCGGCAACGCTCTTCAAGGCCGAAGCAATCGTCGGCCCACGCGATCTGTTGCCGTATCTGGGGCAGGGCAGACACACCGGGCGAGTATCGGACATCGCCTACCACAACTCGCTGATGGTGCAGGTCTGGTCGATGTTGGCCACGGGCAGTACGGCTTTGGCGCGTCATGCCCTGGCGTCGTTACCGCCCACGCCACCGAGTGGCACCTGGGTGACCTACGTGCGATGCCACGACGACATCGGCTGGGCCATCGACGACGGTGACGCAGCGTCGCTCGGACTGTCGGGTGCAGGCCATCGGCATTTTCTGGCCGACTGGTACTCCGGCGAGTTCGATGGTTCCTGGGCCGAAGGGCTTGTGTTCCAGTACAATCCGGACACCGGGGATCGCCGGATCAGTGGAACCGCAGCCGCGCTCACCGGTCTGGGCCCGGCCCGCCTGGATCCCGACGGCGCGTTCGGGCGAATCTTTCTGTCGCACGCCATCATTGCCGGATGGGGCGGCATTCCCGTCGTGTGGAGCGGTGACGAGCTCGGCTCCCCGGGAGACCCGAACTGGGCAGACGAACCAGCTCATGCCGAGGACAACAGATGGGTGCATCGACCCCGCGTCACCGACGCCGACCGCGCCGGCCGATTTCAGCAGGGGAGCGACGCCCAACGAGTGTTCGACGGCATCGCTCGCATCGCGAAGGTGCGCTCCGGTCTACCGATGTTGCACGCCGAGGCGCCGGTCGACGTCCAGACCGAATCCGACGACGGCCTGCTCGTGGTGCGCAGACGTCATCCCAGCGGCACCCTGGTGGGGCTCTACAACGTCACTTCTCAGCACCGCCCGTTCGCCCATGCGCAGTTGATCGAGCTCGGCATCCCGGCCCCCACCGAGGTGCTCTCGCAGCACGACCTGGCGGTCGACGGGAACGGATCGTTATGGCTGCCGCCGTACGCGGCCTGGTGGATCGTCGACAGCCCGTCGCGCTAGAGGACGCATTACCGTGACCGAGCTGTTACCCTCCCCGGGACGGTGGGGCTGGATACGAACAAGGGGACAATCTCGATGCGCGGTCGGTTACGAAGTACGGTGCTCGCTCTGGTAGCGGTCATGGTCGCCACGATGGCAACGGTGCTGATGGGGACCGGTGTGGCGAAAGCCGACTCCGAGCTGGTCTACGTCTACTCGCCGTCGATGGACAAGAACATCCCGATCAAGGTGCTCCGAGCTGCCGGTGGCGGCCCTGCACCCACGCTGTATCTGCTCGACGGGCTGCGTGCGCCCGAGGACAACAGCGGTTGGCTCATCGAAACAGACGTCGAGAGCTTCTTCGCCGACAAGCACGTCAACGTGGTCATTCCGTTCGGCGGCGGCGGAACCTTCTACTCGGACTGGCAGCGCGACGACCCCAAGCTCGGACGGGTGAAGTGGGAAACGTTCCTGACCCAGGAATTGCCGCCCTTCATGGCCGATCGTTTCGGTAGCGACAACGTCAACAACGCCGTGGCCGGCCTGTCGATGAGCGGCACCTCGGCACTGAACCTGGCGGCTCACCGGCCGGACTTCTACAAGGCGGTGGCGTCGTTCAGTGGCTACCCGACGGCCAGCAGCCCCGGATTCGCTCAGGGCATCTCGGTCGCCGTCGGCGAGATGGGCGGCAACGCGCGCAACATGTGGGGCACCTGGCCGTCGGCAGACTGGATCCGCAACGATCCGTCGCTCAATGTCGGCGCGTTGCGCAACACGGCAGTCTTCGTCTCTTCGGGTAGCGGCTCACCGGCGACGGACCCGGTGTTCAACCCGGCCAGCAGCCGCTTCGACCCCGTCAAGTTCGCGCAGATGGTGCCGCTCGAAACCGCCGCAGGCATGAGCAGTCGGGCATTCGTTCCGTTGTTGCAGGCTGCAGGCGGTCGACCCAACGTCAAGATCACCGGCACCGGCGTGCACTGGTGGAACCACTGGCAGCAGCATCTGCACGAGGCGTGGTTCGAGACCATTGCCCCGGCAGTCGGCGGTTGATCGACAGCGAGTAATCGATAGTCCGACCCGGGTGATTCTCGCTACGATTCCGACATGAATGCACCCGTCATCGCCGTGGACTACACGGTTCTCGACTGTCCCGATCCGGCAGCGCTCGCCCGGTTCTACAGCACGATCCTCGGCTGGGAACCGGTGCGCGACGACGGAGATTGGGTGGTCGTCCACGGTCCGGGCGAACTCCGGTTGGCCTTCCAGAAGGCCCCCGACTTCACCCCGGTCGACTGGCCGAACGACGGCATCAAGATTCACCTCGATTTCGTCGTCGACGAGATGGAACGGGCCCGCGACTTCGTCGTCGAGGCCGGAGCGACGTTGATCGACGACGCGCACGAGTCGTTCTGGGTGTACCGAGACCCGGTCGGCCACATCTTCTGTCTCTGCAAGCGAGACTGATCTGCGTTACGCGACCTGCGCGGCCGGTACAGCTCGGCCGAGCCGCTCATCCTCTTGCTCACCGAGCCAGCGGGCGAGAACCTGGCATCCGGTGAGGCCGTCTGCGTACGGCTCCGACGCGTAGGCGATGTGCCGACCGCCACCCGAGTTGGTCCACACCCATCGTCTCCAGCCGAGCGACGTGGGTAGGTACCCGGACACCTCGGTGGCCGCGGTGCGGAGGCGTCGAACATCCTTCGCCCACTGGGCCGGTCGTAGGCGAGTACGAGTCGCGTTCTGAAAGCTGTTGCTGCGCACGAGTAGCCAGAGCTCGCGCAACCAGGTCTTGGGCGTGCGGAACGACATCCAGCGCGTCAGGTCGGCGATGTCGCGAACGAGGCTGTCGTCGCTGGCGTTGCAGATCATGTCCGACGCGAGAGCTATCCAGTGGGTCGGAATCGACTCCGGCAGAGCCGGCCCGGTTCCAGCGACCCCGCGGCCGGTGCAGCCGGGCACCGCCCCGGCCGGCTGCTGTGGATCCGAGACCAGACCGGCCGCGACGATGCGGCTGCCGTCGACGATTCCGTCGTGAACGAGGCCCAGTACTTCGCGAACGACCGTGGCTCCCTGCGAATATCCGATCAGAGCGAGAGGCCCAGTGGTGTTCTCGATCGCGCGGCGCAGGCGACGAACTCCGAGTTCGGTGCTGTGCCGGTAGCTCAGTCCCCCGAACGCAACGGGCCCGTACGACGCCGGGTAGCCCACCCAGCGGCCGACGAAGCGATCGTCGAGTGCGCCGACGACACACGACAGGAGACCGGTGACGCGGGTCCGATGGTCGGCCGGACGCGATTCGCCGGTGCCGCCGACCGAGAGTACGGTTACCTGCTCCTGGTTCATGGTTACCGAGTGTGGCCGACGAACCTGAGCCGAACGCCCGACAAATGCTGAGAACTGTCTGGCATTGACGCGTTCAACTCAGCGCGGCACGTACGTCGTAGAGGCCATCGCGCAGAAGTGTCTCGTAGCGATCCGGATCCGGTACGGCCGCTCGGTTGGACGTCACGCTGATCGCGACGGTGTCGCCGATACCGTGCACGCCGTGCGTGAGGCTCATGGCAGGGGAGAGGGCAGGGAACCCTGCCGTGAATCGAACGGGCCCGCCGCCGAGCGTGAGGTCCGCTGCACCGCGCGAGACACTGGATACGACCGTGTTGCCCGTGACGGTCGGCGGCACCGCAGTCGGATCGAACTGTGCGACTCCCCACGCCGCCAGGAATGCCGGGACATGGCGTTCTGTCTCGTTCTGAGATGCGCGGGCTGTCAACGTCACCGGGTGACCTGCTCGCGCTCTGCGCTCGGCCAGGTCTGCGGCCACGAGTCGGCTGCGAGTCCGCAGGTCCGGTTCGGCCGAAAACAAGCCGACGCCGACGTTGCCGAAGTTGTTGCGTGCGCCCACTGCAGCCGTCCGTGCGACGGTGACCTCGGCGGCGAGATCGGCCGAAGCATCGTCCGAATCGCCGAGGAACCGTTGGAGTGCAACGGAAATGGCGGTCAGAGCAGTGACGGTGATCGAGGTGTCGGCGAACTGGAGAGCCGGCTTGGGCAGCACGATCGTTCGCAGATCCGTCCGGTCCGTAGGCGCAACGTCGAGAGTCGTCAACGCGCGAGAACGTGCAGGAGGAGGGACCGAACCCGACGCGGTATCTTCCTCCAATCGCAGTGCGTCGCGTCGCGCCCGAATGCCGGCGCGAGCCATGCGCACTACTCGCACAGGCAGAGTCAGGGCGGCTACGGCGGCGGTCAGGGGTGCGGGTGGCGCAGTCGGTGTAACGGGCCGAGAGGGCACGGAATGTGTACCGAACAGCTCGCGAGCAGTTCGGGCGGCCAGTGTTCCGTCCGCGGCTGCGTGCGATAGTTGCAGAACAGCAACAAGACTCGGTCCGTCACACGCAGGAGCACCCGATACGTTCGGATACAGGTGCAGATGCCAGACCGTGTGTCGCGGGTCGACCTGACGCTCGAACGACGACGCGACGGCGTCGAGACATTCCTGCCACGTCCGGGGTTCGGGGTGAACGCTGATCGTGTCCGTGCCGGGGTCCATCGCAGTCCAGTGCGGACGCTCGAGACCGAACGGAACCTCTGCAATTCGAAGACCGAGCACCTCGATACCCGCGCTGCGAATGCGCAGCCGTCGCACCGTGGACTCCAGTGGTTCGCGCGCTCCCTCGAAGCAATACAGCAGAAACTGGTCACTGGGGACCTTCGACGCCATCCAGTACGCCTGCGCATCGACCGGATGAAGGCGCGCAGAGCCCGACAACAGAGGTTCGGCGAACGCACAGGGCACACCAGAAGCTTAAGGCGTGCATCGGCGATCGACGGTCTCGAAACAGACCGGTTTCGTTCTGTGAGCTGTCACGACGTTCGGCCCAGGACTTCTGCATCGGCCTCGGCGTTTTCGGCGTGAATCGACGCTAGCCTGATCCAATGCACCACCGCGCCCCGATATCACGACGCCCGCGCCGCCGCGGGCGGGTGTCGTGACACCGCGGGTCGCGTCGGGATATCGAGCAGGGCTTCGCTTTTCGACCAACGCGGCAGCATCGGCCGACTACGCCACCGATATCTCCTACACCGAATACGGGTCGTCCGCGTGCACCCTCGGAACAGCCGCGGACAACACCGTATTTCTCGCCCCGGCATACACCGTCGACGGCGTCGGAGTTCTGCAGTCCTCCGATTTCGGACAATCCTGGCGAGCATCGGTGCCGGACGGCACGGTGAACACCGGCCGCCGAGCGCACATGTACTTCGACGATGCCGACGACCGGCTGTTTCTCACCGCCGGTCGCGTCGACTCGACACCGACGCGCATGTTTCGATCGGGCTTCGACCTCGGAATCAGCGACGACCGAGGCCGAACGTGGCGCTTCCGGAGAGTGGCATCCAAGGCCAGGACAGGTGCCAAGGTATTCGCCGGACCTCGGGTGTCCGCACCGGACGCGTCGTCTCCGTCATCTGCTCGCGTGACGTACCTGTCCGCTCCCACACCGTTCGCCCTCCGCGTGCGACCTCTGATCAACGCCACCCGCCAGGTGATCTGGCGTTCGTACGACGGCGGGACCAAATGGGAGGTAGCCGGCGGGTTCGACATCGACCCGAAAAACATTCCGGGACTTCCCGGTACGGACTACGTCGCATTCGGCACCGGTGTCGTCGGCCCGGACGGCACGGTCTACATCGGCGGCCGATACGGCCGTCGTTTCGCGGTCGCGGTCAGCCGCGACGAGGGTTTGACCTGGGATGTCCGCATAGTCCCCGGATCGGCGCTCGCCAAATATCACAACCCGTTGCACCTTCTGCTGCTCGCTTCCCGATACCTACTGCCGGAGTCGGTCGCTGTCGACTGCGACGGCACCCTGTACGCCCTGTGGCCGGACCGGGACGGATTGCTGCACGCTTCGTGGTCTTCCGACGGCGCGAACAGCTGGTCGAGACCCGTCGTGGTGTCCGCTCCGGGAGTGCGAGGGGCGCGGTTCGGTGCGATCACCGCCACCGGATCGGGGCGCGTCGGAATTTCGTATTACGGGCGTGAGGTCGGCCGCGCATTCCACGGCTTCATTGCACAGAGTCGCGACTTCCGCACTGCAGGACCGGTTTTCGTCGGTGGTAAGTACAACGAACCCGATGCTCCGCTGTTTCCGTACGGGTTCCGTCGAGGTTTCCCCGGCTCCGTTTTCGGGCGATCTCTCGACGAGATGGTGCGGGTCCGGTTCGCGCCCAACGGAGATCTCGTGACCGGAGCGGTCATGCAGATGCGCGGGCGGAACCGCTTGCGTCCCTGGGCCGCACGCGCGCGGCGCACCGAGATGCAGGCGGTTCTCGGTCGGCTCGGCCGCATCGATCGTTCCTGATGCAGCGAAAAGCCGTGCAGCGCAGAGCTACACGGCTTTTCGATCGTTCGATTGGACCTGAATCAGGCGACGTTCACCAGGCCGACCGTCGGGAAGAAGAAGCAACTCTTGTCCGAGCCGTCGATTGCCTTGTGGTTGACGGTGCCGAACACCGCGGCCAGAACGGTTCCCGATCCGGTTTGCACGGGGACAGCGCGTGCACCGGCAGCGGGCAACGCATTGAGTGCGTTGACCACGAGGGGCCGGGCCATGTCCTTCAACTCCGCCGGGATTCCCGAGTTGTCGAGGATCGACTGGGCCATGGTGGTGACCAGGCCGCCGAAGTCTGCGAAGCCGCCCTGCAGGGTGTTGACGTTGAACCATGCCACCTGCATGCCGGACTTGTCGGCCGAATCGTTGACGATGCCGGCCGGAACGAACGCGAACATCGTCTCGCCCTTGTCGACGGCATTGAGATCGGGAATCTGCAAGGACGGCACACCTGGGATTGTGGGGATGGCGGGTGCCTTCAGTTGCGGCCACGGTCCGCCGGCACCACCGGCGACGCCCGGCACGATTCCGAGCGGCGCGCCCGGTGTGGCGGCGCAGTTGATCGCAGCGGTCGGGTAGAAGAACGGCGTGATGCCGAAGTCGGTGAGAGCCTTGTTGGCCGCGTCGAGGGCAGCGAAGGGGTCTGCGGAGGTGTTCTCGGCGACCGGGGTGCGCGAGTCGGCGATGGCATTCGCTGCGGCGAGCGAAGCACCGTCTTGCCCCTGCAATGCGGCGATCGCCCGGGCGAGCGGATCAGCGGGAGCCGGGTCCGCTGCCGCAGTGGCAGGAACGGCGAGCAATGCCGCGCAGGAGAGCGCGAGCGCGCCCGCCAGACGGCTGAGGCGACGAGACATGTGTGACTCCTGTGACTTATGTGGCTGATGTTGTGTGTGCGCTGATATCACCACACATCATCTTGGCGTCACAAGCTCAGCTGTAGACCGTTGTGCAATCGAGACGGACTCGCGCACCCTGCGTCAGCCGACGTCGATGCCGAAATCGCGCACGATGCCCTCCAGGCCGGACGCGTAGCCCTGACCGATTGCGCGAAACTTCCATTCGGCACCGCGGCGGTACAACTCGCCGAAGACCATCGCAGTCTCGGTCGACGCGTCCTCGCTCAGATCGAAGCGCGCGAGTTCGCGGCCGTCGGACTTGTCGACCACGCGGATGAAGGCGTTGACGACCTGACCGAAGTTCTGCCCCAGCGCGTCCGCGTTGTGAATTGACACCGGGAATGCAATGGAATCCACCTCGGGTGTCAGCGCTGCAAGGTCCACGTCGATGCTCTCGTCGTCTCCTTCGCCCTCGCCGGTGCGGTTGTCTCCGGTGTGCTCGATTGCGCCGTCGGGGGAGCGCAGGTTGTTGTAGAAGACGAAGTAGTTGTCGCTCAGCGCCTTCTTGTCGGTACCGAGGCCGATCGCGCTCGCGTCGAGGTCGAAGTCCCCGCCGGTGGTGGAGCGAACGTCCCAGCCCAGACCGACGGTGACCGCGGTCAAGTTCGGTGCTTCCTTCGTCAGCGAGACATTTCCGCCCTTGGCGAGTGTTACGCCCATGTCCAACCACTCCTTCACGCGTCGTTCGTGCTTCGTCCTCCCCACCCTATTCATGACTGCGGGTGCGGTGCTCGAGTTGCATGTGTGAACGACGAGCCACGCGGGTGGGGTGTGAGCAGTGGGGCTGGCGGTGCACATGTGTTTGTGATGGGATACGACAAAACATCGGAAAATAGCAGTGACGGCGCGTTTCGTTACGTAGGCGCGCCGTGGCAATCGAACGGCATGGGAGATTTTGTGCAGGTTTCGCGACGTGAACTGTTCAAGTACGCCGCGGCCGGCTCCGCAGCCGCCGTCGGCCTGGCCGCGTTGGGTTCGGCCACCGCTCATGCAGACGCGGGGCTGGGAACGCTCGTCGACTACGCGGGAGGGGTGCCGTCGGCGTCGGCCATCAAGAGCGCAGGCCATCTCGGAGCTGTCCGCTACGTGTCGGATCGGCGTCCCGACGCGACCTGGATGGTCGGCAAGCCGATGACCGCGTTGGAGGCGCAGTCCCTCACCGAGGCCGGCCTGGAGGTGGTCTCCAACTACCAGTTCGGTAAGGGTGCCACCGCGGATTGGCGAGGCGGGTACGTTGCGGGCGTCAAGCATGCGAAACGTGGACTCGAGCTACATCTGGCGGCCGGTGGCCCGTCCGATCGGCCGATCTACGCATCGATCGACGACAACCCGACAGCCGTCGAGTTCGCCACCCTCATCGCGCCGTACATCTTGGGCTGGCAGTCGGTGATCGGAGCGGAGAACACCGGTATCTACGCGAATTCTCCGACCATCGAATTGGCGTCCGTCGCAGGACTGGGCCAGTGGTATTGGCAGCACAATTGGGGGACCCCGAAGGGGTTCGTACATCCCGAAGCGCACATTCACCAGATTCGTATCGACAAGGACACGGTGGGTGGAGTGAAAGTGGATATCAACAATGTCTTGAAGTCCGATTACGGCCAGTGGTCGAAATCCGGTGCCGACATCGTCTGAATACCATCCGTGTAATTCGGCGGTCTTTTCTCCGGCCGATAAGCACGAAAACAATTCGCCCCCGGCTTCGAGGAAGCCGGGGGCGAATTGCTGTGGTCTCGTGAGCTACGGCACGTAGACCGTGCCGATCGTCGGCAGGAAGTTGCAGCTGCGCGGCGGCGCTGCGGCGTCTTCCTTGGACTGAGTGGTGATCGATCCGGACACCACGGACAGCACGCGACCGGGGCCGGTGTCGGCGATGGCCGACAACGTCGCGGGGCCGTCGGCGTTGATCTTGGCTGCGCCGGTCAGGTCCTGGGTTCCCGATCGGCGGTTGTCGATGTTGAGCCACGTCACGGTGAGCGGAGCGGACTGCTGCGCGGCGAGAGGCGCGGTACCGAGGGCGGTGAACACGAAACCGGCCTGGCCTGCAGCCGGTCCGGGGGGCGGCAACGTGGCCGGTCCGGGAACGGCCAAGGCGGTTCCGACGGAATCTGCGGTGTCGGAGATGCAGCCCTTGCCCAGGGTCGGGTACAGGAACTGTGCGATGACGGGGCCGTCGGAGGGCAGCTCGGGCCCGCCGCCGCCGGATCCGTCCAGGAAGGTGATGACCGATTCCAGCAGCGACTTGACCTGGTCCGGAAGCTGCGCGGTTTCGAGAAGTGCGCGAGCCTGGCCGAGGAGATCTGCTGCGGGAGCGGCACCCACATCGGCCGGTCCTGCAGCTGCACCGACGATTGCAGGCGCGAAGGACGCGAGTGCCTCGATGTCGGAGAGGTTGGGTAGGGGTTCACCGGGAGCGGGCAGGAACTGGGCGATCAGCGCTGCGGGATCGGCCGGAGCAGCCGGCAGATCTGCCGGAGCCATGGGCACCAGAGGCTGAGCGGATGCGCTGGTCGGCACAACGAGTGCGGCGGCTGCGGCCACAGCCAGAGCTGTGACAACGCGACGCGTTCCGCGAGTACGAAGCACGGTGATATTCCCCATTCTGATCATGACGCAGGTCCACGGCGACAGCCGGTGCCCGAGGGGTCACTCTATGTAGAGCGATCCCGGATGTACAGCCGTAGTAGGTCCAGTCCTCCCCGGCTGAACTCTATCGAGGATTCTATGGGCCACGCGCTGCGAATTCTCCGCAGAATCGAACAATAGCGTGTTACACGAGTGACCAGTGTGAAAGGTGATGTAAATGTTACGAGCGGATCGGCACGGTTAGGGTGGGTATCGATCGCCCTATAAGCTCGGCTGTCGATAAACGGCATCGATACCGAACGGAACCACACGCACCGTGAACCGACTTGTTCGGCTGGCCCCCGTTCTGCTGGCAGTTTCGGTGATCAGCCGATTCGTCTGGGCGTTCGTCACCCCCAACGGTATGAACCTCGTCGACCTGCACGTCTACGTCGAAGGCTCCGCTGCGCTGCTCGGCGACAACCTGTACGACTACACGTACTCGGTGCAGACCCCGGACTTCCCGCTGCCGTTCACGTACCCACCGTTCGCCGCCCTGGTGTTCTTCCCGCTCCATTATCTGCCGTTCACGGTGGTCGGCATCGTCTGGCAGGCCGCGACGATGATCGCGTTGTTCGCAGTGGTCCGGCTCGCCCTGTCGATGGTTCTCGGCGACGACCGGGCCGCCGAGAACCGCTGGGTGAGAATCGCCATGTTGTGGACCGCGCTGGGGCTGTGGTCCGAGCCCGTGCGCACCACCCTCGATTACGGCCAGGTCAACGTGTTCCTGGTGCTGCTGGCGCTACTCGCGGTACGCAGCTCGCGCTGGTGGGTGGCGGGCGGACTCGTGGGGTTCGCCGCGGGCATCAAGCTGACCCCGGCCATCACGGGCCTGTACTTCCTCGCCACTCGGCGGTGGAAAGCTGCAGCATTCTCGGCGGTGGCATTCGCGCTCAGTGTCGCGGTCAGCTACGCGGTGCTGGGGCGTCAGGCGGCCACGTACTTCACCACGTTGCTCGGCGATGCCGACCGCATCGGACCCGTCGGCTCGGTCTGGAATCAGTCTCTGCGCGGAGCTCTGAGCCGGATCGTGGGCGAGGACGTCGGCCAGGGACCGCTGTGGATCGCCGCCGCAGTGATCGCCGTGGTTCTCGCTGTGCTGGCATGGCGAGCGCTCGATCGCCGCGACCACCTGGGAACCCTGGTCATCGTCCAACTCCTGGGCCTGTTGGTGTCGCCGATTTCGTGGTCGCATCACTGGATCTGGGTGATTCCGATGGTGATCTGGCTGCTGCACGGGCCGTTGCGCGATATCGCCGGAGCCAAGATCGTTGCCGGCTACTGGCTGGTGACGGTCACGGTGGGGGTGCCCTGGTTGCTGAGCTTCTTCCAGGAATCGATCTGGACCATTCCCCGTCCCGGCCTCGAGGCCTGGGCCGGTGCCGTCGACGTGATCGGATCGGCTCTGTTCCTCGGCTGGGTCGTCTACGCAGGACGTGTCAGGAAGGCGCGATCAGTGCATCGATCCGACGCGCCAGATCCACGTCCTTCTGCGTGAGACCGCCGGCGCTGTGCGTGGACAGCGTGAACGTGAGCGTCCGCCACCGGATGTCGATGTCGGGGTGATGGTCCGCCTCCTCCGCGGCGTCGGCCACGCGGTTCACCACCTCGATCGCGGCGGGAAACGACGTCAGCTCGACGGTGCGAGTGAGAGATTTCTCCGCCACCGTCCAGTGGGTGAGCTGTGCGTCCTCGATATCGCGGTCGGTCAGCAATTCGGTCATAGAAAGATGGTGGCATGTCCGGTACCCCTACCGCTGTGGTTGTCGCGGCCGCGTTGGTCGACGACGGTCGTCTGCTGCTCGCGCAACGAACTCGACCGCCGGAGTTGGCCGGTCGGTGGGAGCTGCCCGGCGGCAAGGTCGAGCCGGGGGAGTCCGAGGACGCCGCACTGGCTCGCGAACTGCGCGAGGAACTGGGGGTCGAGTGTTCGATCGGTGCCGCGCTCAGCGGAGACGTCGAGCTTTCCGGTGGCATGGTGTTGCGGGCCTACCGAGCCTCGATTGTCTCGGGAACCCCTGCGCCGCTAGAGCATTCGGCTCTACGGTGGGTCGATGCCGCGACGCTGCCGACGGTGGATCTGGTCGATGCAGACCGACTCTGGCTGCCGGACCTACAGGAAATTCTGCTCACTTCGCCCGAGCGGTCTTCAGACCTTTCTTGAGGTCTTTCTTGGTCGCGCCCGCGGATTCCAACTTCTTCATTCGCATGATCACGACGGGGCATTTGATGCAACGAACTTTCTTGCGGCAGCATTTTTTCTTGGGCTTCATCCCCGAGACATCTGCGGCCTTTATCTTGCCCATGAGCACCAAGACTAATGGGTGGCGCAGGTCACAGACCTGAGGGTGGCGCGGGGCACTGCCGGACTACGGGTAAACTCGATCAGTCGCGAGAACCTCGCGGTGCAGCGCGCTTCTCTAGCGACATAAGCCCGCTAGCGAACAAGAGCCCGCATTCGACTCCAGGAGAATTTTTCGCGTGAGCGCCCCAAGCAGTGCAGACAACATCGACAGCACCACTACTTTTCGCAACGTCGCCATCGTTGCACACGTCGACCATGGCAAGACCACCCTGGTCGACGCCATGCTTCGGCAGTCCGGCGCGTTCGAGGAACGTGCCGAAGCGATCGACCGCGTCATGGACTCGGGTGACCTCGAAAAAGAAAAAGGCATCACGATCCTGGCCAAGAACACGGCCGTTCACAAGCGCAATGCCGACGGCACCATCACCGTCATCAACGTGATCGACACCCCCGGCCACGCCGACTTCGGCGGAGAGGTCGAGCGCGGCCTGTCCATGGTCGACGGCGTCGTGCTCCTCGTCGACGCTTCCGAGGGCCCGCTGCCGCAGACCCGTTTCGTGCTGCGCAAGGCGCTCGCCGCGTCGTTGCCGGTGATCCTGGTCGTCAACAAGACCGACCGTCCCGACGCGCGTATCGAAGAGGTCGTCTCGGAGAGCCACGATCTGCTGCTCGACCTCGCGTCCGATCTCGACGACGAAGCGTCCGAGGCAGCCGAGCTCGCCCTCGACCTCCCCGTTCTCTACGCCTCCGGCCGTGAGGGCAAGGCCTCGAAGGTCCAGCCCCAGAACGGACACGCTCCCGACGCCGAGAACCTCGACGAGCTGTTCGAGGTGCTGCTCAGCTACGTCCCCGCGCCCAAGGGCAACGTCGACGCGCCGCTGCAGGCACACGTCACCAACCTCGACGCGTCGGCCTTCCTCGGCCGCCTCGCCCTGGTTCGTATCCACAACGGCCAGCTCTCCAAGGGCCAGACCGTCAGCTGGATGCGTGAGGTAGACGGCGAGCCCGTCGTCCAGAAGGCCAAGATCACCGAGCTGCTCAACACCATCGGCGTCGAGCGCGTTCCCGGCGAGAAGGGTGTCGCAGGAGACATCGTCGCCGTCGCGGGCTTCCCGGACATCATGATCGGCGACACCCTCGCCGATCTGGAGAACCCGGTCGCTCTGCCTCGCATCACCGTCGACCAGCCGGCCATCTCGGTCACCATCGGCACCAACACGAGCCCGCTCGTCGGACGCGTCAGCGGCCACAAGCTCACCTCGCGCATGGTCAAGAGCCGCCTCGACCAGGAGCTCATCGGTAACGTCTCGCTCAAGGTCCTCGACATCGGTCGCCCCGATGCCTGGGAGGTCCAGGGTCGTGGAGAGCTCGCGCTCGCCATCCTCGTCGAGCAGATGCGTCGTGAAGGCTTCGAGCTCACCGTCGGCAAGCCCCAGGTGGTCACCCAGCAGGTCGACGGCAAGCTGCACGAGCCCTTCGAAGAGCTGATGGTCGACACACCGGAGGAATACCTCGGTGCAGTGACGCAGTTGCTCGCCGCACGCAAGGGCAAGATGGTCCAGATGACGAACCACGGCGCAGGCTGGGTTCGCATGGAATTCATCGTTCCCTCGCGTGGCCTGATCGGTTTCCGCACCGAGTTCCTCACGGACACTCGCGGCACCGGCATCGCGAACGCCGTCTTCCATGGTTACGCGCCGTGGGCCGGCGAGATCCGCGCCCGCCACACCGGCTCGCTCGTCTCGGACCGTCACGGCACCGTGACCCCGTTCGCGATGATCCAGCTGGCCGACCGCGGCACGTTCTTCGTCGAGCCGGGCGCAGACACGTACGAGGGCATGGTCGTGGGCATCAACCCGCGTCAGGAAGACCTCGACATCAACGTCACTCGCGAGAAGAAGCTGACCAACATGCGTCAGTCCTCCGCCGACGTCATGGAGACCCTGGCCAAGCCGAAGAAGCTGGACCTGGAAATGGCCATGGAGTTCTGTGCAGGCGACGAGTGCGTCGAGGTGACCCCCGAGGTCGTGCGCGTCCGCAAGGTGCACCTCGATTCCAACGAGCGCGCCCGTGAGCGTTCGCGCAGCAAGACGCGCGACAAGGCTGCTCTGTAAGACAGATCCTGTACGGCAGAAGCGACGTGTCACCATCGTGGGACGTCGCTTCTGCCGTACCTGTAGCCGATCACGAAGGAGATCCTCGTTGCGTAACGTACTGATGCCGGTGGTTCTGGCCTCCGCCACTGCCCTGGTACTCACCGCATGCACCGCGGATCCACCGCCTCCGATCGAGAGCTTCGAAACTCCGGTCACCACGACGACCGTGCCGTCGAAGACCGGCGACCCCGTTGTCGTGGCGATCGACGACGTGGGCATCGGGTTCAACCCACACCTGCTGGCCGACCAGTCGCCCGCCACCGCCGCGGTCAGTTCGCTCGTGCTGCCCAGCCCGTTCCGTCCCACCCTGAACCCCGACACCGGCGTGACCACGTGGGAGCCGGACCTGTCGCTGTTGATCTCCGCCGAAGTGACCTCTCAGTCTCCGTTCACCATCCGGTACCAGCTACGCAACGAGGCCCAGTGGTCCGACAGCGCACCGATCGCGGCCGAGGACTTCCGGTACCTCTGGCAGCAGATGATCACGCAGCCGGGCGTCGTCGATCCGGCCGGCTACGCTCTCATCAGCGATGTTGCCTCTTCGGGCGGCGGCAAGACCGTCGACGTCACCCTCGAGTCGCCGTATCCAGCGTGGCAGCGATTGTTCGCCGACCTCGTGCCCTCGCACCTGCTCAAGGATTCGCCCGGCGGCTTCGAGGGTGGCCTCACCGACAACGTGCCGGTCTCCGGTTCGCGGTTCAACATCAAGACCGTCGACCAGGGCCGGGACGAGATTCTGCTGGAACGCAACGATCGCTTCTGGGACCAACCCGCCTCGCCCGACCAGATCCTCATTCGGCGCGGAGGCACCCCCGCACAGTTGGCCGATTCGTTGCGGTCGAGTGACGCTCAGATCGCACAGGTTCGGGGTGGGTCTGCGACGCGCGCGCAACTCTCGGCAATTCCCGGGGTCCGCACCGACACGATCCACCAATCACGTGTGTTGTCGATGACCGTGAACGGCCGGGCACCGAACATGTCGGAGTCGCTTGTGCGGCAGGGGATCATGGGTCTGCTGGACCCGAACCTGCTGGCGACGGTCGGGGCCGGCGGAGGGGCGACGGATCGCCGAGCCGCGGCCCAGTTGTCGTCGCCGTCGGACCCCGGCTACACCGCGACCGCACCCGCCCCGATCGGCAGAACCGCGGCCCTCGACCTGCTTCGCCGCGCCGGCTTCGTTCCGACACCCGACGCGATCGTGACCTCGACGCCGAGCGCGGGCGCATCCACGACCTCTGCTGCGCCGCCGACCACCAGCGCGCCGACCACGAGCGCGCCGGCTCCCGGAGTACCCCGACTCGCAGACGCCGGCGGTACCGCGCTGCGATTCGTCATCGGTGCCGTCGAGAACGACGACATCGCACTGGCCGTGGCCGGCACCGCCGCGGACGAGCTCGTCAGTGCGGGTATCGACGCGACCGTCACTCCGCTGCCCGCGGACGAGTTGTACTCGACGGCGCTGACCGACGGCGGCGTCGACGCCGTGGTCGGGTGGACCAGTGCGGGCGTGGACCCGGCAACGGCCCTGGCCTCGCGCTTCGGCTGTGTTGTGGAGCCGGCTCCGGGGAGCAGCGGCAGCGTGGAGGCCCCGCGCAATCTGTCCGGTCTGTGTGTTCCGGAATTACAGCCGACGATCGACCGCGCCCTGGTAACCGGCGTCGATGCGACGGTCGTTGCCGAGGAGATCGAGCCCAAGCTGTGGTCTCTGGCGTCGACGCTGCCGATCATGCAGGACCAGTCCGTGGTGGCTGCGGTGCCGGGTATCACCGGCGTCTCGTTGACCGGGCCGGTGGAGGTCGGCATCTTCGCCGATGCCGCGAAGTGGATCCGGACGGTCCGGTGAACACCGTGCGCTTGCCTCGGGTGATCATCTTCGACGTGAACGAGACCCTGTCCGACATGGCTCCCATGGCGGCGCGATTCGCCGACGTCGGAGCGCCGGAACACCTGTTCCCGACGTGGTTCGCAGGAGTGCTGCGGGACGGGTTCGCGCTCGCGGTCGCAGGTACCGCTCGGCCGTTCGCCGAGGTCGGTGCCGGTGTGCTCGAGGCGTTGCTGTCCGGTGCCGCGATCGATCGCCGGTTGGACGATGCAGTGGACCACATCATGGCCGGTTTCGCCGAGCTCGAGGTGCATCCCGATGTGGTGGCCGGAGTGAATGCGCTTGCAGCGCTTGGCATTCGGATGATCACCCTCAGTAACGGGTCCGCGTCGCTCGCGCAGTCTCTGCTCGAACGAGCCGGCGTGCGGAGTGCTTTCGAGTTGCTGCTGTCGGTCGAGGACGCCGGACGGTGGAAGCCGCACGCCGATGCCTACCGCTACGCGTTGGAGCAGTGCGGTGTCGAACCCGGCGACGCGATGCTGGTGGCCGTGCACCCCTGGGATATCGACGGTGCGCACCGGGCAGGCCTGTCGACGGCGTGGCTCGATCGCGAGAACCGTCCTTATCCCGACCATTTCGTCCCTGCCGATGTGACAGCGCAGTCGTTACCGGATGTGGCGCGAATGCTCGGCGAGCGATGAACGGCTGCCCGACCCAGAGACCGAGACAACGATGACACAGCGAGTAGCGAGCGACGAGGCATGACGGAACAGGTTGTGACAGAGCAGGTTGTGACAGAACAAGCGATGACGCAGCCGCAGCGGTTGCTGCTGGTCCATGCGCACCCGGACGACGAGAGCATCACCACCGGCGGGACCATCGCCCATTACGTGCGCGCGGGCGTCGACGTCACCGTGCTGACGTGCTCGCTCGGTGAAGAGGGTGAGGTGATCGGCGATACGTGGGCCGATCTCGTGGTCGACCGAGCCGATCAGCTCGGTGGCTACCGAATTCTGGAACTGCATCGCGCACTCGCGGCGTTGGGCTGCAACCCTCCCCGCTTTCTCGGTGGTGCCGGCCGCTGGCGAGATTCTGGAATGGCCGGAACCCCGGCTGCTCTCAAACCGCGCGCATTCGTCAACGCAGACCGGCAGGAGGCGCTCGGGGCGCTCGTGTCGGTGATCCGCGAACTCAGGCCTCAGGTCGTCGTCGGTTACGACCCCGAGGGTGGCTACGGACACCCCGATCATCAGCAGGTCCACTCCCTGGTGACCGAGGCGGTCGAGGTCTGTGGAACGGACGCCCATCCCGCGGCCGGAGGTCCGTGGGAGGTAGCGAAGTTCTACTGGACCGTCACCGGCCGCGATCAGCTGGACGCGGGACTACGGGCGATCGCCGATATCCCCGAGGGGTGGCGCATGCCCCTCGACGGTGAGTTGCCGAGTGTGGCCGAGGACATGATCACCACCAGCATCGATGTCCGCGGTGTGCTCGACGCGAAGACCGACGCGTTGCGTGCGCACGCAACTCAGGTGACGGTTGCGCCCTCGGGTGCCGAGTACGCACTCTCCAACGACATCGTTCAGCCGATCCTGCTCGACGAGCAGTACGTACTCGTGCGGGGCGTGCTCGGCTCCGACGGGGCGGGCAGGGAGAACGACTTGTTCGCGGGCGTACTAGGCTGTGTTCCGAATCACTGATCTCATGACAACAGGGGCGGAACACACATGTACAACTGGGTAGTGCAGGACGCAATCGTCGCGTTCGTCGATTCTCTCAAGCCGCAGTTCGGCGCACAGGCAGATCTGTACCAGTACGTTCTGGGCCAGATCGCCATGGGTGCGAGCAACTTGCTCACCTCGCTGGGCTATCCGCCGGTGTCCTGAGTGCCGGTGCCCGGTTTTTCGAATGCGATGCCCGGTTTTCGAATGCGGTGCACTGAAACGACCCGGGCCAAGGCAGTATTGGGCGCATGATCTCGAAGGCCGCATCCAATACTGTCGCCCTGGTGTCGTGGGCGACGGTCGTAGTACTGGTGTTCGACGGCTTCCTGTCCGGAATCCTGTCGGTCTTCTTTCTCCCGACCTACGTGGGGTCGGTGCAGTTTCCCATCAGCGCGTTGCTCGGGGGCATCGCGAACGTCGCTCTGGTTCTGGCCGCGCGTAAGGTCGCCGAACGGCCGATCTGGGTGGCGTCGCCGCTGCTCGGATGGTTCGTCGCAGTAGTGCTGTGCATGTTCGGCGGCCCCGGCAACGATGTTCTGCTGCTGGCCGACTGGCGCACGATGCTGCTCATCGTGGCCGGTGCCGGGCCGGCGGGTGTGCTGCTGTTCATGTTCAGAATGAAAGCCATCACAGCAAGCGTGCGTGCCGACCCGCATTCCGGAGCACGTCCTCGATCATCGTCGGAGTCAGCAGTCCGGTGAATGTGTTTCGCTGACTGACGTGGTAGCTGGCGAACACGGTGATCGAGCCCAGATCGAGCTGCGTGCCGTGCCCGAATTTCGGTGCGGGCCTGGGTATTTCCCACCCGTTCGCGGCGAGAATCGGTAGCAGCGACTGCCAACCGAACGCCCCGAGCACGAGAATCGATCTCAGTCGCGGACGCAGCAAGCGCAATTCGTCGTCGAGCCAGGGGCGACACCGATCGCGCTCGGCGGGAGTCGGCTTGTTCTGCGGCGGAGCGCAGTGCACGGGGGCTGCAATACGAACTCCGTTGAGCGTCAGCCCGTCGCCGATGTGCGTCGCGGTCGGTTGGCTGGCGAGCCCGACGGCATGCATGGCTCGGTAGAGCACGTCTCCGCTGCGGTCCCCGGTGAACATCCGTCCGGTGCGATTGCCGCCGTGGGCGGCCGGGGCGAGCCCGACGATCAACATCGACGCATCGGCCGGGCCGAAACTGGGAACGGCTCGCCCCCAATACGTTTCGTTTGCGAACGCGGCGCGCTTCTCGGCAGCGACCTGTTCGCGCCACTGCACCAGCCGTGGACAGGCGCGACACTGGGACACCGCCAGGTCGAGTTGCGCGATGGTCTGCGGGCGCTCCTTCTTCATCGGCTCCTTCTTTATCGGCTACGTTTTCACGTGCTGCGTCTTCACGTGCTGCGTCTTTACGTGCTGCGTCGAAGCCAGACGTCCCCGGCACCCGGTGTGACGGCGTCGATCATGGCCCACGCGTTCTCGATGGGTATGTCGACCACCTCGTAGCGTCCGACGCCCGCCGGTGTCGCTGCCACGACGGTGGCCACGCCGGCGCGACGTTGGAAGAACGTCTGGCGCACCGTCCAACCGATGATGCCGCCGGCTTCGAGGCTGTGCCGGGTGCGGTCGAGCGATCCGTGCTGGGTGATCAGCCAGCCGGGCAGGACGGCGTGCCCGAGGCCGCGGTAGCGGTCGTGAGCAAGTCCGACGGCGGCCACGAACAGCACGGCCACGGCGATCCACGCGAGGATCGGGATCGGTGCGCCGAGAGACTGCGCAATTCCCAGTCCGGCCGCGACGACGAGCAGCGGTAGAACGGCCCGGGTGTAGCGGCGTCGCCGCGCGGCAGGCCCGTGCTGCAGAAGCGGGCGGTCGGCATTGCCGTGCATGCCTGCGTCGCCGAGCACCGTGGTCATCATGCGCAGCGCCTCGGCCCGCGGAGCTTGGGGGAGCAGCAGCGACGATTCCTTCTTCTCGGCGCTCACTCCGGTCATGATGGCGTCGAGTCGAGCCCCGCCGACCGACCTCAGTAGTAGTGGTAGCGACAGAGAAGTGCCGCGCAGTCTCTTGCGGTCGAGGGTCGACTGACGGGTGCGGAGCAGCCCGTGGCTGACGTGCAGGGTGCGACCCTGGTCGGTGACGGTCAGGTTGCCGTAGGTGATCAGGTATCGAACGCAGGCGAAGATGCTGGACACCACGAGGAGCACAATCAGTGCGAGGACGACGAACAGGGCGATGCCGAACCGCTGCGCCGATTCGACGCTGTTCGAGACCACCGACGTCTCCGCCAACGTCTGTCCGATGCCGTATTGGAACAGCACGCCCACTGCCGCGGCGATGGTGACGATGCCGGTGATGGAGAACGGCGCGAACCGCACCCACGAGAACTGCCAGTGCGCAATCTCGACGCCGGGGTCGTTTGCGGCAACGGGCATTCCGTCGCTCGGCGTTGTTCGGCCCGACACCCGCTGCAGCAGTTCGCCGCGAAGCTCCGGCACCAGTGACGTGTCGAGGGCGTTGAGCTCGAAAGCCTCGCCTTTGCCCGCCTGCTGGCCGGTCCCGATGCGGAGAATGGACAGGCCGAGCACTCGGTGCAGTACGTTCGCTTCCACGTCGACCGACCGAATCCTGTTGCGCGGGATAGACAGTACTTTCTTCTGCAGTACGCCGGTGCGCAGTTGTACGTGCACCGGCCCGATCCGGTAGCTGGTGGTGAACCAGCGCGCAATCGCGAACACGACGACGACCGCGAGGATGCCCAGACTCCAGTAGTGATTACCGCTCTGACTGCCGACGAAGAACGAGATCAGCAGTACCGGCAGGATCTTGATGCCCTCGTTCACCGGATGCACCAACAACATTCGCTTGTCCAGGCGCAACCACGGCTGCTCCTCTTCGACTGCCAGCAACTCCGCCTGATCGGTCATGTGGCATCTCCGACGGTGCGGCCGGCGATATCGGTCAGTCGCGTGACGGTCTCGTCCGCAACGGCCTGATCGAGTGCGGTGATCTTCACCGCGCCCGCCGACGATGCCGTCGTCACGGTGACCGTCGCCAACCCGAGCAGACGATCGAGTGGTCCACGCTCGGTGTCGACGGTCTGCACCCGCGAGATGGGGGCGATGCGTCGTTCTTGGCTGAGCCAACCGGTGCGGGTGTACACGGCGGTGTCGCTGATCTCCCAGCGGTGCACGCGGTAGCGCCACTGCGGCACGATCGCGAGGTGCAGTGCGGTCAGCACGACCGATGCGACGAGGACGGTGACGTGCAGCCACGACGTCCGGTTCGAGTCGACGAAAAACCAGACGATCTGAGCGATGAACACCGGTAGCCACAGCAGTCCGGCGCTAAGTGTCCAGAGCAGACGCGCACGGGGAGAAGGCTGCCACTGTGGGTCTGTCATCGTTGTCACAGTACAAACCTAGCGCTGCCCCGTCGTGCGCGTTTTGTGCCCTTCCAGGTACGCAAAACGCGCACAAGGGCCGCAGGCCCACCCGCGGGTGGCACGTGCGTACCAAGAAGGCGCATGATCGACTGGTGACTTCGCAGCCTGATACCGCTCCAGCCGCCTCCGCCATGCGCCGCGTTCTGCGTCGCGCCCGCGACGGGGTGTCACTGAACGTCGACGAAGCAACGGTCTTGCTGCACGCTCGCGGTGACGATCTGACCGATCTGATGACGTCGGCGTCCCGGGTTCGCGATGCCGGGTTGGAGTCGGCGGGCCGGCCGAAGACCGTGTCGTATTCGCGCAAGGTGTTCGTGCCCATCACTCGGTTGTGCCGCGACAAGTGCCACTATTGCACGTTCGTCACGGTGCCGGGCAAGCTCAATGCGGCCGGGCACGGGATGTTCATGGATCCCGACGAGATCATCGACGTCGCCCGGAAGGGCGCCGAGTTGGGCTGCAAGGAGGCGCTGTTCACGCTCGGCGACAGGCCGGAGGAGCGGTGGCCCGAGGCCAAGGCGTGGCTGGACTCGCGCGGCTACGACTCGACTCTGGACTACGTGCGCGCGATGTCGATCAGGGTGCTCGAAGAGACCGGCCTGCTGCCGCACCTCAATCCCGGAGTGATGTCGTGGCAGGAACTCTCGCGCCTCAAGCCGGTGGCCCCCTCAATGGGCATGATGCTCGAGACCACCTCGCGTCGGCTGTTCGAGGAGAAGGGGCAGGCGCATTACGGCAGTCCCGACAAGGATCCCGAGGTTCGGCTGCGCACACTGACCGACGCGGGCCGGCTCAACATTCCCTTCACGACGGGCATCCTCGTCGGCATCGGTGAGACGTTGCGGGACAGGGCCGAGTCCATCATGGCAATTCGTAAGGTGCACAAGTCTTTCGGCCATGTCCAAGAGATCATCGTGCAGAACTTCCTGGCCAAGTCCGATACCGCGATGCGTTCCGTGCCCGACGCCGGTCTCGAAGAATTCCTGGCGACCATCGCGGTGACGCGCATGGTGGTCGGTCCGTCGATGCGAATTCAGGCCCCGCCGAACCTCGTCGCAGCGGAGGAGACCGCCGCGTTGCTCGGCGCAGGCGTCGACGATTGGGGCGGTGTCTCGCCGCTGACTCCCGACCACGTCAATCCCGAGCGGCCGTGGCCGAACCTCGACACTCTTGCCGAGTTGTCGGCGGCCGCCGGTTACACGCTCGTGGAGCGCACTGCCGCGCAGCCGCAGTACGTGTTGGCCGGTGCACCGTGGATCGACCCGCGGATCTCGGCACACGTGCGGGCGTTGGCCGACCCGGAGACCGGGATGGCACGCGAGGGCGTGAACCCGACGGGTCTGCCGTGGCAGGAGCCGGACGAGGAATGGGAGTCCTCGGGACGGGTGGATCTGAACACCGAGATCGACACCGAGGGCCGCAACACCGAGACCCGCTCGGATCTGGCGAATGCGTTCGGCGACTGGGATTCCATTCGTGAGCAGGTGCGCGACCTGGCCGGTCTCGAACGAGTCGACCGCGACCTGGTGTCGGCATTGACAGCAGCGGAGAAGGACCCGGCCGGTCTGTCGGACGAGCAGTACCTCGCACTGGCGACGGCCGAGGGCCCCGGCATGGACGCCGTCGCTGCGCTGGCCGACGATCTGCGCAAGCAGGTCAACGGGGACACCGTCACCTACGTGGTGAACCGGAACATCAACTTCACCAACATCTGCTACACCGGATGCCGTTTCTGCGCGTTCGCCCAGCGCAAGGGTGACGCGGACGCGTTCACGCTGTCCACTGCCGAAGTGGCCGACCGTGCGTGGGAAGCGCACGTGGTCGGTGCCACCGAGGTGTGCATGCAGGGCGGCATCGACCCGGAGCTGCCGGTGACGGGCTACGCCGATCTGGTCCGTGCGGTCAAGGCGAAAGTGCCGTCGATGCACGTGCACGCGTTCTCGCCGATGGAGATCGTCAACGGGGCCTCCCGCGGCGGCCAGTCGATCCGCGAGTGGCTCACCGAGCTGCGGGCCGCCGGCCTGGACTCGATTCCGGGTACCGCCGCAGAGATTCTCGACGACGAGGTGCGGTGGGTGCTCACCAAGGGCAAGCTGCCCGCAGCCGAATGGATCGAAGTGATCACCACCGCGCACGAGGTGGGCCTGCGATCGAGCTCGACGATGATGTACGGCCACGTCGACAATCCCTCGCACTGGGTCGGGCATCTGAACGTGCTCAAGAAGATCCAGGACAAGACGGGCGGGTTTACCGAGTTCGTGCCGCTGCCGTTCGTGCACCAGTCGTCGCCGCTGTATCTGGCGGGTGCCTCGCGGCCCGGCCCGACCAATCGGGACAACCGCGCGGTGCATGCTCTGGCCAGGATCATGCTGCACGGCCGTATCGACAACATTCAGACCTCATGGGTGAAATTGGGAATCACGGGTACACAGGCGATGCTGAACGGAGGCGCGAACGATCTGGGCGGGACCCTGATGGAAGAGACGATCTCGCGCATGGCGGGTTCGCAGAACGGTTCGGAGAAGACCGTCGCGGAACTGCACGAGATCGCCGACGGCATCGGACGACCGGTTCGTCAGCGCACCACCACGTACGGCCCGGCACCGGCGGTGTCGGTCGCCGGCCTGATCTGACCTACAGGTCTTTACCCGAAACGGAGTTTGCCCGACATGGACGACCGTCGAGTCGCCGCGGTACTGAGCAGTGCCGTCGCCATCATTCATCCCGTGCTCGACATCCTGGCCACGCGTGACCCGATCGGACTGAAAGGACGGACGTTCCGCGAGTCCTCCGCGGACGATTCGACCCTCGACAACGTCATCGACTTCCTGGCCAAGGCGTTCGACACCACCGACTTCCCGGGTACCGCCGGCTGGGAGAAGCTCGACAGTGATGCTCGTTCGCAGTGGTGGGTCAATCGCATCGGAGCTCTCAACACTGTCGCCGTCGCCTTCCCCGGCGTCTTCGGCATCCTGGTCAACCGTTTGCCGATCCAGGATCTGCTCGGGTTCGCCAACCAGGCGATGGTGCTCGTCGCCGTGGCTCGCGAATCCGGAGTGACCGACCGCGAGACGCACGTGGCGCTGCTCGGGTCGGTGCTGTGCAAGCGTGACCTGACATCCTTGGCCGACAGTGCTCCTGCGAAGAAGGAAGAATCGCCGAAATCCGGCCCGTTCGCACTGCTGCGCGGAATGTGGCAGATCGCCAACGTGCTGCGTGACGTGGCAGGCGAGTTGGAGAAGCGCCCGCATCCACGCGGGTTCTATCGGGTACTCGGAGCCATCCCGCTCGTCGGTGGCGTCGCCGGATATCTCGGTGAGCGGGGCGCACTGTCGCGCGCTGCCAAGCAGGGACGCAAGTGGCTCGCCGACCACAAGACGGCGTCGGCTTCGGTGGCCCAGCCCGCGAAGCAGCTCCGGCGATAGCAGGCCGGAGCAGGTGAGGTCACCCTGGTCGGATTGCCCCAGGTTCGGACCGCGATACTAGGATGCTGAGGGCGCGAGAGCGCCCACGATCTATACAAGGAGGGGAGAGCAGCAGTGACCTACTCGATTGCAGAACCGTGCGTAGATGTACTGGACAAAGCGTGCATCGAAGAGTGCCCGGTGGATTGCATCTACGAGGGTAACCGAATGCTGTACATCCACCCCGACGAATGCGTCGACTGCGGAGCCTGCGAACCCGTGTGCCCCGTCGAGGCCATCTTCTACGAAGACGACGTGCCCGAGCAGTGGAGTGCATACGTCAGCGCCAACGTCGATTTCTTCGACGATCTCGGATCTCCGGGTGGCGCAGCGAAACTCGGCAAGACCGACTACGACCCACCGTTCATCAAGGCTCTGCCTCCCATGGGCGAGAACTGACGCCTTGGCACGCAGAGCGGTGGCAGCGACGCTGCCCGACTTTCCGTGGGACTCGCTGACCGCTGCCAAGGAGAAGGCGTCGGCGCACCCGGACGGCATCGTGAATCTGTCGGTCGGCACGCCCGTCGACCCGGTCGCCGAGGTGATTCGGGTCGCGTTGAACTCGGTGGCCGACGAGCCCGGTTACCCGACGACCGTCGGTACCGCCGCGCTGCGGGAGGCCGCGGTGGCGTCGCTCGAACGTCGCTACTCGATCACCGGTATCTCGACCGACGCAGTGCTTCCGGCCATCGGTACCAAGGAAATGATCGCCTGGTTGCCGAGTCTGCTGGGTCTGGGTGCCGATGATCTTGTCGTCATCCCCGAATTGGCGTATCCCACATACGAAGTGGGTGCGCTGTTCGCCGGTGCACGAATTCTTCGTGCAGACGGACTGAATCGTCTCGGCCCCGAACGCGCCTCGCTGATCTTCGTCAACTCGCCGTCGAACCCGACCGGCAAGGTGCTCGGAGTCGAGCACCTGCGCAAGGTCGTCGAGTGGGCCCGCGAGCGCGACGCCATCGTCGTCTCCGACGAGTGCTACCTGGGGCTGACCTGGGAAGCCGACGCCGTCTCGGTTCTCGACCCGCGCGTCTGCGACGGCGATCACACCAATCTGCTTGCTGTGCACTCACTTTCGAAGACCTCGAATCTGGCCAGCTACCGCGCCGGTTTCGTCACCGGCGACGCTTCCCTGATCGCCGAATTGCTCGAGGTTCGCAAGCACGCAGGGATGATGGTGCCGCTCCCCATTCAGGCCGCCATGACCGCGGCTCTGGCCGACGACGAGCACGAGAACATCCAGCGAGAGCGATACCGCGCCCGGCGAACGACTTTGAAGTCTGCCGTCGAGGCAGCCGGCTTCCGCGTCGACCACTCGGAGGCCGGGCTCTACCTGTGGGCCACCCGCGACGAGCCGTGCCGCGACACCGTCGACTGGCTCGCCGAACGCGGCATCCTCGCCGCACCGGGAGAGTTCTACGGACCGAACGGTGGCAAACACGTCCGCATCGCACTGACTGCGACGGACGAACGCATCGAGGCTGCGGCGGCTCGCCTGCGCGGTTAGCCGAGCTTCGTGGTGCGCTGAGTGTTTCAGTGCGCTGAGTGTTGTAGTGCGCTGAGCGTCCGCTATTTCCCTCCGCTGACGGGATCCCGCTTCTCGATGCGAATTGTGGACACTCACCTCAGTTGGCTTCGGCCCCGCTGACGTGTGTGAGCTCGAGGTGCGCTGAGTGTCCACTATTCGGCCCGATCGACGGGATCCCGGTTCTCGATACGAATAGTGGACACTGAGCTCAGTTGGCCCCTGCTCGGATCGGGTGTTCTCATGTACCCATGACCCTCAGCCTGCTGCTCAGCTTCGCCGGTGTGTGCTTTCTGCTGGCGATTCTGCCCGGGCCGGATTCGTTTCTGGTGCTCCGCTACAGCATCGGCGGCCTCAAGCCAGGCGTCGCTGCGGCGATGGGTGTCGCGATCGGCGGACTGTTCTGGGCCGTGCTGGTGGCCGTCGGGTTGGCGGCGATCGTCGAGCAATCCGCGACGGCATACCGCGTCGTCAAAGTTCTCGGTGGGTTGTACCTGCTGTATCTGGGCGTGAAGGCTTTCCGGGCGCGACGTAAGAACAAGGTGGACGGCGAGCCGCTCCTGCCTGTCGCTGCGTCCGCGTGGTCGGCGTTCGGTGCCGGAGTTCTCTCGTGCGCGCTCAACCCGAAGGTCGGACTGTTCTACCTCGCGGTGGTACCGCAGTTCCTCACCGTCGTCACGTTCACCGGTGCCATGACGCTCGGTCTGGTCGAGGTGGTTGTCGCTGCCGTGGTGATGGGAGTGTTCTCCGTTCTCGCCTCACGCGCTGTGACGCTGCTGCGTAAACCGGCCGTGACCGACTGGCTGGACCGCATCAGCGCTGGATTCCTCGTCGCCCTCGGAATCGGAACGGTGGCGTCCTCGGCCTAGTTGCGGTGGACCGTCAGTCGAGACCCGGCTCGCCGACGTCCCATCCGCCGCGCCTGATGCGCAGGATGTAGACCAATTCGTTGCTGCCGAAGGCTTCGACGGTGGTGAACCGCTTCGGTTCGGCGTTGACCTCGGGGTTGCGCGCGTGCGCCTCCTCGTAGAGCTGAGTCGCTCGGAGGTCGGCCAACTCCACTCGCGTCCAGAAATCGTCGGACTGCACCGAGTAGACCAGTCGCGGCGCTCCGTCACTGACGTGCGCGAGGTCGATGTCCTCGTCGTCGGAGTCCTCGTCCTCGAGGTCCAGGTCGAGGTCGTCCTCGGAATCGACGTCCTGTTCGGCGTCGGTTCCGATCAGATAGACACCCGCCTGCAGGTCACCGGCGGCGACCGTCATGTACTCGGCGTAGTCGCCGGTGTCGATTCCGTCCACGTCCATGTCTGTACGGTAGCCATGTGCTGCTTCGTTCACTGAACCCACTCGCCGTTGCGCGGGGAGACGATATTCCCGACGCCGTCACCATCGACGGCATCTCGCTCTCTCGTGCCGACATCCTGGGAGCGGCGACTTCCGTAGCCGAGCGCATCGGCCGGGCAGATCGGCTCGCCATCCACGCGACGCCATCGGTGAAAACGGTGCTCGCCGTCGTCGGTGCGTTGATTGCCGGCGTCACCGTTGTTCCCGTCCCACCGGATGCAGGCTCGGCCGAACGTGAGCACATCCTCCGCGATTCGGGTGCGCAGGCGTGGCTCGGCGAAGCGCCGCCGGACACCGCGGGTCTGACGGTTCTGCCGGTGCGTCAGCACGCACGGTCGTGGCACAGCTACCCCGAGCCGCAGCCGTCGTCGATCGCGTTCGTGCTCTACACCTCCGGCACCACCGGCTCACCGAAAGGTGTGTTGATTTCTCGCAGCGCCATCGCGGCCGGGCTCGACGCGTTGGCGCAGGCCTGGAGCTGGACGTGGAAAGACACTCTGGTGCACGGTCTTCCGCTGTTTCACGTGCACGGACTGATTCTCGGGTTGCTCGGCCCACTGCGAGTCGGCAGCCCGCTGATCCACACCGGCAAACCGACTCCCGAGCTCTATGCGGCAGCGCGGGGTTCTCTGTATTTCGGGGTGCCGACCGTATGGTCGCGCGTCGCCGCGGATGAGACGTCCGCCCGCGCCCTGGCCCACGCCCGACTATTGGTGTCCGGCAGTGCGCCGCTCCCGGTTCCGGTGTTCGAGAAGCTGCGTGAGTTCACCGGTCAGGCTCCGATCGAGCGGTACGGCATGAGCGAAACCCTCATCACCATCAGCACCCGCGCCGACGGTGAACGTCGACCAGGATCGGTGGGACTGCCCGTCGCAGGCGTCGAAACCCGACTGCTGGGCGAGCAGGGCGACATCCTGCCGCACGACGGCGAATCCATCGGTGCCTTGCAGATCCGCTGCCCTATGTTGTTCGACGGCTACCTGAACAACCCCGAGGCGACGGCGAAGACCTACACCGAGGACGGGTGGTTCGACACCGGGGACGTCGCGCTCATCGAGCCAGACGGGTTCCACCGCATCGTCGGGCGAGCCTCGACCGACCTGATCAAGTCCGGCGGCTATCGCGTCGGCGCGGGGGAGATCGAGACGGTGTTGCTGGGCCACCCGAGCGTGGACGAAGTAGCTGTCGTCGGCCTGCCCGACGACGATCTGGGTCAACGCATCGTGGCGTTCGTCGTCGGTACCGAGGTCGAGGACCGAGTGCTCATCGACCTGGTGGCCACCGAATTGTCGATCCACAAGCGCCCCCGGGAGATTCGCGTCGTCGACTCGCTGCCGCGCAATGCCATGGGCAAGGTGCAGAAGAAGCTCCTCGGCTGACTCCGCGTTGTGAGCGCGGGTCGGGTGCAACGCGCTAGCTTCGAGTCATGAACCTCGACGGCGCACGCATTCTCGTATTCGGTGCCAGTGGCGGGCTCGGCGGTCCGATCGTCGAGCAACTCGCCCAGGCCGGCGCGCGGCTTACCATCAGCGGACGCAGCCTCGAGTCCGCGGAGCATCACACGGTGAATGCCGATCTGACGCTGCCGGATTCGGCTCGATCGGTAGTCGCGGAGGCCGTCGAACACCACGGCGGTCTCGACGGGATCGTGATCGCGGCGGGTGTGGTGGCCTTCGGTTCGGTCGCCGAGGTGGACGACGACACCGTCGACGAGCTGCTGTTGCTCAACTACCTGGCACCGCTGCGCATCATGCGTGAAGCGCTGACCACTCTGGATCAGGGTGGATTCGTACTGAACATCAGTGCGGTGGTCGCAGACAAGCCGATGCCCAACATGGGTGCTTACTCGGCGAGCAAGGCCGCGGCGAGTGCTCTGGTGAAAAGTGTTCGCACAGAAGCGCGGAAGTCGAAGATCCGTATCGTCGACGTACGGCCTCCGCACACCGAGACGGGGCTGGCAACGCGGCCGATCGCAGGGCAGGCACCGAAACTGCCGCAGGGCCTGACGCCGGAGGCAGTGGCAGCACGGATCGTCGCCGCGATCACCGACGACGAAACCGACGTCGGCGCAGACCAGTTCTCTTAGGCTATTGTCGGCACCGTGACCGAGACACATGTGACCGACGCGGGCAGAAGGCTCGTGCGTCGTCGCACCATCGATCTGTGCCTGGTCTGCACTTCTTCCTGTTCGTAACTGTCGATCGAACCCAGCCCCGACGAGCTCCGCACGCTCCTCGGGTCGTTCCGGCAACCTTTTTCGACGAACAGGATCACTCATGACCACATCTGTCTCCCATCTCGGTGGCGTCATCGCTGCCACCGACGACGCAGTACGCGCGGACGCGAAGAACGCTCACGCTGTATTCCGTGCCTCCGTCACCGCGCACGATGCCGTCGCCAGCACCGTCACACTCGGCAAGTTCAGCGTCGAGGTCGACGAGCCGCCGGCCCTCGGCGGAGAGAACACGGCCGCCAATCCCGTGGAGTACTACCTCGCGTCGCTGCTGTCCTGCCAGGTGGTCACGTACCGCGTCTGGGCCGAGAAGCTCGGTATCGTCGTCGACGACATCAAGGCGAAGGCCGAGGGCGACCTCGACGTACGTGGCTTCTTCGGTTTCGACGACGACGTGCGGCCGGGATTCGGTGAGGTGCGCGTCGTCGTGACGGTCACCGGGCCCGAGACCCGTGAGCGGTACGAGGAATTGCAGCAGGCCGTGGACGATCACTGCCCGGTACTGGATCTCACGCGTAACCCCACGCCGATCCACACCGTCCTCGAAACGGCCTGACGTCATGAGCGAGCGAACATTCGGCCTGCGTACCAGAGCAATTCACGCCGGCGCGCGGCCCGACTCGGCAACCGGTTCGCGTGCGGTGCCGATCTATCAAACGGCGAGCTACGTGTTCGAGGATTCTGCTGACGCAGGGGATCTGTTCGCTCTGCAGAAGTACGGCAACGTCTACAGCCGCATCGGTAACCCGACGGTCGCCGCCTTCGAGGAGCGCATCGCGAGCCTCGAAGGCGGCATCGGGGCGGTCGCGTTCGCCAGCGGGCTCGCGGCCGAGTTCGCGGTGTTCGCCGCGCTGGCCGGCACCGGTGATCACATCGTCGCGGCAGCCGGACTCTACGGCGGAACCGTGACGCAACTCGACGTCACACTGCGGCGCTTCGGCGTCGAGACCACCTTCGTTCCCGGCACGGACCCGGCCGATTATGCGGCGGCGGTAACAGATTCGACCAAGTTGATTTACGCGGAGGTCATCGGTAACCCCTCCGGTGAGATCGCCGATCTCGAGGGTCTCGCCGCGGTCGCGCACGATCATGGGATCCCGCTGGTGGTCGACGCGACGATGGCGACACCGTGGTTGAGCCGGCCGATCGAGTTCGGAGCCGACATCGTCATTCACTCGGCAACGAAGTTTCTCGGCGGTCACGGCTCCACGCTCGGCGGCGTCGTGGTGGAGTCCGGTCGATTCGATTGGGGCCGAGGCAAGTTCCCGCAGATGACCGAGCCGGTGGCCTCGTACGGGGGCCTGTCGTGGTGGGGCAACTTCGGGGAGTACGGATTTCTCACCAAATTGCGCAGTGAGCAACTGCGCGACATCGGTGCAGCACTGGCTCCGCACTCTGCCTTCACGCTGATCCAGGGCGTCGAGACGTTGCCGCAGCGCATGGACGCGCACGTGGCCAATGCGCGCGTCGTCGCCGAGTGGCTCGAGTCGGACCCACGCATCGAGTACGTGAGATGGGCTGGATTGCAGAGTCATTCGCACCACGACCGCGCCGCGAAATATCTGCCCTCGGGTCCGGGCGCGGTGTTCGCATTCGGCATCGAAGGTGGTCGCGACGCCGGCCGAACGTTCGTCGAGAGCGTCCAGGTGGCCAGTCACGTCGCGAACATCGGCGACGTACGCACCCTGGTCATCCACCCGGCCAGCACCACCCACCGACAGCTCAGCGATGATCAACTGGCCGGCGCGGGGGTGGGGCCCGAACTCATTCGGATCAGTGTCGGCCTCGAAGACGGTGAGGACCTGCTGTGGGATCTCGATCAGGCCTTGACGCTGGCAACCGGGAAGGCGCGGTCATGAGCGAACGAACCTGGCAGGGACCCTCCGCTCAGGACCGTCAGCGGATCTTGCGTGAGACGAAAACCGTCGCGATCGTCGGTGCGTCCAAGAACCCGTCGCGAGCAAGCTATTTCGTCAATCGGTATCTGTCCTCGACAAGCAACTACGAAATATTTCTCGTCAATCCGACGGTCTCGGACATCGAAGGAACGACCGTCTATCCGACTCTCTCGGATCTACCGAAGAGTCCGGACCTGGTCGACGTCTTTCGCAAGTACGACGATCTCCCGGAGGTGTTGAGCGAAACCATTGCTGCGCAGGCGAAGACGATCTGGTTGCAGCTCGGGTTGTGGCACGAGCAGGTGGCCCACGACGCCGAGGCGGCGGGACTGAACGTCGTCATGGACCGGTGCCTCAAGATCGAACACGCCCGCTTCCACGGCGGACTGCACTTGGCCGGATTCGACACGGGAGTGATCGATTCGCGTCGACCGCGGGGTTAGGGGTCAGGCCTTCAGTAGGCGACCGCTGATTATCGCGGCCAACGATCGTGGCGCGAGACGCACACTGCCGGCGCTGATCTTGTTGGACAGACCGGACACGACGCTGGCAGGGGTACGGCGAGAGTCCAAGGCGCGCATGGCCGTCGAGACCACCTGCTCGGAGGTCTGGAAGTTGCCCACTGCGGCATCCTCGGATCCGACGACGTCGAAGAACTCGGTGCGCGTCGGGCCGGGGGAGAGAGCGAGGATCTTCAGTGGTGACGTGCGGTACTCGTAGGCGAGCGCCTCGGTGAAGTTCAGTACGAACGCCTTCGTCGCCCCGTATACCGCCATGTTCGGAGTGGGCTGGTACGCAGCGGTACTCGCGATGTTGATCAACGCTCCGGTCAGATTCGGCAGAAACGCATGTGTCAGATCCACCAGCGCGCTGACGTTCAATGCGATTTCCGACGCCACCCGCGCCGGATCCTCGTCGCGAAAGCGCCCGTGGGTCCCGAATCCTGCATTGTTGATCAGCGTCGTGGGTGTTATCCCTTTGTCGGCCAAGTTCTTTCGTAGTGACTCGCCGATGCCCGGTACGCCCAGGTCCATGGCGACGGCGGTCGCAGTGACGCCGTGGTCTGCTTCGATGCGGCGGGCAAGTGTCTCGAGTCGGTCCGCCCGTCGTGCCACGAGGACGACGTTTTCGCCGCGTGCGGCAAAGCGATGGGCGAATTCCTCGCCGAGGCCGGAGCTCGCCCCGGTGATGAGTGCTGTGGATGTCACGCGAGCAAATGTAGGCACTGTCATCATTGTTGTCAACGCCAACATCGCCTAGGGTGAGTCCATGGCAACGGAGCGCTACCACCACGGTGATCTGCGCGCGGTGCTCCTGGAGGAGGCCGAGCGGAGCATCGCCAGCGACGGCGTAGATGCGCTGTCGCTGCGGCAGTTGGCCCGAGACGTGGGTGTCAGTCACGCAGCCCCCGCGCGCCACTTCCGCGACAAGCAAGCACTGCTGGATGCGTTGGCGCTGCACGGCTTTCAGGAAATGAATCGCCGAATGGTCGACGCGGCCACCGGGCCGGGAGAGCTGCTGGCCAAGTTTCGTGGTGTCGCCCGCGCCTACCTGGGTTTTGCAGTCGAACACCCGCAGCTCTTGGACGTCATGTACAGCACCAAGCATCACCCCGAGGCCAGCGAACAACTCAAAGACGTTGCGCACGAAAGCATGGCGGCGACGGAATCCTTGCTGCACGCTGCGATGGACGCGGGAGTCATCACCGAAGCATCGCCTGCCGTCCTCGCCCGCGTCGCGTTCGCGAGCGTCCACGGACTCGCCGTGCTCGCCGCCGGCGACCTCCTCGACGGCATGCCTGCCGATGACCTGCTCGACGCCACGGTCGACACCCTGCTCCGCGGATTCACCTGACCGGGTCGTTCCGCAGGCTCCACTCTTGCCATCGGGTCGTTCCGCAGGCTCCACTCCTGTGTCGCTAAGTTGTCGGTATGACCGAATACGACCTGCAACGCTTCGTCGACGCCCAGGATCCCGTCTGGAACGTCGTGGTCAAGGAGTTGAAGGCAGGCCGGAAACAGACTCACTGGATGTGGTTCGTGTTTCCGCAGTTGGCCGGCCTGGGCCGCAGTGCCACCGCTCAGCACTTCGGCATCGCAGACCTGACCGAGGCCGAGCTGTACCTGTCCCACGAAGTTCTCGGGCCACGCCTGAAGAAAGCCGCGCAGCTCACTCTTGCGGTCGAGGGCAGCACGGTCGACGAGATCTTCGGTTACCCGGACAATCTGAAGCTGCACTCGTCCATGACGCTTTTCGCCGAAGCTACCAAGGGACAGTCCGTTTTCGTCGAAGTGTTGCAGAAGTATTTCTCCGGCGAATTCGATGGCGCAACACTCGACTTGCTCGACGAGCGATACCGCTAGCATCGCATCCATGACCACTCCACTGGCCGGATCCATTGCCTTCGTCCATGCCGCCTGGCACCTGGACATCGTCGATCGTGCGCGGGTGGGTTTCTCCGCCGAACTCGAGCAGTTGGGCCATGCCGACACCGCGGTCGACGTCTTCGAGGTGCCCGGAGCATTCGAGATCCCGCTGCACGCGCAGCGGCTCGCCAGAACCGGAAAGTATGCGGCGATCGTCGCCGCAGCGCTCGTCGTGGACGGCGGAATCTACCGACACGACTTCGTCGAAACGGCGGTGATCGACGGGCTGATGCGGGTGCAGCTCGACACCGACGTCCCCGTGTTCTCGGTGGTTCTGACTCCTCATCACTTCCACGAACACGCCGATCACAACGCCTTCTTCACCGCGCACCTCGAAACCAAGGGTGCCGAGGCCGCGCGCGCCGTGGTCAAGACACTGGCTTCGCTCGGAACCATCGGCTGACGCTGCCGCAGGCAGACCGGTGGTCGACGTGCGATCCGTGCTCGCGGAGCTCGAACGGCGTGAACCCATTTTCCACCGCCGTGAGTACGGCATCACGCGTGAAGATTTCGATCGTCTGACCGATGTCGATTTCTGGGAGGTCGGTGCGTCCGGTACCCGATACGACCGTGACGAGGTGTGGGCCGTTCTCGAAAAGCGCTATCGGGAGGACCCGTTCGGCGACCGCGATATCGACTGGGAAGCCAGTGAATTCGAGGTCCGTGAGATCGCCTCGGACACGTATCTGTTGACGTACTCGCTGCTGCAGATGGACAGACGCACCCGGCGAGCGACACTCTGGCAGCGACGGGCAGGGGAGTGGACGATTCTGTATCACCAGGGGACCGTCGTGCTCTAGGCATTTCTCTTACCATGGGCTACCGACAGGTTCCGGTTCGCGAATCCTTATGCACAGCAATAGTTTTCGATTGCACCATCATTGCCTATCGAACGCACGTTCGATACACTTCTTCCTATGACCACGGAGATCTGGCAACTGAGCGAGAGTGAACTTCTCGCCGACGCCGCTGCGGTCTCCCACAAGATCCAACTGCTCGAAGCACGCCGCATCGCCCTCGTCGCCGACATCGACACCCGCGTGAGCAGGGAGAAGCTCGGCTTCCCCGGACCCGCAGGGTGGCTGACCTCCACCACCCTCCTCACCCCGAGCAAAGCCAACAAGATCGTGGCCCTCGCTCGCGGGTTGAAGAACTTCCCCGACATCGCCGACGCAGTGAACACCGGCAGCATGACCGTCGACCACGCCGCCCTGATTCTCACCTTCGCCGAAGCACCACCGAAGAACCTCCCCCAAGAGGGTCGCGATATCGCCCGCACCGCGATGATCACCGCCGCCACCGGGCCTGGGGCACGCACCGACAAGATCCGTGAAGCGATCACCAAACTCGAAGACACCTACGGCAGCGACAAGCCGCCCCCTGAGGACACCGACCGCAACGAACTGTTC